>CAZEXS010000023.1:27895-47314 GCA_964516915.1 uncultured Gammaproteobacteria bacterium
TTCTTTGCTATCTGGGTGGCGCACTCGGTATACTCACAACTTGTTTATATGTGCGAGACTCTGCGCACTCGGTCTTTTTAAAAAATGAAAGATTGGCCCACAAGTCTCGAGCAGTTCGGCGCTCAGAATAATCGGAAACACAACAAAATGCACTCTCTATTACCGTTACGTCAAGCTTTATCAATGCAATACCGCGCTTCTCGAGTCGGGATCACCCTATCCTGTTTAGTATGGTTGGCAGGTTGTGCAACCGCCACGTATGAGCCCGCTGAAGTTCTGACCAGAGATGTGCTAACAAAGCCACAAGACGTTGACGTACCAGAAAACACCACCAGCAGTGAAACCGAAAGCCCTCAGCTAGAAAATCAGGCGGTGGATACCGAAAATGCGGCACGCGCTCAGTATTATCAACAACAAGCATCTCAGCAAGGTGATCAGAACGCTAAGGTCGAGTCCACATTAAGCTCGGCCGAATATTACGTTCAGGCTAACCAACCTCAATATGCGGCGGAATTGGTTAACTCGATGGGCGAACTCATCACCGACCAACAACATTATGATCGCTCTTTAATCGTCTTAGCCTATGCCGACTACGCCGAAGGTTATTACCAACAAGCCCTAACTCGACTCGACTCATTAATTGGCGAGATTCTGGTTAGCGAGGCATCAACTAACGACCTGTCAATTAACGACTCTGGCTTAGCAAGCGGCTTGCAAGACGTGTTGGAACAGCCGCTTGATCAAAATCAAATCACCGAAAGTGAACTGGTTAAGACCGAAGATGTTCAAGACGGCCCAACTGAATTGTTAGGCGAACGCACCTATATCGATGCCAGCAAAACATTGGTGCCAACGAAACCGTTAAGCGCACAACAAGTAGACGCACTGTTGCTCAGTTCTTTTTCTTACCAGAAAATGGGGAACTATGAGATGGCTGTGGCCGCGCTAATCCGCAGAGAGTCCGCGCTAAACGGCTCGGCCAAAGCCGAGACCACGCGTTATATTTGGCAAGTAATTGACACCATCCCAATAAGCCAAAAAGAAACTATTTCCACGCAAAGCACCAATGCCCAAGTTCGGAATCGCGTGCAACAAAGCTTGTCAGGGAAAATCGGTATATCAACCCAAGCGCCTTCTCAATTTAACCAATGGCGCGAAGAAGAGCCAGAGCCAAATTCAGCTCTATTAGGCAGTGATTGGAATGTCGACTCTCCTCGATCAATCTACGTACTGCTGCCGTTGAGCTCACGTTACCGCAAGGCCGCTGAAGCGGTTAAAGCAGGGATAGATAGAGAGCACGCGCTGAACAATTCATCGTATCGGCCGAATGTTAGCTATTATGATATTGGCGATAACCCCCTGCAAATTGGTCAATATTACGCAGCGGCATTGCGTTCCGGCGCCGATTTCATCATCGGCCCAATTGGCAAAATTTACAGTAATGAAGTGAACCTGAATAGCGGATACTCTCGTAATAGCGGCCGAGCAACGCAAGTGCCTATGCTCATGCTCGGCGGTGACCAACCCTTGAATAACGGTAACCTTAGGTTAAGCCTTAGCCCTGAAATTGAAGGTCAACGAGTGGCCGAGCGTGCTTGGTTGGACGGTCACCTCAGCGCTGGGGTGCTGATGGCAAACTCACAACAAAGCCAACGAGCAGTGCGCGGCTTCACCCAAAAGTGGCTAGCCTTAGGCGGCAAGCTCAACAGCACGACAGAATACTCTACGCAAAAATTCGACCACAGCGTAGAGTTAAAACACCTGTTCGGAATACACAAAAGCGAACAGCGCCATCGTCAACTGAGCCAGACCTTGGGTTTTCAACCGAAGTTTTCACCTTACCAACGTGGCGATATCGACTTTGTGTTCATGGCCTCTGACAGTAAAAGCGGGCGTATTGTAAGACCGCAAATCAACTTTTTCACCAACTCTCAGCTACCTGTTTACTCCACTTCTTCAATCTACAACGGCATTGAAGATAAAATTAATAATATCGATTTAGATCAAACTCTATTTCCGGTGATGCCATGGGTTGTACGATCTGCAAATGTGTCGCCCTACGCAGGCCAATTGAATATGCTGCACGCAGCGGGCATGGATGCTTATCGAGTGGCCAGCAGTTATTCTGTGTTACGCGACAACCCGGATATTGCGATCAGCGGTAACACTGGGCAACTTCAGATTGCCAACAGCGGTGAGGTATTGTATCGAGCAGCGTGGGCACGTTTTGTCGAAGGTGAATTACAAGTCATTGATGGTAAAGGCTTAAATCTAACACCAATAGAGATCGAGCTAGAAAGTGACGTACCTTTTGGCGAAGATTTTAATGAAAACAGCCTGCAAAATTCAAACAGCAAAGGAAGCTATAATGATCAAACCTGGGATCCTCGGGAATCGCGCCGAAAAGTTGGCAACTAAGTTCTTACAAAAACAAGGGCTTAAATTAATAGAGCAAAACTATCGCTGCAAACTTGGTGAAATAGACTTGGTGATGGCACACCAAGACTATTTGATCTTTGTGGAAGTACGACATCGAAAATCAACCAACTATGGCGGCGCGTTAGAGAGTATTGATTTTAGAAAGCAAGAAAAGCTTCGAAAAACAGCAGAGCACTATTTTCTTAAACGCAAAACCAAAGACTGCCCAGCACGCTTTGATGTGGTTTGTGTTGATGGTCAACTAACGAATCCAGAATATAACTGGATTCAAAATGCCTTTTGAATCTGAATTTATTGCAGAGGAGATCACACAACTCTAAACTCTATGCACCAGCCCCATATGACAAAACAGACAGAGAGATTGCATCAACAACCTATTTGGGTTCAAAATCGATCATATTTATACAGCTAGCTTAGCCTTTAAAAAAACGACGTATTTTTAAAGGCAGTACTATAACAAGCACTATGATGAGAAAAAATCTTATGGCCGCAGAACCTAATAGACACCAAAACGTTTTTGCAAAGTTCGGCAAGATTGCCAAGAGCAGCGCATTAGCGGCTCTGTTGATAATCACACTCAGCAGCTGTGTTACGGCACTGGTGGCTGGCGCAGCGATCGCAACTATCGACATTATTCATGACCGCCGAAGCGTGGGCGAATATATTGATGATGGCGTAATTGAACACTCGGCAAAAAATATTTATGTGAACAAGGACGAGTATCGCGGGCGCATGCACGTAAAAGCTCAATCATGGAACGGCATTTTATTGCTGACCGGCGAGATCTCCACGCCAGAAATTAAGCAAGATTTACTCAGTAAGTTTCAAAACATACACGGCGTTCGGCAAATAGTGGATGAAACGATCATCAGCGAACAATCAAGCTTTAGTTCACGGACAAACGATACTTGGATTTCCGGTAAAGTAAAAAGTAAGCTAATTCTTAAAACTGGGTTAAATGCTAATCGAGTGAAAATTGTGACCACCCGAGGCAACGTTTACCTAATGGGCATCGTCACCCATGAAGAGGCCAACAAAGCCACGGAGCATGCCAGCACTGTGCGTGGCGTAAAGCGCGTGATTCGTGTGTTCGAATATAAAAACAAGGCCGCGCCAAAGCAAAAGACAGAACTAGAACAAGAGCCCCAATTTGAGACAGGCAATGACGCTGAATCATCAATCTAAAATTATCCCAGCTGACTCATCGGCTGAAGCCGTTCGCAAAGCGATTGAAGCCCTGCCTCGCCCTTTGGTTTTCACTAATGGCTGCTTCGACATTCTTCATAGAGGCCACGCCACCTACCTAGAACAAGCGCGCAATTTGGGTGCTTCGATGATCGTGGCTGCAAATTCAGACGCATCGGTCAAAAGGCAAGGCAAAGGCGATGATAGGCCAATCAACAACCTTGAGGATCGCATGGCTGTGCTGGCCAGCTTGCAATGCATCGACGCCGTGATTAGTTTCGATGAAGACACGCCCTACAATATTATCAAACAGGTTATGCCAGACCATTTAGTTAAAGGCGGAGATTGGGAAATCGTTGATATTGTGGGTGGTGACATCGTATCTGCCAACGGTGGGACCGTGCACTCTATAGACTTTAAATTTGAGCGATCCACCACTGAATTACTCAATAGAATACGAACCTAGACCAAATCAAGCTTACTGATTAGGGGCACATCAACGGCCGCCCGCGAATAAAGTACAGAGAGAGCCTAGTTTTCTACCGCCGCATCCGTCGGCTCATCGAGCGTGGCTGACGCCAACATATCTTGTTCAGTGAAGTAGTGGTATATAAATTGTCGCGCAACATAAGCACTGCGCACATACCATTTTTCTTTATTTACAATCAGCGATGCATAGGCAACTTTGCGGCCATTTTTCTCCGCATAGCCAACAAACCAATCGTGACGTCCGCGCGGCGAATACCCGGTAAGTGAGCCGGTTTTACCGCCAATTTCCATGCCCCGATATACTTTATAGCGATTCAATCCAGAGAAAGACTTACGTGCAGAGCCTATTCGCGCGGTTTCGCGCATCATGGCGCGCATTGATTGCGCCGACGATGATTTAATGACTTGTTGAGAATTAGGTACCCGTCGATTTTTATACAGTGTTTGCCCTGCGGCACCAGTCACAGATTCAACCATATAGGGCGTCACCATTTTACCGTCGTTGGCCACAATCGCGGCTAGCTGCGCGGCGTGTATTGGGCTAAGTTTTATGTCTTTGGTGTAACCCGACGCCGCCTCGGCGATTTGCCATTGATCACTAAAATCAAGATTGATTCGGCTTTCAGGAATCTGAAAATCGGTGAGCATTGGTTTATCAAAGCCAAAGCGCATTGAATAGTCCATTAAACTATCTTTGCCTAATTTAAATACCCCAATCTGAGCAAACACGGGGTTAATGGATTTGGCAAAAGACTCTTTTAGCGTCGGTGTTCGTGTCCACTTATTATCTTTGTGACGTAAAACTTGGCTTTTATAGAGCGACGTAGATTTACCGTTAAACGGAATAATTGAATCGGTTTTTAACTTGCCGCTGTCTAGGCTTGCGGCGGCGGTAATCATCTTGAATACAGACGCAGCTGGGTAATCGGCTCGCATAACAAGGTTGTCCCACTCTTCATCGCCCTTTACGAAACTGCTTAGATTCAGAATAGCGCCTGTCTCGGCATCCAACGCAACAAAACACGCATAGTCAGGTTGGTAACGCAAATACACTTTTGCTAAGTTGTCGTGCACCGACTGATTGAAGGTGTAGTCGACATAACCTTTGATGTCTTGGCCATTACTTCCTGAAAAAGTAACTTTATTTGGAAAACGGCTTTGAATAGCGTGGGAAGTCACAGCTTCAGCGACTTGCTGTCGGCTCAGTAAATTCGTCGCTTTAGAGAGATCGCTAAAACTTGTGATGCTACTAGACAAATTCGCGTCTTGGCTAACAGCAAGGCCGCCGTTGCCTAATCCTGCTAACAAAACAATGGCCAATGCTGCCTTGCCAAGGCCGTTAATTTGAAATTTTGATTGACTCATAGTGTGCTAGCCGTTTGGCAAAAACGGTTCTAATTCGTTCATCGCTTGTTGGTAAACAACGCGTTTGAAATCAACGATATTGCTGATAGCGTGCTCGCGATCAACCCAACGCCAGTCGTCAAACTCAGGTTGTTCTGGGCCTGCTTTCAAATCAACCATAGAATCATCACCAATCAGCTCAACGAGAAACCAAACCTGCTTTTGGCCCTTAAAACTCACGCGCTTTTCAGAGTCTTTTGCGCCATTAGAATTTTTTGAGTTTTTGCCCCCGCGCCCTGATCTCGTGCCGGTAGGCGAGCGACGACGTTGATTTCGTAATAAACGTGGGGGTAAGTCGTACGTTAACCACTGCTTGGTATGCGCCACTATCTTGACTTGATCGCTGGCCAGCCCGGTCTCCTCCTCAAGCTCACGATACATAGCGTCGATCAAACCTTCATTTCGACCAACACCGCCTTGTGGAAACTGCCAGCCGTCATCATTAATTCGGCGCGCCCAAAACACTTCCCCTTTGCGGTTACAAATGATGATACCAACATTTGGCCGATAGCCATCATTGGTGAAAATGGGGTCGAAACTAATCATATAGCCGAGTAATACTGCGCAATCTTGTAACCTTTTCGCATTATAATCAGAAGTGCACGGGATTTGCATTAGTTTCCTGTAAGCTTAGGCCAATCTTCAAAGCAGCTTTCGAACTAACATTTCACCAACACTTTTTAATCACGCTTCAGCACAACACTTTTCAAGGTTCGGCTGAGTAAAACAGTTATACGCCGTTATTAACGGCACCCAAAAATGAAGACAGAGGATAAACACGTGGCACTCGCTCTTTTTGATCTAGACAATACTCTATTAAATGGCGACAGCGATCATGGCTGGGGAATGTACCTTGCTCAAATAGGCGCCGTTGACCCGGTAGAGCAGAAGCAGCAACAAGATTACTTTTACCAACAATACGTGGATGGAAAACTCGATATATTCGAGTTTTGTGAATTCCAATTTAAAGTTCTAGCCGAGACCCCTCTCGCCAAACTTAAAGAGTGGCGGGCCACGTATTTAAACGAAATTATCGAGCCCATGATACTTAATGGCAAAGCCTCTTTACTGGACAAGCATCGCTCTGCTGGCGACGAAATTATTATCATTACCGCGACCAATGACTTCGTGACAGGCCCCATTGCGCAACGCTTAGGCGTCAAAAACTTAATTGCCACTACGGCCGAATTCAAGAATGGCAAATACACGGGTAAAGTATCGGGCACTCCGTGTTTTCAAGCGGGCAAAATAACTCGCCTGAAACAGTGGCTTAGCGAAAATACGACAGAGCCAAACGAATCATCATTCAGCGGCAGTACCTTTTACAGCGACTCGATCAACGACCTACCCCTGATGGAGCTGGTCGAAACAGCCATTGCCGTCACCCCCGATGACCGTCTGCGGGCGCATGCAAAACAACAGCAATGGCAAATTATTGACTAGCAAGATATGCCTCTGTGTATTAAATTCACAACCGAGGCTCTTCGATAAACCACGTTCTACCAACTTAAACACAAAATACTATGAGCATTGAAATTGGCGACAAAATACCCGACCTAGTGGTCGCGACCACCAAAAACGAAAACCTATCGTTGCGCAAAGACTTAGGCGGCAAAAACCTTGTGCTGTATTTTTATCCGAAAGACAGCACTCCGGGTTGCACCACGCAGGGCCAGAACTTTCGAGACCTATACGATGAATTTGCCGCTGCCAATACCGAGATACTGGGTTGCTCGCGCGAGAGCATTCGATCTCACAACAACTTTATAACCAAGCAAGAATTTAACTTTGATCTGATCTCAGACCCAGAAGAAGTGCTGTGTAATGCAATGGGCGTTATCAAAGAAAAAAACATGTATGGGCGAAAATTCATGGGCATTGAACGCAGCACGTTTGTGTTTAATGACAAGGGCGTTCTACTCCACGAGATTCGCAAAGTAAAAGTCAAAGGCCATGTGGATGCAGTGCTTGAGTTGGTGCGCGCTATTTAATTTTTGAGGTAAGGCCTCTTAAGCTAGATAAGTAGAGTCATGCAAGCGGCCATAGCCAACATAGTATTATCGGCCACCGGCGCTCAGGCCATTGAAGGCTCAACCGTCATTCAATCCTTATGGAGTGGCTATGGCCAAATTATACGTCTCAAGCTGAGTGGCGGCGATCAGGCATCAGTGGTACTCAAACACATCAAGCTGCCAGAGCAAATAAACGGCCCAGATGCCAGCAGTCACCCTCGCGGATGGAATACCGACTTATCACATCAGCGAAAAATACGTTCTTATCAAGTTGAAGCCAATTGGTATCAGCGCTACGCGGCGCAATGTGCGGGCGATTGTTTGGTACCAACCTGCCTTGCCGTACATACCGAAGTAAATGAAACGGTTTTGGTGCTAAGCGATCTTGATGTGGCTGGCTTTAGTGCAAGAAAAGACAGCGTCGAAATTCACGACATTTACGCATGCCTAGATTGGCTAGCGAGCTTTCACGCGACGTTTTTAAACAGTTCAGCAGAGGGCCTTTGGGATTGCGGAACCTATTGGCACCTTGATACGCGCCCAGACGAACTGGCGGCTTTAAATGATACGGCTCTGCGCCAATCCGCGCCGCTTATCGACCAAATGCTAAAGCAATGTCGCTATCAAACCTTAGTCCATGGCGATGCTAAATTAGCTAATTTTTGCTTTCAAGAAAACAACTCAGCATCCAATGCTTCATCCAAAGTCGCGGCCGTCGACTTTCAGTATATTGGGCGCGGCTGTGGCATGAAAGATCTGGCCTATTTCATCGGCAGCTGTTTGTATGAAGACGAGTGCGAAGCGATGGAAAGCCAACTTTTGGACTACTATTTTTCTATTCTAAGCGACAAAGTGATAGACCAAGGTCATGATATAGATACCGCCGATTTAGAAACAGAATGGCGTGACCTATATCGAGTCGCATGGGCTGACTTTCATCGTTTTATCAAAGGGTGGAGCCCGGGGCACTGGAAAATTAACAGCTACAGCGAAAAGGTCACCGCCGAAGTTATAAAGAATCTTCAGCCTTGAGCTGCTCTTTACTAACAGCCTTGAGCTGCTCTTTACTAACAGCCTTGAGCCGTTCTTTATTAATTGCCTTGAGCCGCCTTTTATTAATAGCCTTGAGCTGTTTAATAATCACAGCCGAGGACATTAGCTCTATATAATCATGAAAATTGCGCTTTCTCCAAAACATCTGCAAGACTTGTGCAATACGGCGATTGAGGCTGCACGAGAAGCCGGCCAATGGATAGAAAGCTACGACCGCCGGCATCTAGAAGCCGTATTTAAAGACAGTGGCAGCAGCCAGGCATCACAGCTTGTTACTCAGGTGGACCTTCGCAGTGAGGAAATCATTCGCCATCACTTGCAATCAATCTCACAAAAGTTTGATATCGCCTTTGTTGGTGAAGAGTCGGCTATGAGCGCCGACAACAATACTGAGCAGCGCTTTGAAAAGCCCTTTTTCTGGTGTGTAGACCCGCTCGACGGCACCCTACCCTTTACCCAAGGCCATGCTGGTTATGCGGTGTCTATCGCGCTGGTAGAGCAATCAGGAAGGCCCATCATCGGCATTGTCTACGACCCCGCAAACCAAGTTCTAATGCACGGAATAGATGGGCAAGCTTGCTATCGAAATATGGCGCCATTCAGCCGGGTTAAATCCACTTCAGAATCGTTAGAAGTGTATGCAGATGCCAGCTTTAAATCTCACGCAAAATACCAAGCGGCCGTTAGCGCCTTAGAACAATGTGCGCAGCTTTTAAACCTAGATGACCTAAGTTTTATCTATGGTAACGGTGCTGTCAAAAACGCCTATCACGTAATAGATTCGAATCATGCCTGCTACCTTAAATTGCCTAAGCAAGAAGATGGCGGCGGCAGTATCTGGGATTTCGCCGCGACGGCCTGTATAGCGAATCAAGCCGGAGCGTGGGCCAGCGATATTCATGGAAAACCGCTGTCACTTAATCGTCCAGGATCAACATTCATGAACCATGACGGGATACTCTTTGCTTCTAATCAGGACATAGCGCGCTACTTGATCGATGCACTCTAACGTGCTTCTTTAGCTAAGGTCTTTAAGAGGTGTATTTTGCTCTAATCCTTGCGTTCATCGGTTTAGAAAAAAAACGTTCCACCAGATAACCTAAAAGAGCTGATATCAGAATAATGCCGAATAAAAAACTAAAAGAATCATTCAAATCTACGTCATACATTTTATAAAGCCTCACGCCAGCTAAGACCACGAACACATGAGTCAAATAGACTTCGTAGCTAAGTCGACCATATAAGGCCAAAGGTGATAACAGCCTGCTGAGCCAAGGCAGCAAGTTTTGCCTTACTGACGCAACCAGCATTAAACCGACACCAAAAGAGAGTATGGTTTTGAATAGATAAAGCTCAGCTAGAGCACCAAAAGATGGGTCTCTCTTCACCATGAGTATGAATACGACTAAGATGGCACCCACAATTGAAAAGCAGTGAACGCTCAAAGTGGATAGCACCTTATTATGGCTAATCACGGCGAACAAACAGCCTATTGAAATTGAATCCATACAGGAAAGGTATGCTTTAGATTGCCATATTTTATTGCCTTCTAATGCGAGCCTATTGAGCGGCCCAATCAAAATTAAAATAACCAGTACGGCACAGATCACATTTTTGTTTCGGCAACAAAGGCAAACGATAGGAAAGGCAATATAGAAAACCTCTTCGACACTCAAAGACCAGAGTACATCCCATGCAGGAGGCAGATACCCTTTTTGCCCTTCAAGCCAATTCAAATGGAAGGTTAATGCTGAAAACACCGTTTCAAAATAACTGAATTTTGAGTTAATAATGTAGCCCTTCGCTCCAATGTAATCCAGCAAGGTTAATACAAGGAGTAAAGCGATGAGACATGGCGCTATTCTTGCGAATCGAGACACATAGAAATTTCTCACATTCACATTTTTAAGTTCTGAATACCGATTCAGACAATTCATGGTAATAAGAAAACCCGAGATTACGAAAAAGATTCGAACACCTTCATTGCCACTCATAAAGACGAGGCTTAGAAGCTGCTCTGGTACGCTGATCAATAAATCGGATTTCTCGAAAGGTATTCTCAGTTGAACATGCCTGATCACCACAAGCAAAATGGCTAGCCCTCGCAATAGGTCAATGGTCTCGTACCTATCAGCGTTGCCATAGGTAGCGACACCACCTTTAGAGTCACGTGAGAGTCGAATAAATTTATCCATCATTGCCTTTACTATTTTTACTATTGATAAGTCAACGAAGCTGCTAGTCGCTAAAGGCGAAATCACCTAATCATCAAACACAGTTCTTAGCAATTCGAAGGATCTTTTTCGATCTTCAAAATCGTACATATTGGTAACGGCCATGACTTCGTCGGCCTGGTAGCGCCCAGCAATATCCAGAACTTCTTTTCTTACTTGATCCGGCGTACCAACGGCTCGATTTTCATTGCGTTGCACTATAAAGCTTTGCAGATGTGGTGACATTGGGAATTCTTGCGCTTCTTCTGGTGATAACAATCGACCACTGTCATTGGTACGTTGACCAGTAACAAATCTAAAAAAGTTCACATCAAAACAGTGCCGTTGAATATCGGCTTGCTCATAGGTATCAGCACAGAATACGCCAATCGTGATAATTGCCTGAGCTTTAGCCTCAGCCTTTGTTTGAGACGTCGTTTTAGACATTGTTTTGGAGGCACCAGCTTGAAACGCATTTTTATAGTGCCCAATCAGCTGTGCTGGTGCTTGTGGATTAATAAACAAACCTAGGTTGTAAGGTAGGCCTTGCTCGGCGGCCAAAACCGCACTATCTGGGCTAGTGCCGAGTATCCATATTGGTAGATCTCTAGGCGGCTTAGGGCTGACCAGCGGGCTAGTGACATCGGCATTGAGGAATTGGTCTAACTCAGACACCAAACTTGGAAAGCGTTCAAATTTGGGCCGACCGTCAGTGGCTAAAGCAACCGCGGTTGCCATGTCAGCGCCCGGCGCTCGGCCTACGCCTAAATCAATTCGCCCCGGGTACAAATTAGCTAACAGGGAAAACACTTCGGCAACTTTATAGGCACTGTAATGCGGCAGCATTATGCCGCCGGAACCCAATCGAATCTCTTTAGTGGCCGCGCCTAGTGCGGCCAACAACACTTCAGGAGCACTGCCAGCAACACTTGAAAACGCATGATGTTCAGACACCCAAAACCGTTTGTAGCCCAGTTGCTCACACCATTTTGCCATTTCAATGGTTTCGTGCAGCGCCTGAGAAGCGTGATTCGCAGACCGTGAATAGGATTGGTCCAAAACTGATAATTGCATTTTGATACTCACGTGTGGGTTTCTAAAGCCGGAGTTGGTTGAATAGGAGCTAATTGAACAGGCGTTGGTTGAATAGGAGTTGGTTGAATACGAATTACTTGCGCTTTGAAAATGATTTTTTTCTCGGTTCTAATCCCGGTCTACGCCAGCTTCGTCGTCCGTCACTATTTCCGTTTCTTGCAAAGCGTCGTTAACCCAGCGTTGCAACGACGGGTGGCTCAGCATAGCTTGCATATAATTGCTGGCCGCCTCAGATAATACCGGCTGGTAAGTTGCAAAGCGCATGACTACCGGCGCGAACATACAGTCGGCAATGCCAAACTGGCCAAACATTCGCAGTTGTCCTGCTTCGTCTGCACGTGCATAAGAGCTCCAGATTTCGTCGACCCGTGCGATATCCTTAACACACTGCTCGCTCATATCAATGCTACGCGAGGCACGAATATTCATGGGCATTTCATTTCGAAGTTCGCCAAACCCAGCGTGCATTTCGGCTGAAATCGCACGCGATACAGCTCTGTCTTCTGCGTCACTCGGAAGGCCGGCGTTAGCTAAGTACGTTTCATTAATGTACTCACAAATAGCCAGCGAGTCCCAAACACAGATTGCCCCATCATTAAGCACCGGCACACGTGCCGAGCCAGAGATAGCCAGCAACCGCTCTGTAAGCTTAGGCTGTTGCAGTGATACCCACTGTTCATCGAACTCGACATCAAAACCCGCTAACAATAACCAAGGCCGTAACGACCAGCTGCTGTAATTTTTATTGCCAATGACGAGTTGCATTAAAAGCCTTTCAGTTTTAACGCTAAGTCGGTGGCACTGGTAGCGTGATTCAATGCGACTTCTTCTGTAACTTGATCACTTCTAACCAGTTCTACCAAGTGTTCATCAAAGCCAAGCATGCCTTCAACTTTGTCGCCGCCTTTAATCAGATCTTTAATTTCTTTAATCCGCCCAGAGTCAATGATCAACTCTCTGGCCAATGAAGTAACCGTCAACACTTCGCAGGCGACGGTTCTGCCCGAACCTTCTTTTTTCGGCAGCAAACGTTGAGTGACGATTGCGCGTAAGTTTTGCGATAACTTAGCTCGAATGGTGGCTTGTTCGTCGCCTTCAAAACTTGAGACCATACGCGTAATCGCATCGGCTGAATTTGGCGCATGCAGAGTACTGAACACCAAATGTCCAGTTTCAGCGGCAGTGAGAGCAATTTCAATACTCTCTGGGTCGCGCATTTCACCCATCAAAATAATATCAGGATCTTCTCGCATCGCAGCTTTCATCGCCCGATCAAAATCAGGAACGTCAATGCCAATTTGTCGTTGAGAAATAACACAACGTTGCTCGGTAAAAATATATTCCACCGGGTCTTCAATGGTCAAAATATGCTGATATCGCTCCTTATTGACTTCGTTCAACAATGAAGCCATCGAGGTGGACTTACCCGACCCCGTTGCACCGGAAAATATAATCAAGCCTTGACGCATTTGCGAAATAGCCCTCACCTGCTGCGGCAGGTTTAAGTCTTCAGGAGTGGGAATGTGGTTTTCAATCACCCGCATTACCACCGCCAAACGCCCCAACTGGCGAAACATATTGACCCGCACACGATGGCCGTCATTGTCGCTAAGCGATAAGTCGACCTGGTTTTCGTCACGAAAAAGACCTAGGTGATAGTCTGACATCAAGGGGTAAATCAGGCGTTCAATCATCTCGTCGCTCATCGACGGCGACCCTTTTACTTGCCGTATACGCCCGTCAAGCCGCATCATGATTTGATGGTCTGCGCGAATATGTATATCCGATGCCTTAAATTGACAAGCGGAGCCAACAATACTGGTTAAAAATTCCATCGCTTCCTTTACTTGGGGCGTATCGGGCAATTCAGACTTCAAACGGGTATTTGTTTTAGACATGGGGATTTCCTAAATTTGAGTTATTTGCGCCATTCAGTTACTGATTTAAAACGTTCCAGCGCCGATCCATTATCTAAGCAGGCTTCTACTTTTTCAACAGCGCCAGCCATGCTAAGTGTTTTTTGCTGAGCATTCAAAATTTGCGCGCAGGCCAAAACTAAAGAATCTCTGGCGACACCTTGTTGGCCACCCAAGGTAGCAACTCCCTGATCTAAACATTGTTCAACGCTGTCTTGATCAACCTTCATCGCTTGCGCCGCCGACTTTGCCGACTCGCTAAACGGTGTTTCTAGTACTTGTTTAGAGGCATCAACATCGCTAGGTAGATTTTCATTGAACACAAAACGACGCAACGGTTTATTGAGTGCTGGTGCCAGCCCCCCTTCCACGCCTTTAAGCAACAGAACCGAATCAAAGCCTCCGGCAAAGGCTACCTTGCTGTAAATCTCGGGGTAGGCTTTATGCACGTAACCTAAAACCAGTTTAGTGGAATTACGACCGGTAATGGGCATTAACATGCGCTCTAAAGTTGTTAATGCCGTGCGCTTAACGATTCGATCACGCAAGTCTCGCAAGCTGTACAAGGACGGTGCGTATTCTCTTTGATCAACATAACACCAACCGCAGTCGTTTAATTGAGCAACGGCATCTGCAACACTGAGATCGACCTGCGCGCCGCCTAATTTATAGACCTTGGAAGCCGTTACTCCGTGTTTCGGGCCGACCGACGATACGCCGTGCATAACAACATTCAAGCCATTGGCTGCGAGCACCGCCGCCATAAAGGGGGTAATAGTGGCGTTACGCAGGTAACCGTCAAATGGGTCAGCCAGCGTCACCACCTCATTATGCCGCGACTGTGCTGACACCACGATATTTTGCAGTGCCGCAAACAATCCTAAAAATTCGCTCATGCTCTCGCGCTTCATGCGCAGTGCGATAAGAAAAATAGCGGTCTGCACTTCGTCGACGCCACCCTCTAAAACGCTTTGCATAACGCTTTGAGCCGCCTCTTGCGATATATCGCGTCCACGATCCGGCCCAACTGCAATATTCTGTATCGCGCTGCGCATCTGCTCTTGCGCCAAGCTTGTTTTTGTTAAGGGGTCTGGTACGCTCTGCTCGGTCATTTGTTTGCTTTTTTAGAATCTACTTTGGGCTGATGATGCCACAAACAACGCCGAGTAAGCTAAAATATCGATATGCAAAATTACCCTATATTTATGAACTTGCACAACCAGCGATGTTTGGTTGTAGGAGCAGGCCCCGTCGCGCTTCGTAAAATTCGATTGATGATCTCGGCCGGGGCAAACATTACCGTGATTGCTCCCGATATGTGCGCTGATCTGCAGTCTGAATTTGGCGCTAAAGTCGACCACCACCAACGAGAATTTGAAGACTCTGACATAGACGGATACAGGTTGATCACAGCCGCAACCAATGCACCGGAAGTAAACCAACGCATTAGTGTTTTGGCCCAACAAAAAAACATACCGGTCAATGTCGTTGATGAGCCTGAGCTTTGCAGCTTCATTACCCCCTCTATTGTTGATCGTTCGCCGGTCTTGATCGCCATTTCTACTGGCGGCGGCGCGCCTGTATTAGCCAGGCTTTTACGTGCGAAGATCGAAGCATTGATACCCAACTCTTACGGGAAACTTGCACAAGCCATGGCGTCTTACCGCGACCAGCTTAAGAGTGTGTTGCCCGATGAAAGAAACCGCAGACTGTTTTGGGATCGCATTACGCAAGGCCCAGTGGCAGAATTATTTTTCTCCGGGCGTAACAAAGAAGGACAAGCGGCACTAGCCGATGAAATAGCCAGCGCGGCGCACAGTTCAAAAGATATGGGCGAAGTTTGGCTGATTGGCGCAGGCCCCGGTGATCCTGACTTACTTACCTTCAGAGCTTTGCGACTCATGCAACAAGCCGATGTGGTACTGCACGACAGACTGGTAAGTAAGGAAATTCTCAACCTCACACGACGCGATGCCGACAGAATCTACGTTGGTAAAAAACGTGCCGACCACGCCGTGCCGCAAGGCGAGATAAATCAACTGTTGTTAGACCTGGCTAAAAGTGGAAAAAATGTGGTGAGGCTCAAAGGCGGAGACCCATTTATTTTTGGTCGCGGGGGCGAAGAAATAGAATTACTAGCGGAGAACCAAGTACCTTTTCAAGTAGTGCCTGGTGTGACCGCAGCAAGCGGTTGTACGACCTATGCTGGAATCCCGCTTACCCACCGTGATCACGCGCAATCGTGTTTGTTCGTTACCGGGCATTTAAAAGATGGCTCGGTTAACCTGAATTGGGAACTACTGGCTACGCCCCATCAGACTGTGGTCATTTACATGGGGCTAATGGGGTTACCGGTGATTTGCGAACAACTTATTAAATATGGAGTAAGCCCTGAAATGCCAATCGCCTTAGTTCAACAAGGCACCACTCAAAATCAAAGAGTATTTACCGGCACTCTCAGCACAATGACTGACGTAATTAAAGACCAAGAAATACAAGCTCCGACCCTGATTATTGTCGGCTCTGTGGTTTCGTTGCAGGAAAAACTTGCCTGGTTTAAGCCTAACGAATAATTCGTCAACGGACTACGCTACCTTCAAGCAGCTGCATCTAAACTCTCCACCTAAACCCAGCGACGGTCAACCGCGTACTTAACTAAGCCGGCGGCGGTTTTCACATTTAATTTGTGCATCAAGTTTTTACGATGAGTCCTTACGGTTTCCACGCTTATGAATAATTTATCCGAGATTTCCTTATTGGTCATTTCCTTAGCGATGCAAACAATCACTTCACGCTCACGATCCTTCAAACCAATATACTCTCCGTCTATGTGTTTGTCGGTATATTGATACCCTTCCTCGACTGAAATTTTTGCTTGCTGGCTCAAATACTGTCCGCCCGCCAAAACCGTTTCAAAAGCTTCATGCAATTCTTCAAGTGAAGCCCCTTTCACGATGTAACCTTTAGCCCCTTCTATCAACATGCTGTTAATGTACTCAATCTCGGTCAATAAGGAATGAGCAATTACAATTTGGTCGGGATTGCGGCGACATACTTCGCGAGTCGTATCAATGCCGTCCAGCCCCGGCAAACTGACATCGATTAATAAGATATCAACGGTGTTTGATTCTAGATACTCCAAAACTTCATTGCCGGTTTTGGCCGCACCAACAACTTCATAGCCTTCGTCATCACGCAGTAAGTCAGTCATTCCTACTGCGACTAATTCTAATTGATCAGCAATATAAATTGAGAGCTTTTGGGTCATTTCTTCTCCAGTATCGGCTTAATATCTAAATGGTCTTCTATTTTACTAACCGCACAAACTGACGTCGACAACTATATCGAGCTTTACTTATTGTACTTGCCATGCGGCAATTTGCAAAACATCTCCATAATAAGGGAAATTTCGAGTTTGTAACTCGCCTCCTCACCCCTTTTTGCTAACTATAACGATCATCAAACACAAATTCGTTAGCCCAACGAAAAAAGCCCCGCAAATGCGAGGCTTTTAACTTATTCAGAAAAACTGAAAAACTAAGCAGCAATAATGCTTACGTGCTTGCGGTTTTTAGAGCCCTTCTTTTCAAACTTAACAACACCGGTTTCAAGTGCAAACAACGTAAAGTCTTTGCCCATGCCAACATTGTCTCCAGCGTGAAACGTACTGCCACGCTGACGAACAATAATACTGCCCGCATTAACCGCTTGGCCTGCATAACGTTTAACGCCTAGACGTTTCGAATTAGAATCGCGGCCGTTCCTAGAACTACCACCTGCTTTTTTATGTGCCATTTTAAATAACCTCCGGTTAGCTTCAGAATCAGGCTGATTTAGCCTTTCAAGAATTCTTTAGCTTGTGAAACCCATTCATCACGTTCTATTCGACCTTTGAAGTTTAATTCGCCGTCGATGCGAGTGATGTCGTCTGCCGTAAAGTCAGCGATCTGCTGAAAAGTTGTGATACCCATGGCATTCAACTTACCTACAATTACTGGACCTACGCCAGAAATTTTAGTCAAATCGTCATTGCCTTCCGCTTTTGTGCTTTTCGGCTCAGCCGCTTTCTTAGGTGAAGCCTCTTTCTTAGGAGCCGCGGCTTTTTTAGGCGCTGCTTTCTTCGCTGCCGCTTTTCCACCAATAGCTGTAATTTCAAGCTCGGTGTAATTTTGGCGATGACCAGTGCGCGTGCGTGAGTTTTGACGACGACGGAACTTTACGATGCGTAACTTCTTGCCACGACCATTACTTACAACAGTCGCTTCAACAGTTTTATCCAAAGTTGGCGTGCCAACTTCAACCTTATCACCGTCACCAATCATTAATACGTGATCTAGAACAACCTTGTCACCGGCTTCGGCTTTAAGGCTTTCTACTTTTAATTTGTCGCCAACTGCGACACGGTATTGTTTACCGCCGGTTTTGATTACCGCGTACATACTATATCTCCAGGCTAATCTGCACTATCAGACAGCCAATTAAACGTTCCGAAGGGGCGCTCGCTCTTTACATTTGAACGAATTCTTTCTCCCAATACCGGGCCCAGCGAACAGGAAGGCGGATTTTATGGTTTTAGGCCTCGTTGGTCAACCAAATGCAACCAATAATTACTGATTTTACGATTGCAAATTTTCACCTTAACTTTCGTCGAAACGTGGACATTGGTTTATACTACCTTGATATGACTATCATCAGCACAGCAATCAGCGACACTGACTCTCAAGCCATTGATATTAAATCAATTATAGGCTTAGTGTCGGCCGACATGGCCGAAGTTACTAAAGCCATTGGCAGTAACTTAAACAGTGATGTGGCCCTAATTAATCAACTTGGTGCCTATATCGTACAGGCAGGCGGCAAACGGTTACGCCCGGTGGCGCTGCTATTGGCTGCCAAGGCTTCAAACCCTGAAGAAACGGCAATTAATCGAGACCAAGTTTTATTGGCCGCCATCATTGAGTTTATTCACACGGCTACGTTACTGCACGACGACGTTGTTGATGAGTCTGAGATGCGTCGAGGGCGCGAAACGGCTAACGAAGTGTTTGGTAATGCAGCGAGCGTGCTAGTCGGTGACTATTTGTATTCTCGCTCGTTTCAGATGATGGTAGACGTAGGCAGCATGCGCGTGATGGAAATACTATCACGCACTACCAACCAAATTGCAGAAGGTGAAGTGATGCAGCTCATCAACTGTGGTTCGGCAGAAACAAGTGAACAACAGTACATGGACACCATCCAGTCCAAAACGGCCATTTTATTCGAAGCCGCCACCCAACTCGGGGCTGTGATTACCCAACAAGCCAGCCCTATCGAAAGAGCCTTATCCGCTTATGGGCTGCATCTTGGCACGGCATTCCAATTGGTGGATGACATACTCGACTACACCGCCGATACCGAAGAGATGGGTAAAAATGTTGGCGATGATCTAGCCGAAGGTAAACCAACCCTGCCGTTGATAAATGCGATTGAACGCTCAACTGGCCAAGACCGAGACACCCTGGTGCACGCCATTACTAACGCCAGCCGAGACAATCTTAATGAGGTACTTGCGATTATCGAGAAAACAGGCTCTTTAGCCTACACAGCAAGAGCCGCCCACCAACAAGCGAA
>CAZEXS010000024.1:0-45993 GCA_964516915.1 uncultured Gammaproteobacteria bacterium
CGAAGCCACCTATACCGTTCCTTACCATCATCATATGTCGATGGAGACGCCCAGTGCCACTGCGCAGCTCACCGACGATGGCGCTGAAGTTTGGAGCGGCACACAAGCGCCTCAATGGGGTAAGCTGATGGTTCTAACAGAGTTGGGACTAGACGCTCAAAAAGACCAAGATAAAGTGACGTTCAATACCACTTTAATGGGCGGGGCTTTCGGTCGTAAAAGTAAAAACGATTTCACCATCGAGGCAGTCGAGCTTGCAAAAGCGACGGGCCAGCCAATTAAAGTGATTTGGAGTCGTGAAGACGACGTTAAACATGGCTTTTATCACTCGGCTGCCGCAAACTATATGAAGGCTGAATTAAACGATGACAATTCCAGCGACTATTGGATTCAACGAGTTGTCGCACCGCCGATTGGTTGGTTATTCAATCAAAATAGTCGTTATTTGAGAGACAGTTCGTTGTCATTGGGGTTTGCCGACGTGCCTTTTCAAGTTGCCAATATGTCGTTTGAAAACCATGAGATTTCAACGCATGTGCGAACCGGCTGGCTACGTTCAGTCGGCAACATTAATAATCACTTTGCCTTAGGGAGCTTCGTAGATGAGTTGGCGGCCAAAGCCGGCATAGGCACTCACGAAATGTGGGTCACCCTGTTGGGCGAGGATCGTAGCTTTAATCCAAGGGATGAAGGGTTCGAGGCATACACGCATTATGGCCAAACGGTAGATGCTGAAAACACCGACTATATTCTTGAAATTCAGCGCTTCAAATCAGTGCTGAAAAGAGTAATGGACGAAGCTAATGTTCAAGAACAATTACCCAAGGGCCAAGGTTGGGGTATCAGTGTTGCGTACAGTTTTAATTCTTACGTGGCGGCGGCCACTAAGGTGGAAGTCAAAGACGACAAGGTAACGCCACTCGAAATGCACACGGCAATTGACTGCGGGCTAGTCATTACCCCTGATCGAGTGCGTTCACAAATGGAAGGTGCCATGATTATGGGCTTATCAATCACATTGGAAAGCGAAATCACCGTCAAAGACGGCGCGATTGCGCAAAATAATTTTTATGATTATCCGGTGTCAACGATGGATAAAGTGCCACCTTTGTTCGTGCATTTGGTGGCATCTGATAACGCGCCGGGTGGCGTGGGTGAGCCGGGCTTGCCGCCGGTATTGCCGAGCATTACCAATGCTATCTACCACGCCAGTGGTATTCGAGTGCGTGACTTACCAGTCAAAGCGGTTTTAAAAGTCTAAACAGGCGCCTTTTCTGACGTTTGCTGACGCTATTTTTGCATGGCTTTGTGTTTAGGTGTTTTTGCTATCGCGCAGTTAGTTGGCATTTTGTCTTTTAAATGGCTTTGACTTACGGTTTTTCTGAGCTTAATTAAGAGTTTCAAGCCGTTTTGTCCAACATTCATGTGTGTAATAACAGGTATGGTTGGTTTCCCTAGGTTTAGCTTCTAGCCGTCAACCGCAGCCTCGTATACACTACAGTCGGCGCGTGAATTGGGCTGAGAGCTCTGCGCAAAACCCTTAAAAACTAGATCAAAGTGGAGTTATGAAACATGATCATTAGTATTCCTAAGGAGTCGTATAAAGGTGAAAAGCGCGTTGCTTTGACCCCCGAGTCCGCCAAACACATTCAAAAATTAGGCCATGAGCTGCGTATTCAGTCAGGCGCTGGTAAAGCCGCGGAATTTTCGGACGCTGACTATAAAGAGGCCGGTGTTACGGTTGTTAAAGCCGATGCAATTTGGGTTGATACCGACGTAATTATGAAAGTACGTGGTGTGACCGAAGAAGAGGCGGGCAAAGTGGCCGCTGGCACAACCTTGATCAGTTTTTTCTGGCCTGCGCAAAATGAAGAATTTCTTAAAACCCTAGCCGATAAAAAAATCAATGTTATCGCTATGGATTGCGTGCCGCGTTTGTCGCGTTCGCAAAAAATGGACGCTCTGAGTTCTATGGCCAATATCGGTGGATACCGAGCAATTGTTGAAGCCGCCAATCAGTTTGGCCGCTTTTTTACCGGCCAAGTAACGGCGGCCGGTAAAGTACCGCCAGCAAAGGTCATGGTGATTGGCGCAGGCGTAGCGGGCTTGGCCGCAATCGGTGCGGCAAAAAGCATGGGCGCTATTGTGCGGGCATTTGACACGCGCCTTGAAGCCAAAGAGCAAGTCGAAAGCTTAGGCGGTGAATTTTTAGTGCTTGAGTTTGAAGAAGACGGCTCAGGCGATGGCGGTTACGCCAAAACCATGAGTAAGGAGTTTATCGACGCTGAAATGGCCATGTTTCGTGAACAGGCCAAAGAAGTCGACATCATCGTTACCACGGCATTGATTCCTGGCAAGCCGGCTCCAGAGCTAATCACCAAAGACATGGTAGAGAGCATGAAGTCGGGCAGCGTGATCGTTGATTTAGCCGCTGAGCGCGGCGGCAACTGCAAACTGTCCAAGGCCGATAAAATCGTCACGCATAAAGGGGTTAAGATTATCGGTTACACCGATTTGCCTAGTCGTTTAGCAACGCAATCGTCGCAGCTTTATTCTACTAATTTGCGTCACATGTTGACGGATTTGACCCCTGAGAAGGACGGTCAAATAGTGTTTGATATGGAAGACGACGTCACACGTTGTTCAACCGTCGCTTATGAAGGTGAAGTTGTTTGGCCTTCGGAGCCGCCAAAATTGTCGGCCGCGCCACAAGCGGCGGCTAAACCGGCCCCTATGCCAGAAGCCAAACCTGAATTGAGCACCGCCGATAAGGCCAAAATGACCTTTGGCGCAATGGCATTAGCGCTGCTTGCCTTATTGGGTGTTGGTAGTGTGGCGCCGGCTGAGTTTATGAGCCATTTCACGGTGTTTGTATTAGCGTGCTTTATTGGCTATCAAGTTATCTGGAGCGTTACTCCGGCACTGCACACACCGTTAATGAGTGTGACAAATGCCATTTCGGGCATCATCGTTGTTGGCGCCTTATTGCAAATCTCCTCTACCTCGGGCTTGGTGGTATTTCTTGCCTTTATCGCGATCTTGATAGCCTCTATTAATATCGCCGGTGGGTTCTTGGTCACTCAGCGCATGCTGAAAATGTTTAGCAAAGGCTAACGGGGAATAATCATGGAAATGGGAACTATTTCGGCAGCCTATATAGCGTCTGCCATTCTGTTTATCTTAAGCCTGTCAGGTTTGAGCAATCAAGAAACATCTCGTCGTGGTAATTGGTACGGCATCATAGGTATGGCCATCGCTATCGTGGCGACCATCCTTAATAAAAATGTCGATGCTTACGGCTGGTTGATCATCGCAATGGTCATTGGTGGTGGCATCGGTGCGCGTTTGGCCGCTAAGGTCGAAATGACGCAAATGCCTGAACTGGTGGCAATATTGCACAGCTTCGTTGGTATGGCCGCGGTGTTGGTTGGCTTTGCCAGCTTTTTTGACCCCGCCAATACCTTAGTCGGTGCAGCGGCGACTATTCATAATGTGGAAGTCTATCTGGGCGTTCTTATTGGGGCGGTTACCTTCACTGGCTCGGTTGTGGCGTTCGGAAAATTGAACGGCAAGATTGGCAGTAAGCCATTATTGTTGCCTATGCGTCATCAGTTGAACCTAGGTTTGTTGGGCTTGTCGGTTCTGTTGTGCTGGTGGTTTTTAAGTGCTGGCCATGATGGCGGCACCTTGCCGTTGGTCATTATGACCTTGTTGGCCTTCGCTTTTGGTGTCCACATGGTAATGGCGATCGGTGGTGCTGACATGCCGGTGGTTATTTCAATGCTCAACAGCTATTCAGGCTGGGCCGCAGCGGCAACCGGTTTCATGTTGTCCAACGACCTACTCATTGTGGTTGGTGCTTTGGTGGGTAGCTCTGGTGCGATTTTGAGTTACATCATGTGTCGCGCCATGAACCGAAACTTTGTGTCTGTGATCATGGGCGGTTTTGGAACAACAGCGGGTGGCGATGAAGAAGCCGGTGAACAAGGCGAAGCCATTGCAATTCAAGCCGATGAAGTTGCAAACTTGGTTAGTGACGCAGGTCGTGTTGTGATCGTCCCTGGTTACGGCATGGCGGTGGCTAATGCGCAGCATGCAGTGTCTGACCTTACTAAGCAGCTTCGCGCCAAAGGCGTTGATGTGCAATTCGCCATTCACCCAGTGGCGGGTCGTATGCCAGGTCATATGAACGTGTTACTTGCGGAAGCCAATGTGCCGTATGACGTGGTTCTTGAGATGGATGAAATCAATGACGAACTCGGCGAAGTCGATGTGGTGATTGTGATCGGCGCGAACGACATCGTGAACCCAGCGGCGTTAGAGAACCCGAATAGCCCAATTGCGGGCATGCCGGTTCTTGAAGTGTGGAATGCTAAAACGGTTATCGTATCTAAACGTTCTATGGCCACAGGCTATGCTGGTGTTGAGAATCCATTGTTCTTTAAGGAAAATACGCGCATGTTATTTGGTGATGCCAAAGACAGCGTTGATGCGATCAAGTCTTCGATTTAGATTTTCGCGTTTAACTAGCAAACAGGCCGGCTTCTCGTTTTGAGAGCCGGCTTTTTTGTGCCATTTTGAAATTGCTTGGCAGTCTGAATCGCCAGTAAAACGCGCCATTGTAACTGACCCAGAAAATCGTATGAGAAACGCTAGATATTAGGCGTTAACCGTTGTTAAACTCGCGCCCATGTCTGCGCCTACATCCACAACTCCCGCCATAGACCGCACCTTTTGTGTTGCGCCCATGCTCGACTGTACCGATCGTCATGAGCGTTATCTAGCGCGGTTGATTTCAAAGCACGCGGTTTTGTATACCGAAATGATCACCACCGGTGCCTTGATTTTTGGTGATCGGCCCAAGTTTTTGAATTTCGATGAAGTAGAACACCCCGTCGCATTGCAGCTTGGTGGTTCCGATCCTGATGCTATGACGCAGTGCGCTGAGTTAGTACAAGAATGGGGTTATGACGAAGTTAACATTAATGTCGGTTGCCCCAGTGACCGAGTGCAATCGGGCAGTTTCGGTGCTTGTTTAATGCAGTCGCCCGAATTGGTTGCGCAAAACGTTAAACAAATGCAGGCCGCCGTCGATATACCGGTCACGGTGAAGTGTCGCATCGGGGTTGATGAGCAAGAGCCGCGCGAGGCTCTATGGCGGCTCGTTGAGCTATCAGCAGAAGCAGGCTGCGGCACGTTTTTGGTGCACGCTCGCAAAGCTTGGCTTAAAGGTTTAAGCCCTAAAGAAAACCGCGATCTACCACCACTCGATTACGAATTGGTGTATCAGCTCAAACAAGATTTCCCTGAATTGGAAATTGTCTTGAATGGCGGAATTAATACCCTGGAAGACTGCCAAAGTCATCTTCAGCACTTAGATGGCGTGATGATGGGGCGCGAAGCGTACTCTAACCCGTTTATTATGTCGCAGGTCGATGCAAAGCTGTACGGCGATAAGGCAACGCCCCGCACGCGCGATCAAGTATTAGCCGATTTCATTCGCTACGTTGATAAAAATATCAAGGAAGGTGTGCGACTGAATCATATGTCTAGGCACGTGGTGGGCTTGTTTCATGGCGAACCAAGGTCACGCTTATTTCGTCGACACATTAGCCAAAATGCGCATAAGCCGGGTTCAGGCAGCGAAATTCTAGCGCAAGCCTATCGCAATATGGTTGAGGTCGCTGTTTAGACAGTAAGCAAGCCTGTTTAGTGTCAGTGTAATTTAGCCGGCCTAACTGTAAACGACGGTTAATTTTTTATTCATATACACACGTTAGAATGGCAGAGCTTGTTAAGATGTCGTTCGCAGTCTAGATGCATGTTTAAGGGCTGCAGTGAATGGCTCCGGTAAATGGTGGTGAAAATGACTGTTTGATAGTCACTACATTTACTTTTCTGAGAGTTCGTAGAATCGAACCTCTTCAGGGCTAGGCAAACTATTTGCAATTAATAATTCTCATTAGGGATCAGTGTCAGGTTTAAATTATGGTTCGACTCGTAAAGTGGCTGTTAGGGGCGTTAGTAACGCTGGTAGTACTTATATTAGCAGCGGTGGTCATTGGCCCAATGGTGTTTGACCCGAACGATTATCGGTCTGATATTTCGGAATTGGTCAAAGAGCAAACCGGTCGAGACCTAACGCTGGACGGCGAACTTAAATTGTCGGTTTTCCCTTGGTTAGGCATACGCACCGAAGGCTTGTCCTTGTCGCAACCTTCTGAAATAGGCGGCGATATGGTGTCGGTAGACACCGCGCAACTTCGGGTAAAACTGGGGCCCTTACTCAGTAAGCAAGTGCATGTTGACACGGTTATTTTAAAGGAGCCTAAATTCCGATTGGTAACCTTAGCCAATGGCATTGATAGCTTTAGCGGCCTGGTAAGTGATGACGAAGCCGAAACCGCCGAATCTGCTTCGGAAGAGTCGGCCGGAGCGGCGGTTGCGCTCTTGATCCAAGGTGTCGAACTCACAGGCGGCGAAGTCGTTATTGATGATAGAGCCGCTGGCACACTATCTGAAATCAACAATTTATCGTTAGAAACCGGAAATCTAATCGGCAGTAGCCTAGCACCGCTAAAAGCGTCGGGCCGTTTTAAAACATCCGACAGCCCTGACATTGTTCAATTTGAAATGGACGGCTCGGCCAAGATTGACGTCGACACTTTGTTGGTGGAACTAGCCGATTTGCAAGTTCAAGTACAGCAGGCTGAAAATGACATAAGGCTCGAGGTCTCGTCGTTAACTCTGGTCGACCAAGCCAAAATTAGTTTAACCGGGCTGCAAGTCACTACCCAGGGCATAGCGGATGTGTCTTTACGGGCACCCACTATTTCAGCAAATCTTGACTCTCAACGTGCCGATGTTCCTGAGCTAAATCTTCAAGTTGGCGATCTAAAGGCCAGTTTAACCGACTTTATTGCGCGCGATTTCATTGACGCACCGAAAGCGTCAGCCAGTTTATCTGTCCCCAGCTTCAATGCGGCCCAACTCATTAAAGATTTTGATGTGGACTATCAAACCAACGACCCAAAAGCGCTGACGGCGGTTGCTTTGAGTGCCGATTTTGCAGGCAGTTTAGATGGCGCAGAAATAAATAATCTGAATCTACAGCTCGACGACACCAGTTTAAAAGGGTCGGCGTCGGTTAAGAATTTTGAAAAACCAGCAGCGAACTTTGATCTGGTGCTGGACGCGTTGGATGTAGATCGCTACTTGCCGCCCACCGACGAGTCAGAAGAGGTTGAAGACGATGGTGTGAGTGGTGCAGAAGCACTTGCGGTACCGATGGCGGCGTTTAAAGAAATTCAAGCCAACGGTCAGTTCAAAGCGACTACGCTGATCTCGGGCGGGGTTGAGCTGAACAATATCGATGTTCAAGTGCGCTCCGAGCCTGGCAAAGTGACGATTACGCCTACTGCTTCGTTATACGACGGATCATTGGCAGGGCAAATAGCGTTTACCGACCAAAACGGCGTTTCTAAGTTGGCGGTGAAAAACGAGGTCGACCTCGTGCAGCTGGGTAACTTGCTTAATGCGGCCGATGTGACAGGTCAACTTTCGGGCATTGGCTCGGTGTTAATCGATTTGGTGGTGACCGAAGTCAACGGTAAACAAAGCAATCAAGGCGTGGTTAAACTGCTAGCCAAAGACGGCGCGGTGAAAGGTGTTGACGTCAAGGGTTTGATCGATTCGGCTTACGCCAAATACCAATCACTGAGCGGAAAAGAGCCGACAGCCGATGAATCCGGCTCTTCAGACACCAACGATGAAACAAAATTTGCCGAATTGGTGGGCACTTTTAATATCAATGATAACGTTATTACCAATGATGATTTTTCGCTTAAAGCACCATTGTTTAGAATCAACGGTGAAGGCACGATAGACGTTGAAAGAGAGACGCTAGATTATTTAGTAGAAGTAAAACTGGTGGCCAGCACCAGCGGTCAAGGCGGTGAATCCTACGATAAGCTCGCGGGCATTCCTATCCCCGTGCGTTTTAGTGGAAACTTCGAAGCGCCGAATTACTCAATTGACTTTAAGCGTATCTATCAGGCGTTGTTCAAGCGCCAAGTGGAAGAAAAGAAAGGCCAATACTTGCAAGAAAAGCTCGGCATAGAAGGCGGTGAAAAGCTGTCTACTAAAGAGGTGCTCAAAGGTTTTCTCGGCAGTAAAATTGATAAAAAGCTCAACAAAGGAAAAGCCGAAGGCCAAGAGCGAGAACTAACAGAAAGAGGCGAGAGCAGCGCTGGCGATGCGTCAAATGCCGGTGACTCGGCAGCCTCTGAGCCTCAAAAGTCGGAAAAAGACAAACTGAAAGACGACCTAAAGAATAAACTTTTAGACGGCCTATTTGGCAAGTAGCGCTGTTGGCTTGGTTTGAAATACGGGTATACTCTGCGTAATTCAAGTGCTCACCAAATAGCATATTAGCAGGCTATCTTATGAACGATTATATTATTGCGCCCTCTATTCTCTCTGCCAACTTCGCCAAGCTTGGTGAAGAGGTGGATAACGTTCTTGAGGCGGGCGCCGATTGGGTGCATTTCGATGTGATGGACAATCACTATGTGCCAAATTTGACCATCGGCCCAATGGTTTGCAAGGCCCTGCGAGATCACGGCGTTACCGCGCCGATTGATGTGCATCTTATGGTCGAGCCGGTAGATCGTATTATTCCGGATTTTGCCAAAGCCGGCGCGTCCATGATTACCTTCCATCCAGAAGCCAGTAAACATGTAGACCGCAGTTTGCAGTTGATCAAAGACGAAGGGTGTCAAGCGGGTTTGGTGTTTAACCCCGCCACACCGCTGTCGGTGCTTGAGTGGGCAATCGACAAGGTCGACATGGTGTTGCTGATGTCAGTTAACCCCGGTTTCGGTGGTCAATCGTTTATTCCGTATATCAAAGAAAAGACCGTTGAAGCGCGTAAGATTATCGATGCCAGTGGCCGAGATATTCGCTTGGAAATTGACGGTGGTGTAAAGGCCGATAATATTGGTGAACTCGCCGCGCTGGGCGCAGACACATTTGTAGCCGGTTCCGCGATTTTTAATCAAGATGATTACGCGCAAGTGATCAGTGATATGCGCGCTAATATTGCCAAATCGCTTGCTTGATCATTTTCGGCGTAAAAATACAGTGACAACAAATGCGTGAACTAATATAAACGCATCGAGGGGCATAAAAGCAGTGAGAAAGCCTTGACCCCGGCCAGTTCCTCGGCAATTATACGCGTATCGAGGTTCGACCCTCTTTTCAAAATTATGCAATATTACTTAAGACTTAAAAATTCAACGTGTTGGTGGCGCTGGCGAAGCTAGCCCGTCGCTTGCTGTGGGCATCTGAAATGAATAGGTTTTAGAAAACGCAGCGCTTACTTTATTTGTAATTTTAGTCTTTGAATTGTGCTCTAAGCTATGTGTTAGTGGTCTTAGAAGCCGGTTCTTTAAAAAGTGAATTTTATTGCCATGCCATCCACACCCTTTGCAAACCAAACCGAATTTGATGCCTTTGTTGCGCCGTTGCGCGAGCAAGGATATACCCATATTCCGGTGGTCAGAGAAACTCTGGCCGACCTCGACACCCCCGTCAGCACTTATCTAAAGTTAGCCCACAAGCCTTACACTTATTTGTTTGAGTCGGTGCAGGGCGGCGATAAATGGGCGCGTTATTCAATTATTGGTTTGAGCAGCGCCAAAGTTATCAAGTATTTTTCTAATCAACGAATCATTGAGCAAGACGGTGAGGTGATTGACCGCAGGCAGGTTGAAAACGCGCTTGATGATGTGCGAGACTTGCAAGCGTCCTACAAGGTTTTCGACTATGAAGGCTTGCCCGAAATGATCGGTGGCTTAGTCGGTTATTTTGGCTATGAAACGATTGCCTATATAGAAAAAAAGCTGTCGTTCGAGCATAAGAAAGACGATATCGGCGCGCCCGATATATTGTTAATGGAATCGTTCAATGTGCTGGTCTTCGACACCTTGGCGAACCGCATCTTTATTGTGGCAATGGCCGACTTGGCCGAAGCCAATGCCTACCAGGCCGCACAAGCGCATCTAGATCAATGTGAATCTGGCTTGGCGGAGAGCTTTGCGGCGCCTAAGTCGTTTAAAAGCACCAGCGTGGTCAGCGAAGACGATTACGACCTGCACTTTAACAAGCCTGACTTTGAAGCGGCGGTAGAGGTGTGCAGAGACTACATTCAAGCGGGCGACATCATGCAAGTGGTGTTATCGCAGCGCTTATCAACCAAATTTGAAGCCGAACCCATCGATCTTTATCGAGCGCTGCGCACCATCAATCCATCACCTTATATGTATTTTATGAACTTAGGTGATTTCCAAATTGTTGGCTCGTCGCCTGAAATATTGGTGCGCATGGAGGACGGTGTGGTGACCGTTCGCCCCATCGCCGGTACGCGTAAACGAGGCCTGACGCAAGAACAAGATCTGGCGCTTGAGCAAGAACTGTTGACCGATGCAAAAGAGCTTGCTGAGCATCTCATGTTGATTGACCTGGGTCGTAACGATGTGGGCCGCATAGCCAAGATCGGCACGGTGGAGTTGACCGA
The DNA here is from genome assembly GCA_964516915.1 of uncultured Gammaproteobacteria bacterium. Classification (GTDB taxonomy): domain Bacteria; phylum Pseudomonadota; class Gammaproteobacteria; order Arenicellales; family Arenicellaceae; genus Arenicella. The sequence goes on from CAZEXS010000024.1 coordinate 10,577, forward strand.
CCAAATGGTCATCGAGCGCTATTCGCATGTTATGCACATTGTCTCGAATGTGGAGGGTGCGGTGAGTGACGATATGGATGCCATAGATGTCCTAAAAGCAACCTTTCCTGCCGGCACGGTGAGCGGTGCGCCAAAAATAAGAGCCATGGAAATCATTCACGAACTTGAACCAATTAAACGCGGCATTTACAGCGGCGCGGTTGGTTATTTGGGATGGAATGGTAATATGGATACCGCAATTGCAATACGCACTGCGGTGGTTAAGGATGGCGTATTGAGTATGCAAGCCGGCGCCGGCATTGTTGCTGATTCTGTGCCAAGATACGAGTGGAAAGAAACGCTCAACAAAGCCCGCGCCATGGTGAAAGCCGTGGAACTTGCAACAACTGGATTCGACTTTTAGGAGCGCTTGCCATGTTAGTCATGATAGATAACTACGATTCGTTTACCTACAACCTAGTGCAATATTTAGGCGAGCTTGGTGAAGAAGTTAGAACGTTTCGCAATGATGAAATCACCGTTAAACAGCTGGTTAAAATGCAGCCCGATCACATTATGATCTCGCCCGGCCCCTGCACGCCTGATGAGGCCGGCATTTCTTTGGCGGTCATTAAACACTTCAAAGGCAAGGTGCCTATTTTGGGTGTGTGCCTGGGGCACCAGTCGATCGGCCAAGCCTTTGGTGGCAAAGTAGTGCGTGCCAAACAAATAATGCACGGCAAAACATCAACGCTGACGCACACCGGTAAGGGTGTTTTCAAAAATTTGAAAAACCCGTATACCGTCACACGCTATCACTCGCTTGTGGTGCAACGAGACACGCTGCCAACCTGCTTAGAGATAACAGCGTGGACGTCAGATGGTGAAATCATGGGCTTTCGTCATAAAAAGATGGCGATAGAAGGCGTGCAATTTCACCCTGAGTCAATACTCACTGAACACGGCCACGAATTGTTGAAGAACTTTCTTGAAACCCGCGTCACTGACCCAAAAGCCAACAAAATAATGAGGCAACTATGAACATTCAACAAGCGATTGCTCAATTGCTTGAGCGCCGCGATTTAAGCCGCGATGAGATGCAAAGCGTCATGCGTGAAATAATGACCGGCGAATGCAGCGACGCACAAATTGGTGGCTTATTGATTGCCCTTCGTATGAAAGGGGAAACGGTTGATGAAATTACCGCGGCCGCTGAAGTCATGACCTCGCTGGCCAGTCAGGTGGTTGTGCAAGCTGAACCCTTGATCGACATCGTGGGTACCGGTGGCGATGGCACCAGCACCTTTAATGTGTCCACCGCTTCGTCGTTCGTAGCGGCTGGCGCAGGCGCTAAGGTAGCCAAGCATGGCAATCGCTCAGTGTCGAGCAAGTCGGGCAGCGCGGACTTACTGGAACAGGCCGGTGCAAATCTATCATTAGCAAGCTCACAAGTTGCCAAGGTGATCGAGCAGGCCGGCGTTGGGTTTATGTTTGCGCCCATGCACCACAGCGCAATGAAGCACGCAATTGGCCCTCGCAAAGAAATGGCGGTTCGCACAATTTTTAATGTGTTGGGCCCACTGACTAATCCGGCCGGTGTTAAACGGCAAGTGGTTGGTGTGTTTGCTAAAGATTTGACTGATACCTTGGCCAACGTGTTTCAGAAGCTAGGCAGCGAGCATGCCTTGGTGGTGCATTCCGACGACGGAATGGATGAAATCAGTATTGGCGCCGCCACTACCGTTAGTGAACTCAAAGACGGGGCAATTTCCACTTATTCGATTTCGCCGCAAGATTTTGGGCTAGAGTTGGGCAATGTTGGCGATATAGTCGTTGCCAACGCAGAACAATCTCTGGCGATGATTGACGGTGTACTGACGGGTCAAGCAGGGCCGGCCAGAGACATTGTCCTGTTAAATGCAGGCGCGGCAATTTACGTGGCTGGTTTGGCGAGCAGCCTTGCGCAGGGCGTAACAATGGCCGCAGAATCGATCGATTCGGGCGCTGCCATGGCGGCCCAAAAGGCCTATATTTTAGCCACGCAAGAGGTGTCGTAATATGCACGCAGTTATGTCTACCGGCTCTGATGTGCTGGATAAAATCATGGCGCATAAAGCGGAAGAAGTCGCCCATCTTAAACGGCAGGTCTCCTTAGCTGATGTCAGCGCGAAAGCCGGTGACACCGCTCCGTCGCGGGGCTTTGTCTCGGCGTTGAATGAATCTCTCAATGCAGGGCGTTCAGCGGTGATAGCCGAAGTAAAGAAAGCCAGCCCAAGTAAAGGCATTATTCGAGCGGATTTTAACCCCGCTAGCATTGCTGAAGATTATCAAAAATACGGCGCCAGCTGTTTGTCGGTATTAACCGATGCAGAGTTTTTTAAGGGCAGTGCGGCCTATTTTGATCAGGCTAGACAGGCGTGCACGATTCCCATGCTGCGCAAAGATTTTATGCTTGATGATTATCAAATCTTTGAATCCCGAGCGATGGGCGCCGATTGTATTTTGTTGATCGCCGCAGCGCTTGAAGACGGTTTGATGCAAGACTTGAACGGGCGAGCGCAAGAGCTTGGTATGGATGTCTTGGTCGAAGTGCACAATCACGATGAACTCGAGCGTGGCTTAGCCTTAGATACGCGCATGATCGGCATTAATAATCGTAACTTGCGTAATTTTGAAACGTCGCTAAACACTACGATTGATCTGCTTGAGCACATTCCAAGTGATCGAGTGGTGGTTACCGAAAGTGGTATTCATACGGCAGACGATGTCGCCTTGATGCGCGAAAATTCAGTCAACACCTTTTTGGTTGGTGAAGCGTTTATGCGGGTCGACGAACCGGGTCAAAAGCTTACCGAGCTGTTTTTTTAACAGAGCACCGAATCAACCGACTTTTCACAAACTAATTCTTAAGAGCCAATCATGAAAGTAACTGTAGAGCTTCAACAAAACGTCAATTTTAAAGGCACTTCGGGTTCTGGCCACGAAATAATGATGGACGGCCCGCCGGATTTTGACGGTGAAAACAAAGGTGCGCGGCCAATGGAAACCTTGTTGATGGGCATGGGCGGCTGTGCGTCGTTTGATGTGGTTCATATTTTACGCAAGCGCCGCTTAACCGTGCATGACTGCGTGGCTGAAATCGAAGCTCAGCGTGCTGACACTGAACCCAAAGTTTTCACACAAATTCATTTACACTTCAAAGTCTCTGGAGAAGGGCTGACAGAAAAAGCGGTTGGCAAGGCCGTGGAACTTTCAGCGGAAAAATATTGTTCTGCTTCTATTATGCTCGGCAAAACGGCCGAGATCACACATTCTTACGAGATCGTCTAATAGCCGCTGACATTAGCTAGCCGTAGGCCTCAATAGCGCCGCTAGCCTATAGCAGCGCCGTAGGCCTAAGCAGCGATTTAGACATCTCAATATTGGTTTTGAATTATGACAAGTAAACTAAGTCGCCCGCGTCATGCAGGCTTGCGCCACGTAGCACTCAACGTGGTGGATCTCAAAAAGGTAGAAGCCTTCTACGTGGATCTGCTCGGCTTTGAGTTAGAGTGGCGGCCAGACGCCGACAACGTTTATCTATGCAGCGGTGTGGATAATCTCGCCTTGCACGTTGTCAAAGACACCGGCGGTAAAGCCCAGAGTTTGGATCACATCGGAATTATTGTTGATCAAATGGACGAGGTAGATCAGTGGTACGCGTTTCTTAATCAACACAAAGTCAAAATGGCATCAGAGCCGAGAACCCATCGCGACGGTGCGCGAAGCTTTTATTGTTTTGACCCAGAAGACACCGCCGTGCAGGTTATTTTTCACCCGCCTTTATCAAAAGGTGCTGGCTAGTTCAGGCCGTTTTAAAAGGCCTTGCAAGGCTTTGAACGTTTAGTGGGGTTCAAATCAAACAGAGTGCAGCTTGCTTAATCTACTGGCAGCTGCTGCAAACACCGTGTACTTCAATGACCGGTTCTGCGCCAATAAACCCCAGTTCTTCAGCGCCTTTTTGCAAGGCTTTGGCGACGTCTGGGCTGCTTAGTTCAGCGATGTGCCCGCACTCCTGGCAAATATAAAACTGGCACTGATGCTGAGCGCCCGGCGACGGGCAGCCAATGTACGCGTTGAGCGACTCGACTCTGTGTACTAGTTTCGCCGCCACCAAAAAATCAAGCGCTCTATAAGCCGTCGGTGGGGCGGGTTTGTGACCCGCTTCTTGTAGCTGTTTCAAAACGTCGTAGGCACCAATTGGGTTGTGCGACGCCCAGATTATCTCCAACACTTGTTGGCGCACAGCGGTTAGCCGCAAGCCCTGACGTTTGCATTCTTTTAAAGCATTTTCCATTGCTTGAGATTGACAACTAGCGTGGTCGTGGTCGCCGAGAAAGGGCGATATTACATTGGCCTTTTTATCCATGTCGCTATTCATATCACTGTTTGTATTACTATCTATATTACTTTGGCTTTCGGTAATTGTGATTGTCTATTTGCAGAATTCGTTCAGTTCTTTGGGCGCTGGCAATTGTTTCTTCCAAGCTAAGCAGCGGTTCTGCTGCAGTACCCCGAAGCGGCGTATCCAGGCGCGCCGTTGTTTAAGTTCGCTTGATTTTCTTTTGGCGACTTCAGCGGTACTGTAAGACCCATACATAACGTATACCCATTCAATGCCGTCATTCGAAACCGAGGTGTACAAGCGTAGGTTCTTAGAGTTTTTGAACGACAACGAGTTTACGAAACGTTCAACAGACTTGGTGTTGCTGAAACTGGCCAATTGCAGGGCGTAGTGAGTTTCATCTTGAGCAAACAGCCAATCGTTATTGTTTAAACTCGGGGCTAGCTCCGATAGGTTTTCTGCACTGAGCGGTTGGTAGTCTGTATCTGTGCCTATGTCTGAGTCTGGAACTGCCGCTGCTGTTTTTGTTTCTGTATCTCGGCTTGGTGCAGGTTTACTCGCTTCGGAGGTGCCTGTTGAGCCGCTGTCGGTGGTCGAAGCGGTATTTAAAAGCGCTGCTTGGGTGGTCTGGGTCTGCGCCGCCACAAGGTCTTTAGTTTTGACCCAGCCTTTGAAGCGCTTGGGCGACATTATTCGAAACCAGTCGTTGCGCTGATCAAGCACTTTAACTTTTTCGCCTCGATCAAGGCGCCCAACAATACTGCCGGTAGTGATAAGTGGCACTGACCGTGCGTTCACCGATTTAGCCGTAATAGTGCCAGCGCTGCCGTTCGACTTGATGTAATTCTTGTGCACCCAAACCGGAAACCCTCGCTCGGCGGTGACGGTTGTCCATGGGTCGTTTTCGTTTATAACCGACAGTAAGTTCGCATCATCCATAATCGTAATCAGCACACTGCGCACGGCCGGGTTGGTAAACACGGCGATGGCGGTGTTTAGCGCTTTAGCTGGCTCGTTTGTAGCGTCGTTTGAAGGGCTGTCTGAACGAGGGGCCGTTTGGCTTGGCGCCTCAGTAGTGGTTTCGGTACTGGCACTGGCGTTGAGGTTGCTGTTGGTGTCAATATTGTCATCGACATTGTCATTGATATTTAAGTCGGGCGATGCACTTGATTGACCGGTAACCCATTTGCTCGCTGCCTCTGAACTTTCATCATAAGCTAATTGCTCAGATGTTTCTGGCGAAACGATAGGGGCTATCTTGCTGCGCAGTTTCGAGCCGTTAGTGCCGGCCTCGGGTGCTTTAATCGCAGGTGAGTCGATCGCTTCAGGTTGCTCGGCCATCGCGACCGAGCTTGGGTCCCACCAGCCTAGTTGCTTGAGTATTTCGGTGGATTTCGGTTCTTTGTTTTGCGATGCACGCTCGAACCAAAGCCGCGCTTGCGACAAATCTTTTGTTAGGCCAATACCCAAATAATAAGCGCGGCCAACATTAAACTGCGCTAAGGCGTGTTGCTGTTGTGCCGCTTTCAACCACCATTGCATGGCCGCTGTTTCATCGCGTTTCACACCTGCGCCTGTCAGGTAATGATGCCCAAGGTTGTACTGAGCCAGAACGTGGTTTTGCCTAGCGGCCTTTCGATACCAGTAAACAGCTTGTTCGTTTTCGGGTGGGCCGAACTGGTCGTTGGCAAACAATACGCCGACTTTAAACTGAGCGTCGCGGTCGCCTTCGTAGGCACGCAGCATCCATTTATCCAGCTCTTTTTGAAATTCTGATTTTAAATCTTGAGATTCCGAACGAATATCAAAATCAGTTTGGGCAATCGCTGTTTGCTGCAAACCAAAAGTTGTAATGCCGCAAACAATAGCCCCAGCGATCATGGCGACGCCAATGCGCTTTATCCGTGGCCGATGCTGTTTAATTTGCTTGATCATGTAATGAAAACCCGATTTAAATTTAGCGCGACTCTATTGATTCATTAGTACTTAATTAGTGCTGCATCAGTGTTACATCATTGCTGTATCGCAGAGTCACAATGGCTGAGCTATAAATGTCGCGGCTATAGAGACCTATCATATCACCTAATGTGAGTTTTCACAGTTATGGCTAGTCCATCATTTTCGGTTAAAACTGGGGCAAGCAGTAAGGGGGTATCGCAAATGCATTTTGACGCCTTAGAGGCGCGTATTTTCGGCGCGGAAAAATCTTCTTCGGAAACTCAATAAAGTTCTTGCGATTTTGGCTCTGACCCATTATCTTTGGGTTCGTCCGCGAAATAACCACAACATATAGTGGTTTTACGAGTTCGAATAAAATGGCTGTAAAATTCAAAAAGAGCAGTGAAAACAAGCGTTTTGGAGCCATAGTTGATAAGAATACGCTAAGTAGATCGTATGATGTTGGGGTTTGGTTTGTCGCCCAATCACTAGATATAGGTTTTCTTATATAGACATTTTTATACTGAGTTTTGTTAATGCGGGTTTTTGTCGGTTTGCAAGAAGTCAAACTTACGTCGAGGTTGTACCCAAATTTCGATTTCCGACATGCTTTATTGATAGCTCAAAAAGAGACAAATTGTAAACAAGTTCTGTGACGAGACCTGCATAACTAAGCTAACGTCAAATTGCGCGTTAGATCTAGTTAAATGATTTTAGGCACAGTTAGAAAGCCCATCAGAACAAAAAGAAGCCCTAGCAAAATAGTGCGCCGCACTGCTAGCTGTAAAAAGGGCAAAGTAGATAATAATAAATAACAACCTAATTACCGAGGATCCTAACCATGGGAAAGCCTGTTGAAGAGCTCAACACCGTTACTCAAACTCTGACCATCGCAGCCACCAAAGGCGGCGAGAAAAAATTAAAAATTATGGGTCTTCAATCAACATCAGAAGACATCTGGGACAAAAAATACCGCCTTAAGGATAAAGCCGGTAACGCAGTAGACGAAAACACTAACGACACTTTCGAGCGTGTTGCCACGGCGCTATCTGGGGTCGAAATCACCGACGAATTGCGCGAGCATTGGTACGGTCGTTTTGTCTGGGCGCTTGAAAATGGCGCCTTACCAGCCGGGCGTATTATTTCTAATGCCGGTGCGCAAGCTTATAAGCCAGCCACCTCAACCATTAACTGTACCGTGTCGGGCACCATTACCGACTCAATGGACGACATTCTTAATAAGAACCACGAAGCTGGCATGACCTTGAAAGCCGGTTGTGGTATCGGTTATGAGTTCTCAACATTACGCCCTAAAGGCGCGTATGTGTCGGGCGCCGGTGCTTACACTTCTGGCCCGCTGTCGTTCATGGACATCTTCGACAAAATGTGTTTCACCGTTTCGTCAGCCGGTGGACGACGCGGCGCGCAAATGGCCACTTTTGATGTGAGCCACCCAGACGTAGAAGAATTTATTCGTGCCAAACGTGAAGACGGCCGTCTGCGCCAATTCAATTTGTCATTATTAATCACCGCCGAATTCATCGAAGCCGTGAAGAACAATGCCGATTGGCGGTTGTCGTTCCCGATCACCGCCAAAGAAGCCAAAGAAGACGGCATTGACGTATACAGCTCAAGCGAAATCATTTGGCGACGCTATCCAGCCGACAACGGCTACGTGAAAAACGATCAAGGTCTTACGGCCTGCAAAATCTACAAGACGATTCCGGCCAATCGTTTGTGGAACATGATCATGACCTCAACCTATGATTTCGCCGAACCTGGCTTTATCTTGATTGATGAGGTTAACACCAAAAACAACAACTGGTTTGTTGAGAACATTCGTGCCACCAACCCTTGTGGTGAGCAGCCATTGCCGCCTTACGGCAGTTGCTTGTTAGGCTCGGTTAATCTTACCAAGTTTGTGATTGACCCTTTCTCAGACGAAGCTCGTTTTGATTGGGACAAATACCGCGAAGTGGTCAGCGTGTTCACTCGCATGTTAGACAACGTAGTGGAAATCAACGGCCTGCCGCTAGACGGTCAACGCGCCGAGATTGAACGCAAGCGTCGTCACGGCATGGGCTTTTTAGGGTTAGGCTCAACCGCCACCATGCTTGGCATGACCTACGGTGACCCAGCCTCAGTGGCCTTCACTGAAAGCATTGCTCGTGAAATGGCGATGGCCGGCTGGAATCAAGCACTGGAACTTGCTAAAGAAAAAGGCCCCGCGCCCATCATGCAAGAAACCTTCACGGTAACGGAAGAAATGCTCAGCCTGCGCCCTGAAATGGCGCAAGACGGCTACGCGATTGGTGACGAAGTGAATGGCGCCGAACTGCACGCCAAATACAGTCGCTATATGCAACAAATTGCGGATATCGATCCAGAGCTAGTCGAAGAGTTGTCTAAAGTGGGCGCGCGTTTCTCACACCACAGTTCCATTGCACCCACCGGCACTATTTCATTGTCGATGGCGAATAACGCCAGTAACGGCATTGAGCCAAGTTTTGCGCATCACTATTCACGAAATGTGATTCGTGAAGGCCGCAAAACCAAAGAAAAGGTAGACGTCTTTTCATACGAGCTATTAGCGTATCGACAAGTGGTAAACGCCAACGCCATGCCGTACTCAGAAAACCCTGACGAGCAATTGCCCGCGAATTTTGTGACATCGGATTCAATCACACCAAAGCAGCACGTAGATATACAAGCCGCTGCACAAAAGTGGGTTGACTCAAGCATCTCGAAAACCGCCAATGTGCCAACCGATTACCCATACGAAGATTTCAAAGACATCTATATGTACGCGTATGAAAAAGGCTTGAAAGGCTGCACCACGTTCCGTTTTAACCCAGAAGCATTCCAAGGCGTGTTGGTAAAAGAAGACGACTTAGAAAACACCATTTACCAATTTACCTTAGACGACGGCACCACCATGGAGCTAAAAGGTAATGAAGAAGTGGAGTACGACGGTGAAACGCATACGGCGGCGAATCTGTTTGATGCTCTTAAAGAGGGTTACTACGGTAAGTTTTAATTTGCTGGGTTTATTTTCCATCATGCCTTGTTGGAGATTAATTGTTAGTTCGTTACGTGCTACAGCACGCGCCTCACTAAAAATTACTCTCCGCCTAGCCTGATAAAAAATAACCCTCAGCAAATGCTTGCGGTGCAGCTAATAGCGAAACCAAGAAAAGATTGAGTAAAAAAATAATGACGCAGTGATCCCACCCAATCACCGCGACCAAGAGGAAAACCATGATGGTTAAAAAAATAGAAAGTAAAATTACCGGCTTCAAAGTAAAAACCGAAGAAGCTGAAAAAGTCGAAGAAATGCGCGTTGCTACGCCAGAAGAAAGCGAGCAAGAAATGAAGAAAGCCGATGTCGTGCGCATGCACGAATCGGTGCAGCGGCCAGACATGTTGGTGGGCTCTACCTACAAAGTAAAAACCCCGGTCACCGAGCACGCCATGTACATCACCATCAATGACATCATTCTAAACGAAGGCACCGAGCACGAAGCTCGCCGCCCGTTTGAAGTGTTCATTAACTCAAAAAACATGGACAACTTTCAATGGGTGGTCGCCCTAACACGCTTAATCTCAGCTGTGTTTCGCAAAGGCGGCGACACCACCTTCATGGTTGAAGAACTCAAAGCCGTGTTCGACCCAAAAGGTGGTTACTTCAAGCCTGGCGGTATTTTCATGCCATCCATCGTTGCTGAAATTGGCCACTGCATAGAACGCCACATGCAAATGATCGGCATGATCAAAGCCGATAACTTAGATGACCATCAAAAGGAATTTCTAGCCAAGAAGCGCGCCGAGATCGACGCCGCACAAGGCGCCAGTTCAAGCTCAGCCAACGGTGGTGATTTTCCAGAAACCGCTAGCCTGTGTGCTAAATGCTCGACCAAGGCTTTGGTTTTGATGGATGGGTGTATGACTTGTTTGAATTGCGGCGATAGTAAGTGCGGCTAATTTGAGCTACTGCGCTTGCAAATACGTCGTTATACAAACTTGATTGGTTCGGCACGTACTACAGTACGCTTCTCACCACTCAAGTTTGCAAGCCTTGACCCTGTAATTTGCTGTAAGTTATTGGTAACCGGCTTCAATGATGGACGTTCGGTCATTCGGTTGAACAATGATTGCAAAGATCTGTGCCTGCCAATAGTAAATCGGCGCAAGATGCGAGCCAGCCCTCTTTGTTTATGAGCGACAGGTGTTTGCTTAGTTAACTTAAAACTGTGAATCAATATGTCGGCATTTTTAAATTATGACGTGAGCGAATCAATCTCCAAGAGGGCTTATCTAACATGAGGTGGAGACACTGCGCATGCTTATGTTTTATGGTTTTGTGCTGTCAGATCGTTCACGCATTCGTTGTTGAACCCAAAGAGGTTTCGAACAGCTTAACTCGATTTGAAAATCAATTTGTACTCAGCTCTGATGGCCAAAGCATTGCTCATTTTGACGCGACATCAAATGCCAACATGTTTGCTGTGGTGTCTAGATCTGTAAGCGATTTAAGCCAGTCTAGACTGATTGCGGAATTTGAGTATCCGACAAACGTCAATTTCAGATTCAATATTGTTCCGAAGATTTCATTTGCCGCCGACAGCGCCCATTTAGTCATCTTTATTCCGAATGAGAACTCCACCCAATCAGAGATTGTCGGAGACTTATATCTGTCAATTCTGTCTCGTCAAGACAACATTGCTAAGCTGAACAATCAAGCTGTTTCAGAGTATCAGCTGAGCGAGGATGGTCGTTGGGTCGCGTTTGTAACGGCTGATGGTGTGTACCGGTATGATTATCAAGATCGAAATTTGCGGCAGTTACTGGTGGGTGACTATTCAATTAATGGTTTCCTAATAGATAGCGCTGAGGTAAGGGCGACCTCAGACGCAGATGAATGCTTTGCCGTGAAACTTAGTGATGGTTCAACGCGTGAGTTTCATGAGTGTCGAGGAAAGATAATTTCTGAAAGCGAACTGATAAGTTATGTTGAGCAGACAAGCGTAACTAGTCCACTGCCACTTCAAGCGCTTAGTCGAACGACCACTACTTATAAGTATTTTGTGAAGGCGCTCTATCGCGCTGATGTTGGCACAAATTACTTCACGAGGTCTGACATCGATTCAGTCCTATATTTACCAGAACGGTCAGCACCACCGATGTTGAGCGACAATGGGCGTTTGACAATTACGTTTGGTAATGGTGAACCGATCTCGATTGGATTTTTTATCCCTGGTCAGCTTAAAGTGCTTTCAACAGATTTGAGTTTTAGCCGAACTATTTTTGATCCTTATGGATCTCCACGAACAAACTTCGGACTCGATAGGTATGAATTCACGCCCGATAACTTGACTATTGTATTCACTGCCAGTGGCAGTTTTATCGGCTCCAGAGTTCGCGATGAATTGTTCTCTGTACCCACCAGCGGTAGTGCAGCACCGAAAGCAATAAATACAGCCTTGGATACGTTTGGCAGCGTCAAAGCGTTTAAAGTGTCCGCCGACAGCGAGCGCGTGGTTTATGTCGCCAACCCCAATTTAGAAGCCTATGAAGAGCTATTTAGCGTTCCAGTCGGTGGCGGCTCTTCGGTCAATATCAGTGGTGTTCTCTCAAATAGTGCTAGTTTTCAACGTATCGAATCGTTTACGATTTCACCCGACAATCAATTTGTATTGGTAAATATTGGTCAAGATACGCAAGGCGTCACGCGGGGGTACGTTCTGAAACTGCCTAATATTCAGAATCAAGGTGATTTGTGTATACCGATTAAAGTTAAAAATGAGTCGAAGGCGGTTACAGTTTGTTTGTAAACATGTGTTATGTCTTTTTAGTGTCTCGACTACCTTACTTTGGACTTGTAATTAATGGGGTCATATATGAATACCTCCCTTGCGGTCAAGTGATGATGTTTATCTGAGATGAGCAATTGCGGACATATATCCGGCCATCGATGGTCGCTAAATCATTTTAGACCGGGCCTTATTGCGATTCGCTACCTGGTTGACTTAGCAGATGATCGGCTATGGTTAAGCCACTGACCCCACCAGTTACATCAGGTTCGATTAGTTCATTTCAGGTTTGTCACCGCTTTTAGCAATCGAGGTTGGTTAAATTAATTATTTTTCGGTTAGTTGGCTTATAAATAAGTAGGGTCAGATACACATTAACATTAAGATACACATTAACACCATCGATTGAGATACACATTAACATTACGATCAGAGTAAAATTAGCTTTGGCAGTACAATTTACTATGCCGTTATCAAGTTACCAGCATGATTGATGATCATGTTTACCTGCCTAGTAGCGCTACGACCCGTGCAGGTGCAGCCGAAGCCCCAACTAATTTTAGAGGAAATACACAAACCTCAAAACCGTTGGGTGGTAAGGCTGAGAGGTTTGTTAGCTGTTCCATTTGCCAATACGGTTTGCGTTGCCCCACGCGGTGACCTTCCCAAAATAGGTCGTTATGTTTTCCTGATTTGGCTTGACTTATCTGATGATGAAATGGAATATCCCACCCCCATTGATCTATGCCCATAACTGTACAGCCCTGTTCGATTAACCACTCGGTTGCCTCTGCTCCCATTCCGGTGCCACGCTTCCAATATTCTTTGGTGCCAAGATATTTGTCTCTGCCAGTTTTTATTAGAACGATTGAACCTTCTTCTACGGTGGATGCTGTTTTTAATAAGTCACTTTTAAGGTCTGAAATGGTAATGACCTCACCATCGCGTTTGGAAGTGACGTCAATGACAACGCCTTTGCCAATGCATTTTTCTAAGGGAATTTTTTCAACCGTTAGTGCTTTAGTTTCTTCACCTTTCTCTCCACTCATTGGGCCATAGTGCCAAGGTGCATCAATATGTGTGGTACTGTGCACACCCATTTTAGTTATGGTGTCGTCCGCCCAGCCGACAAAGTCTTTAGGCATTAGTTTAAAAGGCAACCCTAATCCTCTAACCAGCCAACGAGCCATCCAATGTGGTTTATGCTTGATCTTCACTTGCATGAAAATGGGGTCTTGTTTGTTAAACTCTATGGATTTAGATAAATCGACTACCTGCATAATTATTTACTCCCTTTATACAATTGTATTGGAAAGTTCACCAATTTGATCGACTTTCAATGTCAACACATCGCCAGACGTAACCCAATTACCTGTTTCCATTCCTGACCCCCCAGGCAAGGTTCCTGATCCGAAAAGCTCACCGACGTGTAATTGTTCGCTTTTGGAAGCGAACGAAATAGCTTCAGCAAAGGTGTATTTCATATCGACGGTATTGCACTTAGAAACGACTTTGCCATTAATCAACACTGAGGCGGTAAATTCGTCAGCTTCAAAGTTAAGATCGCGTGACGTTAATAATTCGGACGACATGGTCGAGTGAAAATGTTTTGCTTTTTGAGGGCCAAACCCGCATTCCATTTCATCTTTTTGAACATCTCTTGCGCTTAAATCGTTGAGAATTACGTAGCCGCCTATTGCAGCCTTGGCCTCCTCTGGAGTCGCGTCGCGTAGTGGCCTTGATAAGATGGCTCCGATCTCAAGTTCATAGTCGAGCGCATTTGTGTATTCAGGCGTTACTACGTTGTTGCCCGACCCACCAAAATTAAGATGGTTACCAAAATAGTAGATTGGCTGCTGATACCAAAGTTTGTGAGGTCTGAACTTAGCGAAGGTTTTGCCAGTAATCTTTTCTATTGTATTTGTGAGGTGAAAAAGCGTGGGAAGAAATCGCCGAACGTAGCCTCGGGTAGAGTCTATTACGTGTTTTTCGAATAGCATGAAGTCGCGGAATGATTTTGGTTCAATCGGTATGATGTCGTCCAATGGCGCATTGTAAGTTTTAGCGTCAGCTAAAATTATCGCTTCAAGCTCTGAGAGTAGTTCGCCTTCAAGGTTTGCTATCTCTAGCAGGTTGTAGTGAAATTTAGAACACAGTTCATGTTGGCTTATGAAATCACTCATGAGCTTCGAATTTTCTATTTCATAGTACTGATCATTTATTAAAGCAACTACTACCTTGCCTCCACTATTGTCTGCTCTTCTTAGTATCATTTTAATATTCCTCTAAATAGTCAGATAATTTTGAATTGCGATTTTGCTTTTTAGTCGATCGCATCGATAACTTGAACTCAAAACGCTGAGAAAGTCGGCTACCTTTATAAAATGCTGCAACGAATGATGATCTGCTTTGTACTCTATGAATCCAGTCGATGACATTGGGTAGATCATTCCAAAGAAAATGCATTTCCATATCAGCTGCTCGGTCAATCAAGGGAGCCAACCCAATATCAACCAAGGTGAATTTCTCGCCCATTATCCAGTGTCCAGTTTCTAATTCGCTGTTCATTCTCTGAACAGTATCTCTGAGCTGGCGGATCGAGTCTTTAACGTCGGCATCTTGAAACCCCTGGCCATCGTTCATCTTTTTGTAAAAGCCCTTACGAAGCGTACGCCTTGATGCTGATTGACTAAACGCCTTTTTGGATTTGACAAGCCTAAGTGCTGGCAGAAATACGTCATTGAATGATGGCGTGCGTATAGCTTTAGTCGGCACCTCTTCCATATATCGCAGCCAAGCCCTCATCTTCGCTCGTGCTGCGGCTGTGGCGGGTCGCAGAGGTTCAGCATCAAATACCTCGTCGAGATATTCGATAATGCAAGAGGAATCTACAATTACGTCATTCCCGTGAACAAGTGTGGGCACTACTCCATTTGGGTTTAATTTCAGATAACTAGGAGCAAGCTGTTCTTCTTTTCTAAAACTCAATGGGATAGATCGATAAGCAAGTTTTTTTTCTGCTAAGGTCATTCGAACTTTCTGACTGCATGTAGAGTAATCCGCATGATATAGAGTGATATCACTCATCTGTTAGCTCCTGGGTAGTTTGGTAAAAAAAGAAACGCTACTGCTGAAACCAGTAGAGCGATAATAGAAATGATTAGCGCGGCAAAATAAGTGCCGTACACATCGAATAAAACTCCCATCAAAACGGGTGAGACTGCTGCCCCAATGATAAAGATTGAGTACAAACCGCCGTAGACTCTTCCATAGTTTTCTAGGCGGAAATAACGCGACGTTAAGAATGATATTAGGTCTACTTCTGCGCCCATCGTGATACCAATAGCCAATGCAGCGAAAAAAGCCATGTTTTGTCCCTGTGCTGCAAATGTAACTAATGCTAGGGCAGCAAGCAGAAAGACGATGCAAGCTATTCTTGGCGCAAAAAAGCGATCTATCAATAAACCTATGCTAATACGGCCTATTATTACAGCAACGCCAATTGTTGCTGCATATTTTCCGGCTTCTTTGAGAGTTAATCCAGTATCTACTAGCATTGGGATAAAGTGCACAATAAGACCGCTTACCGCGAGAGCTACCAAAAAGAAAACCACGGCCAATAACCAATAGACCCTGGATTTAACATGACCTTGCGTGTTATCGGTTTCGAGGGAAGGATGTTCACTCGAAGTAAGATCTCGACTTCGTTGAAAACTATCAGGGTTGTCGCGCAAAAAGAGCGCTACGATTGTGGCACCAGCTAGTACCACGATCCCTAATGCTTGTGCTCCTTCTCGCCAGCCTTCTTGTACTATCAGCTCTGTTAGATAGAGTGGCGCAATGACCGCCGTAACGCCTGTTCCAACTAATGCTAATCCTAATGCAATCCCTCGGCTTAGATCGAACCATAATGCAACCGTTCTAGTAAAAGTAACTGGTGTCGAACCAGCAGCTGCGATTGCCGTCACCAATGACAATGCCAAAAAGCTTACTACGGAATCCAGTAGTCGACTAATCGCTATAAAGCATAAACCGTACATTAACAATGAAATTGACGCTACCAATCTGGTGCCAACCTTGTCTACTAAGGTGCCAATAACAGGTGATAAAAGCACCAGCGCCACAACCCCTATAATGCCTTGAGCTGATATTAAACTGCGACTCCAACCAAATTCACTTTCATAGGCGGTTAAAAAGATACCGGCTGTGTAGTAGTTGAGAGATGAAAATCCTACTCCTACGCCCACAAAGCAGGCAAATAGTACTAGACCACCTTTACTAAACTCGTTTTTTGAAATTGTCATTAGTAAGTCATGTTTCGAAACTTTCAAATATGATACAAACGTTTCATATTCATTTCAACATAAATGACACAATTGTTTCATTTATGTTGAAAACAAATTAGACTTATTGAAATACGGATTGATTATTTGTCTAAATAAATGAAAGCACGATACAAAAAAACCGAACAAATTA
Organism: uncultured Gammaproteobacteria bacterium; assembly: GCA_964516915.1. GTDB lineage: Bacteria > Pseudomonadota > Gammaproteobacteria > Arenicellales > Arenicellaceae > Arenicella. The sequence continues at coordinate 27,164 of CAZEXS010000024.1, forward strand.
GAGAAAAACTACTTGATACAGCTGAGTTATTGTTTGCTCAACGTGGATTCTTTGGCGTTTCTATAAGAGATATCACCCAAGAAGCAGGGGTTAGAAGCGCCAGTATTAATTATCACTTCGATAATAAACAAAACTTATTTATGGAGGTGATTGACAGGCGCGTGGAAGATTTGGCGTGTGCTAGACTCGAGGCCCTTAGAGCGGTTAATCTCAAAGACGATGACATTGACAAAACCGTTAATGAAATTGTGCAAGCGTTCGTTAAGCCGATCATTTATTTTGCTACCGAGGGTGGAGCTGGCTGGAAAAACTATTGCGTATTGATTGCCCATTTAGGTGTTCAGAAAATTTGGGTGGATAACACAGTGAGTGTGAAATACGACACTCATGCATTAGAATTTATTGAGGCGCTTAGAAAGGTCTTTCCTGATGCCGGCGAGTATCAGATTCAGTGTTGCTTTCAATTTTTATTAAGCACAACTCTTTACGCGGTTTGTGACAATATGCGAATAGACACCCTATCGAACGGCAAGTTCAAATCGAAGGACCTGAACGAAATGGCGGGTCCCCTGTTCAAATTTGTAGTGAATGGAATTTTAGGGGCTGTCGAAACCTAATAAGAATAGGTAGGGTCAGAATAGAATTAGCTTCTGCATTACAATTTGCTCTGCCTCACGTTACCAGTATGTTTGATGATCATGTTGATGGGTGTTTTAAACGAAAGTTGTTAGACTGAATTTGTGCTAAGTGTTAATTATTAGGTCTTTATGAAAATACCCGAACGACTTCTACCCCTTATTGAAGACGGCATTATTGATCATGTGCTGGATCAGTTGATGAGCGGCAAAGAAGCGACTGTTTATATTGTTCAATGCGGCAATGAGGTTCGTTGCGCCAAAGTGTATAAAGACGCGGCTAAACGCAGTTTTAAAAAAGCAGTGCAATACCAAGAAGGGCGGAAGGTGCGCAATAGTCGTCGCGCTCGAGCCATGGAGAAAGGCTCAAAATTCGGGCGAGATCAACAAGAAGAAATTTGGCAAAGTGCTGAGGTAGATGCGTTGTACACGCTTGCCGGCGCGGGCGTAAGAGTGCCTGAGCCTTTTGGTTGTTTTAATGGTGTTTTGATCATGGAATTGATTGTTGACGACGAGGGTTATGTGGCGCCTCGTTTGAATGATGTTGAACTCAGTCCAGACAAGGCTCGCCACGATCATGCGCTAATAATGCAAGACGTGGTGCGCATGCTTTGTGCTGGTTTAATTCACGGTGATTTATCGGAATTCAATGTGTTGGTAGATGAGGCTGGGCCAATCATCATAGACTTGCCGCAAGCGGTTAATGCGGCTGGTAATAATAATGCGCAGTTTATGCTTGAGCGTGATGTGCGTAATATGACCAACTATTACGGTCAGTTTGCGCCAGAGTTACTTAACACCCAATACGCGAAAGAAATTTGGAAACTTTATCAAAACGGTGAACTTACACCAGCAACAAAACTAACCGGCAAAGCAAAGCGCCGTAAACGCAATGCCAATGTTGGTTCCGTTGTGTCAGAAATTAAAGCGGCGTTTAAAGACGAGCAAGATCGTTTAGATCGACTAAAGGGCTCAGAGTAACATTGGTTTTTCTCTTTGATCAAAAAGGTGCAACTAAAAGTGCCGCTGCCGGGCGCGGTTCACGTAGCCATGTTATGCGCGTAAACAGCCGGCACAAGATTGAAAAACAACCCTATGAGTAAGATATTTATTATTGGTGCGACCGGCGGTGTGGGTTCTAAGCTTGGTCCTATGCTTATCAATGCCGGGCACGAAGTTAAGACTCTGCACCGTAAGCCTGAACAAGCCATTGCGTTAGCAGAGGCCGGGATGATTCCCTGCCTTGGCGACATCATGGATATGAACGCTGATGACTTCGTGAATGTCACCATCAATAGCGATGTGATTGTTTTCTCTGCTGGTGCGGCGGGTAGTGGGCTGGAACGCACCAGTGCAATTGATGGTGACAGTGTTATCAAAGCCATTCACGCGGCTAGGGTTAATGGTATATCTAGATTTTATCTTGTCTCTGCTTTTATGGATGCGGGTCGCGAGTTGCCGACCAATGAACGGTTTGAGCATTATATGCAGGTGAAACGGCAAGCGGATAATGCGCTGGCTGCATCCGGTTTGGCGTGGGTGATCCTTCGCCCAGGCGGATTAACTCACGAGGCTGGCAACGGTTTGGTTAACGCCAACCTAGCCATTCCCTTTGGGCCGGTTTCGCGAAGCAATGTCGCAGCGATGCTAGCGGCATTGATTGAAACCCCCGATGTTTCTCGCGAAATAATTGAGCTAACAGACGGCGACGTTTCTGTGCAAGACGCCGTAATGTCATTGAGGCGGTGAAAACCGGGGACAGATACAATCTAGTGCACCTTGCCGACCTCGAGCTCGTAAACCACGGAACGAATGACCGATTGAACTCGCAGCAATCTAGAGCCTTTTTACAATCATTGTTTGAATCAGACAGTTGCCTCTGAGATACTCGAAACAGACATTCAACATTCAGGGTCTAGTACGCTAATGATTGACCCTTTGATGTGGTCTGTCCAGAATGGCACTAAAAATACAATTCGTTTTTTAAAGATAACTGATCACTTTACATAGGATTAAACCTAAGAGAAAGGAATAAGAGGTTTAGGTGCCAAAATAGGCTTCACTCGTACTTACAATCACAATTAAACAATCCGTAAAAACTGTGGCAATCTCAGACCACGGTTTTTTGGAATAATTGTTTATCTGATGTTTTTCATGCAAATCAAATTGGTTCAGAAAATGTATAAAAGTTTTATTAGTTTGTTAATGGTCGCCTTATCGTCAAGTTGTTTTGGCGCAGAAGTGACTTCTTTCATTGCTTTGGACGGTATAAAGACTCCTCAAATCATTGTGCAAGGTTCTCTTGAAGAACATAACCCTCCTCAAAAGCTAGATTTTTTTAAAGAGAAACGTGAATCAAAAAATAAGTTAGGGATTTTGTCCGAGTACTATAGCTACTTGCGTAATCAAGATTCAAAAGGTGCTATTTCATTGTTTAGTACTAAGGCTGATAGTCAAGGTGAGTTTGCTAAAATGGTAAACAGTGGTGCACTAAGTCTAGATAGATACAAGAACCTAGACCGTGTTGAATTATTAGAGACATTGGAGTGGGGGAGTTATACCAGATATGCAGTGAGGCTTATTGGTGCAGGAGGAAGCAGTAATGATTGGCAGGAATCAATTGTTTGTGAAGACTCCTGTGCAATGTTTTTCGATATTTTCGGAGAAAAGACAGACGCCAAATTTCTTGAGCAAGTAAGACAACTTTTTTGGGAAGCATCTGATAGGGGGAAAATTCTTAGCGAAGTGCAGACTAAAAATATGGTGCGCATTCCCGTGAGAAACCCCGGTTTTGGGTCTGAGAAGCCATTTGCTTTTTATCTAAATAATGAAAGCTTTCGTAATAATAAAATTGTTCTTAAAGAGTGTGGAAAAAGTAGCACTAATACCAAGGGTAATCTTTTTTGTGGTATTCACCGTGTTGTGTCGCAATTTGATTTGACTAACAGCGAGGAATTAGAATCTAAAGCTGGAATTTTTGCATACGACGGATATTCTTCAACATTCCCGGTTAACAAAAAAATAGATGAAAAAGAAATTCTTGCTCATCGCTTTGTGGCAGGAGCCTTTTTAAGCTTAGTTCGAGAGTGGAGCGAAATAAGTATTAAAGCTGACTTTAAGACGAAATGGGGTGGATATTTAGTTTACCAGCCTACCTTAAAGACTGGTGAAAAGTACCCGTTTCAAGTATTGAAATATGAATTGAAAAAATCGGGTTTAAAACCGTTTTTCGCTGATGATGGCGACCCCATGTTCAGTCTTTTTTATAGCAACTCCTTTTCAAGGGTGCTTGAAAAACGACTATAAAAAATTGCTAATTAGAACTTCTATGATTTGAAAAATTCCCGATAATTAGATTCAGAAAAACCTTGTATTGATCTCTTGCCACGAATCAGCAATGGCACGCCATTACCACCGGCTTGCTCATATGCTCGTTTTGCGCTCGCACTTTTTTCTATATCGTATTCAACAAAGCTAATATTCTCTCGATTCATAAAAGAGCGAGCTTTTTTGCAGTAGCCGCACCAAGACGTGGAATACAAAATCACACGTGCTTGTTTCGCCGAGGACTCAACAATTGAAATTTGATTCTTGAGGTTTGTTGTTTTTACCGACGCAGGCGCTTCTGTGCCGTAGTGAGTTTTTCCGTTTTCGTCTTTCCACTTTATTAGCTCTGCTGCATTTGAGGGTATAGCAATAATTATGATTGCAAAAAATATAGAGTTAGATAGTTTCATCTGTTCATACTCTTTCTGCTTATTTCTGAATGGCAATACATTTTAAATATTTGATAATTTCGACTGCAAAGCTCAAGTTGTTAGGAACCCGATAGTTAGTGCCAGTTGGGGAATATCACGGTTAAGCGGCGGCTGTTCGTTCTTTGAATAAATCGGATTGACCTAGTTTATTCAAGACTCAACGGAAGCTGGCTCTCATTTTAAACTAAATAAAAGAATAAGTAATGTGCCATTCGGGGCATGTGCCATTCGGGGACAGACCACGGTTAAAAGATTGTTCTTCGCTCTTCGAATAATGCGGGCAGGCCTAGTTAATTCAGAGTAAAATTAGTTACTCTCTTCGATCAGAAAAATGTAACTAAAAGGATTGTTTGAAAATGGGCAACAACGAAAAGGAACTTAATGCCAGAGACGTCTTGGCTGAATTGATTGCGTATCGAGAAGCGCCAAATCAAGTTGAGGAAAACAAAAAGAGCTCGTGGTTGATAAAGGCCTCTTTTTGGATATGGGTGTTTGGCGTAGTTGTTGTTTCCATTGGCTATGTCGTTGTACAAAATAAGATAACTATTCCAGCTGAATATGTGTTGGTTTACCTAATCGTATTTCTAGTCAGCTTAGTAGCGACCGTCATCGTTACGTTTTTAGACGTTTCCCGAGATAAAGATGTCAGGTCTTTTCTAAAAGCACCGGTTGCTGATCTTCTCAAGACATCAGACAAAATACTAAAGGGGGAGATCGCCTTATATGCTAAGTTAGACAAGTACTCTTTAGGCGCGTTGATTCAAACTAGAAATTTTCTTGCTCGTAAGAAGTCTCTGGTTGAATCTTTATCCAGTATGTTGGTTGGCGTATTAACCAAAGTTGGGCTGCTACCGGCGGTGTTTGGGGTGCTGGTGGTGATTGCAAAATTAAATAGCGATGGCGGTTTTTCGTTGATGTCTTTCGCGGCGTTTGCTTTGGTCGGAATTTATTTTTTTTGTTTTCGATTGATTGAAGCGTCGGTTAAATTTGAGGAATACCAATCAATACTTAGTGACTATATCGAGATGCGGAAACTTTAGATGATGTTAAAGAAGATAAAAACACTCAGCCCCCACCTTTAATGAATCGATAAAAATATGCGGCTGGTGAACCTAACTTTGATTGTTGTTTTTGCTCTTGGCTCTACTGTGGTGACTGCAGCCGCTAGTCAAAAAAAGCGCAGTGGTTCGATCGTCATTATGGGTAGCGAGTCTTTTGATGTGGGTGATCTAGAAACCGAACGCATAGCACGGGAAAAACGGCGCGTTCAGCGCGAGGCTGAGGAGGCAGAAAAGGCAGCGCAGCGCTTAGCGAATGAAGCGCGACACAGACCAGCCTATAACGAATTAGCCAAAGTTTTTAGTAAGATTGAGATGCTTGATTCTTACTGTGATCAAGTCACCTTTGTTGAGTTTAGAAGCCCTGTCGATTTCAATCATCTGCCGAGCGATTCGAAAATAGCTCTAGAATTTGATTACGATTACCCGAACAGTTCTGACATAAGCCGTCGAATATATAAGAGGTGTATGGACCACACAGGCAAATGGAAGGTGAGCCGCACTTTACCATATCTCCCCATTGAGCATACTTGGGTAACTGGCCGTTCTCTAATAGCTTATAAACCGCCAAAGAAACGTCTTGAAATTACGCCGCTGGGTTTATATAAGCAAAATTATCAAACGATCAGCGATTTGGTGTTTAGTGAAGAACCACAGCTGGAGAGCTTAGCAAGCGCCTATGCCGCTGGCAGGCGGTCTATGGACCGTTTCGCTTATACGATTAATACGACAGTGTCGGATGAAAACGTCACGGTGTTGGAAAAGGTAACAGAACGACAGAATGGTGACTTCAATCAAAACAGAATTACCATCTCAAAAGATGATTCAAAAATAATGATGATCGAGTCGTTCTTTAATGGGCAGCTACTCACGCGAATTAATTTCAACAAAGTGCGTTTCAATCCTGAATTGAGCTCTAAAGATTTGAGTGAAAAAATCCCCTTCGGTTTTTATATGAAATATAGAGCGCGGCAATTGTTTGCGCAGCATCCTTTTTTAGCGTTAGCAATTTTAGTGATATTGGCCATAGCCGTCACGTTTCCAGTAGGTAGGTTTATGTCAGTTAAACCTCAAAACCTAAACGACATTAAAACCAAAAACAAAAAGCTGTTTGTGGTCTTTCTTAAACTCTTTGGGTTGGTCATTGTAGCTAATCTTATATTCGCGGTATTCCTTTATGCGGTTGGAGGTGCAGGCGGGCACCCCCCTGCAATATTGTACCCTATCGCCTTTGCATATCTTGGGGTACAAGCCTTACTTGTAATAGGAGGTTTGATAGCGGGGTTTCGATTTGGTTTGATGCGCTCTATGGTGTGCAAAGAGGTTGGTGGCTAAGATGGTGGCTTAATCAACAGCCTTGCCGTCTAAGGGTTTCCAACCAATAAAAATCACTCATCTGCAAGCGTAGCTGCCATCGTCTCCGAGGTTCCAGCTGGCGCAGGCTTCGGCGATACAGTCGGTCGAGTAAGCTACTCCTAACGACTCTGCCCACGCACGCTCTTGAGAATCGTTAATCACCCACACGTTGACGATTCTGCCCGCCGATTGATGATGCTCTATATAGTCGCGATCGACCATCGAACGATAAGGGCGGACTAAGCCAACACCTAAGAAAGACCCAATAATATCCAACTGGAGTAGGCGATTCACGATTCTGTTTTCAGTGGGTTCTGGGTGGACCAGATAAGCGGTGATTATGTTTGGGTCCACTGACCGCAAGCGATACAAAACAGATGGATAAAACGAAGCGATGTGCACTCGGTTATACAGGTTTCGTTCGCGGATGGACTCGGCGAGTCTTGTGACGATTACATCTTCTTCGACGTCGAACAGTTTGACTTCGATCTCAGCCTTCAATTCAAGCTCCTCGATTAAGTCGAGCGCTTCATCTAGTGTTGGTATTCTTGCGTCATTGTATGTTGGGTTCTCATGTTTGATGCGCAGTTGTTTGAGCTCTTTGATCGTCATCGAACCGATATTGCCATCGCCATAGGTAGTGCGGTTGACGGTGCAGTCGTGCATCAAAATAGGCACGCCATCCGAGGATGTCGCCACAACGTCAATCTCCACAACTTTGGCGCCAAGCTTATGCGCCAAACGTATAGACTCTAGAGTATTTTCGGGGGCATTGGCGCGTTCACCGCGATGCGAAATGACCAGTCCGCGCAGATGGTCTACCGATGGAGAAGCAGGTAAACGTAATGTTTCGAATGCAGCCACTCCGATGATCGCCAGAGCCACTATTGTGATGGCGATCAATTTCAAGAATCGAAAAGTACGCGAATTATTTTTGTTGTCCATTTAAATAATCAGTGATCAACGCTGGCAAAAGCAGTAGAGCCAATTTTTACATTTTAAATAACTATATAGAGCGACCAGAACAGAAGAAATAGTTACAAATGCTAGGCTGACCTGATTGATATGACAGCATATTGGTAAGTCGAATGCTGTGTTTGTGAATGCATTTGTTAGGGGCCTATAGCTAGGTTCTTCACCTCTTTCTCAGTCGCTTATTCCGCTCATCATTTACTATAAAAAGCGGCGAAAGAATTAGCTACCATTTGGGTGCCAGTACTTTGTTCTCAAATCAAAAGAAAGCACTGACACCTTTAGCCTTTAGTTTATAAAGGTAATGTCGCCATTGGCTGGGTCGTTAAGCAACGCCCGGCCAGTATTACCATCGTGATCCAGGTAAACACAATCCAGCCGCGCTTCTATAGCGAACGACTGGCTATAAGCAGGCCCTTGAACGGTGAGGTATGCCGCGTCAGTCCAAGGAATTCCACTGATTCCATAGGTGATTGGAATTGTTGCGCCGGCCGGAATGTTAAGGTGGTTTGGGTTTTCCCCACCGAAAGTCACAACCCACTGCGAACTGGATTGGTTGTAAAAGTGCCGCGTGCAATCGGCTCGTGCTGATGACGAGATAGTGAACAGTGCCGAAAAAAGTAAAACTGTGATTATTTTGTTTGAATGTCTATACATTAAAAACCTCCTATTTATTAATTGAAAGATTGGAAAGATTACAAAGTAGGATAGTTGTTCCTTCTCAAATGACGCCGGTCTGGATGAGTCACTCTTTTGACTCATTGATCAAGCCGTCCGTTATCCTTTCGTAATTGAATCGTTGATGCTTTTACTCAACGATTTTTAAACTCTAGCACGACACAATCGTCAATTTCCTCGTCAATATGGACGAGGTGCGTTCACATTATTGGGGTGGCAAATGAATGAGTGACATGAAATCAAAGGTTGAAAATAATTCGTTGCAGCAACAAAGGGAGTCTGATTCATTTTTTAAGAAACACCTAAACCATGCGTATTGCATGGCTTAGGTTGGCTTTTTTTAATGGTGTTGAACGAGTTATTTAGAGATACTCGGCGTTGATCAAATTAATGTCGAATGGGGTTATTCCTCTTTCGATGCTATAAATCGTATCGGCCTTTTCTGGCGTATCTACTAGCTCTCCTCTAGCATTCGCATGCAATTCAAACAGTTCATACAGAGACAGTTTGTGTTTAGAGTTAACGATAGCTTCCAACGTTTCTTGAATGCTAGCTCGGTTTGATTCCACATTATTGCCTCCATAATATGAACGGCTCGAGGTGCTGATGTCAGTCCAAATTGCTTTTCGAGCCTGTAAGTCAAACACAACGGGTACGACATTGCGGCTGTTTGCTCTCACGTCAATTTTTTGTTCAACAGTTTTGGCATCGAATGCCTCATTGCTGTTTGGTTTAGCACGCATCATCCAGCCGGCAAAACACGCTTCATGTTCCGCAAACGTTGGGCCGCTGTAAACCAACACGTTCATGGCCAAGTATCGTGCTCCTCTTTCTAACGCGCCGCTGATTGTGACGTCGATAAATTCACTCGCACCGTTTGGCGCATGAGTAATATCGCCGCTGTGGTAAGCCTGAAAAATTTTTGATCGAAGGTTTGTATAGCTTACTTGTTCCATGATCGAGAAGTCTTCATGGTGAAATGTCGCGCTTAAATCAATATCACGACCAACCCAATGAATAAAGAAACGAAGAGTGTCTTTTTCAACCGCATTGTAAATCGGAAGTCGAGTTCCGCGGGCGACATTGATCAAGCCTTCAGAGACACTTCGTTGTTGAGAAGGCAGCGGGCAATCCATCAATTCTGTATCAATCCAAACCTTGCCTAAGCTCTCAAGCTGCGAAAACCGCTCAACTAAAGTTTGCTTGATGCCTTGCGTCAACTTAGTGACCAAGTTGGAATCAAGTGCTTTTAGCGTTTGACGGAGTACAACAGCTTTTTGAGTATTCCCTTTAGGAAATACAACACGCTTATCGGCATCGAAATGGCGGCGACTCATATGCCCAAGCAGTTGAATTAGAACGCGGGTAGACACATGGTCAGCCACTAAAAGAAATTCATCGATGACCTTCGCTTGTTGAGCATTGGATTCTTTGTTGACGAGTAAGCGAGCTAAACGCTGCTTGTTCTCAGGCTCTGCTATACGAAGTACATGGTCTAGTTTACGAGCATATTCACCAGGGCGACTCTTCAATAGAGTGATCGCCGCGTCAATATCCTTGTTGTTTAATAAGTACTCGAGTTTTCCGTAAAAGCTTTCAAGTTGCTCGTTGTTGCGGAGCTTTCTTGCCACTGAGTATACTTTTTTCGAGTAGTCACCCACGTGCAAGCCATGCAGTAAAGCTTTCCATTTGTTCTTATGGCGACCAATGTCTTCTTCGCTGATTACCCGCTCTAACTGTGCGACAATTTTTTTACGCAAACTTCGTGGTAAAGAAATAAATTTGCTGTTACTTGCTAGCGAGACGTCACCTTCAGAAAGGTAAGTAACGAGTCGCAGCACATCAGTAGTAGTCGCGATCAACGGCGTGATGTCTTTATCTTGTGCCAATAAAATCGCCGCGGCGACACTCTTGTTTTCTTGAAATGGAATGATTTCAGGAAAGATCAATTCTGCTTGAGGATAGTTCAACATAAACCATTCAACGATAGCTTTGTCTTCTTCTGACAAAGAATCATTCGACAACAGTAATTGAGTAAAGACGTTTTTGAAGGCGTCTTCATCCGTCAAAGAGATTTCTTTGAACTTTGTTGTTTCAAAAGCATAAGGCTTAGATAGAGACTGGTATTCAGGCAGCCACAGGCCGCTTGACCAATAATGAGTCAGAGCATTGGTATAAAGCTCTAAGTTAGACGCCTCTATAACCTGATCAGGAAAGTTAGGGTACATGAGTTTATGTGACACGTGCGCACCTTTGAGTTCACGTAACTCAGTGATTAATTCGTCAGCCAGCCTATTGATTTGTTCGACCTTAAGTTTGTTAACGCTATTGCAAAGCGTTTCGGACATAATGAAACCAAGGTTCATCATTTCAGCATTTAGGCTAAGTGTGAGCAGTTTATTTGTCGCATCATCGCCGTTTTCATTAGAGTCAATGATTAATGCACCTAACTTTTTTATCGCTATTTTTTGTTTGTTCATAGTAATACCTATCAATGTTATAAGAGAGCGACATGACTAAGTTCAATTAAAAGTTGAGGTTTAGAAGGAAGTCGTGTCATAGCCTATAAATGAGGAAAGCGAAAAGTCTACTTTATCCGGTGCTCTAACCAACTGAGCTACAGTATCTATCGATACTGGCTGGACTCGAACCAGCGACATTCGGGTTATCAATAATTTAGAAGGAAGAATTTTCATAGCCTCGCTTGAGGTGAGTAATAAACCTAAGTCAACCAATGAACACTTTTCAGTGTCTCCGGGTTCGAACCGGAATATAGAAGGAAGGTTTACTATAGCCTCGATCACACTAAAGCAATCGGTGTGCCAGCTTTCGAGAGTCAGCTCAATTTACCCTTAAGTTATTGATATATTTTGATTTAATTTGAATTAGGGTTTTTCATGAAAAAATAAATTTCTAATAAAATATCTAATTCGATATGAGCTTATTTAAGTAGATAGTAATGTGGTTTGATGTTAATTGAGCTTATGTCGATGGCCTTTTATTATTGAATTACAAATCATTGATGTTAGGCTCTCAATAAAACTCAAACTAAAATACGGATATGCCAAGCTATACACAACAACTTGCTTTTAAGGGTTTATTACCAGAGTTACCACATCATGTCCGTGAAGGCATTCAATATGAAGTTGTAATGGGCTCGCTTGCCTATGGAGTAAGCAATGATAATTCTGATATGGACGTCTACGGTTTTTCGATTCCCTCGAAGGAGATTATTTTCCCTAGTTTGCGAGGGGAGATTCTCGGGTTTGATGATTACGAAATTCAGTTTTCTCAGTTTCAAAAGCACCATATAAAAGACGCGTCGGCGCTTGGTGGTAAAGGCCGAGTTTATGACATGACCATCTATTCTATTGTTAAGTACTTTCGTTTATTGATGGAGAACAACCCGAATATTATCGATAGCTTGTATGTGCCAGATAGCTGTGTGTTGTATTCAACACCTATCGCTGATCGAATTCGAGAGAACCGAAAGATGTTCTTGCATAAAGGGTGTTGGGCAACCTTTAAAGGTTACGCGTATGGTCAAATGCATAAGATACGCACTAAAAAGCCAGAAGGTAAGCGCAAGCCGATTGTTGAGCAGTTCGGGTACGATGTTAAGTTTGCATACCATGTCGTTCGGCTGCTGAATGAAGTGGAGCAGTTACTTGTTGAAGAAACTCTAGACCTAACAAAGAACTCTGAACAGTTGAAGTCTATTCGTCGAGGTGAGTGGTCTTTAGAAAAATTAGAAGAATATTTTGAGCGCAAAGAAGCCGACCTAGAGTCGTTCTATTTGAAGAGTAAACTGCCTGATTTGCCTAGAGTTGATGCTATTAGAAATCTACTAATGGAGTGCTTAGAGCAGCAGTTTGGCTCACTAGGCAATCTAGTAAAACAAGATGGTAAAGCTCACGTCACTTTGAGCAAGATTCAGGATATTTTAAGAGACTATGAAGCGTAACAAAGGGAGGTAGCTATGAAAATTGATTCTGTAATCGATCCTGATGTTTTCAATGATGTGCAAAAGCATCTCACTGAGATAGAAAAAGAACACAACGTAGTAATTCTTCAGGCGATTGAAAGCGGCAGTCGCGCTTGGGGTTTTCCATCACCCGACAGCGATTACGACGTACGTTTTATCTATGCTCACCCTAAAGATTGGTATCTGCAGCTCACTGAAGAGCGAGACGTGATAGAGCTGCCGATCAATGATGAGCTCGACATTGCGGGCTGGGATTTGCGAAAGGCACTTAACCTCGCGAACAAAGGGAATGCCGTTGTTCAAGAGTGGATGATTTCGCCTATTGTTTATCGACAGTCAGCGTCGCATGAACGTTTGTCTGCGTTGATTGAAAGTGCATTTAACCCCATCGCCACTTATCACCATTATCGTTCTATGGCTAAAAAAGCGTATGCTGATATTGAGCAGTCCGAGCAAAAGAAATTAAAGCGTTTCTTTTACTTTGCCCGTGCGACTCTGAGTGCTAAGTGGATAGTCGAAAAGCAGACTATGCCGAGTATTGTGTTTTCCGATTTGATTGAAGAGTTAATCTCGGACAATCTGATCTATCAAAGCATTAGTAGACTGGTGGGTCGAAAGTTACACGAGTCGGAAAAATCTAACTTGGAAGTTCCAGTAGAGATCTATAATTTTCTCACAGGTATATTTAATCCGCTTGAGGAGACTATTTCGATAAATCACGATTCTTTAAAGCCAATATCAAATGGTGATTTCAGGCACTTTATGAATGGTCATTACTAGCTAGCCATGCGAATAAAGTTTTTGCTCGCCTTTGCCTTAATATGTGTGGTTGTCTACACAGTGGGTGCGCTTGCGCTTTATAATTACCAGCGAAAAATGTTGTATATTCCTTCGCCTGAATACGCTCATGAATTCGAAAGCTTAGAACTTCAGAATGGACAAGAAATTCTTAAAGTAGCAGTCCTAAACTCGGGTCAATCGAGAGCAATTATCTATTTCGGTGGGAATGCTGAAGCGGTAATTTTTAACGCTGAACCGTTTCTAAAACACTTTCGAAATTACACAGTTTACTTGGCTAATTATCGTGGCTATGGCGGTAGTACTGGTTCGCCAAGTGAGCTTGGCTTGTACTCCGACTCTCTAGCTCTATATGATCAGGTGCGAACCAAGCATGAATCTATCTCTTTAATGGGGCGAAGTTTGGGCAGTGGAGTAGCTGCCTTTTTGGGTTCTCAACGGCGGGTTTCCCAGCTGGCATTAATTACGCCTTACGATAGTATTGAGAATGTGGCACAAGCGCATGTGCCAATATATCCAGTCGGCTTATTGATTAAAGACAAGTACGACTCTGTTGAAAAGGCGGCAAGAGTGTCAGCTCAAGTGTTGATTGTGATGGCTGAACTTGATTTGATAATACCTAACTCTCATTCAATTAAGTTGTTAGAAGCGTTTAAGCAAGAACAGGTTTCAACACTAATAATTAAAGGCGCGAATCATAATAATGTATCTCTAGACCCAGAATATTATCCGAGACTTAAACGCTTTTTCGATTCGGAGCTTTAGGTCTAAGTGATGATTTGCATTTCAAAAAGGTCATCATTTATTCCTATCACCTTTATCTCACAATCCAAAAACATCTTGATAACCTCGATATTAGTTTTGGTATGCAAACTGGGCTCGATAGTTGTAAAGCGTCCGCCGTTTCCAAGTGCTAGTGGTAGTAGTAATTGATCACACAAATGCTCGCCCACCGCTGCACCGGAAGCCAAATAACGCTTCATGGCAGAAATAGCTCGCCCTGCAACTCTTTCAGCTGATAAGTTTTTTGCACCAACAACATCGATAACCTCTGTGGCATTTCCGTCAGACACTCGCATTGAAATAATATTTCCCGGTCCTATGGATTCTACTTGGTTGATATGCAGTTCGTCATCAGCCCACTGGAGCTTCTTCTTAACACGTGCAAGTTCTCGCTCCGCAACGCTTCTACTCACGCCCGACTGAGTAACGATCGCCTGCTTTGTCTCAAACTTTCCGACGCTCGTCATATTGAATACGCCCATGCCATTAATCGGTTGAATAGTAGCAGTCCATTTTCCGCCGCCGTTTGGCATAAAGCCATAGGCTTCTAATTCGGCATTAACTTCTAGGTTGATTGTCTTAAGCGCTGGGAGAAAGCAGTGCTTGATAAAATCAAAACTAGGCGCTAAATCGTTATGAGTTCCGCCAGAGAAGCTCACTGTTGATTCTTTGTCAGCCATTAGTAATGCAGGCAATACTGTTTGGAACAGTAAGCTGGTGCTGCCCGCTGAGCCGATAGCAAAATCATAAGTGCCGGCTTGTATTTCGCCAGGGCGAAACTCGACCGTTGATGAGCCGAGTTCGTCGCCAGTGACTTTGGCATTGCTGATTTCCTTGCTTGCGCGTACGCAGGCTAAGTGTTGTCTTAGCAGGCCGCTTTTTCTACGGCCGGCTCTGATGTTTTCGATACGCACGGGTGTGCCAGTGCACATCGAAAGCGTCAATGTGCTTCTTAAAATTTGACCACCGCCTTCGCCTTGTGAGCCGTCTATAATTTTCATTTCCTTATTCATTTTTAGTCTAATAACGTTTTTTGAAAAATGCTTCATTTGGGTGTGGCTCTCGCATCGCCGCCGCACTCATATGTGTTCTTTGTTGTTCTTTTTCTTTTCTTCTTTTTATTCTACAGCTGAGGCAATGGATTGCCGTTGAATTAATATTTCCCTTGGCGATTTCAAACCACCATTTTTGATTCTTTGCGGTCCATACTTCATGCGCACCACAGTCTTGGCAATCGAAAGGTTTGTCTACATAGAAGAACGGTAAAGGTCCATAGGTATTGTTATGAGCTAACGCAGAGTGATCAGCTGTAACACTGTAGAGAGGTCTAAAATAGCATGCCTTAAACGGGTCGACTTTTAAAGCCTCCGCTCGTTTTCGTCTCTTGGTCTTTATTTCTAATCTGCGTTGCTTATTGCTTTTCATTTCTCTAACTTCATTATAGCTACTGGCGAGCGACCATCCGTGGTCTTGCCGATGCCAATCCTGGCATATAGGTAAATCACTTTTTCTAAAACCTAGCCTTTTACACAAACGATCTGCTTCAAGGTATACACAATCTCAACCAAATCGTTTTGTGCGGCCATCACTTTGTCGATGTCTTTGTAGGCGCTAGGTGTTTCATCAATCACACCTTCGTCTACCCGGCATTCAACGCCGCTTACCGCCGCTTTGTGCTCATCTAGCGAAACCGCTTTCTTAGCTGCGGTACGTGACATAACTCGTCCCGCACCATGACTGCAACTGCAAAAGCTTTCTTCGTTACCCAAACCGCGAACGATGAATGATCTAGCGCCCATGCTGCCTGGGATAATTCCCATTTCGCCTTCCCTGGCGCGCACGGCTCCTTTTCTGGTCACTAATACATTCTTATCGTAATGGTTTTCACGAGACACATAGTTATGGTGGCAGTTAACCGCTTCAGCTTTGGCTTCAAAATCAAATCCCAAGCTACCTTTAACAGCGGCGATTACTCGCTCCATCATCACCTCACGGTTAATGCGTGCATACGTTTGTGCCCATTCAACGGCTTCAACGTAATCCACAAAGTTATCCGAGCCTTCTGGCAAATAAGCCAAGTCTTTATGTGGCAGCTGAATCATCCAGCGCTCCATATCTTTCTTGGCTTGCTCGATGAAGTGGGTGCCAATTCGGTTGCCCACTCCACGTGAACCGCTGTGCAACATGAACCACACGCTATCGTGCTCGTCTAAACAAATTTCGATAAAGTGGTTGCCGGTACCTAAGGTTCCCAAATGGCCGATGTTATTGGTGTTCTTAAGAACTCGGTGCTTGTCTTTCAAAATATCGAACTTTGCAGCTAATGGTGCCCAAGCGTGAGCGACATCATCTGGGATGCTCCCCCAGGCGCCTTTATCTCGGCCTCCACGAGCTCGAGCAGATCGACCATGTGGAACCGCTCGTTCAATCGCATTTCTGATAGCGCGCAAGTCTTCAGGTAAATGATGTGATGTCATGTTGGTTTTCACCGCCATCATTCCACAGCCAATATCCACGCCAACGGCGGCTGGAATTACCGCGCCAACAGTAGGAACTACGCTACCAATGGTGGCACCAATACCGAGATGCACATCTGGCATTACCGCCACCCATTTATGAATGAATGGCATTTTCGAAATGTTAATCAATTGCTCTCTGGCTTTGTCTTCAAACGCAACACCTTTGGTCCAAGACTTAATTGGCACGCCACCGTGCTGAGTTACTTCATAGTTTTGGCTTAAGTTTTGTGTTGTCATAATATTTCTCTGTTTTATTTATTAGCTACAAAACTGTTATAGCGATTAGCGTGCCAACTTTTTATTTTTCGGTAAAAATAGATATAAGTAATTGTATTTAATCGGTAATTAATTTTAATGGTTCTATTTTTAGCTTATTGTCTTTGATTGAGTAAATATTCTTATATCAATAAGGATAGATTTGGTATTTAATTAGATATATGAAGACAGTGGCTATTAGTTTATTAGGAACATCTTTGGATGATCGAGGGTATGGGGCAAAACGTTGGGATGCGTGGCGACCAACCTTGTCTATGTGCCAACAAGACGATTTGATTGTTGATCGGTTGGAGTTGCTATTTCAGCCGCATTTTCAGAAATTGGCTGACCGTGTTACCAAAGACGTAGAAGCCGTATCACCTGAAACAGAAGTTGTGCATCACTATGTCACCATGGATGACCCGTGGGACTTCGAGACGGTTTACAGTGAATTGTTTGACTTTTCTCGGCGCTACGAATTTAGGCCAGAGTCTGAACGTTACATAACCCACATTACTACCGGCACGCACGTAGCTCAAATTTGTCTCTATTTGCTAACCGAAACCAATTATTTACCTGGCGCATTGATTCAAACATCACCGCCAAATCGTAGAGATGGTGGGCCTGGCAGTTATCAGCTGATTGATTTAGATTTATCAAAGTACGATCAAATTGCTTCGCGTTTTACCCAAGAACAAAACTTAAGCATTGATCGCTTAAAAGGCGGCATCGCGACCAAGAATAAAAAGTTCAATGCGATGATCAAGCAGATTGAGAAGATATCAATTCGATCAGCTGAGCCAATTTTGTTAACGGGCCCGACCGGTGCTGGTAAGACTCAACTGGCCAAGCGTATCTTTGAACTTAAGAAAGATCTGGGCAAGGTAAGCGGTAAGCTCGTTGCTGTTAACTGTGCCACGCTTAGGGGCGACAATGCGATGTCGGCCTTGTTTGGTCACACTAAGGGTTCCTTCACAGGCGCAAGTAGTAATCGACCTGGCTTGCTAAAAGAAGCAGATCAAGGGTTACTATTTTTAGATGAGATTGGTGAGCTAGGTTTGGATGAGCAAGCCATGCTACTGCGCGCAATTGAGGAGAAACGGTTTTTGCCCGTTGGGGCCGATGCTGAAACTACCAGTGATTTTCAATTGATCGTCGGTACCAATAGAGATCTGAAAGCAATGTCGAACGACGGCTTATTTCGGAAAGATCTTATTACTCGAATAAATCTATGGAGTTATGAGTTGCCATCGCTGGCTATGCGAATGGAAGACTTCGAACCTAATCTAGATTTCGAGCTTGCGAGATACAGTGAGAGCTACGGAGAGCAGTTGGCGTTTAACAAACAAGCACGTGACCGGTATTTAAAATTTGCTAAGTCAGCTGATGCTACTTGGGCAGGAAATTTTAGAGACCTTAATGCCAGTGTAACCCGGATGGGTGTGTTGTCTGAAGGTGGGCGAATTGATGAAGGTAATGTTGCTCAAGAGGTCGAGCGTTTAAAGAGTGATTGGAGTGGAGACCAAGGCGAAATCGATTCGCAAGAACGTGGTATAGCGTCAAAGGTTGAGAGTCTTATTGGCTCACAAGCATCATCTGAATTAGACCTCTACGATCACATTCTTATTGATGGTATCGCAGAGGTCTGTGCTAACAGCCGCTCCATGGCTGAAGCGGGTAGAAGATTATTCAACCACTCAAGAACCCGAAAAGCGTCTACCAATGATTCTCATCGTATTAAACAAATACTCGATAAGTACGGTATTAGCTTTCTAGACTTGAGTGGCCGTTGACAGATCAAAGCACTCGTTTGTAACGAGCCACATGATCAGCGCTGCTTGAGCCAGCCCATGCGTTAGGTTTGATCAACGCATCCAGGTTGGTCATGCCTTTCACATAGCCAATTGCTTGTTTGGCGATGGCGTTAGAGGCGTGACACTCGTTGGAATTTACGTCTAAGTGAATTTCAACCTCTCGATCTTCAAGAATGTCGCTAAGAGCCATGAAGCAATCAACACTTTTATAGACTTCGG
>CAZEXS010000025.1:0-20082 GCA_964516915.1 uncultured Gammaproteobacteria bacterium
GTTTGAAGCCCCCCTTGATCTACAAAAGTACATTGCTAAAAAAGGCTCGATTACCATTAATGGTACGAGCTTGACGGTGAACTCGGTCAATGGTGCTGAATTTGATGTCAATATCATTCCGCATACTTTCGAGGTAACGTCACTAGGCCAACTTAGTCAGGGCGACAAGGTACATATTGAAGTTGACTTGATCGCGCGTTATTTAGAACGATTGCTCAGTGGCGATAAACCACAACAAAGCAACCTGAGCGAATCGTTCTTAGCGGATGCTGGTTTTTCATAAATTGATAATCAGCGAACCTAAGGTCCACTAAGTTCTCCGGTCTTGGCACCTCAATTCTTAATAAATGAGCTTTTATATATGCTAATTACTCCCTTATTCGCGGCGCTATTTGGTCTGATTTACATTGGCTTGTCGGCAAACGTGATTCGTTACCGATTAAGTAAGCAAATTTCGCTTGGTGATAATGGTGATAAAGCCGTTGAACGGGCGATTCGTACCCACGGTAATTTCATCGAATACGTTCCTTTGTCTTTGATTCTGTTTTATTTTATCGAGATTTTGAGTTTGTCTGGGCAATTGGTGTTTGTATTGGGAACAGTGCTGTTGATTTCACGCATAGGGCACATCATAGGTATGTTGAACCCAAAACGATGGTTTATTTTACGACAGATCGGTGCCGTTGGAACCTTTACTGTTATTCTGATTTCATGTTGTGCTCTAATATTGCATTACATCCCGTTGAACGTTTAAAGAATCTTTATATATCAATAATATAAAGTCTATCTAAGATGTCTTATTTGGCACTAAATGGTAATTTCAAATCAACGTTGTTATAACTCAACGAGCAAAGCCAGTCTCGATCTAGGTCTAAGTAAGGCTAACCGGTTTTAATATTATGGCTCTAAGCAGCATTGAAGAAATTTTAGAAGATTATCGCAACGGTAAGATGGTCATTATTACCGATGATGAGGATCGTGAAAACGAAGGCGACCTCATGATGGCGGCTGACTGCGTTAAAGCAGACGATATCAACTTTATGGCGCGTTATGGTCGAGGCTTGATTTGTCTGACTCTAACTGAAAGCCGTTGTTCACAGATCGGTCTGCCGTTGATGGTTGGTGATAATAATGGCGCACGCTTTTCGACCAACTTCACCATGTCCATTGAAGCATCCGAGGGCGTTACTACCGGTATTTCCGCTGCCGATCGAGCGCGTACAGTGAGAGCCGCAGTTGATGAAAATGCCAAGCCTGCCGATATAGTGATGCCGGGGCATATTTTCCCTATTATGGCGCAGCCGGGTGGTGTATTAAGCCGGGCAGGCCATACTGAAGCGGGCATCGATTTTGCCAGATTGGCTGGGCGTGACCCGTCCAGTGTGATCTGTGAAATACTAAACGAAGATGGCTCTATGGCGCGCATGCCGGATTTGGTTAAATTTGCAGAGCAGCACGATTTGAAAATATGTTCTATTGCGGAATTAATTCGGTATCGATTAGAAAAAGAACCTACGGTGATACCGCTAAAAGACACCGCAATAGAAACCGCTAAGGGCGCGCTGCGCACCGTGGTTTTCAAAGATACAGAGCGGGATGAAACTCATGTGGCTTTGGTCTGCGGTGACATAGACAAGTCGACGCCGGTACCGGTGCGCATTCATGTTGAGGGCGACTTTTTAGGTGTTCTCAAAAGCCTTAATAATAAAGTCAGTTTTCCTGTGCAAAACGCAGTTGACTATATTCTTGAGCAGGGTTCAGGTATCGTGGTTATTCTACGCTATGCGCAAAACGCCGATGAAGTTATGTTTGATATTGAACAAGTTCAACAACATAAACGCCCTGGAAGCCAAGGTCACCTCCGTTTATTGGGGGCTGGTAGCCAGATTTTGTCGAGTTTGGGCGCCGGAAAGATTCAAGTCATGGGCCATGCTAGAAAAACACATGGTTTGTCAGGCTTTGGGATTGAAATTACTGAATATATTGAAGTTTAGGTTGGCCACTGCCGCCTGTTCCTGAACAAATTTGTGCTGATTTTTTAAATAGAGCACACTAAATCACTTATTAGAATCTAGATATTATGAGTTATACAAAAATTTCCGGTGAGTTGACCGGTGAAAATCAGAAATTGGGCATAGTGCTAGGGCGCTTTAACAGCTTTATTGGTGACGCCTTGCTCGCCGGGGCGGTTGATGTTCTCGAGCGCCATGGTGTAGCGACAACTGATATCTCGGTGGCGTATGTGCCGGGGGCTTTCGAAATACCGTTGGCAGTACAAAAAATGGCAAGCAGTGGCGACTTTGATGGAGTCATCGCCCTTGGTGCCGTTATTCGAGGTTCTACCCCGCATTTTGATTACGTGGCGGGTGAGTGTGCTAAAGGCCTTAATTCTGTGCAGTTAAGTACCGGGGTTCCGGTTGGCTTTGGTGTGCTAACCGTCGATTCGATCGAACAAGCGATTGAGCGAGCCGGCACAAAAGCGGGTAATAAAGGTGCCGAAGCTGCAATGACGGTGTTGGAAATGGTTAACCTCATGCGTAAAATTTAATTCATGTCTTCTAATCGTCATAATGCGCGTAAAGCGGCTGTGCAAGCCCTGTATCAATGGGATCTTACTAAGCAACCAAAGGATGAAATTGAAAGTCAATTTGAACAAATTCACGATTTACAAAATGTAGACCGCAAGTATTTGCGCGAGGTAATGCGTGAGGTGCCCAATGCTGCTTCAGAGCTAGAGACAGCCATATCACCGTTCATAGATCGTGATTTTAAGAGCATAGACCCAGTGGAACGAGCCATTTTACTGTTAGGTGCTTATGAACTCACTTATAAGGCCGACGTGCCGACCAAGGTGGTGATCAATGAGATGATTGAATTGGCCAAAGTGTTTGGTGCAGACCACAGTTATAAGTTTGTTAACGGCGTGATGGATAAAATGGCGGCGGCCATTCGTAAAAAGTAAGCTAGTCAGTAATACATGCTCATTGCATAGGCATTGCAAGGGCGTTCAGCGGAGTCATAACGATGTCTGAATTTGAATTGATCGATAAGTACTGCTCAAATTTGGGGTGTGAGCACCCCGAGACAATTTTATCGGTTGGCGACGATGCGGCTATTGTTAGTGTTCCGGATGGCTATGAGCTTGCCGTGAGTGTAGATACATCGGTCGAGGGTACGCATTTTCTAAAAGGCCTGTCTCCTGAGTTAATTGCTCACAAAAGCCTGGCCGTTAATTTGAGTGATATGGCGGCCATGGGTGCAATCCCTAAATGGGTAACCGTTGCGACGACTCAACCTGAATTTAACGAAGATTGGACTGCAAAGTTCACCTCAACTCTGCATCAAGTAGCGACCTTGTACGGCGTTCAAGTGATTGGCGGTGATTCCACTGAAGGGCCTTTGAGTATCACCATTTCTATCATGGGGCTACTGCCTGCGGGTAAAGGCTTGCGGCGAGATCAAGCGCAAGTCGGCGATCTCGTGTACTGTTCAGGTGAACTTGGCGACGCCGCATTGGCATTAACCAAATTGTTGGGCGAACAAGACCTTGACGACGAGATTTTCACCGCGACCTTGCCTGCCTTACACCTACCCAAACCACAAGTAACACTAGGCCAACGTCTGTTAGGCGTTGTTAACTCCTGCATTGATCTGTCAGACGGTTTGATCGGCGATGCGGTTCATATTGCGGGGCGAAGTAATGTCTCGATTGAGATCGAAACGAACAAGTTGCCGCTCTCGGAAGCGTATAAACGTTATGTTGAAGGTGGTGGGTTTATTCGCTATGCCCTAGCCGGAGGTGATGACTATCAACTGATGTTCACGGCTGGCCGGGACAAAGAAGATGATATCCAGCGCATTGCAAATGACTTGGACGTGAAAATAACCGAGATTGGTCGAGTTGTCGCGCCCGGAAAAGAACGGGTAGTTACCTTACAAGATGGCGTTCCAACTACCATCAAATTAAAGCCTTATCAGCATTTTTTATAGAAATTAGGATAAGCACTGAGTATATATAATTCATGAAAGTGGCGTTTAATCTTACAAACCCTGTGCATTTCCTTGCTCTAGGGTTTGGTTCCGGCCTGCTAAAACCTGGCCCCGGCACTTGGGGTACTGTCGCGGCGATACCCGTTTACTTAGCGCTATGCCTGATAGCTTCACCGTCCAGTTGGTTGTATTTATTGATCACATTGGTTTTGTTTACGGTTGGCATATATTTGTGTGGCAAAACGGCCAGTGATGTCGGTGTACATGATCACGGGTCTATTGTCTGGGATGAAATAGTTGGCTATTTGATTACCATGGTTTATTTTGAAGCCACGCTTTTTAATATTTTAGTTGGGTTTATTCTGTTTCGAGTATTCGATATTTGGAAACCCTGGCCGATTAAACTGTTAGACAAGCATGTGCACGGCGGGTTCGGCATCATGATAGACGATGTATTGGCCGGGGTATTCGCTTGGATTGGCCTTTTCGCAGTTCATTACGCGTTGGCAAGCAATGGCTACTCGTTCTAATCGACAATCTGTCTCTGATGACGTTATCTGGATGGTATGCACCCTTTGTGAGTGCACGTTAGCTCGGAGTACACGTGAGTATGGAACTAAGTGAACATGGAATTCGATACTGTCACGTCACGAATAAACGGCGCACGTTGGGTGCCATCCCCCAATTTTGATGATCGAGACGAGGGTAACCAGCCCGAGGTCCTTATAATTCATTGTATCAGCCTGCCTCCTGGTGAATACGGAGGCGGACAGGTAGCGCGCTTTTTTCAGAACAATTTGCCGGCCGATGAACATCCGTATTATTCGTCAATGGTACATTTAACGGTCTCGTCGCATTTTTTGATTGAACGTTGCGGCACGCTAGTGCAGTTTGTCGCCACCGACAAGCGAGCATGGCACGCTGGTGACTCGAGCTGCTTTGAAAGGCCCAAAGTTAATAACTTTTCCATCGGTATTGAATTAGAAGGCTATGATCAAGACCCAAATGGATACACTGTCCCTCAATACCAAACTCTAGCCGAGTTGACCTTGTGTTTGAGAAAGGCTTATCCAAGTATCAAACGAAACTCGGTCTTCTCGCACAGCGATATTGCGCCCGGGCGTAAACCTGACCCTGGTCCGTATTTCGATTGGCGGTATTATTATTTCATATTAGACAACTTGTCTATATAGATTCGCTGGTGGCTTATTGCTAGAATAGGCGTTAAATTCAAATGTCACTCTCTTGAGGCACCATTTAATGTCTAACACCGCCAACCGTGTCGCCGTCATTGCCGGACTTCGCACGCCATTCTTAAAGATTGCCACTGGTTTCCGCACCGTGCCGTCAAGAGTTTTGTCATCGTATTTAGTCTCGGAATTGGTCGCCAGTTCTGGGGTTGATAAA
Organism: uncultured Gammaproteobacteria bacterium; assembly: GCA_964516915.1. Lineage (GTDB taxonomy): Bacteria > Pseudomonadota > Gammaproteobacteria > Arenicellales > Arenicellaceae > Arenicella. The sequence goes on from CAZEXS010000025.1 coordinate 5,398, forward strand.
GCCGACATTGAAAAACTGGTGTTTGGTCAAGTCGTTATGTCGCCGGATGCCCCAAACCTAGCCCGTGAAGTGGTGATGGGTTCAAACCTATCAAGCAGTACCGATGCCTACAGTGTGTCACGTGCCTGCGCCAGCAGCCACCAATCAACCGCCGATGTGGCATTAGGTATCCAAAGCGGTCAAATCGATATTGGTATTGCTGGTGGCTGTGATGTTATGTCGCAACCGCCAATCAGTTTCAATAAGAAAATGACTGAGGCGATGGTTAAAATGAGTTATCACAAAGGCTCAAAGTTGGCTGCTTTTAAAGGTATAAAACTCAAGGACTTAATGCCGAGTCAGCCTTCAATTAAAGAGCCATCTTCCGATTTAACCATGGGGCAAGCGGCTGAAAAGATGGCCAAAGAAAATGGCATCAGTCGAGAAGACCAAGATTTGCTGGCACACCGATCACACACCAATGCGGCAAAGGCATGGGAAGAGGGTTGGTTCGACGATCAGGTGATGAGCATGGTGATGCAGCCAGACTATCAGCCAATTAACAAAGACAATATCTTTCGAGCCGGCTCTGAGCTAAGTAAATACGCTAAGCTAAAGCCGGTTTTTGACCGTAAAAACGGCAGCGTGACCGCGGCCACCAGCTCTCCATTGACGGACGGCGCTTCAGCGGTATTACTAATGAGCGAAGCCAAAGCCAAATCACTTGGCTTAACACCACTTGGCTATATAAAAAGTTATGCCTTTGCCGCGATTGACCCGAACTGGCAAATGCTAATGGGGCCCTCATTTGCTACGCCTTTGGCCTTAGACGATGCGGGTTTAAGTCTTGCAGATATTGACTTAATCGATATTCACGAAGCGTTTGCCGCGCAAGTTTTATCTAATACACAAGCATTTGCGTCTAAATCCTTTGCTAAAGAAAGACTGAATCGTTCGCAAGCCATTGGGGAGGTCGATTTCGACAAACTAAACGTCAGTGGCAGCTCAATCTCATTGGGGCACCCATTTGCTGCGACCGGTACTCGGCAATTAACGCAAATGTTGTACGACCTAAAAAGACTGGGTAAACAGCATGGTTTAATAACAGCCTGTGCCGCTGGCGGCCTGGGTGCAGCCATGGTTTTGGAAGCAGCCTAAGGCTGAGGAAAATAGAAAATGGCAACATCAAATAATGTGTTTAGTGTGGAAAAGAATGACGGGATTGCCGTCATTCGAATGAACGATCAGTCAAAACCGCAAAACGTTCTGAATCGAGAAATTCAACAAGAGTTTGAGGCGGTGTTTGCTGATGTCAGTAGCGACTCTGAATTAACAGGCCTGATATTTACATCAAGTAAACCAAACTGTTTTGTGGCGGGTGCTGATATTTCCATGCTTCAGACCATAGATACTGTCGAAAAATCACTCGAATCAACTAAGATTCTGCATGATTTTTTCAATAAGATCAGCGATTTAGATGTTGTAACAGTGGCTGCCATAGACGGCACCTGTTTGGGTGGAGGTTTGGAACTCTCTCTGGTGTTTGACTATCGTGTTGCGTCTGATTCGAAATGCACTAAGATTGGTGTGCCCGAAGTGCAATTAGGTGTGTTACCCGGCGGCGGCGGTACGCAACGTATTCCACGCTTGATAGATTTGCCGACTGCACTCGACTTGTTATTGAGTGGCAAGCAATTAAACGCGAAACGCTCAAAGAACGCGGGCTTGGTGGACGCAGTAGTGCCATCGGCAAGCTTGTTGAATCAAGCGAAAAAAATGATTGCCAAGGGTAAGCCTTCGCGAAAATCATCATTTAAGAACAAGCTAATGAGGTTTGGCCCAGTAAGAGGCTATGTGATTTCTCAGGCTCGGCAGAAGGTTCTTAAGATGACCAAGGGTAAGTATCCGGCGCCTTTAAAGATCTTGGATGTGGTCAATCAAGGTTTGGCTACCGACTTAGATACCGCGCTCGAAATTGAGGCCCAAGGTTTTGCTGACTTGTTGATGACGCCTGTATCGAAACAATTAATAAACATCTTTTTTGCCAGCACCGATCTCAAAAAGGACAGCGGAATCGATAGCGATGACCAAGCTAAGGAGGTGGATAAGGTTGGTGTGTTAGGCGGTGGATTAATGGGCGCAGGTATCGCGTACGTGACGGCTGACAGAGCGAAAATTGACGTGCGCATTAAAGATATCAGCGACGAAGGCGTGGCAAATGGCATTCAATATGCGGCTAGGATCATTGATAAAAAACTGGCTCGTCGTCGAATCAAACAACATGAATATTTAGGCAGCGTCGCACGAATTACGGGTGGCAAAGACTATCGCGGTTTTCAAAACAGTGACGTTGTGATTGAGGCGGTCTTTGAAAGCTTGGAGTTGAAACAACAAATGGTGGCTGACATCGAAGGCCTATCGGGTGACAAGCAGATAGTGTTTGCTACCAACACCTCGGCCATTCCAATTGATCAAGTTGCCGGCAAGGCAAAGTATCCAGAGCGTGTTGTTGGCATGCATTATTTTTCACCAGTCGAAAGAATGCCTTTGTTAGAAGTGGTCAAAGGCAGTAAGACCGCGGATTGGGCGACCGCCACGGCGGTTGAATTAGGTAAAAAGCAAGGCAAAACAGTTATTGTGGTTAACGACGGCCCCGGTTTTTATACCACTCGAATTTTAGTGCCGTATTGCATGGAAGCTGTGCGCTTAGTTTTGGAAGGAGTAGCGATAGAAGAGGTTGATGACGCGCTCGAGAGCTTTGGCATGCCGGTTGGGCCATTAAAGCTAATGGACGAAGTTGGAATTGACGTTGGTGCACATATAGTCACCACCTTAAATGAAGCGTTCGGAGACCGAATACCATTGATTGATGGGGTTGATAGAGTATTGGCTGACGACCGCAAGGGTAAGAAAAATAAGCGCGGCTTTTACGATTACAGCGATGCATCAAACGGCAAAAATGTTGATGAATCTATTTATGAAACCATGGGCGTTACCTACCCAGGCCGAGCTGAAATCAGCCATCAGGACGGTATCGCTGAGCGCATGATTCTTACCATGATTAACGAAGCGGCCTATTGTTTAGAAGAGGGCATACTGCGGTCGGCCAGAGACGGTGATATAGGTGCAATTTTTGGCTTGGGATTTCCGCCATTTTTAGGTGGTCCGTTTCGATACATGGATTCTCTGGGTTGCCAGGAAGTCGTTGCCAAACTTAATTCTTTAAGCAAAGAACACGGTACACGATTTACACCGGCACCGAGTTTGGTTGCTATGGCTGAAGAAGGTCGCAGTTTCTATTGAGTTAGTTTGTGCGGCAGGCTAGTTAGCCGAATTGTGTGATTGTGCCGCTTAACGTATGATGTTTTGCTTACTTGTATAGGGTGTGATTCGAATAATTGACGTGATTAAACAGACCAAACATAGATCAAATTAGTGAATATTATTCTATTTTCAGTGCCGTTCTTTTTTCTGCTCATCAGTTTTGAACTGCTTGCAGAGAAGCTTCGTGGCACCGATTATTATCGAGTTAATGATGCGCTGACCAGTTTGGCCACGGGTATTATAAATCAATTGGTAAGTGTCAGTATGCGATTGATTCCATTCACATTTTATTCATGGGTTTGGTATGAATTTGCGGTGTTCGACCTGGGTGATTCATGGATTGTTTGGGTGCTGGCGTTTGTGCTTTATGATTTTTGCTATTACTGGAATCATCGCATGGGGCATGAGGTAAACCTGTTGTGGGCAGCGCATGTGGTGCATCATTCCAGTGAAGAATATAATTTGACTACCGCATTGCGTCAGACTGGTACAGGTTTATTTAGTTTCATATTCTATTTGCCGATCGCTTTGCTCGGTATTGACCCTTTGATCGTTATTTCCGTTGGTGCAATCAATTTAGTTTATCAGTTCTGGGTGCATACTCGTCATGTAGGCAAGCTCGGTTGGTTTGATTTTGTGTTTGTTTCGCCATCAAATCATCGCGCGCACCATGCCCAAAATTCGGTCTATATAGATAAAAATTACGGTGGCGTTTTTATTGTTTGGGACCGTATTTTCGGAACCTTCCAAGAGGAGCTAGACACTGACCCAGTTATCTTTGGTATTACCGGTGCCGTACAGAGCTGGAACCCGCTTTGGGTTAATGCCCAGGTTTATGCGCAACTTGCTCATGATGCGTGGTTTGCAAGAAGTTGGTGGGACAAGTTGACCATTTGGTTTCGCAGAACCGGTTGGCGACCAAGTGATGTAGAGCAACGCTTTCCGCTTAAAAAAGTTGACCTAACTGCGTTTCAAAAATTCGACTTACCGATCACCGCTATCTTAAAGGGGTACTCGATTCTCCAATATGTGCTGGTAGCCACATTGGCATTGTATTTTTCTATGCAAGTAGGCGATATTATGGCGGCAGATCGCTTAGTAATCGTCGCGCTTGTGATAATTGGCTTGTTCGGTATTGGCTCGATCTTGGAGGGCAAGCATTATGCAGGCGTTTTTGAGTGGCTGCGCAATGGCTTAGTATTGGTGTTTGCCTTAAAATTACCCGCTCCACTGATGTATTGGCTAACCACGGTGACCTTTATCAGTTTACCCTTGCTGTTGGTCGGGCGCATACAACATGATCGATTTATAGCGTCTCAACAGGCATCAGAACTTTCTAATATTACCGACTCGCCGCAAAGCTAATACTTTTACCCGCACCCGCTGTTTAAATTCTATGATGAAGGTTTCAGACTTCGATTTTCACCTGCCCGACGAACTTATCGCGCAATACCCACCGGCAAAGCGAACTGACAGTCGATTGCTTAAAGTTTCCGAAGGAGGTGGCTTTATTGATAGTCAGTTCACGTCGATTGTTGATGAACTTAATGCCGGCGATTTGGTTGTTCTTAACAATACAAAAGTATTGCCCGCACGCCTGTTTGGTCGGAAAGATACGGGTGGAAAAGTTGAAGTGTTGTTAGAAAGAATCACATCAGAAACGGAATTTATCGCGCAAATTCGGTCAAGCAAGTCACCAAGGGTAGGTCAAACGCTCATCATCGACCAACGAGACGCTCTTAATGCTAGTAACGACGCTGAACTTGAGGTCATAGGCCGTCAAGGAATATTTTTTGTGGTTCGCGCTAATCTTGATGAGAGTTTGTTTAGCTGGCTCGAGAAAGTAGGGCATATGCCCCTGCCGCCTTACATCGATAGACAAGACCAACTGGAAGATCAAGATCGCTATCAAACCGTGTTCGCTGAGCAACCCGGTGCGGTGGCTGCGCCCACCGCCGGTTTACATTACGACGATGTTTTAATAGATAAGTTAAAAGCCAAGGGTGTGGAATTTGCCACGGTAACCTTGCATGTTGGCGCGGGCACCTATCAGCCAGTGCGTGTAGAACGGCTTGATCAACATACAATGCACTCCGAGTACATCGAAGTTGATTCACTGGTGTGCAATGCTGTTAAGCGCACAAAAGAGCGTGGTGGCAAGGTGATGGCGGTTGGCACCACGGTGATTCGATCACTGGAAAGCGCGGCACAGCGATCTACCACATCGTTAATAGATCCGTATTTCGGTGAAACCGATATTTTTATTTACCCGGGCTTTGAATTTAAGGTCGTCGATCGCCTTCAGACTAACTTTCATTTGCCAGAATCTACATTATTGATGTTAGTCAGCGCGTTTTCTGGATACCAATTAATCATGGATGCTTACCAACACGCGATTAACAATCGTTACCGCTTTTTTAGTTACGGTGACGCCATGCTGTTAGACAGAGTATGATGTAATTATCCGTTATATCCTTATACTTCAGTTGCTTAGCGCGCACTTTACGAGTATGTTCTAATATTGGTATGGATGTTAAACGGTTGGGGTATTAAATATGTTAACTTCTTGGCGAGTATTTTATAGGCCTAGAGGACGGTAGGGAGTTGCTTAATTGCAAGTAGAAAAAATTCAACTTAAATCGATTAAGCTCGAAACGCTTAATGCGGAATGCCTAATGTCAGTAAATCGATGTGTGCGCTATTTAAGGCAGAAACACAATCGTACTTTAAAGCTGCAAGATGCCGATGTTTTACCGCAGATTTCCCGACTTGTGCGTAAATACGATGAGCCGGAATTGAACCGGCTGTATTCTGAGCTAAAGGAAAAAATGGTTAGATGTGTAAACCAGATACGCCTAGATGAAGCAAAGCAACTGGGAAAGTAGCGAGCTTCGAGGGTTATTAACTTGTGCTTTGGCGATTAACCCGGGCCTAGGCGATTAACCAATCAGTAAAACTAAGCAGTGTTTAACTTTAGTCTTTGAATTTAAAAGAAAAACGTTCGTTTTTTAGACTCATGTTGGGGTTGTAAAATGGGTCGCCTTTTTCAAGAAAGTCCTTCCATGTGGTAAGGAAGTGCTGTTGTTCTTTAAGCAGTCGCTGCATTTTCTCCTCGGTATCTTCATAGCCACGACTCACCGATTCATGGTGAATCGCTCTGGCGTGCGGTGTGAACACGTTAAAATACCCTTTATTGATGAGTTTCAAGCAAAAATCGATGTCATTATAGGCCACGGCTAAATTTTCGGCATCTAAGCCATTCACGGCTTCGAACTTCTGTTTAGAGACCATCATCATAGCGCCGGTAACCGCACTGACGTTGCCTGTCATATGCAGGCGGCCGTTATAACCAATGTGTTGTTCAGGGAAAAACTTGTGCGTGTGCCCAGCTGCACCAACCATGCCCGCTACAACGCCTGCATGTTGAATGCGGCCATCAGGAAACAGCAGTTTACAACCGACCGCACCAATCTGCTCACGCTGAGCGTGTTCTAGCATGCACTCTATCCAATCAGGGCTGAGTATCTCAATGTCATTATTAAGCAGTACGACATATTCGCCTTGAGCCTTAGACACTCCGTGATTGCAAACCTCAGAGAAGTTAAACGGCACATTATGTTCGATAAAGCGCACGCGTGGGTCGAGAGACTCAAAATGCGCCATACGTTCGTGGGTAAGCGCTTGTTCGCTGTTATTGCTTACCCCTACAATCTCAAAATTCTGGTAGCTGCTGCGCTGCAAAATCGAATTGATACACGCATCTAATAGCTCTGGCTTGTCTTTGAACGGAATAATGATACTGACCAGTGGTTCTCCGACGATTTCACGAATTAGGCGATAACTGCCTTTTAATGTGCCGAACTCGACACGTACATTGTCCTCAAATTTTCGATGTAAGTCTTCGATCGCTTTGCGGCCGGCTTCCCAAGCATAGCCTTTGGAGTCGTACTCTACAGCCGTAGAGCCCGGGATCTTACGCCAGTGGTAAAGAACCTTTGGAATATGAGCTACTTCGCTCGCCGCGCGCGCGGCTCTTAGAATCACATCGTGATCTTGTGAGCCGTCTAGGCCTTCTCTAAAACCGCCGATTTCTTCCATAATCGACCTTTTAACCACAGTGAAATGGCAAATGTAATTATTAGTATCAAGCAGGTCTGGAGAGTAGTCGGGTTTGAAATAGGGCTCAATTCGTGAACCGTCGAGCTCCATTTTGTCTTCATCGCTGTAAATCAGGCCAACGTCGGGCGATTTATTGATCAATTTGGCATTTTCATAAAGCGCGTCAATGGTGATCTCATCGTCGTGATCCAAAAGTGCGATGTAGTCGCCAGTGGCAATACTTAATGCATCGTTAGTGGTGACTGATATGCCTTGGTTCACATCGTTCAGTTTGATGCATATACGATCATCATCAATCGCTTGTTGCTCTAGAATGCGTTTCAAATAGGTCTTAGGTGAACAATCGTCAACCAAACATAGCTGCCAATGCGGATAGATCTGATTGCGCACCGACTCAATCATCGGCAGTAGGTATTCTGGGTCGGTGTTGTAAATAGGTACCAAGATAGAAAACACCGGCTTATAAGGCATTTTCTCTATCTCGGCTTTGGCCAGCGCGATATCCGACTCCGTCGGTGTATTCTCGGTAATCCACTGATCATAGTTTTCAGTATTCATACCGATCAGCTTGCCTTCAGGCAGTTCGGCGAACGGAATCGGTGCCTCATCATCTTCGTAGGCGTTCACATTGACTATCGGCTCGACCACCGGAGTCGTGTCCTTTAAGAGGTCAGTCGTCCAACGTCGTAGAAAGCGTTTCAGGCGGGTCGTCGGGCGCATGAACAAGAAAGTCTTCAATTCGTCATATCGAACCTGTTTTATGTGAATACGCGCTTCCAAATGCTCAATTTGCGCATACAGATTACCCTGGGTATTTCGTTCAATCGCAACTTGCCCTTGCGCATTTTTTACCATTTCAAGTAAGTCATCGCGATGAACCATTAGGTCTTCAATCCGTTGGTCTCGAGATTCTAATTTTGATTGGTATTCAACGATATGCCGGTTTTGACGTTGTAATTCGTGATGCAGGCTTTGATTATCTAATTGTGCGTCGAGTTGCGGAGATTTCTGGTCTTGTTCAGCGTCGTGAGTAGCGCTGTGAACCTTATTCTGACCTGTTGAGATAAGTCGGTTTACATTAGCTTCAACAAAGTCGACGGCAATATTTGCAGCCGTTGCATCGAGAAACGCTTGTTCTAATTCGATAAAGCGCGTGAGTTCGTCCAGCGAATGCACGTTTTTGGCATAACGCACAATAAAGTTGCCAATAGAATAGATTTCATTGTCTATGGCAAAGCTCTCAAACAGGGGAGCGTTTTCAACAGCGAACCAAAACAAAGCTCGGATTGAGATAAAGTCAGATAAAAAGCGGCTGTCTTTAGCGTATGAGTTACCTTTGTTCAGTTGCCATTGTTTATTGATGAGGTGGTAGCGCCCGCTGCGTGCATCAACAATGATGCTGCTGGCCAAGCTATTAAACGCCAAGCCGTGTAGTTCTTCAGTGTCGTTAAGTTCGTTAACCCAAACCTGAAATTCATTAAAGTGTTCAGTCAGTCTTTGCCTGTCCTTAGCCAGTAGAGATGTTAGCCATTCACCGGCGAGCAATGTGCCTTTCTGAAAGGCGACACTCTCAAGTTGTTGCTTTACAAGGTTCGCTGGCGCTTGCTGTTCTGGAAATAAGGCGCTACGTGACACTTCTTGGCCTGACCGAACACGGCAAGTAACGGTTTGGTAAGCATCCAATAATCCGTAGTTAGAGAGATAGCTAAAGTCATTATTATAAAATAAGCGAGATTTAGCACGGTCGGCTCCAGCAACCACAATAAAACGTGATGCCAGGTCGACTAAATCAGTCTTTTCTTCGATTAACCGTTTGAACAGCAAGTATTCAGAGCGGTTCTTATCATCTAAATAATTGAGCTGATAAAAGTGGTTTAGTGCGTTTACGTTCGACGTTAGATAATCTTCGGAAAAAAGATTATTAACGGCACTTTGTTGAGAGTAGCTTGAATGAAAATCGACTGTGTCAAAGCTCTGCGCTAAGAGCACATTGCGTAATCGGCGGCGGCTTAATTCATTGACCGTTGAGCTGTTCGCAGAAGATGTATAGGCGCTGTGATACGGTGGCTTTGCCTGGCCAGAACCCGAGTTAAGTAGTTTGGCTAAGCTGCCTTTATTCGGCGCATTGAGCAACAGAACTCCTTGTGGCGACAGAGCAGCGCGAAGCGCGGTCATAAAAGCGTCGAATGAATCTAATTCGACATTTAGCTTTTCCAATTGACCAATTATGATCAGGTCATAGGATTTTTCAGGAAAAATGAAACTATTTAGTTTGTCAGAAAACACCGTCACATTTGGCTTGCTAGCGCAGCGTAGTGCCGCGAGTTTGGCTAAGCCAGGATCAATTTTCACAGAATCGACCACGTTAACCTGATCGGCTAAAAAGTGCGCCACGCCGCCCAGATCTTCTGAAAGATCTAAAACACTGTGTATTGCATCTAAGTTGAGAGGGTAGAGAAATTGATAGGCCGATGCGTCAGCCTCACATAAGCTTTGGTATTCTGGGTTTGTATCGCTATTAATGGATGCGTTGACTCGCAATGACCCAAGCGCCCTAGTAGGCGAACTTTCAATTAGTTTTGCTAATTGAGATTGGCTTTTTTCACTCAGGTATGACTCGTGAAATAGTTCTTCAGTATTTTGTTGGACGCCGTCTTTGACTTCCAAGTTGCTATTCGCGTTCAGCAACGGTGAGTGGTTTAACATATAGTTGAATACAAACGTTGGTTTTTGTTCGAGTTTTAATAGTTCTGCAATCGGTTTTCACAAAGCGCGGTAGGTGCCAAACCTGAATACGCCGAATATATTTATTACTGACTATATATAGATTATCGACGCTGTAACTAATAATGCAACGCGTGTTAGTGACATCCACGCCGCTTAGCAGGTCTAAAGTAGCGAATAGGCATCAATTAGGTGCGGAAATATACCATGCTTAAGGTTACTCTGCTGTGCGCTTAGCCCGCGAAATTAGGTTCTTAAAGCAAATAATCTTAATTGTCTAATATTTGATTACAGATTCGGAAATATTAAGTTGATTAAAGTAGTAGTTAAAATAATTGCGGCAATGCTTACAACCCTATTGTTGGTGGTTATTGGAGTAGGCGTTGTCTTTTGGCAACCTGACTTAGATCGCAGTTATATAGAAGGAAAATACGCCAATACGGATTCTAGGTACTTTATTACCAGTGATGGCAATCGATTGCATTATCGCGATCAAGGCAATAAAGGACGGCCAGCGCTTGTATTAATTCACGGTACCAGTTCGTCTTTACATACTTGGCAGCCGTTGGTTGAATCACTAGAAACCAAATTCAGGCTGATTTCATTTGATTTACCCGGGCACGGCTTGACCGGCGAATTTAAGAGTCGTGATTACTCAGACACCGTTATGGTGTCGACAATGATTGAATTGCTTGATGCATTAAATGTCGAGAAAGCCACGTTAGTCGGCAATTCCTTGGGTGGGCGTGTCGCATTGAAGGCTGCACTGGCTAAGCCCGATTTAGTAAATGCTTTGATCTTGTTAGCGCCAGGTGGCGCAAAACGGCAAAGCAAAGCTCCCTCAAACATTGGCTTTAAGATACTAAAATCGTCGATTGGCCAAAAGTTAATGCAGAAAATTGCCCCGCGTTTTTTGGTAAAACGGTCGCTAGAACAGACAATTTTTGACAAAAGCTTGGTTAGTGACGCTTTAACCGATAGATATTGGGAATTATTGCTAAATCAGGGCAATCGACGTGCGATTGTCGATTTAGCAAAATCTAACAAACACACCCATATAATGGACAAATTGACAAATATAAATGTAGCATCACTGATAATTTGGGGCAAAAGTGACAATATTTTGCCCGTTGACATGATTCGTCAGTTCGAATCGCAATTAAATGTCAGTCAAAGTGTCTTGTATGACGAGATTGGACACTTGCCGCAGTTTGAAGCCGTTGATACCTTAACTGAACAAGTTATTTCTTTTTGTTCAGACCACAAATGTTAATAGGGTTATAAAAAAATGAAGCTAAACGAAACGGTAATGGAACTTATTTTTGAATTAAGTGTGATTGAAGGTGTTAGTAATGGGCGTTATCTTGATGGTGAAGGTACTACGCTCCGAAATAACCTATTAAAACTGTTTAATTCTACTAGCAACCCAGCGGCTCATAATCTAATCATAAATATTATGAATGAAGCGGGTTACCCATGGTTTGAACGTGTTGCTAAGCCGCAATCAGATATTGCTGCATCGGAAACAAGCCAGTCTTTTGATAGCGCTGGTGGCAAAACATTGAGCGAAGACGAATTTTTAGAGTTATTGCCTGCAAATGGTCGTATTCACTAGGTTTTAGACAATACCGATATTTTTACCACAAACAGCTTTACCGCGAATATTTTAGCTAGACAAGTTTCGAAAGATACAGGTCTTCAAGGTTAGTAATTTAACAACTGAACTTAGGCATGCTTGATTAACAGATTGATTGATACACCAGGATGATAGAAATATAAACTTGATAGGTAAACAATGTTTGACCCGGCCGATATTTGATATCGGCCTTTTTTTTATCTAATTTTCCTATTACGGGCTCTCAATTCGGCCCAATTGTGGATTTCGCGTGTTTGTAGGCTTGCAAGGCCGGCAGTGATGCAACCAACATGACAGCGATGACTATCGATACGACGATTATTAAACTGTTGATCGTTAGCGGGTTGTTACCGAGATGAAGGCCTAGTTGGGCCGCGATCTCCTTTTGAGCGACAATCAGGGACAGGTAGAGCAGGGCGATGCCTGAGAAGATACTCACCAGACTAATTAGTACTACCTCGATTTGGAATAAAACGAACAAGAAACTGGGTGGAGCCCCTAAGATTCTTAAAAGGTGGATTTCATTCTTCCGTTCGCGAATTGATGAGGCCATTACTGCTGCAAGGCCCAGTAATGCGGCTACAAACACCATTGATGAAATTAATAGCAAAGTGCCTTCTAGCGCACCCATCATCTGCCAAAGCTCAGACAGAGCCACTCCAGGTAGAATTGCCATCAACGGTTCTTCAGGCATTTCATTGATTTGTCGTTGTAGGCGAAACGTCGCAATACGTGATTTCAACCCTATGATGAAAGCGGTGATGCTGTCTGGTTGAAGTGCGTCAATATCGGACGCCGAATCTTGGTGAATTGCTTCGATACCTTCAAGCTTAACGTGTACGGTTTGATCGACCGGCGTACCGGTTGGTGCCAAAATAGCCGAAATTGTAAACGGGTATTGCTCATGAACCGCAAAGCTGGTTTCACCAATTCCATGTGAAAGCACGATCGGATCACCGAGTTTATAGTTCAAGCTGTTGGCGACAGCCGAACCTAAGACAACGTTATAAGTATCGGAGAATTCATTGCCTTGGGCGAAAGACAATGCTTGTTTTCGGCCGTATTTATAATGTTTGAAGTATGCATTGGTGGTTCCTAGTACTCGAAAGCCTTTATGTGAATCACCCAAGGAAATGGGGATAGTCCAATTGACTGTCGGGTTTGCGGCAATATTTTGATATGACTCCCAGCTAATATTATTAACTGGCGAGCCTATTCGAAAAATAGAGTACAGCAAGAGGTTAAGCTGGCCGCTTCTAGTGCCCACAATTAAATCAGCGCCTGAAATGGTACTGGAGAAACTCTCTTTTGATTCTTTGCGTATATGTTCAACACCCAACAATACGAAAATGCTGATTGCCATTGCGATACAGCACAATAAGACGGACGTTTTTCTGTCTAACAGGCTTTTAGTTGCGAGTCTTATTAACATGAACTAAGCCTCCAACTTATTGATATCAGACATTGAGTCGACTCGACTAAAATACCGGGTTAATGACAGATCATGGCTGACAAACACCAGTGTCATGTTGTGAGACTTTGCGGTACGCATCAATAGCGACATAAATCGGTCGCGATTCTGCTCATCGAGGGCCGACGTTGGCTCATCCGCGATTAACAGCTTGGGCTTATTGACAATAGCCCTAGCAATGGCCACACGTTGCTGTTGACCGACACTTAACTGGCTAACTGGCTTATGCCATTGCAGTTTTGGAATATCAAATTCGAGTAGCAAAGACTCCAAGCTCATTATAGATGGCTTAGCATCATCTTCGTTTAAGCTGCTAGAGTTTGGCGTCTTCGCGAAATATTTACTTAGCTTTATATTATCGATGGCCGAGAGATAGGGGATTAAGTTGAAACTTTGTGCGACATAGCCGATTTGAGTTGCACGAAATTGATCTCTCTGTCGGTCATTTAAAGACTCTAGATCATGGTCGGCGACCGACACTTGCCCGCTGTTACAGGCGAGAATACCGCTCAATAGCTTTAACAGCGTTGATTTGCCACTGCCAGAGCTGCCGATAAGTAAGACGCTTTCACCGCTGCCGACGGTCCATGACGGTATGTCGAGTATGGGCAAGTCCGCATCACTGGAATAATTAAATTTGACCTTGTTAAGTTTAATTAACGATCGATCGTGATCAGAGCCCATAAACTGTCCATCTAGTATTAATATTTGGCATGTAATAGTATAACATCGTGCTTTGATGTGGTGCTTCACTCAACGTATCATTTAACTTGCTATTCAATTTACCACTCAATCGAATTTCCTCTTACCATCAGTGATCATGAACCGGTTAATAAACCACGCCCTAATCATTTCTAGCCTACTTGTAACCTTGCTGTTGAGTGCTTGTAGTGAGATAGATAATTCTAAATACCCCGAATTAGGTTGGGAAGACCTTAGACCGGTACAAGAGCTCGTTGAAGAGAATAGCTCATCTTTTGGTTCTTTAGAAATTATCGATGACTGGTACGGCAATGACTATGTACCTGGTGGTGGCCTAGGGGGCGGTTATTCTGGTGTTGCCACTCAACCGTATTCTAGCGGTATTGTCGCGGAAGTTGATAATACCAGCGTTCGTCTTCCTGGTTTTGTCGTGCCGGTGGAATTTGATGAAGATAACTCGGTGACCGAGTTTTTTCTTGTTCCATATTTTGGCGCTTGTTACCACAAGCCGCCACCTCCGCCAAATCAAACGATCTACGTTACAAGCAATAAGCCGGTGGAATTCGATAGTATTTATGACCCGGTTTGGATAATGGGGGTTCTGACGACTAAACAAGCAGGTAACAGTATTGCGAGCGCCGCCTACAGTATGGATCTGCATAAACTCTTACCCTATGACGAAGAGTAATTTCGATTTGTTAAGCGGTTTAATTTTCTTATTCGCCTCTAG
>CAZEXS010000025.1:20182-42095 GCA_964516915.1 uncultured Gammaproteobacteria bacterium
TGACGAAGAGTAATTTCGATTTGTTAAGCGGTTTAATTTTCTTATTCGCCTCTAGTTCGCCTCTTATTCGCCTATAGTTCGCCTCTAGGATTTAGCTAACAGCTTCACTCATATAACTAACACTTATGCAGAAACATTCAATCATATTTAGATTATCTCTGACAAAGCTTATGTCGATAAAGAGCAGGGCAAAACTTGCCATTTGTGTTGTCCTCGGCTTGGCATGCGGCAATGGTGCTGTGCTCGCAGCCGGTGTGCACAAGGCGCACACTCACGGTGCCGCCGAACTGAATTTAGCCTATGAGGGTGGCGCGCTCGAAGTAGAGCTAGAAGCGCCGGCCATGAGTTTGCTCGGTTTTGAGCACAAACCTAAAACCGATGAACAGGTGAATGCGATTAACCGAACTCTGGCTATTTTAAACGCAGTAGAACGTGTATTTAACGTACAAGGGGCTGATTGTCAGGCCCAGGCCGTCAATATTGATATTGATGGCCCAGCAGGCGACGCCTTAGGGAAAACAAAATCACAGCATAAAGAATCACAGCATGAAGAGTCGCACCATAAAGAATCGCACCATAAAGAATCGCACCATAAAGAGCATGACCATCATCATGTTGATGAGCAACAGCACAGCGAAATTTTGGCAAATTATACGTTCAATTGTGGCGATAAGGCTGAAATCAGTGCCATCACCATTAAGCTATTCGACGCGTTCCCTAAACTTGAAAATATCACGGTCAATTGGGTGACTGAAGAGCAACAGGGCCAAAGCAATTTGCGGCCTGGCTCCTCGACTATTAAACTGAATTAGTTTGTTGATTTGGGCTTAATACCACCGTTCAACATTGCTTAAATACCCCTCCTACTAATTGCATACCTAATTAGAAGCTCACATCTCCCACACCAACTGAATTAACTATGAAATATTTACTATCTTCCACCAACAGTCTGGCCATCGGTTTTTCGGCGTTTTGTGTGCTTCATTGTCTGGCTTCACCATTACTTCTAATTTTAATACCCAGTTTGACTGCAATTAATCTTGATAATGAAGCGTTTCATAGCTGGTTATTAATCGGTGTTATTCCAACCAGCCTTATTTCATTGTTCCTAGGGTGCAAACAACATGAGTTCTATCGTGTCATTACTATAGGTGTGGTCGGCTTAGTAATTTTGGTGTCAGCTGTATTCGTAGAAGATCTTCCATCTGGCGAGTTGTTGGAAAAAGTACTCACTGTTATTGGCGCGAGTATTGTGGCGTATGGACACTATCTGAACTTTCGATTATGTCGCGACCACAAACAATGCAATTGCGAAGAAAGTTAATGAAACGTGCTTACTTTGAAAACTTAGAAGGCAGTGCCGATCTTACCGAGCTTGAGTTAACTGAGGTGACTGAAAAGCTTGGTTTTAACGCGGATGGTCTGATTCCGGTCATCACGCAAGACGCCAAGACTAAGGAAGTTCTGATGCTCGCCTGGATGAATAAAACAGCATTCGAGCACACTATAGACACCGGCTTTGTTACCTATTGGTCTCGCAGTCGTAATCAACTCTGGATAAAAGGGGAGACTAGCGGTCACACGCAAGAACTAGTGTCGATGGCCATAGATTGTGATGGTGATTCCGTGCTTTGCTTGGTCAACCAAAAAGGCGCCGCTTGTCATACGGGTCGCAAACATTGCTTTTACCTAGAAGCCGACATTGATCGTAAAAAGGTTCGAGTTATAACTCCTAATTTGAGTTAGTTCAGTCAGTTTATGTCTCAAGAGCACGGTCAGAGCTTGTTTAAAGCAATAAGTAAAACCAAACCCACGGTCAGCTGTGTACCCACTAATGTTATTACTGGTTTTCTTGGCGTGGGAAAAACATCGGCCATCTTACATTTATTGAGAAATAAACCTGAAGACGAGACCTGGGCGGTATTGGTCAATGAGTTTGGTGAGATAGGTATCGATGGCTCAATGTTAGGTAATCAGTATTCTGCGCAAAATGGCGTGTATATTCGAGAAGTTCCTGGGGGCTGTATGTGTTGTACGGCCGGGCTGCCGATGCAAGTTGCTCTCACACAGTTGCTAAGAAGGGCAAAGCCAGATCGTCTGCTGATTGAGCCCACCGGTCTTGGTCACCCGCAGGAAGTTCTAGAAACATTGAATAATGAGAACTTTCAAAATGTGCTTTCAATTCAAACCGTTGTCACAATGGTAGACGCCCGACAGCTGTTAGACCGACGATACGCTGAACACGCTACTTATCAACAACAAATTGCCATCGGCGATGTGATTGTTGCCAACAAACAAGACTTATACGATAAGAATGAAAAAGCGGCGCTCGAAAGTTACATCAACAAACATTGCTCTCACGAAGTGCCAGTCGTGTATACCCAGCAAGGGGTAATCGAGTGGAGTTTGCTTGATTCAACGGTTCATAACAAGCTAACTCAAGAGCCAGCCAGGAAGGCTATGGGTGTGTTTACCGCTAACGGTTCATACAAACTCGAGGGCAATGAAGAGCCCGAGAACACATTGCCTGAGCAAGGCTATATTAAAGCAATCAATCAGGGCGAGGGGTTTGTCAGTATTGGTTGGCGGTTTTCGAGTCAGTTTGAGTTTGACAGAACGAATTTATTCGCTTTTTTGAGCGGCATCGATGCGGAAAGGCTTAAGGCCACTTTTATAACTCAAGAGGGCTGCTTTGCATACAATATTACCAAGGATGCCATGTCTGAAGTAGCTGCAGAGCCGTTTGAGGAAAGTCGCATTGAAATTATCGCCAGCGAACTAAACGAAGATTGGGAGTCGAGTTTGTTTGATTGCGTCTGCGCGGGTAAAGGAAGTTCTTAGTGCATCTTCGAATTTCAGATTTACCACTACCGTTCGTCGGATTAAAGCGACAAGAGTAACCGTTTACTTTTGACTCTAGATTTTTAGGTCTTGGCTTCCTTAGTAATTTAAGTAACTTAATTTCTATTCAGCTTTTCAATCTACTTTATAGGCTTGTCACTTTCGCCTTTGATTTAGCAGTACATATATAGCCCGAGACCTAGCATTTCAGTTAGTCCTTCAAATCACTTTCAAATCAATAATGCACTTTACTTTAATTTCTTAAGTTATTGAAATGTAAAAATATATTTTATTTTTTTTTGTGTTTCTATAAGTTAAATTAGTCCATCTGAACTTATCGGGAAATTTGTATTTTTCTGTTTCAAGATTTACGATTTGGGGTATTAAATAATATATCTTGCATCAGCTTTGTGTAAGGTCAAGTAAACCGTATTTGTTTGAGGAGAAAAATATGTCTGAAGTCCATACTGGTGGTTGCCTGTGCGGTGCCATTCGTTATAAAGCCGTAGGTGAGCCCATTGCAAAGTTGGCCTGTCATTGTTCTGACTGCCAGAAACAAAATGGCACGTCTTTTTCGATCACGGCAGTATACCCAAGTGATGCCGTGAGCTATGAAGGTGAATTGACCACTTACGTTGGTAAGGCGGACAGTGGTGGAGACGTAATGCGCCGATTTTGCGGGAAATGCGGGTCGCCGGTTCTTTCAAACCCCGCTCTTCTTGAAGGGCTTACAATGGTTAAAGCAGGTACCTTGGATGACGCTCAAAATTTTGTGCCTCAGGTACACGCATGGGTAAAAAGCAAACACGGCTGGATTGATACTGGCGACACTAAATGCTTTGAAACACAACCCGCTAAGAGTTAGCGCAGGCAAAATTCCATCAATATATGGTAGCTTATTTTTGTAAGTAGGCTATCAATAAGGCCGGTTTACAGTTTTCGTTGAGAATCACGAAGGAGTGTGGTCGTTTTGGCATTAGCAGAGTTGCTTAGATTCTCTATTTAGAATCGCTTGTGTTAGACGTGCTTGTTTTAGTAGTGGTTCTTTTAGGAGTGCGTCTGGCCTTTGAATATCATCCCTATGGCTCCACAAATATATGTGTTATACTATAACATTGTTTGTTGTTGCGTTCCTTCCCGTTCGGTTGTGGCACTCGGCACAATTGCCCGATACCTAATAAAAAGTAAACCGTTCGCATTTATTCGTGAGTAGATTAGCAAGTAATTTATTTTTAGCATTGGCGCTTCTGACTTCTCAGATCGCAATATCGATGCATGATGTTCATTGCTTGGATGAAGATCAAAGTAGGGCATGTCAAGTGTGCCCTGCGCACGATCACAAGGCCGGTCACGATCTCGAACAAACCACTTTACATCAAAATAGTTATAGCGAAGAGTTCGTCGCGTATGCAAGTGAACTATCTTCTGGCTATTTTGGCTCAGTCTACTTAGCTCGAGCACCGCCTCTTTAAGGTTCTTCTAACACCTTTACAGAATGCAGAAAAAGAAGTTTCTGCATGATTTCACATACTTAAATCCTCGTCGGGTAGTTTTGCTATCTCGAGGTGCATATTGTCGCGTAACCCTTAGGGTTCGCGTTTGGTAAATTCAAATGTTAAAAAAAACAAGCTTTGCGACGGTTGTCGTAGGTCTCGTAAGTGTGGCTGTTCCTGCGGTTAGTCAGGTTTATGCGCAGGCAACGTCTCCTAATGAGTCTCAGATAGAAGAAATTCGGGTGTTTGCTCATCCTCTTGCTGATAACGGTACAGCGCAAAATATTACAGTGTTGAGCGATGATGAATTAGCACGTGAAGTCCAATCCTCGCTTGGCGAGACGCTGTCGGCTGAAGCCGGAATTCAGTCTGCCAGTTTCGGAACGGCAGTTGGGCGCCCGATCATTCACGGCCTTGCTGGCGCGAGAGTGAAAACCACGGCCGACCGTATCGATACATTAGATGTATCGGTCACTTCTGGCGATCACGCCGTTGGTGTTGAGCCGTTTATTGCCGACCAAGTTACGGTTTTACGCGGTTCTAGCACCTTGTTATACGGCAGTGGCGCGATTGGTGGCGTTGTTGATGTGTCGACATCGCGAATTCATGATCAAGTTAATGATGAAACTTCGGGCCGCGTGCAATTGCGCACCGCCGATAATGCTAATGCGAGCAATGGCGCGTTTACAGTGGATGTGCCCATTGGAAGCAGCGTGCAATTACACGTTGACGGTTTCATAAGTGATGCCGATGACTACGATATACCCGGTTTCGCGGAATCGGCTTTTCAAATAGCCGCAGAAGAGGCCGAAGAAGCTGAAGAGGGTCATGATGAAGACGAAGAAGGGCATGGAGAAGAAGAGGAAGAGGCTTTCGGCATACTTGAAGGCAGTCGCTCTGAGCGGCGTGGTGGTGCGGTTGGTTTGAGCTTTGTCGGCGAAAACGGCTTTGCTGGCATCTCTATTAGCTCGTTAAACGCTGATTATGGTCTAGTTGGTGGTCATGGCCATGAAGAAGGTCATGATGAAGAGCATGAAGAAGAGGAAGAGGGTCACGACGAAGAAGCAGGTCATGATGAAGAAGAAGGCGAAGAGCCAGGGATGATTGACCTTAAGCAAACACGCTTTGATCTTGAAGCGCAGTTGAATAATCCTTTCGATGGCATCAAAAATATCAATTTTCGCCTTGGCGTTAATGATTACGAACACCTTGAATTCGAATCGAATGGTGAGGTAGGGACACGTTTTAGCAATGAGGCTTGGGAAGGTCGAGTAGAGCTGAGGCATGAGTCTTGGTTCGGTTTTGAAGGTGTCTTAGGGTTGCAATTGGGTGACCGTGAATTTAGTGCCGTCGGAGAAGAAGCCTTTGTACCGCCGGTTGACACTGAAACCTTGGGTTTGTTTTGGGTAGGGCAGCGCGATTTGGGGCTGGCGGAATTAGAAGCCGGGCTTCGCGTAGAACAAGTTGATCATTCGCCGACCACACAAGGTTTACCAGACTTAAGTTTTGATTCTTTTAGCACATCTATCGGGTTGGTCAGTTCGATCAATGACAGTTTAACGCTGTCTGGCATGGTTGATTTGTCGAGCCGTGCGCCTACTGCAGAAGAGCTGTACAGCAACGGTCCGCATTTGGCGACCAATGCGTTTGAAATTGGTGATCCTAACTTAACAGAGGAAGACGTAGCTGCGCTTACTCTTTCAGCAGGATACGCAAACCAACGCTTCGAAATTGACGGCAGCATCTACGCCATGAACTTCCAGAACTATATCTACGAGATAGGCACTGACGAAGAAATCGATGAGTTAGCGGTATTTAGATGGCAACAAGGTGATGCAACGTTTACTGGCGTGAATCTAAAAGGTCTTGTTCACTTAGCGATTATTGGCGATGGTGATTTAGATCTAAATTTTCTATTTGATATGGTGCGTGGTCAACTGGACGACAACGGTCTGAACGACAATCTGCCTCGAATACCGGCGGACAGAAGCAGCTTAGGCTTGTCTTGGAAAAGCGAAATTTGGGAACTGGGTATTGATTATCTAAGAGTCAATAATCAGCGCCGTGTCGCGGGTTTCGAATTGCCGACCGACAGCTATGAAGACCTCAGCCTGTTCGTTCAGCGCAGCTTAGCGGTTGGCGATTACGACATTAGCTTGTTTTTACACGGAAGAAATCTAACGGATGATGAACAGCGTCATCATGGCTCGATTGTTAAAGATTTCGCGCCGGCGCCTGGCCGCCGTTGGGAAGTTGGCGTTAGAATGGACTTCTAATCGGCTATTTCAAGAACAGAAAAAAGTAAGGCCTTGTCTAATAATTTCAAGGCCTTACAGTCTTTTTATAAACTAAATTGAGATTAGCTTTGCCGTTAGAAAAATGCTTGGATTCCGGTTTGTGCACGACCCAAAATTAAGGCGTGAATATCGTGCGTGCCTTCATAGGTGTTGACGGTTTCCAGATTCACCATATGCCGCATTATCGGGAATTCATCTGATATACCATTGCCACCCAGCATGTCTCGAGCAGAGCGGGCCACATCGAGAGATTTGCCGCATGAGTTTCGTTTGATTAACGAGATGGTTTCGGGTGCTAAGTTACCTTCTTCCTTCAGCCGCGTTGCGCGCAATACCGATTGCAGGGCTAGACTGATTTCGGTTTGCATATCGGCCAGCTTCTTTTGAATAAGCTGGTTAGACGCTAACGGACGGTTGAATTGTTTTCGGTCCAACACATACTGGCGAGCTGTGTGCCAACAGGCCTCGGCCGCACCTAGGGTTCCCCAGGCGATGCCTAAACGAGCGCTGTTAAGGCAGCCCATTGGGCCTTTTAAGCCTGCGACGTTTGGTAAAAGGTTCTCTTGCGGTACAAAGACATTTTGCATCACGATTTCACCGGTAACAGAGGCTCTGAGCGATAATTTACCTTTGATTTTTGGTGCAGAAAGACCTTCCATGCCTTTGTCGAGAATGAAACCTCGAATTACGCCATTGTCAGTTTTAGCCCATACGATAAAGACATCGGCTATCGGCGAATTGGAAATCCACATTTTGGCACCATTGAGGATAAATCCACCAGCGACTTCTTTGGCCGTGGTAATCATGCTGCCAGGGTCAGAACCATGGTCTGGTTCGGTTAAACCAAAACAGCCAACATGTTCACCCGACGCCAGTTTAGGAAGGTATTTCTGCTTCTGTTCTTCCGATCCATAAGTATGAATGGGGTACATGACTAAGCTTGACTGAACGCTCATCATCGAGCGGAATCCTGAGTCTATGCGCTCAACTTCACGTGCTATGACACCGTAAGCGGTGTACCCCATACCTGGGCAGCCATAGCCTTCGAGCATCGGGCCAAGCAAGCCAAGTTCGCCCATTTCTTTGAATATGCCTCGATCGACGGATTCTTCGCGATACATTTCCACCACTCTTGGCGCCAGTTTTTCCTGTGCGTATTTGGCGACAGTATCGCGCACCATAAGTTCTTCTTCGGTGAGTTGTTGAGCAAAATGAAACGGGTCTTCCCAAGCAAAGGCGCCCCAATGAGATTTATTCGACATGTGTTTTTACCAAGGTGTTAACAATTATATTTTCTTATAAGGCTTTCTATGTAATAAGCGTTTTCTAAGTTCTATGATACGGCTTGTACGATTTCATCCAAAACAACTGGGTCTTCTATCGTCGGTGGGCACTTATAGTCCTGTTGGTTCAAAATACTCCGCATGGTTTTGCGTAAGACTTTACCTGACCGGGTTTTTGGAAGGCGCGCTATGGTATAGGTGGTCTGATAACAAGCAATGGCGCCAAGCTCATTCCGAACCAGCGTTCTCAGTTGACTTGAGAGCTCATTTGATGACTCAGCCTCATCGTTTGATTGTTGAGCTTGCTCCGATGACTTCGGCACCACAAAACCTACCGGAATTTCGCCTTTTAATGGGTCATCAAGGGCGACCACCGCGCACTCGGCCACGCTCTCATGTTTACTGAGAATTTGTTCTATGTCGCCTGTGGAAAGGCGATGGCCTGCGACATTAATGACATCATCTACCCGTCCCATCACGAATAGGTAACCGTCTTCATCAAAGTAACCGCCATCACCGCTGGTGTAGTAACCCGGGTAATCCGATAAATACTCCGATTTAAATCGCTTAGAGTCGTTCCATAGTGTGGTTAGGCAGCCCGGCGGGAGTGGTAATTTAATTGCTACGTTACCTTGAGTTCCTGGTGTGGACGGCTCTCCGTCATCATTAAGTATTTCAACTTTGTAGCCTGGTATAGGTTTGGTTGCCGAACCTTGCTTAACTGGGAGTTTTTCGATGCCGGTCATGTTAGCCGCAATTGGCCAACCTGTTTCCGTTTGCCACCAGTTATCGATAATATCGACGCCAATTTGGTCCGACATCCACTGTTGTGTTGGCGGGTCTAATCGTTCACCTGCGGCGAACACATGACGTAAGCTACTGATGTCATACTGTGCAATATACTCGCCGTGTTCATCTTCGCGTCGAATAGCTCGAAATGCCGTCGGTGCGCTAAACAGCGCGTTTACCTTATAGTCTTCAATCAACCTCCAGAATGCCCCGGCATTTGGGGTCATTATGGGTTTGCCTTCATAGAATACGGTAGTGCAGCCGGTCAAAAGAGGCGCGTAAACAATATATGAATGCCCAACTACCCAGCCGATGTCCGAAGCCGTTAAAAACGTATCGCCTGCGCTCATTCCGTAAATCGACTTCATGCTGTACTTCAGGGCCACCGCATGACCGCCGTTAGTTCGAACTACGCCTTTCGGTTTACCAGTCGTACCCGAAGTGTACAAAATGTACAAAGGGTCATCGCCAGACACCTTAACCGGTGCGACTTCTGACGCATTAGAAAATCCTTGATTCCAATCAATATCGCGTTGTTCAGTCATCTCTGCGGCAACTTCCGGTCGCTGCAGAATTATGCAATGTTCGGGTTTGTGTGTGGATTGCTCAATAGCGCTGTCCAATAGCGGCTTGTAAGGTATGACTCTATTGATTTCGATCCCACAAGAAGCGCTTAGTATCACTTTGGGTTGGGCATCATCGATACGCGATGCCAGTTCAGGAGCGGCAAAACCACCGAAAACCACCGAATGAATAGCACCAATTCGCGCGCATGCCAGCATGGCTATTGCGGCTTCAGGGATCATTGGCATATAAATGATTACGGTGTCGCCTTTTGTTACACCGCAATCACGTAACATGCCGGCTGTCTTCGCTGCGCAGAATTGGAGTTCTTCATAAGTGAAGGTTTTCTTACTGGCGGTGACCGGTGAGTCATAAATGAGGGCCGTTTGCGACCCTCGACCGTTTTCTACGTGATAATCAAGCGCAAGGTAACAAGTATTTAGCTGGCCGTCTGCAAACCAATGAGTTAAACCGTCAGCATCATGGCTTAAACTATTTTCTGGAAATTTATACCAATCAATCTCTTTGGCTTTTTCTATCCAAAAGCCCTCGGGGTCTGTATCCCAGCTTTCATATTCTTCAGAGTAAGTCATTTGCTTAGAGTTCGTCACAGCGCAATCCTATTTTGTATCGAAAATGATCATATATGGCAATGACTCTAGATGGTTCCGTCTTGCCGTAAAGTCTCAATCGCTGAGTTGTCATAACCCAGAGATTCGAGTATATCGTTAGTTTGAGCGCCAAGCTCAGGCGGCGAATTTAGCTCGGTTGAAGTTTCCGACAGTTTAACTGGTGAACGCGCGATCAATGCTTTCTTGTTTAAGCCCTTGTAATCCACAGGGGTTAGCAGGTCGAGTGCATTCGACGCCGGATGGTCTAGGGCTTGTTGCGGTGATAGAACTGGCCCAGCCGGAATCTGCGCTGAAGCTAACTCATTCATGGCTTGATCTGTTGATCGATCAGCGCACCAAGCTCTTAGTTTTTCTAGGATGGGTTGTTGATTTTCACCGCGTTTTAAGTCGGAGGAAAAGCGCGGATCGCTTAGCCAATCCTCGCAATCAATTAATCGTGCAAGGCGTGCAAATATGGGTTGTCCAACGACGTGGCAAGAAATCCAGCCATCCTGAGTTTCAAACATTCCTATCGGCGACGCAGTCGCGGCGTCATTACCAAGCGGCTTTCGATTTGGCGCATTGACATGCTGCTCGATGAGAGTGGCGTTCATGACGGTTAGCGCGCTGCCAAGCAACGACGCTGAAACCTGTTGCCCGTCACCCGATTGTTTGCGGTTTAGAAGTGCAAGCACGGTACCAAAAGCACAATGCAGAGCGGTGCTGAAATCCACCCACGGAGCCTGTGATCTTGACGGTGTTTCATCGCCACTCATGTAAGCTGCGCCACACATGGCCTGCGCGACACTGTCAAAACCCACTCGATCAGCCCATTCACCTTGATCGCCAAAGGCCGATACTGTGGTGAGTATGATATCCGACTTGATTTCACGCAGCTGTGGATACGAGAGCCCCATTTTTTCTAATGCCCAATCGGGCAGGTTCGCGACGACGATATCCGAACTGGCTACCAGTCGGCGAACAATTTCTCTACCACTTTCTGAAGTAGGGTTAAATGCCATACAACGTTTATTCCGGTTCATCTGTAAAAACAGTGCTCCGCCATCTTCGTCGCCTACCGGGGTGACATAACGATCTTCACTGCCGGACTTTTTTTCTACGCGTATAACATCTGCACCAAAATCGGCTAAAAGCGCTGCACAGTAGGGACCAGCAATATAGCGGCCGAAGTCAAGAACTCGAACACCTTTGAGGGGTAAGGGTTTGTCTTCATGATTAGTATTCAATGCGGGGGCTCCTGGAAGGGTATTCAATGTGCAAATTAGTGATTTAATGTAACCAGTTTTAGGGTTTGCTAACAGGGGTTTCACGGACACAATTGTGCGGGTTTTTTGATACGAAGATTATTAATAAATGTCGGTATATATCCGCCCACAATAACGAATAACATCAAATACGAGTTTTCAAAGCTGTCCGTAAATGTCCCGCAATAGTTGCCTTTGCCGCCCTTGAGCCGATAGCCTAGGGTGTATTATAAAATCTAATATTTATAATACTGACAAGAGAAAATACGATGCATTATGCTGAGTTGAAAAAGGTTTGCGAAGAGATGACTTCTCCGGGCGCGCTGTTTGAAATGGAAACTACCCAGTTTCAAGGAATTTCTATGCGCTTCTTCAAAAACGCGCCAAAAACTTTGCGCGATGTTTGGTTGACCACCACCGCATTTGCAGATCAGGATTATATTATTTATGAAGATGAGCGAATAAGTTATGCACAGGCGCACGAAATTTGTGAGCGCGTATCGGTTTGGTTATCAAGCCAAGGTGTACAACAAGGCGATCGTGTGGCGATTGCTATGCGCAACTATCCAGAATGGTTGCTCATTTTTTGGGCTTGCGTAACTAACGGAGTTGCCGTTGTTGGCATTAATTCTTGGTGGATAGCCTCAGAAATCGAAACTGCGTTAGAGCAAACCCAACCCAAAGTCTTGTTTGCCGACAAAGAGCGCCTTGCCTTGATTTCAGAAAGCCGCATCAAAGAACTATCTTCGGTAGTCGCCGTCCGTTGTCAGCCAGAGGCGTTGCCAACGGCGACTTTATGGAATGACGTGTTAGCGTGTGAGGGTGACCTTCAGCAAGACGAGATTGACCCAGATGCAACCGCGTGCCTTTATTACACCTCCGGAACGTCAGGCAATCCAAAGGCGGCCGAAATCACCCATCGGTCAGCGGTAACCAACGTTTTTAACATTTTGTTTGCGAAACAGGCTCAAATAAAAGCCACTGAATTGGCCAATAATATTGATGACCCGGCGCCGCCGGAAACTACAATCGTGATGTTAGCAACCCCGCTTTTTCATGTGACCGCCAACAATTGTGCTGCGCAAGTTGTGACAGCATTGGGTGGAAAATTGGTGCTAATGTATCGCTGGGACGCCAGCAAAGCTCTGCAAATGATTGAAAAAGAAAAAATCACAGGTATAACTGGTGTGCCAGTTATGGCCAGAGAGCTAATAAACCATAAGGACTTTGATTCGGTAGACACGTCAAGTCTCACGACAATTTCCAGCGGTGGCGCACCCGTTGAGTCTGATCTCTTGGATAAAATCGAACGAGCTGGTGGGCAAATTTTTCCAAGCTTAGGGTATGGAATGACCGAGGTGAGTGGTGTTATAACCACTAATTCTGGTGACTTTTTGGCCGATAAACCGGCCAGTTGCGGGCCTATAATGCCCACTTTTGAACTGAAAGTAATCGATGATGATGGCCAAGTGTTACCCGCGGGAAGCGTTGGTGAGATATGCGTGAAGGGCAGTGCGGTTATTAAGGGCTACTTCAATCAACCTGAAGCAACCGCGGAAACCATAAAGGATGGTTGGCTGCATACCGGTGACTTAGGCTACTTTGATGACGAAGAGTTTTTATATATCGTCGACCGTAAGAAAGAGATGGTACTTAGAGGTGGGGAGAATGTGTTCTGCTCAGAGGTCGAAGGGGTATTGTACAAACATTCAGCGGTCGCTGAGTGCGTTGTTTTTGCAGTTCCTGATGAACGGCTTGGCGAAACGGTGGGCGCAGCGGTTTACTTAAAAGGCAATCAAACGCTGACTGAGAACGCTCTGAAAGAGTTTTGCATGGAGCATCTTGCTAAATACAAAGTGCCTGCCAACGTGTGGTTTCTCGAGGACCCGTTGCCGCGTAACGCCAGCGGTAAATTTCTCAAGAAGCAGATCGTTAGTGAGCTAGGAATCTCTTAGACTTTGTGCTGGATGTTATTCTATAGGAATGAAAATAGGAGTGAATATCTTCGCAGTTCTGTGCTGTTTACACGCGGAATTTAGTGGCGGCAATTATGGGTCCTGAAATGTCCTGCAAACGAAATCTAGTTAAACCCTCTACGCTCAGCGCATAAACCGCCAGAATAAGCTATTCAATACTTGAAGGAAGCGCCAATTAGTGCGCTTCAACAAAGATTAATATTTTTTGGAGGTAGGATTTACGTGAATAACGAGAGTGTGAAAAACTTAAGGCCCGCTGCGAAGCACGTAAGCCATACTGATGTGCTGATTGTAGGCGCGGGTATTTCTGGTCTTGGCGCCGCATATGAGCTCAAGGAACAATCTCCAGATCATTCATTTTTAATTCTGGAAGGCATGGATAACTTCGGTGGAACGTGGCGTTGTCATAAGTACCCGGGCTTAAGATCAGACAGTGATCTGTATACGTTTGGCTATCGGTTTAAACCGTGGCGAGGTAAGCCCATAGCGTCTGCTCAGCAAATTTTGGATTATCTCGGAGAAGTGATCGACGACAACGATCTAGCCAAGCATATTCGCTACCGCCAAAGGATTGTTGAGGCTAGCTGGAGTAGTGAAGATGAGATTTGGACACTGTTCGTTAACGATCAAAACACCGGTGAAGTAGTCACTTATACCTGTAACTTTTTATGGATGTGTCAAGGTTACTACCGTCATTCAGAAGGCTATACGCCGCACTGGCCATCGATGGGCGACTACAAAGGTAAGATTGTTCACCCACAAACCTGGCCGGAAGACTTGGATTGCGAAGGCAAAAAAATAGTTGTGATTGGCTCAGGAGCAACGGCGGCAACCATCGTGCCTGCATTGGCAGGAAAGTGCGAACACGTGACCATGTTGCAACGTTCGCCAACATATTTTGTTGCCACGGAAAACCGTATCAAATTGGCTGATCAACTACGAAGTCTCGATGTTGATGAGGAATGGGTACATGAGATTGTACGTCGTAAGATTGTCGTTGACCGGCAAGTGTTTCTAAAGAAAACCAAAGAGGACACAGCCCTAGTTAAGCAAGAGATGCTGGATAAACTATTAGAGTACTTGCCGCAAGAAACCATCGATGAACATTTCACCCCTAGCTATCGCCCATGGCAGCAGCGTGTGGCTGCGGTGCCTAATGGTGATCTCTTCCAAAGCATTAGCTCAGGTCAAGCATCGGTTGAGACGGATACTATTGAAAAATTTACTGAAAAAGGCATTTTGCTTAAGTCTGGCCGCGAACTGGATGCCGATGTTGTTGTTACAGCAACCGGGTTTAATCTGTGTGTTTTTGGAGACATAGAGTTCAAAGTTGATGGCGAATCGGTCGATTTCTCTAAAACTGTGACGTATCGGGGAATGATGTTTACAGGTGTACCAAATATGGCTTGGGTCATGGGGTATTTGTTCTCTGCTAGCTGGACTATGCGTGTTGATATGGTGGCCGACTTTGTATGTCGACTCATCAACGGCATGAGAGAGCGTGGACAAAAGAAAGTCTCAATTGAGTTGCGACCCGAAGAGAAAGATATGGAGTTGGATGAATGGCTGGCTGAAGATCAGTTTAATCCTGGTTATTTGACGCGTGGAAAGCATCTATGGCCGAAACGAGGTAATACCGAAGAATGGGCTCACAGTGAAAATTATTGGTGGGAACGGGAGGCGTTCCCAAAAATTGATATGGAAGCTTCGCCGTTTATTTATGACAAATCGGGTAGCCAGTAGTTGATCACCAATCGCTGATCAGTAAATCAATCGAGTAGCTAGATCTTCAATGTGTAATTAGGTTCGTTGAGCGAATGAATTACGTCTTGAGAATGACGGCTACTTGAATTGACCAACAAGCGTAATCGAGAGAGGTTTTTTTAATGATTAAGATGTCTATAGGGCTTACGCGATTGCCAAATTTAGATGAGCTTGAATTTTTGCAATATTGGCAAGAGGAACATGCACCACTAGTCCAATCGCTTGCCGATGTGTTGGGCATACGAAAGTATGTTCAGCAAATACCAATGCCGGTTTCCTCGGGCTTAAAAAACTCAGATCAATTTGCTTTCGATGGCATCGCAGAGGTTTGGTTTGATGACGTAGAGAGTGTGCTTGTTGGCCAACGAAATACTGATGCCAAATTAGCACTGGCGCAGCTTAATCAAGACGAGGCACGCTTTATTGATCAGAAGAAAAGCGTTGTTTGGTGGTCAGAAGAGAAGCATATCAAGTAAGAAACCATCGGTAAAAACACCACACGATGGTATGTATTTCAATTTTAGATAGAGGTTTTGGTTGTGATAACAACGATTATTGAAGACAAGGTACAGGTTATAAAAGTTGATAACCCACCGGTTAACGCGCTTTCTGCTGCGGTTCGCTCAGGCATCTTAGATGCTCTCAATGAAGCAATTAAGAATGATGATGTATCATCTGTTGTCGTGATTTGCGAAGGACGAACATTCTTTGCCGGCGCTGACATTAAGGAATTTGGTAAACCACCCATTGCTCCAGTATTAACCGATGTGATTACTGGTATTGAGCAGAGTTCAAAACCAGTGATAGCGGCAATTCATGGCACCGCGCTAGGCGGTGGTTTGGAGCTTGCGCTCGGCTGTCATTACCGTATTGCGGTTCAAAGCGCTAAATTAGGTTTGCCTGAGGTTAAGTTAGGCATTTTACCTGGGGCAGGCGGCACCCAGCGTTTACCACGTGTGATTGGTGTAAAACACAGTTTGCCTATGGTGGTATTGGGCAACCCTATCAGTGCTTCTGAAGCCGCTGAAGTGGGTTTGGTTGATCAGCTCGTCAGCGATAATTTGCTAGAAGAAGCCATAAAGTATGCGAAATCCGTCTGCTCAAAGGAGTCTCACACACGCACTAGCGAACGAACACATGAGCTGGAAAGTGAGCAAGAAGTGGAAGAAATGATCGCGCAGTTTCAAGCTAAATATGCGCGTAAACTACGCGGCCAAAATGCGCCAGTCGCTTGTTTTGAAGCACTGCAAGCGGCAGTCAGCAAGCCATTTTCCAAAGGCATTGAGTTCGAGCGAGAGCTATTCTTAAAATTAGTCGAAGGGGAACAATCAAAGGCGTTGAGATACGCATTTTTTGCGGAACGCACGGCTACTAAAGTCGACAAGCTCCCTGAGACAACAGATGTATTGCCGGTAGAGAAAGTGGGCATTCTTGGGGCCGGCACAATGGGCGGCGGCATAGCCATGAACTTTTTGTCCGCTGGTTTCCCGGTAACGATTGTCGAGCGTGATCAATCGACACTTGACCGAGGCATTGGCATCATCAATAAGAATTATGCGGCAATGGCCAAGAAAGGTCGAATATCTCAGCAACAGGCAGACGCCGCCATGGGGCTGCTGCATGGCACCTTGGATTTTGATGAGTTGGCAGATCGTGATCTTATTATTGAAGCGGTTTTCGAAGACATGAGCATTAAGCGTGATGTCTTCGAGCGGTTAGATAAGATCGCAAAAGAAGGCGCAATTTTGGCTTCCAATACATCGTATTTAAACCTCAATGAAATGGCGAATGTCACTTCAAGGCCAGAGAGTGTAATCGGTTTACATTTCTTCTCGCCCGCCAATATTATGAAATTGCTGGAAGTGGTTCGTGGCGAAAAAACGTCGCCAGCGGTACTGAAAACCGCGATGAAGTTGGCTCGAAAAATTGGCAAAGTGGCTGTCGTTTCAGGCGTGTGTGATGGTTTTATTGGTAATCGAATGCTTACTCAACGGCAAGATCAGGCGCGCAACTTGATTCTCGAAGGCGCCAAGCCGTGGGATATTGACAAAGTCTTGACTGGCTTTGGGTTTCCTATGGGGCCGTTTCAAATGTCTGATCTGGCCGGTTTAGACATTGGTTGGAATTCTGAAACATCGTCAAGCTCAACCGTACTTGAAGTGTTGTGCGAACGTGGCCGTCGAGGTCAAAAAACCGGTAAAGGTTATTACGACTATGATGAAAATCGCCGGTCGACCCCTTCATCGGAGACCACCGCGATTATCGATCAATTTATTGCCGACAGTGGTAAACCACAACGAAGCGTAAGCGACGAAGAAATTTTGGCTCGCTCACTTTATCCAATGGTGAATGAAGGCGCTAAGATTATTCAAGAAGGTATAGCCCAACGGCCGTCGGATATTGATGTTGTTTGGCTGAACGGGTATGGGTGGCCCTCTTATACGGGTGGCCCGATGTTTTGGGCGGATACAGTTGGTATCGATAAGGTCGTTGCCGGCCTACGTGAATTCGATATTGAGCCAGCAGAGCTATTACTTTCGATGCTCGAAAACGGCACCAATTTTTCACAAATCACGAATTAAGGAAGAACTAATATCATGAGAGAAGCCGTTATAGTATCAACTGCACGCACACCAATAGGGCGTGCTTTTCGGGGCGCATTTAATGACACTCAAGCACAAGCTTTAGGTGGGCACGCTATTGAAAACGCCGTCGCGCGAGCCGGCATTGACCCTGCTGAAGTCGAAGAGGTTGTTTATGGCACGGCCAGTCAGCAAGGCACTTCAGGGCTGAATACAGCGCGGCAATGCGCATTACGAGCAGGCTTGCCTGTGACCGTGGCGGGCCAGAGCGTTGACCGCCAATGTGCGTCAGGAATGATGGCTATCGCCATTGCCGCTCGGCAGATTATGGTCGATGGTGTCAATGTGGCGGTCGGTGGTGGTGGTGAGTCGGTCAGTCTGACTCGTAACGAACATCGCAATACCTATCGAAGCATTGATCCATGGCTAGTCGAACATCACCCCGACACATACATGTCGATGATTGAAACAGCCGAAGTGGTTTCAGCGCGGTACGGAATAGATCGAGAAGCGCAAGATTTATATGCATTGCAAAGCCAACAGCGCGTTGCTGCAGCTCAGGCGGCTGGAAAATTTGATGATGAAATAGTGCCCATGACATCGGTGATGAAGGTCGTTGATAAACAGACCGGTGAGGTTTCGCATAAGGAGCTTAGATTAGAAAAAGACGAAGGCAATCGTCCGCAAACCACGTATGAAGGCTTGAGTGGTTTGAAACCGGTTTTCAAAGATGGCGAGAAAGTCAAAGCAGGTGAGTACATTACCGCGGGTAATGCATCTCAACTGTCAGACGGAGCGTCGGCTACTGTATTGATGGAAGGCAAAGAGGCATCACGTCGTGGGCTCAGTCCTTTGGGTATCTACCGTGGCAGCGCCGTGGTGGGCTGTGAGCCTGATGAGATGGGTATTGGCCCAGTATTTGCTGTCCCTAAGTTACTCAAGATGCATGGCTTGAAAATGGATGATATTGACTTGTGGGAGCTGAATGAAGCGTTCGCTACCCAAGTTGTCTATTGCCGTGATCGATTGGGTATTCCTAACGAAATTTTGAATGTGAACGGCGGTGGCATTTCAATTGGGCATCCATTTGGAATGTCTGGTGCACGAATGGTCGGTCACGCGTTGATCGAGGGTAAGCGCCGTGGCGCCAAGTACGTTGTTAGTACTATGTGCGTTGGTGGTGGTATGGGTGCAGCTGGCTTGTTCGAAGTAGCTTAGCGCTAAGCCATCGTTATTAGAAGAATTGGCTTCAAACGATAGTGTTCTTGAAGCCGTTGAATTATTAAGTCAGAGAGATAAGTATGGACTCCGAAACCAAGAGTATTCTATTAGAAACGATTCGCCGCTTTGTTGATGAAAGGCTCCGGCCTCTTGAGGCTAAAGTGGCGGAGGACGATGCGATTCCCGAAGATGTGCTCAAAGAAATGAGCGAACTTGGTTTGTATGGTCTCTCAATACCAGAAGAATACGGTGGTCTGGGGCTTAATATGGAGGAAGAATGTTTAGTGGCCTTGGAATTAGGCCGTTGTTCTCCAGCCTTTCGTTCTGCATTTGGCACCAATGTAGGTATTGGTAGCCAAGGCCTATTAATGTATGGCACTGACGCACAAAAAAAGAAATATTTACCAGCGATGGCAACCGGAGAGATAGTAACTTCGTTTGCACTGACCGAGCCTGATGTTGGATCCGACAGTGGTAGTGTTAAAACCTCGGCAAGATTAGAGGGTGACCATTACGTATTGAACGGCACTAAACGCTATATTACCAATGCTAATCGAGCACACTTGTTCACGGTTATCGCTCGTACGAATAAGGACACGAAAGACGCTTCTGGCCTTTCGACATTTTTGGTTGAGCGATCAACGCCCGGTCTTACGGTCGGTAAACCTGAAAAGAAAATGGGGCAACACGGCACAAATATTTGCGACGTCACCTTTGATAATGTCAAAGTGCCGGTTGAAAATATGATCGGCGAAGAAGGGCAAGGGTTTAAGGTGGCCATGCAGGTGCTTGATAGGGGGCGGTTGCATATTTCCAGTTTTTGCGTCGGGATAGCCGAAAGATTGATTGACGATAGCGTTCAGTACGCTTCAGAGCGCGAACAATTTGGTAAGCCGATTAGCAGTTTTCAGCTTATCCAGGCTCATCTAGCCGAGAGTCGCGTGGAGTCTTATGCCGGTCGTTGTATGGCCTTAGATGCAGCAAAAAAATACGATCAAGGTTTGAACGTTTCAGAAGAAGCCGCATGCAGTAAATTATTTGCAAGTGAGATGGTAGGCCGAGTGGCCGATCGTGCTGTGCAGATTTTTGGGGGAGCAGGCTACCTAACCGAGTACGGAGTAGAGCGTTTCTATCGAGATGTTCGCTTGTTTAGGATTTATGAAGGCACCAGCGAAATTCAAAAGATAGTCATTGCTAGGCACATGCTGAAAAAACACAGATAAAGCGTTTATTCGCGGTTAGTCTTAAAAGGGCTTAAAGCTTTGATAGCTTTAAGCCCTTTTTATTTGTGAATCCCTAACTATTTATACTTTTAAATATACGTATGTTTAGATAACTGGGCCCTTGAATAACTAATCCTTTGAAAAACTAGGCCCTTGAATAACTGGGGCTTAGGATTTCCTGAGCTCAGGATTATTGCGCTAATAGCCTATGGCAGTGCCGAATTTTTGAATATCATCACTGAACAGTAACGGTTGTTCCATGGCCGCAAAGTGGCCGCCTGTTTCAAATTCACTCCATTGTGTCACGTTATACATTCGTTCCACCCAGCTGCGTGGAGGAATCTTGATTACCGGTTCGGCCAGAAAGTTAGCAATCCCCGTGGGCTTATCAATTGATTTAGCGAGCAGATAGGCGTTTTCTTCAATGAACCCGCGATAGAACCATATGCTGGTGGTGATGGCGTCATTGACCAAATAGATCATTATATTCGTGAGTAATTTGTCTTTCGACAGCTGTCCGCTTTCAGTGAACGATGCCGGATCAGACCAAGCCACCATTTTTTCATAGATCCATGCGGCGCAACCAACCGGAGAGTCATTGAGTGACGCGGCGATGGTCTGAGGCTTGGTGTAATGGATTTGCAGATAGGCGCATTCCGCGTCCAGAGTTGCTTGATAAGACTTCAACCAAGCTCGTTCGGCCTCTGTTTTATTGGATCTTTCTGGCGGCTGTAAACCAATCATATTGAGATGCACACCCACACAGTGCTTATAATCAAGCGCCAGGAAGCTGCTAACCAGCGAGCCGAAGTCGCCACCCTGAGCGACATACCTGTCATAGCCCAGCGTTTGAGTCATAAGACTGTTCCATAGCTTGGCGGTGGCTCGAGGACCAATGAGTTGACTAGGCTTGCCAGAAAACCCGAAGCCGGGTAATGATGGAACAACGACATCGAAGGCGTCGGCGCTGTTTCCTCCAAATTTTGATGGATAGGCCAGTCTTTCGATGACATCCCAAAATTCAAAATGTGAACCAGGCCAGCCGTGTGTCAAGATAATGGGGCGTTTGCCGTCAGCCTCGCCGACGACATGTACATAATGAATGTCTAAGCCATCAATATTTTGAATGAATTGTGGGTAGCGGTTGAGTTCTTTTTCCCAGACGCGCCAATCGAAACCATTGACCCAATATTCACACAGCTCCTTCAGGCTAGACTGGTTTACGCCACGTGCCCACGAGTCATTTTCGTCATCCGGTGCTGGGTGCCAAGGGTAGGCACTAACGCGCTGTTGTATGTAATCTAGCTTGGATTGTGGAATCTCTATAGTGTATTGCATTGCTGGAATCTTCTATTTGAATATCACGGTTTAAATAATTTTGCCGTTCTAACGTTTTGTTCTATAAGTCAGGCTTCTGAAAATTCAATATTGCGCTGATTTAGCTAAAGTCGATTGAATTCAGTTGTTTGGCATTCAGTGGTTTTAAGCACAGTTGACTTAAGTCGTCGCAAGCTCTCTGCCGATCAATATTGCTAAAAACATGGCTGGCCCATCGTGTGCTCGCCAAGCATGCTCGGTACCACGTTGAATAACAACTTGGCCTGGCGACAAAAAAGTTTCTTCATTAGCCAACACTAAAGATGCTTTGCCGGACAGTAGGCAGACGATATCTAGGCTGTCAGTTTGGTGCATTGAAGGGTCGCGCTCTTGGTCGCGTAGCTCATGCTCGGCACCAAGTTCTTGAAAGAAAGTTCGGGTGATTGCTTTTGTTTTTTCGGGGTCAGAGCCGGTTGGTACAGGATGAACCTCGAACCATCGGACTTTGACTGCATCTTTAATCGGTGAGAACCCTGACTTCGACCTGCCTTGATCGCTATGGTCAGTGGCATCCAGTTTTGTCGTTAATGCCTCGGACCATATCTCATGTAAGCCGCTACGAAAAGTATCGCCTAGTTCGCACTGAGGGCCATCGTCCAAAATAATGGTCGATTTACCCTCGGCCGT
>CAZEXS010000026.1:0-39747 GCA_964516915.1 uncultured Gammaproteobacteria bacterium
TGCGACCGCGATGTACCTACATCCTGTAGGCAAAAAAAAGGCGCGGACTGAGTGCCGCGCCCAAACCACCAAAGGAGGATGGAGGAGATGTGCAAGTTAGCTAATTAAAGCTAACTGGAAAGTGTTCAACTGAAAAGAGAAAATCTCTAATCAATTTCAATGAAGTTATTATCCATCAACAAAGCCTAAATGTCAAAACCAAAAAACACAACACGATACAAACAAGACAACCATAAGTCATTGTAATAAATAAGATATTAATATCAATAATTAGTGTAATAACTATAATTCATATTAATTTTATATAACATGAATGATATTTAACGCTTTTCACACTCGATGCGTTCCAAAACCAAACAAGCAAGTTATAATCGCCTCAAGAATTGTCGTGATAGCGAAAAATGGCCAAGCATAATCCCTCATCATTTATAGATCAGCTCATAATCAGCCTTGATAAGGGGCTGCGTAGCTCGTTTGCCAAACCCGAAGCTCTAAGGCGCTCTCCCGCCGAAGATATATCATCGGACCCCATTGCCGAAGACGCATTGCAACAACAAGTCTCAGCATCATTAATGCGCGTGAATCATGTAGGCGAAGTTTGCGCGCAGGCCTTATATCAAGGTCAAGCACTGACTTCTAGGTCAGAAGATGTGCGATTAAAGATGCAAGAAGCAGCGACAGAAGAAATTGATCACTTAAATTGGTGCTATCAGCGAATTGAACAATTGAATAGCCACACCAGCTACCTTAACCCGCTTTGGTACGCAGGGTCGTTCACTCTTGGTGTGGTGGCCGGTTTAGCTGGCGACAAATGGAGCCTAGGCTTTCTTGCTGAAACCGAGAAGCAAGTAGTGAAACACCTTGAGTCTCATTTAGAAAGACTTCCTGATCAAGATTTAGTAAGCCGCGCCATCGTATCGCAAATGGCCATCGACGAAGCCAAGCATGCTGACATGGCTGAGGAAAACGGTGCCGAAGAATTGCCCGAAGCTGTCAAAGAACTAATGCGAGCCACTGCCAGCATTATGACCAAGCTCTCGGAGCGAATATAGCCCACTTCTCAGAGAGCTCTTTACTAAACGGTGCTCACTTACGAAATTTTACAGACAGGGCGTTGCGAAGTAAGCAAGATCTAAAAAATACTGTCTCGAGCCAAAATGGCAGTGAAATTTACCACAATGTAGTTTATGCGCTGATTTTTCTGGCGATATGAGCTGACAACAAAGCCGCTGAAAACAACGCCACAGCGCCTGCCTGATGAAGCACACCTAACCATACTGGCACCACCAAAACTAAGGCGCTGATTCCCAACGCTATTTGGCAAACCACCGCGAGCATTACCCAAAAATTAGCGGTTGCAAAGGCCTGAGAGCGAGACTTAGCAAAGCTCCAAACTACTGCCAGGAACACCACCAACGCCAGACATCGATGCGTAAACTGAATGGTAACAGGATTTTCAAATAGATTACGCCAAGCAGGTTCGATACTCATTAGCCCCGCTGGCACCCACTGACCGGCCATTTTTGGAAACGTATTCATGATGAAACCGGCCTTAGTGCCGGCCACAAAACCGCCACTAAGCATCATCAAAAACACCAATGCTACGACCCATGCCGTGGATCGTAAATAGGACGATGACGCCCGCTGGCGAAGCCTCTCTCCGCGAAGAAAGTCCAAGCCATACCAAACCATGCAAGCAAAAATAACCAGAGCCAAGCCTAAATGAGCGGTTAAACGGTACTGGCTAACACGCGGCACGTCTACCAAACCGCTCTTAACCATGTACCAACCCATAAGCCCCTGCAAGCCGCCCAACACAAACAGGCCAAATAACTTGCCATACCAAGCTTTGGGGACCATGCCACGAATCATAAAAAACATCAGCGGCACAAAGTAAATAAGACCAATCACACGCCCAAGAACTCGATGCCCGTATTCCCAATAGAAGATACGCTTAAACGCTTCTAGGCTCATGCCCGCGTTCACTTTCAAGTACTCAGGAGACTGTCGGTATTTATCAAAAACCTCAAGCCATTGCACCTCATTCATCGGTGGAATAATGCCCATTATGGGTGCCCATTCAACCATTGAAAGGCCTGACTGAGTTAAACGAGTGGCGCCACCTACAACAATCATTAGATAGACAACGGCGGCACAAGCCAACAGCCAACAGCCCAAAACGAGAGAGTATTGGTATTCAGAATTTCTATTCATAAAGCGTGGATCAATCAACCGCCGTTTCGCAAACCAAAGAAGCCTGCATATTGCACATCTATCATGCCAAGCTAATCAAGACCTTGGAACACCAATGTTGCGTTAGTCCCGCCGAAGCCAAAACTATTAGACATCATGGTTCTTACTTTCTCTGCCGAATTTTCCAACAAAATCGGTAGGCCTTTTGCCGCCTCGTCAAGTTCTTTAATATTAGCCGAGGCCGCTAGAAACTTTTCCTTCAGCATGATCAATGAATAGATAGCTTCATGCACTCCGGCCGCTCCAAGAGCATGGCCTGAAAGACTTTTAGTGGCACTGATAAAAGGCATTTTCTCAGTAAATACGGCCTTCAAGGCCTCTATTTCTTTAACGTCTCCAACAGGCGTACTGGTGCCGTGAGTATTCACGTAATCTACCGGCCCTTCGACGGTTTCCAAGGCTTGCTGCATACACCTGATCGCACCTTCACCAGAGGGTGCAACCATATCAAACCCGTCTGATGTGGCACCAAAACCGACTAATTCAGCGTAAATATCGGCGCCACGAGCCTTTGCGTGTTCGTACTCTTCTAACACTAGGATACCGCCGCCGCCCGCGATCACGAAACCATCTCGATTCGCATCGTACGTGCGTGATGCTTCGGTCGGCGTATCATTATATTTGCTGGACATCGCGCCCATGGCATCAAACAGAATTGACATGCTCCAATGTTCTTCTTCACCGCCACCGGCAAACACCGTGTGATGACGGCCGCTGCGAATCAAGTCGGCAGCGTGACCAATACAATGTGCGCTGGTCGAACAAGCTGAACTAATAGAGTAACTGGTGCCTTTAATACCAAACATAGTTGAAAGGCACGCTGAAGTAGTACTGCCCATGGTCTTTGGCACCGCATACGGCCCTACGCGCTTAACCCCGCGTTCTTTTGCGATATTGGCAGCGATAATATTGTTTGCCGGCGAACCTCCACCGGAACCCGTTATCAAACCGACCTTGGTGCTCTTTATTTCTTCAGGGTCTAAACCGGCATCGGCAATCGCTTGTTGCATGGCCACATAGCTGAAAGCAGCGGCATCACCCATAAAACGTAAGTGCTTGCGATTGATTAGTTCTTTTTGGTCAAGCTCAATACGCCCAGCAATCTGGCTGCGCATGCCAAGCTCAGCATAATCTTCACAAAACTGAATGCCAGACTTCCCTTGTTTAAGGCTTTCAGTGACATCAGCCACGCTATTGCCCAAACTCGAAACCACACCCATACCAGTAATAACAACTCTATTCATGACACAATTCTCATCTATTGAAGGTGGCTTACCTTCACAAAATAATCAATTCAGGCTACTCAAAAGCATAAACAGCCGCATCTCGTTTAGGTGCCTACTTAGCGTCAGCGCCAAACAGCCCTACTTTTAAATCACTCATGGTGTAAATTAATTCATCATCAACGTACACATTCGCATCGCCAATCCCCATGAAAAGTCGACGTGAAATAACTCGTTTCATTTCAATTTCATAACGAACCAGTTTTGCATCAGGCTCGACCTGACCAGTAAACTTAACTTCACCAACCCCTAAGGCACGACCTTTGCCAGGGCCACCTAACCACGACAAATAAAAGCCAACCAACTGCCACACGGCATCCAAGCCCAAGCAACCTGGCATAACTGGGTCACCTTTAAAGTGACAATCAAAAAACCATAGATCCGGTTTAACATCCAACTCGGCTACGATCTTACCCTTACCATGTTCACCACCATCTTCGGTAATTTCCGTAATGCGATCAAACATAAGCATTGGGGGCAGAGGCAAACGTGAAATGTCTTGGTTGGGTAGCTCACCATTACCATGCGCAATAAGATCTTCGTAGCTGTAACTGCTCTGTTGTTTCATAGATATAAAAGTCCTGTGCGATGAAACGCATTAATATGACTAAACAGCCATTTTTAGTTCGGATTGAAGCCTAGCTGCTACAAAAAAAAATGCAAGCCATTTGTCAAAATAGCCATAACCTTACCACTTGAAAAACATACACTTTGTCCGCCAAATCACAATATCAGCAATAAAGCGATGGGCAAGGTAACGACACTGGCCAAATTACCCACCACGACCATAGAAGCGACTTGGTCTGGTTCACACTGATATTGCTCTGACAACATATAATTTATGACCGCCGGCGGCAGTGCCCCGAACAAAATCAGTATGTTTTTATGCAAAGGACTTAGCGGCAAGATCGTGCACAGAAAGAACGCCAAGCTGATACCAACTACAGGGCAGAAAGCCGCCATAACCAACCCCACTTTCACGTCTTTAAGGTCGACCCTAGTTAAACGCACACCCAGTGAAAATAACATCAACGGAATTGCCACCTGCCCCATCATATTAAGTGGGGTATCTATAAAGGCTGGTAAAGTGACATTAAGAGAATTAAAAATACCACCAAAAATGACGGCAATAATGATGGGGGTTCGCAACAAGGCAATGCCAGACACTGTGCCTGAATAAATGTAAGTGCCAATGGTAAAACACAATATATTGCCAACCACCACTAACATCACACCACCATCTAATGCGCTATCGCCCAAAGCCAATACATACAAGGGTAATCCAAGATTTGCCCAATTTGAGAACATCGCGGGCGGCATTAAGGCTCGGGGCTTATAGCCAACAATGCGCGCCAGGCTAAATGCGAGAACACCTGAGCCCAACATTAGCAGGCTGCCCCCAATCACCAACCACAGATATTGACTGGGCATAAAGCTGTCTTGAACCATCACATGAAATATCAGCGCTGGCACAAATACATCCATCACCAATTGGTTGGTGATGCGCATTTCCGGGCGCACTCGGGCTCCATAGAAATAGCCGGTAGCGACAATCAAAAACAGTGGCGCGACGATATTAAAAACTTGATTGAACATCAGGCTCTCTTCAGACCTCCATTTGGATGGTCATTATTCTGTGACAATGATTTGAATTCGTTATAATCGCATTTTGAACGATTTGGTGCACTAGCAATGCATGAAGATCTGAATCGAACTGCCGCTCGGTTTAATAGTGATGACTGAACAACAAGACAAAATATACGCAGATGCTAAACAAAAGGTAAAACCGTTTCGTTTTGACGATAAGGTCGCGTCGGTGTTCGACGATATGATCTCGCGCTCGGTGCCAAGTTACCGGCCTATTCTGGCTATGCTGCCCACCATCACGCAGCAATTTCGTCGCAATAATGGCAATTATTACGACCTAGGGTGCTCTTTGGGCGCCGGTCTGCATGCCATGGCTGAAGGCACAAAACACACTACTGGCTTCACCGATATACGCGCCAATTTGATAGGCATTGACACGTCAAGCGCTATGCTAGAGCGTGCACGAGATTACCGCTGCCCCTACGAAAATTTAACCGTTTCCTATTTGCAAGAAGATCTTCTCACAAGCAACATTCACAGTGCGGCCATGGTGCTTATGAATTTCACTTTGCAATTCATCGCCATTGAAAAGCGCCAAACGGTTATTGAAAAGTGTTTCGCTGGCTTAAATGACGGCGGAGCACTCATTCTATCGGAAAAGGTCAATTTTCTTGATTCCAAAACCAACCAATTATTGATCGACATTCATCATGGCTAT
Organism: uncultured Gammaproteobacteria bacterium; assembly: GCA_964516915.1. Classification (GTDB taxonomy): domain Bacteria; phylum Pseudomonadota; class Gammaproteobacteria; order Arenicellales; family Arenicellaceae; genus Arenicella. Next base: position 5,842 of record CAZEXS010000026.1, read on the forward strand.
AAAGCCGAGCAAGGCTATAGCCAATTAGAAATCAGCCAAAAGCGCGACGCCATCGAAAACGTATTGATTCCTGAAACTCTGGATACTCATTTGCAACGCCTGAAGAGCGCCGGTTTTTCTGTGGTTGTTCCTTGGCTGCAAAACCTCCAGTTCATTTCCATCTTGGCGGTAAAGTAGATGCATTCACATGACTATTTGCCGTTCTTAGCCAATTTTTACAGTAAAGATGAATTTGCTCATCATGCACAGCATTTCTCAACACACATCGCCGAGCGCGCTAACCCGCAACGTCATGGCGATCTACCCAAATGGCAGGATTTTATCGACTCCCTACCCGATGCAAGCGCGAGCCACGTTTCGCTAAACTCCGACACCATCATCATTGGCGACAAACATGACCTAAGTGCCGATCAACAACAGCGTTTGCATCAAGCCTTACTTTCTCTCAGCCCCTGGAGGAAAGGCCCTTATCAACTATTCGGAAGTTTTATTGATACCGAGTGGCGTTCTGACTGGAAATGGCAAAGAGTTAAACCGCATATTAGCGATCTAAATGGTCGCCGAGTTTTAGACGTTGGCTGCGGTACCGGCTATCATTGCTGGCGAATGCTAGGCGACGGCGCCGACTATGTGCTGGGAATCGACCCAAGCATGCGCTTCGTGATGCAATACAACGCCATCCAAAAATACGCGCAAGACCGCCGGTTTGATTTTCTACCGATAGGCATCGAAGATATGCCAAGCAAACTGGACATATTTGACACGGTATTTTCAATGGGCGTGTTGTATCACCGCCGCAACCCAATCAACCATATCATCGAACTCAAAAATCTATTGAAGGACGGCGGTGAAATCGTACTTGAAACCTTAATAGTCGACGAGGCCGATGGCGGCATCCTGACACCAAGCGAACGCTATGCACAAATGCGTAATGTTTGGAGCATCACCACCGTACCCAAAACGCTAAGTTTGCTCGAAGAAGCCGGTTTCAAAAACGCCAAATGCGTAGACCAAAATGTAACCTCACTTGAAGAACAGCGCCAAACTGAGTGGATGAGCTTCCACTCGCTTCGACAATTTTTAGACCCAGACGACATCGGTAAAACAATCGAAGGCTACCCGGCGCCTAAGCGCGGTATCTTTGTCGCCACCAAATAGGAAGGCTTCGAACTTTCAATGTGACAACTTTGATCTATAAACAAGCAAGGTTCTTATATTGCGACATGAGCGACTATAAGGCCGGCATCGTTAAATCACCGATAGAAACGGCAAGCATCATTTTAAAACAAAATGTTTAGACAGTTTTAGACCTTGTGATTGATAATTTGACGGCACACCCTGGCCGTATATACGGTCTGGAGTCGCCAACATTTTTTCATACACTAATCGACCGACATCTTGGCCATCTTCTAGCAAAAAAGGCACGTCAAACGAGCGCACTTCTAACACCGCCTTAGAACCGCCACCACCGGCTTCAGGCGCACCAAAGCCAGGGTCAAAAAAGCCCGCGTAGTGCACTCGAAATTCGCCAACTAAGGTATCGTAAGCCACCATTTCTGCGGCATAGTCAAATGGCACATGCACCGCTTCTTTAGAAACCAAGATGTAAAACTCACCAGGGTCTAAGATGAGCTGTTTAGAGTCGGAGTACAGTGGCTCCCAATAGTCGGCCATTTGGTGCGCTGCTGGCGCGTCTACATCGACCACGCCCGAATGACGCTTGGCACGATAAGCTATCAACCCTTCGCTGTTTTCCCCACCAAGATCAACACTCACAGGCACACCGTTTTTGACTTGTGCGGCGGTTAAATCTCGGTCCACTAATCGCTGTTCGGCTTGTAAAGCTAAATGTGCCTCGTCGCTAATACTTGAATGGCCTGAGCGAACTCGCAATTGTGACAACCGTGAACCTTGTCGCACTTGAACGCTAAAGGTTAGAGGTGCTATTTCAGCATACAAGGGCCCGGAATAACCGGCCGGCACTTGCTCAAACTCAACGCCATAATCCGTGATCAGCCGAGTAAAGACATCCAAGCGACCGGTTGAACTTTTAGGGTTGCCGGCGGCCGACAGAGAACTCGGCAAATCAAGGCTTTCCTGCAACGGAACTATATATACACAGGATTTTTCCAATACAGCACCATCGCTTAAACTGACGCTGTGCATGGTCATGCTGTCAAGACACTGAGTAACCGTGCGGTGTTTCCCAGGCAAAAAAGATGATCGCACACGATACGCGACAGCCCCCAAGCGAAGGTCTAGGCTAGCGGGCTGAATTTGGTCGTCGTCAGGCGGGGTTTGGAGCTGAATGTGCCCCAATTTAATTAGCTCTTTAAGATGCTGTGACGCTAGTGCGCCGTCACGGTCGAATTGCATAATATAATTCTCTCTAAATAGGTCGAATTAGTCTGAACAGACTTAGAGAGCCTGTCAAAAACTTAATCGAACACAATTGTTTTGGCGTTATACACCATCACTTTGTGCTCTACCAGCTTTCGAAGTGCTTCTGCAAATACTTTTCTCTCTAAATCACGACCGACCAACCTTATATCGTTAAGTGACATACCTGGCCAAAGTTTAGCAACATCTTGCGTCACTAAAGGCCCAATCGCCTCGGCTTGTACGATTTCCGCGGTCGCACCCAGTAATTTCAAGCCTTTTTGGTAAGCCATGGAATACGCTTTTTCACTTTTTACCGAGGGTAACAGCGTGTTGTGCACAGACAGCACTAAGCATCGTGCACGCTCAATCATGCGTTTGGAGAGTCTTGCGTCATAGCTTGCCAAGCCTAAAATATCGGGCGAATAGCGCTCAATAATCTCGAGTTGCCGTCGTTGTGTTTCTTCCGGTGGCATGGCTTTTGAAACATGAAAAAACGGCACTCGATGTCGGTCCGCTACATTAGCAACCGCTTCTTGATCGCTTATTATAAATAGCACCTTCATCTCTGGATAGTATTCACTGTCGAGTCGATGCAAAACGTCGTCTAACACATGAGTGCGCTCCGAACACATCAAACCGACGGTGGGCACTGTTCCCGCCAGGCGAATACTGTACGACTGCTCGCTGTTTATACCCCCAAAGGTATTCGCGAAGTCCTTCAAGCAATTCGTTTTATCAGTCCACCCTGTGTCGCCGGCCCATTCAATTCTAAATAGCTGTTGCTGCTCATCAAGGTGCTGTATGAGGGTTTGAATCGGAGCCTGATGATCGGCAAAAAATTGAGTTAACTGAGCCGTGATCGTAGCCGATTTTTGACAACGAAAAAGTAAAGAAGAACTGTCTTTTTGAGGCGGAATCACGTTGCAGGAAGAAACAGACCAAATAATTGAGTTGACTTAGAATACACCTAATCATGAGGTTCGCAAATAGCCAAAGCTAGCGACCGCTAAAAACACAACATTAATAACACTATCTTATAATCAATATACATTCAGGCGCTAGCGTTAGCCCAAGTCACTACGCTATAATCCTCGCACGACTTCCATCCATGGGAGAGAGTTTGTACAAAACGTTTTGTGTAAACCGCCGAAGGCGCAACGTGCTCGTAACCGCTCAGGCATTAGGGACCGTGGATTAGGTGTTCTTATTTAGGCTAGGCTAGTTGACTAGCTTGAGCTTTCACCGAGTCGTCTCTGGAGAGCGTTAGCAGCCTGCTTAGGTTAAGTTAGGTTGAGCTAACCACCGAAGAGGTAATCTTTCAGGTAACCGGACAGAGGAGCAGATAACTAAACCGATCAATACACCTATCGAGCCTAACTAGCTCGCAGTGTATTAATGCGAACCTAGGTTCATCTGCTTCAAACCGAAAGATAATACGTTGGCGTGCCAACGTGACTATTGTTTGAGCAAGGATGAGCTAGGTAACTCTGAATTTACCATTTAGCTAACTACAGGCTAGACCAACTAAGGCAAACAGTATGAGCGAGCCAAAACGCACCCAACTCTATCAGCAACACATCAAGCTAGGCGCTAAAATCGTCGACTTTGGCGGATGGGCATTGCCAGTTAATTACGGCTCACAAGTTGAAGAACATCACGCGGTTCGCAACGATTGCGGCATGTTCGATGTGTCGCATATGACGGTCTCCGACATATCTGGCGAAGACACCTTGCCGTTTCTAAGCAAACTACTCGCAAACGATATTGCCAAAGCCGCCACTACCTCCGGCAAAGCTATTTACAGCTGCATGTTAAATGACAATGGTGGAGTGATAGACGACCTTATCGCCTACTACATTAACGACACTCACTGTCGCATTGTTACCAACGCCGCCACCAATGAGAAAGACATGGCGTGGTTACAGTCGCAAGCAGCCAATTTCAAAGTGAGTGTTACCGAAAAACCAGACCTGGCTCTGCTAGCTGTGCAAGGCCCGAATGCCATTAGCAAGGTCTGCGAGGTTGTGGAGCAAGGCTTTGCCGAGCAAATTGCCGCACTGACACGGTTTCAAGGTGGGTTTAATGGAGACCACTTTGTTGGTCGTACCGGCTACACCGGTGAGGACGGCTTGGAGCTTATCGTCTCAACAGAGTTTGTGAATCAACTCTGGGAATCACTACTGAGTAAAAATGTACAACCCTGTGGCTTAGGTGCGCGTGATACCTTACGGCTCGAAGCGGGCATGGCGCTTTATGGCAACGATTTAGACGAAGACCACACACCGCTGGACTCTGGCTTAAAGTGGACAGTCAGCCTTGATGACAAACGCGACTTTATTGGCAAGTCGGCATTAGAAAACGAACCCGAATTTTCCATGATAGGTCTTATCTTAGAAGACCGAGGCGTACTTCGCGGCCATCAAGAAGTGCACATCGAAGCCGATAAAGTCGGTGTGATCACCAGTGGCACATTTTCACCAAGTTTAGAAAAATCCATCGCTCTTGCCAGAGTCAAAAGCAACGCCAAACCGCGCATTGGCGACACGGTTCAAATAGCTGTGCGTAAAAAGATGCTCAATGCAAAAGTCGTTAAATACCCATTCGTTTAACGCTCAAATCCACAACAACTAACGCAGCTAGAAATGCTCTCTCACTGCGCTAAGAAGCAATAACATTCCATTAAAAGCCAACACCATGACTAATTCAGAATTTGCCAGCCGCCACATCGGCCTAAGTGACCAAGACATTCAAGATATGTTGACCGAGCTTGGGTATGACTCGCTTGATGAAATGACTAAAAACGTCGTACCTGAAAGCATTGCCGACAATACCGAGCTCAACCTCAATTCGCCACTGACCGAAGAGCAAGCATTGCAAGAACTCAAAAGCATCGCTAGCAAAAACCACGTACTGAAATCGTTAATAGGGCAAGGTTACTACAATACTCATACGCCTAAAGTCATATTGCGAAACGTGATGGAAAACCCGGCTTGGTATACAGCCTATACGCCTTATCAGCCTGAGATTTCGCAAGGTCGGCTGGAGGTTTTATTCTACTTCCAAACCATGGTCAGCGAGTTGACTGGCATGGACATCGCCAACGCATCATTACTTGACGAGGCCACTGCGGCTGGAGAAGCACTTACGCTTGCTCACAGAGCATTAAAAGGCAAACGCAATAAATGCTTGGTATCAAAACATTGTCACCCACAAACGTTAGAGATTCTTAACACCCGCGCCAACCCATTGGGCATTGAATTAGTAATGTTTGATGAAGATCAAACTGTAGAAGAGTGGGAAGACGTGTTCGCTGTCTTGGTTCAATACCCAGATACCTATGGCACGGTGCAAGAACTTAGTGATTTATGCGAACAGGCTCATGAAAATAAGGCCCTGGTCATTATGGCAAGTGATTTACTGGCTCTTACCATGCTCAAGTCGCCAGGCGAATTAGGCGCCGACATCGTGGTTGGTAACTCACAACGCTTTGGAGTGCCATTAGGGTTTGGCGGCCCGCACGCTGGCTTCTTTGCGGTAAAAGACAAGTACAAACGCTCGATGCCCGGTCGCTTGGTTGGCCAATCGATCGACGTGCACGGGCAACCGGCATACCGTCTAGCATTGCAAACCCGCGAACAACACATTCGTCGAGAAAAAGCCACGTCAAACATCTGTACGGCACAAGCACTGCTGGCCATCATGGCAACCCTCTACGCCTGCTACCAAGGCCCCACACGCTTACGCGCTACGGCTGAACGCACGCATAAACTTGCACGGGCCTTGGCCGCGCAAGCGGCGCATGCCGGCATTGAAACCAATCAACAGGTGTTCGATACCGTGACCCTGCGCAATGTGGATGCGGCGGCGATTACCGCTAAAGCGCTTGAATTAGGTTACAACATCAATCAACGCGATGCCTCTACGGTCAGCATTGCGTTTGACGAAACTTGTGAACAGCAGGATTTGGCGAATATTTTAAATTGCCTAGATATAAATGCCGATGTGGCGACTGCCGATACTTTGGGCGACGCCTTTTTGCGAAGCGATCGCTACTTAAGTCAAGATGTGTTCCACATCTACCACAGCGAAACAGAAATGATGCGCTACTTGCGCAAGTTATCTGAAAAAGACATAGCACTCGATCGAGCTATGATTCCACTGGGCTCCTGCACCATGAAATTGAACGCCGCCACCGAAATGACGCCGGTAACCTGGCCAGAGTTTTCGAGCATTCACCCATTCGCACCATTGCCTCAAACTGAAGGCTATCGAGAAATGATTTCGCAGCTCGAAGCAATGTTATGCGTATGCACCGGCTATGATGCAATGTCCTTACAACCAAATGCCGGGTCACAAGGTGAATACGCCGGCCTATTGGCAATCAAAGCTTATCACGAAGCCAACGGTGATTATGAACGTGATATTTGCTTAATCCCCAGCTCAGCGCACGGCACCAACCCGGCAAGCGCGCAGATGGCAAACATGCAAGTGGTGGTGGTCAAGTGCGATGAGCGCGGCAATGTTGACCTTGCTGACCTAAATGAAAAAATAGCCGCGCACGAAGGTAAAATCGCTGCCATCATGATCACGTACCCGTCCACTCACGGCGTATTTGAGGAAGAAGTCACTGACGTATGTGAGGCGGTTCACGCGGCCGGCGGGCAAGTTTACATCGATGGAGCAAACCTCAATGCACTGGTTGGTGTTGCACAACCCGGTAAGTTTGGCGGTGATGTGTCGCATCTAAATCTGCATAAAACCTTTTGTATTCCCCACGGCGGCGGTGGCCCTGGGGTGGGCCCAATTGGGGTTGGTGAACACCTGGCCCCTTATATGCCAAAAGACGGCGTTGATGCATCGCGCGTTGGCGCTTTAATAAGCGCAGCGCCTTACGGCAGCGCCAGCATTCTGCCCATTTCATGGATGTACATACGCATGATGGGTGCTGAAGGCTTGCGCAAAGCAACGCAAGTCGCCATTTTGAGCGCCAACTATATTGCACATCAATTAAAGCAGAACTACCCGATATTATTTACCGGCACATCCGGGCTGGTCGCACACGAATGCATTATTGATACGCGCCCAATGAAAGACAACGGCGTAAGCGTAGACGATATCGCCAAACGATTGATCGACTATGGATTTCACGCACCGACCATGAGCTTTCCGGTGCCTGGCACCTTGATGATCGAGCCAACCGAAAGTGAGTCACGAGCGGAGTTGGATCGCTTCTGCCGCGCCATGCAAGGTATTTACGCTGAATACGAAGCCGTGCGCGACGGACTAGTGCCGGCAGACAATTCAATGCTAAGCAACGCTCCGCACACTACGCATTTCGTCCTTAACGATGATTTAGACGTGCCCTACTCTCGCATGAGTGCTTGTCACCCAGACCCAGAATCCGACCAATCCGTAAAATACTGGCCGCCCGTGGGCCGTATTGACAATGTTTATGGCGACAAAAACCTTGTTTGCAGTTGCCCTTCAATGAGCGAATACGAATAGCTCGGCAGCTAACATTCTGTGCAGTTATCTCTTTGCGGTTATCAAAACTGAGTAGATCGTAATTTCACTCGGTTTTAGTTTTCAAAATTCACACAAAGCGAGATAAAAATTTGTCCAACTTGCGAGAAGTTGCAAGAAGTCCTTTTGCTATTAAAGGCGCTTGCATTTTTGTAATTGAGCGCCGTATCGTTTAGCTCTAGCATCGACTTTTGCCGCCACATTGAGCAACCATTGCTTTTTTAGGTGCGAACCACGTGAAAAGCCACCTTGGCCCTCGTGATAGTTTAAATACTGATCACTGTAGTTCCATTTAGAAACATTGTTTCGCTTTTGGGTTTTGTCGATATACCATTGCACAAAATCAAACGCGTCCGAAAATCGGTCTCGGCGTTTTCGCGATGAATTAACCGATGCTTCGTACTCGCCCCAAGTGCCTTTAAGTGCTTGAGCATACCCATAGGCATTGCTGGCTCGCTTACCGGGCAGAAAGCCTAGAACCTTGTCGCGTTTGGGTCTAGCATCCCTCTTAAACGTGGATTCTTGGTAAATGATGGCCATCGGCAACTGAATGTTACCCCCACGCTTATCGGTACTCTTTTTAGCCGCTCGATACCAGCGTGGATTAGCCTCAAAAATATCGCAGACATTTTCGTAATTAACAGGGGCGGCCGATCTGGTAGCGCAGGAAGTCAATAGAGACAGAAATAATATCCCGCACGCCACTTTAACCAAACGCGAATTTAGCATACGTATATCTAACAATCGTAGATCAAGCATTTTAAAAGCCCTATTTGTTGAATGCTGCATCATGTTAAGAGAAGCACTTTTTGACTTCAACGAGCATCCGTCGGCTCACCGTAAATGTCATTTCGCTATCAACCAACTCAACACGATCACCGTCGTCAGCGCGCACCAACCGCTTCAACTTACTACGAGACACCAAGCTATTTCTATGCACACGCACCATTTGACTTTGATACTTTGACTCTAGATCTTTAAGAGTTGGGTCTACAAATATTTCTTTCTGATCAACAAGGCCCGCCACCACACTCTTACCTTCGCTACGAAAATAACTGACTTCACTAATAGGTAGATTTTCCACGTAGTTTAGGTGCTTAATTGGCAAGTAATTGCTTTCATCCAGGAAATCTGTTTTGCGCAACTGCGAGACCTGACAAGCTCGTTTTATCGCCTCTTCAAGGTCAGACAAAGAAGCCGGCTTTAATAGATAGTCTGATGCGTTTACCTTAAAAGCATCAATCGCGTATTGGTCATACGCCGTGCAGAAAACAATCGCAGGTGGGTCGTCTTCAAAAATCTCCATGATTTTAGTCGCCGCATCTAAACCGTTCATGATCGGCATCTGCACATCCATGAACACCAAATTTGGCCCAAGTGACTCAACTTTGCTTACCGCATCTTGCCCGTTCTCAGCCGTACCGACCACATCAACCGCATCCAGCTGATTCAACAGACGTGACAACCGTGCCCTTGCCAACGGTTCGTCATCAACTATTAGTGCCTTAATTAACATACAGGGCTCCTACCGATCAGATGGCTCCACCTTAACTTTTGGTATTTGAATTAGCAAGTAGTGCAAGTCATCTACCTGTCGCTTACTAAATGTATAGCGATCATCATACAATGCATTTAAACGATCTTGAGTATTGGCCAGAGCCACCCCGTTACTTTGCGACAAATCCTCCTTGCTAGAGATGGCATTTACGATTTTGATCGAAATGAAGCGGTCAGATTCGCTAATCGCTAGCTGAATCGGCCTACCTGTTTCACTGGGCGCACCATATTTGATGGCGTTTTCGATTAAGGGCTGCAGAACTAACTTCGGCACCAGCCACCGTCGCGTGCTCTTAATTTTAATGTCATATTCAATAGCAAGCCCTTCGCTGAAACGCCAAGACTCAAGTGACACAAATCGCTCACAAAGCGTGAGCTCTTTCTTTAAGGAATGCTGGACATCTTGGTTTTCCAAACTCACCCGGAATAGCATTGCTAAAGAATGAATAGCATCCTCCGCTTTATCAGGCATTGATGCTGTCAATTCAGCAATTGTATTAAGGCTGTTGAACAAAAAGTGCGGTTGAATTCTTGCTTGTAAAGCTTCAATCCGCGACTCTGATTCGGCACGATCTAATTGCTGCAGCTTGTTAAAAAATAGCCAACCGCGCGTCACCATAAACAGCACTAACATGTCCGCCATCCAAAATCTAAAAAAACGATCAGGTGATGGCAGCCATTCCATCGACGCGGATTGAACATAGGCAGCGCCACACTCAACGACAAAAACCGCCAGCGAACACATCGCAACCCAAATAGTAATTCGCCCCCAATATGTCGACCTGTCCAGAATCTTGCGCAGAATCTCTGCAAAACCAATAGACAGCAAAATCAGCCACAGACAGTATATTGAATACAGCCCTAAGGTGCTCCAACGTAATAATTCATCACCTACCAGCCAGTAAACGAAGACGATTAATTGGGTGGCCAATAGCAACATAAGCAAATTGCTTAAACGGCTGAAATTAGGAGATTCTGTCTTCAATTGGCTCTTCATACGCGCATAAGATGCTTAGTAACATCGTGGACAAAAAAACAAAAGGGCGCCTTAATATTAAGGCACCCTTTTGTAACTTGAAACGATATAGTGGCGTGCTTTAACGCCTTCGACGTTCCCACCAATTAACTTTCTGAACTTGGCCCGTCGAGCTTTCCCCAAGCCCTGGCGCGCCTAGTCTATCAATGTCTGACGAGTCAGAATCAACAAATTCAGGGCTTCCACTAGCGTCAAATGACTCGGAGCCAATGATCAAAATTTTCTTGGTATCACCTTCTTCGCCATCTTCATCTTGAATTTCAATTATTACCGGCGGCGCACTGATACCTGACTTTTGTAAAGCAATTCTTGCAGCAGCGCCAGTGGTTAAATTGATTTGATAAAGTATAGAGGTGCCCGCACTTTTCTGACAAACATTATTACTAATATCTTCTATCACATCACTCGGAGAATACGAAACCGCCAACACAAAATTATCATTGGTGAGCGTCGGGTTTAGCATTTTCTCAGAATCACTCGCGTCCAATGGAATATAAAAGCCATGTCGGTTTATACCAGTTGTATCTAACGGAGCAATAGCTTGTGTCGTACTATTGGTCGCGCCGGTTTCTGTAGACACGCCCGCGACATCAGAGTTTTCAAATCGTGAAGGAATATCAGCCGACCCGATACGAGTACCATCCAACTTATAATTGTAGGTAAACCCGTTACCAATCGGCTCACCATCTGCAGTAAGATTGATTTGTGGGCCTGAAATATTTCTATCAAACAAAAAGAATAATCTATTTTGCTGTTGCTCGGTCGACAATGGTCGTGGACGCATTCCAGTCCCGGTCACTAAATTGAACCGCGCTAGATCATCGTCAGTCCTAGGTGACACCGAAATATCTAAGCGGTTATAGAAACGTCTCTGTTCATCCACGCCGTTTAGCTCGGCAATAATTCCGCCAGCCACCTCTTTGGAAGCATTATTATCATCACCTACAATATCGTTGTCGTCAAACACGAGTGACTGGATATTCGTCGTAGGATCGGTTACTTGCGTCACATTTCCGACAAAATCGAAGCGCCAAACTCGGCCTGCGACATCAACAGCAAAAAGAGCATCGTCAATACCATCAAAATCCAAATCGATTAATGTAGGCTCAGTTGGAAATCCGTGCACCATTTCATCGTTCACATAATGGCCAACAGTGGTATCAACCTGCTCGGTGTTTTTGCCGGCCATCCAAAGCAACACACCTGTATCTCGATCTACCATGTAAATGGCATTTCCTTGAACGGTATTTGCTAACACAGACAAATCCTGCGGCACCGCTTCGCCATCGACTGTAATGGTATTGTCATAATCAGTATCGTACCCACCCATTAGAAACACAACTTCTCGCGCTCCACAGTTTGAGCTAGTTTCACAGTAATTAACCGTAGACAAAACCGGCTTCGCCCAAGTCTGTGCCATTCTTGGAAAGCCTTCAGCTGTCCATTTTTTAGCCACGGGCGTAGCTCCACCCGCCGCCTTGGCACTACTAACGTCGATGGCAAAGTATTTGTTACCACCTCGGCGTTGCCCGACGAAAATATCGGCTCGATCAACACTACCGTCCGCATCTCGAGTAACATCAAAGGTCATTTCGCCATCCAATCCATACTCGTGATCCGCGCGAGGTAGGTTATTGAAATACACCCCCAGGTTGTCAGCCAAAGACCTATCAGGCAAATAGGCCCAAAGCTCTTGGCCGCTATTGCCATCAATGGCATGCAATAAGCCTTGATTAGTCGTCACGAATAATACGTCTTGATTATTATCTTGCTCGCCAAAATCTATGACAAATGGGGTCGAATGTAGGCTTTCACCTAGATAATAGTTCGGAGCAGTCGGATCATCATCCACTTCTTCTAATACATCTCGACCAAAGGTGAACGCAGCAATATTTTGTTCATTAGTTTCTAAATCAGGTGACGATGTTTGACCGAATAAATCAATATTATAGTCACTGAACATTTCCACCATATTGGCTTCGGTTAACCGCTCGATGGTTGGTTCACTGACGCCAAAACCATCTAAGTTTGCGAACAACTTACGCGCCGGGTCCACGTCAATTTGCGCAGCTGCGCCACCGGACGTAACCACTGGCCCATCCGCTTCACCTGGTGCCAATAGCGGCGAAGGCCATTCACTCAGCGCGTCACTACTGAAGAAGCCACTGGAATCAACCGCAACATTACCATCACGGCCAATAATTTCCCCATCCGAGTTCACGCTAAACTTTTTAACGTTGCCGTTCCAGCGTGGCTCGTTGTCCTCAGGCTCGAAGATTGCAAAATAAAGTTCATTTCGAAATTGCAAACGGTTAAAGGCATTCACCGCGACCGCTGGCGAAACGAACGCATCAGCGCTTACCACACTAATACTCTTAAGGATCGAGTCAAACGCGTTTTTAAGTTCACGAGCTGAGGTTGCATCGTAACTGTGTTGGGTGGTCGGCGAGCGCCGGCCGGCTGTCGCCGCGTCAATTAATTGAGCACTGCCTACAACATCAGAACCGAAATTAACTGTATAAGTGTAAACTCGGTTTTCACCGCTATCATCAGCACCGCCTGTTTTATACACATCATTATTCGCCATAAAACCGACTAAATCATCCAAACACTCGCCATGGCTACCACTGGTGCAAGCGGTATAATCCGTTTCGTTGGGTGTTCCATCCGAGTTTCTAGGCAAAGCCGAACGCGTCAAATCATTGATTTCATCCACATAACCAGTATCTTCAGTAGCACCACCATCGGATAATAGGATAATACTGTTGTCCTGGCAGGCATTGCTAATCGGCGAAACGAACTTGCTACCAGACTTGGCGGCCGGAGCCGTAAGGTCTGCAGTTGTCCTATAGATTCTAGGAATGATGTCTCCCTCATCTGGCGGATACGCAACAGTCTTAGAAGCATCGGGATCAACCACATCACCACCGGCAAAATACTGGTAGGCTGCGTACATTGTCTCTTGAATTGGAGTAGCACCAAATGCGGGTAAGTTAGCAACGGCTTCTCGTAAAGCTGGCCGCACCACTTCTTCCTCACTCCCACCTGTAACTTCTGTTTCATCAATATTTTGAACTGGGGCGAGGATCACCCCGCCGTCCAACTCATTAAACCTTGCAATCCCCACATTAACGCCTTCGAGATCTCGAAGAAGCTCATCCATCACCTCCTTAAGCGTTTCTATTCTAGATTTACACAGATATACGTCTCCAGTATCATCGCGAACCAAATGCCCTCCTCGATCAGACGACAATGTACGAACGTCTGTATCGACACCGAAGACTGGTAGATCTTCACCGGTCGAACTAAACACCTGCGAAGTACAGTAATCACTAGCAAACCCGTCAAAATCGACGACGGAGAGTTCTTCGTCGGCTATGGTGATTCTGTCTTCGAGTTTCGTTTGAAGAAATTGATGATAATTTTCGGAATATAGAAACAGCTCACCAATGGTGTTGTCCGACCAATTCACAACATTTACATTTGCGGCGTTTGAAGTCCACTTAGGCGTATCATAGTTATTTGTGCTATTGTTTTGATATCGGGGAAATTTATTAGTAGATCCACTATTTCTACCATGTTCAGCAAAATCAGCCGCACATTCCACACCACTGAATAGATTACGTTCATTAGTCGAATTAGGCTCGTTGGTCCAGTCACCGGTCGCATCAACACCTCCAGAAGCCCCAGCCTCTGTGCATTCACTCGGCGTAACTGGCGTTAAAATGAGATCATACGGCGTAGCTGCGCTAACATCCCCATCAAGACGCTTTAAATACACATGAAATTCATCTGCAATAGAAGGCAAATCTGTGATCTGGCACGTAATCACGTCACCAGGTTCTAGTCGGGCATGGTAGCATGGGCCTTCGTTAAGAAAATTTGACGACTCACCTTCTGTATTTATACGACCTATGACATTGTCCCAGTAGAGTACTCCGAACTCCACATCATCAAAATTCCCAGAAGCGACAGTTAGCTCGAGCTCATAATCGAGATTGACATTTATATCATCAAAGCGTTCTTCCAAAACAAATCTACTAGTACTGTTTATTTGGTCATTATCATCTGTCTGCGGATCAAGTTCGTTACAATAAGGGGGCGGCGGTGGCGCTGGTTGTGCCAGCGTATGTTGCCAGATAAGCAATTTATCGCGATACGAAGGATCGGGATTTGATAAATCATGAATACCCGAAGCAGCACCACAAAAATTTTCATTTAAGGGAAAACTAATGTCCGTGTACGAGCCGTTATCATTGTAAAGATACACCCTATCATTAGGCCGCCCGCTTGGACCATAATCTGCTGTGGGGATGTATAAACTAAAATCTTCTCTAAGCGCTTCAGCTCTCACCATACTGCCCGATGTATCCAGCACGAATAATAAATTAGGCTGAAACAACCGCCCATTTCCAGAGCCTGCTTCTGTGATGCCTGTATATATTTCAATATCGTCCGCCAATGAGGGGCTGCCAACGCAAAATGACAACGCGATAGCACATAATGCCACTCTAATTTTCGAAAAAATAGTGGCTTTTCTAGTCTCGAATGCGGTTTGTTTTTCTTTCATGATACTGACCTGTTTTGAACTCACAATTAAAATGATACAAACGAGAACTGCTGCGCTTGATCTGACCCAATATTAGTACCACGATACACAGCATTACTATCGAGCCGCATTAAACTGCATTTTTTAAAACCACCTATGCTGTTTAACGTGATTGGGCAACCACCATCTTGTTCGAGCGTTAAGTTTTTACTGAACATTGAATTGCCAATACGAACTGGAAAAGTGTTTAGACTTGAGTCGTCACTGCCATCTTTATCTTCATCGTCATCTTCATCTTTACCCTTATCAGAATCTCCAACACTCTGATCTGGGTAGGAAGATGCAGTCTGCGCACCTCGATCAATCGCCGCGAACAACACCGGTTTACCCGGTTGAGTAGCATAAAATTCCAGCTGATCTTCTATTTCACTGTAGCTGGCATTAAACGCTTCTAGACGAAACTGATTGTTTCTGACCATCACGGCTTGCAAATTGCTACTATCCGTCGCCGCTAGGCCGAGAACAGTTAGCGCAAACAACACTGTTAACACCATAATAAGCGCCACACCCCGTTGTGCGTTCAATACGGCAGGCGACTTGTAATTTAATCTAGTTTGCTTTGTTTTCATTTGTCTGTAAGTCCAAAAACATGTTGAGCTTATAACGTTTAGCTCATGCTTATTTTAATTGGCTAAATATTAATATCGCTGTTTGGCAAATAAACCGTGGTGGTAATCGCTTGCCGCAGAACGGCATCATTTGCCTCGAGCATACCGTCAAGCACTTGATAAGTGCGGCTTTCTCGTGTTTCTGTATCAGAGTTTCCAGTGGCTGACTCTTGGCTATTGCTTAAGATCATGCCAATTTTTATGGCTTTAATTCTGTTAAACCAAGCAGTATTAGCAGTCAGGTTCGAATAAGTTACATATCGATCAATGGTGCCGTCGGCGGTTCCGTCGATATCGACGCCGTATTGGATTTGTAACATTTCCACTCCATCTATTAGTGGAACAGCATTTCCTGAAGCGGTGTAGGTTTCAAAATTTTGTGTCGCGAAATCCAGAACCGACTCGTAAGCCTCACAATATAAAGACGACACGCCCGCATTGTCGGCAACATAGTAAACTTGAACCACCTGACGTTCAGAGCTTATTACCTGACCGGTGCAGGTCAAACCTTGGTCGGTAATATGTTCAACAGCGAATCGATCGGTAGTCGCTGACGGACCACTTGGACTAGATGTACCTGTTGTAGTATCTGTGGTGCCGGTTGTAGGGTCTGCGGTGGTACCACCGTGAGAACCAGACGATATCGAGTAGCTTTGATTATCATTATTACAAGCTTCATTCTTACTAGCTCCACAGATCGAACCACGAAAAACGCCTTGCGACAATGTTTGCGTCTGTAAATCAGAACTGGTGTTCGAACCAGCAAGTCGCACTGATGAGGCTAATATTTCTAAAGCAAACCGCGCATTCTCTTGTATTGCATCTTCGGCACTTTGAGTCGAGAGCATGCGAGAGGACGACAACATAAAGGTTATCGCTACGCTGCCAACCATCAAACTTATTGTTAAACCAACCAATAGTTCGACCAATGAATATCCGTTTATTCGTTTCGGATTAGTACTTAGAACCTTGTCTAGCATTTCACTTTCGCTATTTTTACCGGAAATCATAATGAAAACCTCAAGCAATAAACGTCTAAACTAGAAGCGATTGCGCGATCTTCTTGTAAGCCGCAGAGATCGGTTTGCACAGTTGTGGCGGCCTCAATATCAGTATTAGCATCCGCTTCACGAGATAACCATTCAAGCACCAAAACCATATCGTCGTTACCGGCTGCAGGGTTTTCAAATAAGGCAATTTCAAGATTGGTCACCCCACCAGCGCCGTCTGCAACTTGGGCGAGGCCGTTGCTGGCAATGGCTAGACCACCGTTTGGATTACAAAACACATCCCAGACATCATAGCTTACTGTCTGCGCCGCAGTGCATTGAGCACCCGCCTGAACACTACCACTTCCTGACACGGTATCGGCGCAAATATTTGTTGGCCGCACAAACCCGGTTGTTACACCACAAGTTATCGTATCGGCCGGCACATCAGTGCCGATGGTCGTCCAAGCATCGTTGTCTATCGTTGTTATATAAGCACCCGATTGACTCTGATTGGCTCTAACCCGGTCAGCAAATTCCTGCGCCTTCCAGATAACCATAGAGCGTTGCGAACTATCACCACTGGACGCCAATGAGGTTAACTGCAAAGCCGCTAACCCAAGAGCACCAACTGAAAAAATAAACATGGCTATTACAGCCTCTAACAGGGTGGCGCCAATTTGTCGTCGTGGCGGCATCGCCGGACTCGGCAAAATTTGGATATTGAATTTCATAGCGTAAATTTAACTCAAGAAAGCGGCAACACAAACCAACAAACAGACAAGCGGGAGATCTTTACTGACGAACGGCAATGAGAGAGGAAAGGCAGTCGACCCATACAGACAAAGAAGCAACAAGCAAGATATATAGACATCTTACTAATTACTTACAAGAGCCAGACCTTTATAAAGGTTCGAACTCAAAGTAGGTTTGTGCTAGAACTAGCAGGTATTATTAGCGCCTACGACCACGCGGCCAGTCAGCAACACTCTCAATCTTTTAGAATCAACGCTGTCGCCCGCTGCCCGACACACTCTAAAATCCACCGGCGTTGTCGTTGCTTCAGATAACCTTCCTTGAGAATTAAAACCAATACATCTATCGGCTTCAGTTGTGCTGTAAACACTTTGACCACCAGCGGTTGACCGTACGGATTCAATTTGCGCAGTGGCCAGCGTTGCATCGGTAAAAGAAATCGTAGCAATGCTTGAAGGCGGTATCGATACGCCACCCAGCGTACTGGCAGTAGTTCCGGGATTCCAACACACACGAGCCTGACCCGCGTTAGTAGTCATGGCCAACGAACGTGCTGATGTCAATAGGGTTTGAAATGACTGGATATCAGAGTTGATGGCCTGTCGCTCCACAAAAGACGAAAACGAGGGCACCGCCAAACCTATTATGGCCGCCAATAATGCTATGGTAATCATTAGTTCTAACATTGTAAAACCACAAAACCTGCGCATTGAATAAGAACGTGTATTACTCACGACATCTACCCTCTGTGATACTAAGCTGGCTGACTATTTCAGAACTTACACTTGTGCCATTACAAAACCAACGTGATGAGACCGCACCCTTGGTGAGCGCAAGTGACCTTGCCGCCGTTAATGTAAAACCCAAGTGGTTTATTTTTATTTTTTCAGCCCTCATAAATCTCGATGATGCCAACCTGGATGGTTAACATTGCCAACCCTGAAGAATTTTTCGCCACGACTATTCAGCATCAACAAACCATCGCCCTCTTGCCCGGTATCCCAATAAGGCTGAGCAACAAGCTGAACACAACGCTGAATTGGTGTCGCTAAATCACACTGGTCTGCCCACAGACCATATAGACCGCCACTGGTAACTGGCAAGCCTCCACGCCCACTAGTGTCGTATCCCAACACGGACAAATCGGTCGTATAACTTCGCTGCCTTAAAACGAATCGTTGCTGCTGATTCATCAATTCCGTTAAAGCCTCCATACCTTCTACACGATTTGAACGAATCACATAATCAGTATACGAAGGGTAAGCAACCGCCGCTAAAATTCCCACAATCGCCACAACTATCATTAATTCTATCAATGAAAAACCAACATGTTTTTTACGCATAATCTTTACCTCACAAGAATTAAGCTAGGACACTTTACAATAAAAATCACTATCACTTTAATTCCACATGAAATCACCAACCAGTGGATTAAACGGTCAAATATCTCGAACGAGCGGTCGACAAGTTAACCTAAACGCAATTCGATCGGCAACGAAAATGACACGTTTTCAACTGGGCCGTTCGCCTCATTCACTACTTTACCACCCCAAGCCTTAACTTGGTCAATCACTTGTTTAACTAAAATTTCAGGTGCCGAAGCTCCAGCCGTGATCCCAACAGTGCCGACGCCGTCAAACCATTCTTGCTGAATTTGTTCTGGCGTATCAACTAAATAACTGGGTACACCAATATTTTGAGATAATTCTCTCAGCCTATTGGAATTTGAACTATTGGTTGAGCCAACCACCAACACCACATCGGCATCTCTGGATAAGGCGCGAACCGCGTCTTGGCGATTTTGAGTTGCGTAACAGATATCGTCTTTTCGCGGCCCTTGAATCTTAGGAAAGCGCTGCTTCAATGCGTCGATTACCACTTTGGTGTCATCCACTGAAAGCGTGGTTTGCGTAACGTAGGCCAAATTATTTTCATTGGCGACCTTCAAACTGGCCACATCACTTGGCTCCTCTATTAAATGCATGCCAGAGTCGGCTTGCCCTAGCGTGCCCTCTACTTCTGGGTGACCTTGGTGACCAATCAGCACCACTTCAGTACCACGATCACGGTAACGCTTTACTTCCATGTGAACTTTAGTGACCAATGGGCAAGTTGCATCAAACACCTTTAAGTCACGACCAGACGCCTCTTCTTGCACGGCCTGCGAGACTCCGTGGGCGCTAAAAATAACCGTTGAGCCGTCGGGAACCTCATGCAGTTCCTCCACGAAAACAGCGCCCTTTTCTTTTAAGCCGTCAACCACAAAACGATTATGCACTACTTCATGTCGCACATAGATCGGCGCGCCAAACAGCTCTAAAGCACGTTCAACGATATCAATAGCACGGTCTACTCCGGCACAAAAGCCACGTGGGTTAGCAAGTAATATTTTCATTATTTTTCAGTCTCAGCACAGGGCTTTGTATTCAAAAAAGGTTTTTCAAACGCCTCTGCAATCATCAATACCGCGCCTATAAAGATAGCCATATCGGCGACATTAAAGTGCGGATAATGCCAGTCTTTATAAAACCAATGGATAAAATCAACCACGTATTGATAAACCAGTCGATCAATCGCATTACCGATAGCACCACCAATAATCAACGAATACGCGATACTCAAATGGCGCTCATGCGGCTTCGATTTTTTGGCCATCCAATAAATAAAAGCGACGCTTATAATCAACGCCAAAGCCACAAAAAGTACGTGTTGTGCGCCACCAAGACCGCCTAAAAAACCAAATGCGGCGCCAGGGTTGTGCGCTAACGACAAATCGAAAACAGGCAGAAGTTCGATCACATCATATC
This sequence comes from uncultured Gammaproteobacteria bacterium, assembly GCA_964516915.1. Taxonomy (GTDB): domain Bacteria; phylum Pseudomonadota; class Gammaproteobacteria; order Arenicellales; family Arenicellaceae; genus Arenicella. The sequence goes on from CAZEXS010000026.1 coordinate 26,109, forward strand.
GCAATATGTGTTCGGCCCAGTACTTAGTTAATTGGTCGATAATAATCACCAATACAGAAAGCCAAAGCCATTTAAGGTTTGCCATAACTAGTTTTTCAAATATTTATTAAGAAGAAAGCAATATTTAGCTAAAACACTTAGCTAAAACAATTAGTTAAGCAATATTGCGCACTTCTCCAGCACCGTCTATATTCTCAACGCAGCGCCCACATAATTCTGGGTGCAGGTCTATGGTGCCAACATCGGGTCGTCGATGCCAGCACCGAACGCACTTCTCATCATCTAATCGAGTGACCAATACTTTTAAGCCATCAAGATCGGCAACCACGGCATTGTCAGGCGCTTCTGATAATGGCGCAACAGTGGCGGACGAGGTGATCAGTACAAAGCGTAACTCGTCGCCGAGAGCACTCATATTGTTTAGCACATCGCCTTCGGCAAACAACTCGACCTTGGCATCTATACCTGAGCCGATTTTGCCTTCCACTCGCAATGCCTCGACACTTTTCGCCACTTCGTTTCTCACAGCGATCACTTGCGCCCATTGTCCGTCCGCCACTTCATCTGCAGGCACACTATCCAGTGCCGTATAACGCGTCGCAAATAACACCGAGGCTTCACGTTCGCCCGCCATATGCCCCCAAATTTCTTCAGCGGTGAAACTCAAAATCGGAGTAAGTACCCGCACCAGACATTCCAGTATATGTTGCATCGCGGTCTGCGCCGATAAGCGCGCCTGTGATGTTGCGCCGGTGGTATACAAGCGGTCTTTTAAAATATCGAGATAGAAACCACCCATGTCAACCACGCAAAACTGATGAAGCCGCTGGTAAATTTGATGAAACTGATAACTTTCGTACGAGTCTTCGATTTGCTTTTGCATATTAGCCGTTAACCTAACGGCCCATTGATCAAGGCTTAACAGCTCTTCGTAAGGCAGTGCTTGCGTTGGCTCAAAGCCATTCAAATTACCTAACAAGTAACGCGCGGTATTTCTTATTCGGCGATACGACTCAGATGTTCGCTGCAAGATCTCTTTGGAGATCGTCATCTCAGTTCGGTAGTCGGTGGCGGCTATCCACAAACGCAATACGTCGGCTCCTAAGGTACTAATGACTTCCTGCGGGGCCATAACGTTGCCTAAGGATTTAGACATCTTCTTACCATCTTTATCCACCGTAAAGCCATGCGTCAGCACTGTTTTGTATGGCGCACCGCCATTCATCGCAACACTACTAAGAAGGCTTGATTGGAACCAACCGCGATGCTGGTCTGAACCCTCTAAATATAGATCTGCAGGGCCCTGCAGTTCGTCTCTGGCATTAACCACGCTGTTATGCGTTACACCTGAATCAAACCACACATCCAATGTATCGGTCACTTTGTCGTACTGATCGGCATCGGCACCTAGTAAATCGGCGTCATCCAAGTCATACCACGCTTGAATGCCTTCTTTTTCGATTAGCTGCGCAACTTGTTCCATTAATTCGACGGTATTCGGGTGCATCTCGCCGCTTTCTTTATTCAAATAGATCGCAATTGGTACTCCCCAATTGCGTTGTCTTGACACACACCAATCAGGGCGCCCTTGCACCATTGTCTGAATTCGCGCCTTACCCCAATCTGGCTCCCAATCCACATCATCTATCGCATTCAAGGCCTGATAACGCAAACCCTGCTCACCATCGAGATGCTCCATGCCAATAAACCATTGCGCGGTCGCACGATAAATCATCGGGGTCTTATGGCGCCAGCAGTGTGGGTAGCTGTGCTCATACTCTTCATGATTGAGTAAGGCGCCGCGCTCACGCAGAACATCAACCACATTTGGATTCGCTTTAAACACAAATTGACCGGCAAATAATTCTGTCGACTCTAAAAACGTACCGTTTGAGCCAACCGGATTATTCACCGGGATGTCATATCGTTTACTGACCGCAAAATCGTCGCCACCGTGCGCGGGCGCTGTGTGCACCGCTCCAGTACCAGCATCGGTAGTAACATGCTCACCCAAGATGACCGGCACCTGTTTGTCGTAAAACGGGTGCTGAATTTTCATCAACTCTAAAGCCGCACCAGAGAACTTGGCTAACACTTTGTGTTCGCCTGCAGCTTGACCGAGTTTATAACGCTCTAATGCAGACGACATCAATTCTTCAGCCAGAACTAGCTGCTCGTCGCCAGCCTGCACCAATACATAATCAAGTTCGGCGTGCAAAGAAACGGCTTCATTGGCTGGCAGTGTCCAAGGGGTCGTGGTCCAAATCACCACGAATGGCTTTATCAAAATACCGGCTTCAATGCCAATACGTTTTGCAAAATCATCCAAATCCACCACATCAAACTTTACGTCGATCGCTGGAGAAACTTTATCTTGATACTCAACTTCGGCTTCGGCCAATGCTGACCCACAGATCGGGCACCAGTAAACGGGCATCAAGCCATGATACAAGTGGCCTGATTCGACGATCTTGGATAGACTTCTGACAATATTGGCTTCTGTCTCAAACGCCATGGTGAGATAGGGGTTGTTCCAGTCTCCTTGTACACCCAAGCGCTTAAAATCAGCCTTCTGTGTTTCAACTTGACGCTGCGCATACTCACGACACTTTTGGCGAAACGCCTTTTTATCAATCTTCTGACCAGCCTTGCCGTGCTTTTTCTCAACCTGAATTTCGATTGGCAACCCGTGGCAATCCCAACCCGGCACATACGGTGAACGCATGCCCTGCAGGTTGCGAGATTTAACAATAATGTCTTTCAGAATTTTATTAACCGAATGACCAATATGAATATTGCCATTAGCGTAAGGCGGGCCATCGTGCAGTACAAAAGTAGGCGCTCTAGCACGCTGAGCTTGCAGCGAATGATAAGCATCAAGCTCAGCCCATTTTTTTAGAATTTGCGGTTCGCGATTGGGTAAGCCGGCTTTCATGGGGAAAGCGGTCTGCGGCAGGTTGATGGTGGCCTTGTATTGGCTACCGGGCTTATCTTTACTCATTTTCGGGTCAATTCAACGGAAACTGTCTTAATCGGTCAACGCGCCATTACCAGAAAAGCGCAAGAACAATTTTATTAGCGTAACTGTTTATTCTAAGCGACTTGTCGCCATTGACCAATCATTGTTGGTGGCAAAAACTTACTTTTAATGCAATTAACGATCAATTAAGCCCAAGAAGCTCACGCGCCTGCATTGCATCGAGCTGAATTTGCTTTTTTAGCAGCTCAAAAGAATCAAATTTAACTTCATCGCGAATCTTAGAATCAAACGTCACGCTTATATGATCACCGTAAATATCGGCCGAAAAATCAAAAAGATGCACTTCCAGTCGATTTTCGCCACCATCAACCGTTGGTCTACGGCCAACATTGGCCACGCCCGATAATTCCCCGTAAGTGGGGTGCTGCACTCGCACCGAAAACACGCCAGAAATCGCTGGTTTATACTTCGAAAGTACAATGTTCGCTGTTGGAAAATCTATGGTTCGGCCAAGTTGCTGTCCTTGACTCACTGAGCCAGATATAGAGAACGGGCGCCCCAACAGGTTTTCGGCTTGATCGAAATCAGCATTTGCCAGTGCCTCGCGTACTCGGCCACTGCTGACGCGCTTACCGTCGATCTCGAAAGTATCATGCGCTTCGACACTAAACCCATGCTCAAGCCCGGCTGCTGATAGCATATTGAAGTCGCCGGCTCGATCCTTACCAAACCGAAAATCGTCACCCACACATAAGTATTTAATACCCAAGCCCTCGACCAACACATCTTTAATAAATGCAGCCGGTGAAAAGCTCGCGAACTCGGCATTAAAATCGACACACAGCACCCTATCAACGCCCAGCTCAAATAACAATTGTGCTCGTTCCTCTACGCTGCTTAGCCTCGCCACTGAATCCGGCATAAAGTATTCTTTAGCCAATGGCTCAAAAGTGATTACTGTTGACGGCGCACCCAGGCTTCGACTGTGACGCAACAGGCTTGATATGACGTGTTGGTGACCACGATGAACACCATCATAGTTGCCAATTGACGCAACACTCGGGCGGTGTTCAAGAGCCAATTTATTAAGCCCGCGAATTAATTCCATGGATTTAAAGTAGGTCGCTTCTGGTTAGTTTATGTCTAGTTAACTTGTTAATACAGCGGCTATTTAGGTCGTAATAGGTCGATATCATAGAAATCAATTGCCGATGTGGATAGCATACTGTTTTCTTGCCAAGAACTAAAACAAGCCAAGCACGCAATTAAAACAACAATGTCATAATGCCCAGTCAGGGTCATTCTCTTCAATATAATCCGCCAACCTACTTCTGATCACCTTATTCAATGGTCGATAGTGGGCTATCAACAATTCGGGATAACGCCAACTCAACACGCCATCACCTACGTCAAACTCCACAACCCACAGGCCCGCGGCTATTGCCCCTAGGCGCTCTATTTTGCCTCGCCAAGTCGAGACAAATCGCTCATATTGTTGTTCATACTGAGCTCGGCGAGGGTCATTAGAAAGCATGCGATCCAGCCGATGCTGCAAGGGCTCCAACTCTTGGCAATGCACATGGGTTATTTTTAGAATGACCGGCAACAGCTCTTGAGCCTCATTCAAATTAAACAACTTGGCGGAAGTGCTTATTTCAATCGGCACGCCTGACCTCTATCAAAAACCAAAGTACGGCTAAGGTTATACCGCAAACAACCGATTTTAATGATTTGCAAGATTAACGCCTGAGCAGAAGTTGATGCGGCCTTATGCCCAACACATAAAGACAGGCAAAATAGGTAGTTACGCCAGACATAACCAAGATCAAGAGTCGCTGAAACCGTTCAGCCAACGACCAATCAAACCAAATAGCGTCAGCGACGTTGGTGTAGAGCAACACCGCCGCCATTGCTGACACAGCTATCGCAACTTTCAATAAAAATCCAAACCAGCCAGCAAGAGGCAAATAAACACCGCGCACTCGTAATGTAATAAACAACAGCCCGGCATTCACCCAGGCGGCTATTGAAACCGCCAATGCCAAACCTGTGTGCTGCAGAAAACGCACTAGTATCACGCTTAAAATCACGTTCACACCGACCGCAACTACGCCTATTTTCATTGGGGTTTTGGTGTCTTGGCGTGCAAAAAAGCCTGGCGCCAAGACTTTCACAAATATAAAGCCGCACACGCCTACCGAAAACGCTTTTAAGGCAAGCGCGGACATTTGAACATCGCTAACGGTAAAGGCGTTATATTGAAAAATCGTCGAGAGCAGAGGAACCGCCAACACATATAAAGCCAAGGTGGCTGGCACGGCGATTACCACAACCCAACGCAGGGCCCAATCCATCATATTGGAAAAATGCGATGCGTCACCACTGGCTTGCTCCTTAGAAAGGCTGGGTAAGACCACAGTGGCTAAAGCAATACCAAACACGCCCACAGGAAATTCCATCAGGCGATCAGAATAATACAACCAAGATACGCTGCCGGTAACTAAAAAGGAGGCCAATACGGTATTTACAAACATATTCACCTGCGCCACTGACACACTAAATACAGCAGGCAACATCAATTTGAATACGCGGCGCGTCGCTTCGTTTTTAGTGTCAATTTTAAAGGTGGGCAGATAACCCTCTTTTAACAAGCTTGGGACCTGGAACAGCAGCTGCACCACACCCGCAATAAGAACACCAACCGCCAATGCTTGCGCTGCATTATTCATGTGTGGCACGAGCAACCACATGGCCAAAATCATACAAATGTTCAATAAAACCGGAGTCACCGCCGGAATTGCAAACTTGTTTTGAGTATTTAAAATACCCGCCGACATCGCCACTAAAGAAATACAAAATAAGTATGGAAACATGATACGCAACGCATCCACGGTGATCTGGAATTGTTCTGGCTTATCGACATAACCATAGGCGTATAAAGACACCAAAAAGGGCGCAAAAATCATCCCCAGAACCGATAAAACAAAAGTAACCAGTGCCAACATGCCGGCTGACGCATTAACAAAACGCTTCGCCTCTAGGGTGTTTTGCGCAGTAAGCTCTGAAAAAATCGGAATAAAGGCTTGCGAAAAAGCCCCCTCACCAAAGATGCGTCGCAGAAAATTAGGGATGCGAAATGCCACAAAAAAACCATCAGCAAGGCCGCTGGAGCCCAGCACATTGGCCATCACCACATCGCGCACCAAGCCACTTACGCGAGACACCAGCGTCATCAGGCTAACAATTGCCGTGGATTTGAGAAGAGCTTTTGACATAAATCCCAAGAACGAACGGGTAAATGAAGTAGTTTATATAAGCAATTATAACCGTAAGCGTTTATAAAAGACTTAAATAAGAGAAAGCCTTTTATTTATTTCAATAAGCTGAATCAATAAAACCCGCTGATACAATAGAATTGACATTCGTTCAGCCGCAGAAAACCGATAGTTTGGCAGCAATAACCCAGCATTTTATGCGCTCTCAAGGCGTTTACATAAGATATTCGTAAGAGCTGCAACATAAGCTCGATAATGACTTGACAATTACTGCCCATATCGGCATATTTCGCCTTCGATTTTACGAGGTATAGAAAAGTGGCAAATTCCCCACAAGCGCGTAAGCGCGCAAAACAAAACTCAGTTCGCCGTCTGCGTAACCATTCGCAACGTTCGGCCGTTCGTACTGCGATCAAAAAATTGGAAGCAGCGATTGTAGCTGGCGACGAAGCGCAAGCTAAAGAAGCCTATCAAGCGTCTGCCTCAATTATCGACAAAGCGACAGTCAAAGGCTTGCACCATAAAAATCGTGCAGCCCGCCTGAAAAGCCGATTGAACAAACGCGTAAAAGAGATGGCCGCTTAATTTCATTTAAGCTAAACATTTCGTTTTACCTAAAAAGAGCCTTTCGAGGCTCTTTTTTTATGAATATTCAGAGAGACTCCACGACGAATAGCGTATAAAATTCCCTAAACCTTTTTGATAGATATGGGATCCTATTGAGCGTGCACACTGAATATAAATACTCAACAACTGCAGCCTACGACTCGGATTATCTTATTACGCCAGTCAGAAATATCGCACAATCAATTTCTATTCCAGACTCTAGAATTTTTGAATTGGGTTGCGGCAACGGTTTTAACGCAAACAAACTTGCCAAGTCCGGCTATCAAATAACCGCAATTGACACATCTGAATCTGGGATAGCTGCAGCACAAAAAACATTTCCTGATTGCAGGTTTGAACTCGGCTCAGCCTATGACGACCTCGCAAGTAAGTACGGTTCCTTCCATTGCGTGGTAAGCCTAGAAGTGGTCGAACATGTATTTGCTCCCAGAGATTACGCAAACAGCGTGTACAATCTATTAAAAGAAGGCGGCACAGCCATTATCTCAACGCCTTATCATGGTTATACAAAGAATTTAACGCTGGCTCTATTCAATAAATTCGACAAGCATTTTGACCCCCTCTGGGACGGCGGCCATATCAAATTTTGGAGTAAAGCAACACTGACGACTCTGCTTAAAGAAGTTGGCTTCAAAGAGGTAGAATTCCAACTTGTCGGTCGAATCCCGGTGGTAGCAAAATCAATGATCGCTATTGCTAAAAAATAGTTTAGATCTAATTTAAACTAGAACCAAGTTATCTCGGTGTATTAACTCAGATTCACCGCCATAACCAAGCAGCTCAAAAATTCGATCGCTGCTTTGGCCTTTTATTTTCTCTGCCTCCGCGGCTGAATAATTGCTCAAACCTCGAGCAATTTCCTCACCGCTTTCAGTAATGCATTGCACACAAGCACCACGCGTAAATTCCCCGTCCACACGAATCACGCCCACGGGCAGCAAACTCTTCCCCGCTGAGCGGAGAACGCTCACTGCTCCAGCATCTAACACAAAGGCCCCGGCTACTTTCATTTGTCCGGCGACCCATTGCTTTCTTGATGCGACTCGAGCTTTAGCGATCAACAATGTACCCAGAGATTCTCCTTGATGAAGCCTCTGTAGAATATTGGTTTCACGACCACCGGCAATCATCGTATGCGCGCCAGATCGGCTGGCTATTTGTGCCGCCGAAAGTTTTGTGACCATGCCTCCTCGCCCAACATCAGAACCGCCTGAGGCCATCGCCATCAGTGTTTGATCATCGGCTTGCGCCGATTCGAGCAGTTCGGCATCTGGATTGGATCTAGGATCTTGGGTGTACAAGCCTTGTTGATCGGTAAGAATTACCAGCAAGTCTGCTTCGATCAAATTAGTGACTAAGGCGCCCAAGCTGTCATTGTCGCCAAAACAAATTTCATCATTAGCAACCGTGTCATTCTCATTCACTACAGGAAGTGCACCGTAACCCAGCAATGTCATTAAGGTGCTGCGCGCATTCAAATAACGCTCGCGATTTGCAATATCGGCATGCGTTAATAAGACTTGAGCAATATTAATGTCAAACGGACTGAACACGTCTTCATACTGGCGCACCAAGGAGGCCTGCCCCACCGCCGCTGCGGCCTGCAGCTCGTTAATGAGCTCTGGGCGCTCAGATAAGCCAAGTTGATTAACGCCGGCCGCCACAGAACCCGACGACACTAGAACCACTTCAATATTCTGTTGGCGCAAAAATGCAATTTGAGTTGCAAGGTTTGCGATAAAGGCGCGATTCAATCCCTTACCGTCATCGGTCAGCAAGGCACTACCGACCTTAACCACCCATCGCTTGTAATTTTTTAGTTCTGATCGCAACACCAAGAAACACCTCTTCTAACCATCTTAGCTAAACATTCACTCTGGATACCAATCACCGGGCTTTTTGTCCGCATCATTTGGAATCGATACAAACACTTCAGTCTCCTCAGACTTTTTGCTGAGATCCAGGTGAGACATGATGGCATTACATAGCTCTTGAGTGCCGGTTCGCGAAATCGCACTGATTTCAAAAACGGGACCCTGCCAGTCCAGCTCTTTTAATAAAGAGCCAACAATCTGCTCACGATCTTCATCAAGTACTACGTCGGTCTTATTGACCACCAACCAGCGTTCTAGCTTGTCTAACTCCGCCCCGCTTGCCTCAGAATACTGATCAAGCTCGCCGACAATGGTACGAATATCATTGGCGAGATTAGCCTCTTCATCACCATAAGGTGCGATATCGACAATATGCAACAACAGCTTGGTGCGCGATAAGTGTTTTAAAAACTGAATCCCCAATCCAGCGCCTTGAGATGCCCCTTCGATCAAACCAGGAATGTCGGCAATCACAAAACTACTACCAACACCCAAGCTCACCACACCCAACTCCGGGTGCAAAGTGGTAAACGGATAGTTTGCGACCTTAGGAGTGGCCTGCGAAACTGAACGCAAAAAGGTCGATTTTCCGGCATTTGGCAAACCCAATAAACCAACGTCAGCTAACACTTTGAGCTCTAAACGTAAGGTTCGTGCATCGCCCGGCTTACCTTTGGTGATTTTACGTGGTGCTTGATTAGTACTCGACTTAAACGTGGTATTACCCAAGCCACCTTCACCGCCCTGCGCCACCATGACAACTTGTTCGGCTTCCGTCAAATCAGCGATCAGCTCTTCGGTTTGCGCATCGTAAACTATGGTGCCCACTGGCACTTTTACGACCAGATCCTCACCACCCTGGCCCGACTTTAGTTTGCCGCCACCAGTTTGACCGCCCTTTGCTTGATAGTGCCTCACAAATCGAAAATCTGCCAAGGTGTTCAGGCCGAGTGTCGCTATAAGAAAAACACTGCCGCCTTTGCCACCATCTCCGCCATCTGGGCCACCTCGCGGGATGTACTTTTCACGCCGGAAGCTCAGCGCACCATGCCCACCATTGCCGGCGTGAACGGATATTTCTGCTTCGTCTACAAATTTCATGGGCGAATTTTATATCCTTTAGCTTATTATTGCGCCCTGTTTTACCATTCCTTTGTAAACAAGCAGTGGAAAATTGGCGCCACTATTGTCTTCGGACGCCAACATCGCTAAAAATTGATCACATAACGCCCGACAGCACCATCGCCTGCAGTTCTTGAAAACTCAACTCTTTGCCATTCACCTCTACTTCACTGCCCAATTTGATCTCAGTGCGATAGACCTCTTTTTCGGATATGAACAATGGACTTTTAGAAATCATCGCATTAGCCGCAGGGGCAGACTGAATGAGGTTCTGATTCAAGGAAGCGCCTATTTTAATGTCCATATTTTTCAGAACAGATTCTGGGTTAAACATGATCGCGCTAAGTTGAGTAAAGGACGTCTTCTCTAAAAGCTTAGCTGAGAAATTCACGGAATTTGGGTTGCCGTCGATATTGCCTTTCATGGATAACGCCAAATCGAGTTCTTTATCCAGCATTTCCTCAACAATAGGAAGCATGGCGGCAAACTGATTAGCATCAAGCTCAACATCTGCGTTTTCCTCATACTCGGCATTTGCCATGATATCGGTTTGTAAATTCTCGGCAAACTTTAGGTAGTCAGCCAGTGCCTGACTGTTAACTCCCAAAAAATCCGCGCTGATTTTACCTGCTTCAACAATCGTGGGTTTAACTCCGGCTACCGCAAAACGATCAAACTCAAGCGCCATAACTGAATCCATTTGATCGCCACGCTCGGTACTGGACCCAGTTATCCTCAGACCTGCAATATCAAGGTCGGACTCATCACTTTTAATCGCTATAGCATCAAACACAATATCATATTCGCCGACAAACAGCCCTAGCTCGGAAAGAGCGGCTGTGGATCGCAACTCGCTTTGGCCAACAACCATTGTTTTGCCATCCTCGACAATTTCAATAGGACCGATATTTGCGATCGATTTGAACGATGCAAAACTTGCATCCGAACTGACTACCAGCTCACTGGCTGAAAGCTTTAAAATAGAACCGTCTTCTAGAGTTCTATTGATAGGCTTGGTTGCAACACGTTGATCGAAACCACCAAATGCCGATATCGCGCCTGTAATTTCCAGTGGGTTTTCTCCATCTAGACTGTCGTTTATAAAGTCTTGATAAGCTTTATTCGCCAAAAAATCACACGCGTAATCAATTCCCGTCAAACCATGCGTGTAATTACATTGATAGATTATCGCTTCGTTGAAGCCCAGCGTAAGCGCTATTGAAGGTGGCAACTGGTATTCATAAACAACCTGTGAACTGCGGAAGCCTCGTTCGTAGGATGTGATTTCAGTAACACCATAGTCAAGCGGTCTGGCATTAATCTTCTCGACAATCAAGCGTGTTTCCTTCTCTGCGATTGAGCCCGTCACATAAGGCATAGCAACAATACACACAACGACTAAGACTGCGACACTAACAATTATTTTTTTCATAAAGATTCCAATTTATCTAAGTGATATTCCGTTATTTCGTAATTTTTTCAGTTTTTTCGAGAGGTTTTTTTTAGAGAAAAACGGCTCAAATACGCGCTCTGCTAATTGCCGCCGCCAGTTTTAGCGTTCGCCAAATAGTTGTCACACAGTTCTTGCATAACCTCTTTGTTATAAGGCCGTAAACCACTAAGCACTAGGTTCTTCACGCCATGCCCAACCTTGGTTTGGCCATCATAGAAAGCGAAGTTTAAAGAGGCGTCACCGCGCTTACCATTGACCTCGAGGCTGGTGGATTCCAATTCAATATCCAATTGACTAAAGGTCAGCGACGAGATTTCAAATGACATGCTTTGATAGATCACCAACGGCCTAGCCGGATTGATCATCACGTCATACTGCTCCATCAATGGCATGAGAATAGAGGGGAAATTTTGACCTGAGAAGGCAACGTATTTACGCAGCAGGCTTTCAACTTTGGCACCATCATTAGTTGATTCGCCGCCCACCTCCAAAGCCAACACATCTTTATTCGAAGCCTCTGCGTAACTCACCATCGCCTTGCCTTGCGTGACTGACCGTGGGTAGGCCAGTAGAGAGTCAGCTTTCACCATATCTAAAAACTCAAAGCGCATGGATTGATGTAAGCCATACTTAGCCAAAGCAACCGCGAACAATAAATCGCCGGGCACGCAAAAGCGCTTCGAAGACGGGTCGTGAATCGGGTTGAAGTCACCAGCTATCTGCTTGGCAAACGCCGAACCTTGATCTGCTGTGATCACAGTGCCTTGCTCTGATTGTCGAAAAAACTCACCTAAAAATTGCATATTCCAATCCTAATTGGGCATTCTATCTACAGTTCTATTTACAGTTTTTTGGCTTCGGTAATCCAGCAAATTTGCTGGCAGCCTTAGTCGGCCCTTCAGGAAATAAGGTCAACAGATAGCGACTGTTGGCATTCTCTTCTCCGAAGGCTTTTTTAAACACACGAATTACCATACGCATCGGTGGTGGAATATTATAGTCTTCGTAGTATTCACGAAAGTAATGAATAACTTCCCAGTGCTCTTGCGTCAGCGACACGCCATCTAATGACGCCATGTAGCGCCCCAGCGGCTCACTCCATGTCAGTCGTTGCTTTAGAAAGCCTTGCACATCGGTGGGGTAAGTGTGACCCTCAAATTCAATCGAATATTCTGACATCAGTGTGGATAAATATGAATGAGTTACCAAGCAACCTGCCTTGTGTGGCGCGCTACTAAATCAACAAAACCGGCATAATCGACCAACGCAATGTCTTTGTATTGACTGTTAATACCACGCAGGTCGCAGTCGTCTTTAAGCGCCAATACCGACACATTATTTGCCTCGCATTTAGCCACAAACGACGCTAAGGCAATAGAGCTTTGCAGTGCCAGCACGCCGTCTTGTATTAGCAATACCGAATCATCTGGCGAACTGAACGCCAGTTGCTCGTAAAGTGCTGGGCGATTAAACCATGACTGGCTAATGGTAAATAAAGTACTCAAAATGTAAATACCCTGTCTTGCAGACTGATTAGTTCAGCAACCTCAGCGGAAGTCACCAGAGCCACTTGGATTATTAAATCATTGGGCTCCAAACCTCTGGCGACCATGCTCAAATCATGCACAAACACCTTATCAACATCAAAGTCATTCAATGCTTTAAATGTTTTGGTGTACTTGCTTTGTGATGCAACTGTCGCCTGCTGATCTTTTAGCTGGAAAATGCCGTCGTGTATAAACAACAGGCTCAGGTCTTGCTCTAAGCTTGCGCCAATCAACACAGACTCTAGCGCTTCGGCACCGGCGGAAGTCGAATAGGGCCCAACCTCAAAAACATATAACAGTTTCTTCGCTGACGATGACATCACTCAACACTCATTTAAAAGTTACGGTTCTATCTGCAGCAAGGCTGGCTGCGTGCATTTGCCCAAGGCCCGCCACCTCGAATGCGGGGTGTAAATTAAACGACTCCACACCGAGCTCGGCTTGCTGCTCAGCGCCGATCACGCCACGACGCTCGGCCGCCGAAATACACGCTATCAACTTCACATTATTAGCCTTTGCTAAGTTAGGCCAAGCATCCAAACCATTGAATTCATCGCCTGATGGTGACTGCAGTGTATTAGCTTGATTCACACCGGCTCGATAAAAAAACACCTGTACTAACCGATGCTCACTGACGACAAGCTGCTCAGCGAAGCGAAATGCACTATAGCTCGCTTGGCTATCAGGCGCGCCACCATTAACGATAATATTAATATCCATTAGCTGAACAACCGGTCTTCTTCGTCGCGCATATCCTTTTT
>CAZEXS010000027.1:0-39732 GCA_964516915.1 uncultured Gammaproteobacteria bacterium
GTTTAATGAAAAGGAGGAAAGGATGACTAAAGAGATATATGAACCATACAAGGTTAAAAACTCACATTCACTACGTTCATTCGGCCGCGAAGAAAACGCGCGCCCGTTTTAAGGGCGTTATATTTATTTAGAGGCATAATTGAAAAGTTATCAAAAAGCAGTATCAAATGTTTTATGGCTATTTTTTCCAGGTTTAGTTTTATTATCTGTATTAATAGCAATAGGGAAATCTAATACATTGATAGGGAACCCTGAAATAGCTTTAGTATCAGCTGTTGCTCTGGGTCAATCTATATCTTCATTTAAAAATGTAGAGAAGAGTGATGTATGGGCTTATCAATTATTTTCTGTTTTGTTCTTTGCTGGTTCTTTAGTATTCGCAACATTATTAGCAGTAAATAAATATGGTGATAGTCCTATATTAATAAAGGAGTTCCCATTAATGTTAATGAATTTTTCATTTCTTATATCATCAGTCTTTTTATTTTATAAGTCACAAGTATTTGAAGAAAAATATAACAAGATCAAAAACGAAAATGCCAGCAAAGCTGGCAAGGACGCCGAATAAAATGCGGCGCCCGTTGCAAGGGCGTTGAATTAATCGTAGATTTCGACTTGTACAATTTTAAGAACAAGTTATACTTGTCCAATATATTGTACAAATAAAGGGTGCCCTATGAAAGTTGTAAATTTTTCTGAAGCTCGAAATCAGCTTAAAAGTGTTCTCGATCAGGTGGTGAACGACGCTGATTACACAATCATCTCACGCCGCGATGCTGATGATGCAGTTGTAATGTCTTTAGATCACTTTAATGGTCTTATGGAGACAGTCCATTTATTGAAGAGCCCAGCAAACGCAGCCCACCTTTCTAAATCAATTAAACAATATCGAGATGGTAAAACTAAGCAATATGATTTAACTGATGATTGAAATTTTATCTTGGACTAAGGAGGGTTGGTCTGATTATATATATTGGCAAACCCAAGACAGAAAGACCCTCAAGAGAATTAATAAACTCATCATAGATTCACAAAGGTCACCTTTTTCAGGGCTTGGTAAACCCGAACCTCTGAAAGAATACTTATCTGGCTTTTGGTCGAGAAGAATAGATGATACTAACAGGTTAGTTTATGCGGTTGATGATACTCAAATAACAATCATCGCTTGCAGGTATCATTATGGAAAATAGTTTAATAAGAAGCAAAACTCTGCCTGCGGCAGTTCGGACGCGTTTTCAACGCGCCCGTTTGAGAGGCATTATTTTTAGATACTTCACGCGATGACAGATAGAGTATTACCAACTCCAGAGAAGTTCGCATCTTGTCCTTACGATGAGAAGATTCTTCCTTTCTATGACGGGCAGTTTGATTGCGTATATATTCTGCTACATCCATTTTTTAAACCTACCTCCATTAATATCGAACGGTTCTGTCTGTCGGAGTGGCCCGAGAAGCATGAAATCATTGACGGCTGTGATTCAATTAGTTGGCAAAAAATCCTGGAATTGTCGGGTCTAAATAGCTTGTCTGATATCGATATAGGTCTGAGAACTAGTATTCGTGGTTTGAAAAATGAATTATCAAATGAAGCGTTTTCAAAAAAACTGGCTGAACTAGAAGAGCAAAATATCATCCACCCACAGGAAGGTGATATATCGCCATTACTTGAAAACCGTCTTCTAAAAACTATAAAAAAACTTGATCATAATTGGCTTTGGGTAGGTGATGAGTTCGGCACAGAAAGAAAACTTCACTGGATTGATGACCTTGTGGAAAAAGATGAGATTCCGTCTCATGGCTGTATATTTACTCATGATCATAGTATGTTGGTAACAACACACTGGGATAGTCACTGTTCGTTTCTCTGTTCCTCAAAAGAGAATATAGAAAAAATACTATCACTAGAATCATTTGAAGGGTTTTATTGCACTCCAGAGACGGAAGTATACTGGGGAGCATATGCAAGATAACAAGAGCCTCTTGTCGGGCTGGTTTTCTGCTGCGCTGCAAACCAGCCGCAAGTGCGAGCGTTAGATGAAAGCAGCATACTGGGTATTCTTCTTTGTTTTCGTCCCCGCTGTTTTTTTAGGTGCCTCTGCAGTGCAAATTGACTCGGGTCCTGATGTAATTCTTCAATCTAACAGCAAAGTGATCCATACGGCGTCTGAAGATTTGCTGACCGAGATGACCCGAGTTGAACGTTTTAAGGGTGTCGCACTTGTAATGCGTGGCAACGATATCATTCACGCCCGCGCCTATGGAAATGCAACGGGAGAGACGGCGAACCGACTGAATACAGCTTTCCATGTTGGTTCTATAACCAAACAATTTACCGCTGTAGCAATCATGCAATTGGTGGAAAAAGGTTCATTGGTTTTAGATAACCCCATCAGCGACTACCTCCCTGAAAAATACCATTCCGATTTCTGGTCGGATGTGCGGCTTCACCATCTTCTCTCCCACACAAGCGGTATTCCAGACTATGCTGTGACTCGCGAGTATTATGACGTAGTCGACGGATGGGCCTTGGGCGACACGGTGGAGGGAATGATTCGCGAGGCCATGCAGCGGGAACTGGAATTCAAGCCTGGGACCGATTTCGAGTATTCGAATATTGGCTACACACTCCTTGGAGAAATCATTGAAGAACAAACTGATTCTCTGTTTGAGGATTACAT
This sequence comes from uncultured Gammaproteobacteria bacterium, assembly GCA_964516915.1. Lineage (GTDB taxonomy): Bacteria > Pseudomonadota > Gammaproteobacteria > Arenicellales > Arenicellaceae > Arenicella. The sequence goes on from CAZEXS010000027.1 coordinate 2,679, forward strand.
TCAGGAAAACCTGCTCGATCCATTAGGTATGACGGATTCACGTATCCGAGTTCAAAACCATGTGCCCCTAAAGCATGAAGCTTCAGGTTTTCGCTGGAACGAAGCGGAGGGGAGGCACACCAAGGATAATGTCGTTAGTTTGCCTGTGACGTCGCCGGACGGTGGCTTGATCACAACTCTGAACGACTTCACCAAGTGGATTGCCACCTACAGCGATAAGAAGCATCCGCGCCTCTCGAGCACATCTCTGGAGCGTATACTGCAATCCTCCATTCCTTCGAATTCCTATGATTGGCCCGAAGAAGGACTGCACGGCAATACTTCTTACGGATTCGGGCTGACGTTGAGCGGTGAGCTGATTAGTCACCCCGGAATGATTGTCGGGTTCACCAGTCATTTCATCTATGACCGTCAAACCGATCTATTGGTTGTCGTATTCACCAATAGTAAAACAACCGACGCGATAAAAATTGCGTCGAATCTTTTCAAGATTCATGATTTACACGAGTAAAAGAATATCTAACAAGGCGCCGCTGTCGCCCTTCGGTTTGATACTCGCTACACTGCGTTTCGTTCACCGCAGTCACGCCGTTATGTGTCTATAGTTTAAGATGAAGAGGGTTTTCAAAATTGTCATTCTAGCCATAAGCACTGCAGCTTTTATTTTATTTACAATGCTGTGGTGGTGGAGAAGTAACATGTCGTATAACGAAGCCGGTCGATACCATGATGGCTTTGTTGTTTGGCATGAGCAAGGTGTCATCATTTACGCTGTAGCATCCATTGTTTCTTTTTTGATAATGCTCACTACGGGTTATTTCGTCTGGAGAAAAAGCAATGCTGGCACTTAAAAAGCCCATTAACTACGCTCTTCGAACCGAACAGCCAACGCGTTGCTCCAGCTGCCTCTAATGGATGAATCAATCAAAACTGAAAGGCCCATTTTTATGGTAGAAAAAAGTGAATTGGTTTTTCTACAGATTCGTTAGTTGTGCTGAGCATATTGCAATCTATAAAGTGACAGAATAGGATCACTTTATGAAAATTGAATTAGTGACAAACCTTAAGCGTCAAGCTACTAAAATATTAGCCGATCTTCATGCTTTACGGGAACCAGTATTAATTACTGAGCATGGAAAACCATCGCCATATTTATTAGACGTTGATGGCTATGAATCGATGCAAAGTAGAATGCATATATTAGAAGGCATTGCTCGCGGTGAAACGGCTTATCAAGAGGGTCGTATTTTAGACCAATCTGAAGCAAAGGATGAATTAGCTGAATGGCTAAAATAATATGGACTGACCAGCGATATCAGATCTGAACGATATATCAGAATATATTTCATTGGATAAAGTAAATGCAGCTAAGATGCTCGTACCAAAAATGACAACTAATAAGTCACAAAACAACACGTTTGAGGCTTGGATGCGCAAAAACGCGCACCCGTTTTAAAGGCGTAACATTGCCCGAGTTACCCATGATTTGTAGACACCCTATATAGTTATATAAACCTTAAATGGCGGTGCTCTGCTGGCTCGAAACAAACATCAATATATTAAAAGTTACTGAAAAATAAGGAGATTGCCATGAAATATTCAATAAGAATGATATTTTTGATTAGCCTAATCTATGCGTCTAGCGCACTCTGTCACGAGCCCAAATTTTCTGAAAGAACAGATCTAAATCATATTCTTGAATCATACAGCGAGAGAACGGGCGTCAAGTTTGTTACAGACCCTCGAGTGAAAGCTAGAGTAAACATGGTCAATTTAGATATTGATGAGCTAAGCCAAACAAATCTGATGGACATTCTTGTGATTCATGCATTTACAGCTTATGAGAGAGACGGTGTTGTGTATGTACTCCCTCAATCGGTGATGGATCTTTTAGGAGAAAAAGCGGGTCCTGTATGGGGTAAATAGGCAGTATATATACAAGTTTAAAAACCACCATGCGCGTTGATTCTGGCGGGTTCAGGTTCGTTGCCGTGATTTTGTATCCAAGATAACAATCGAAATGCCACCCAGAATAATAATTGACGATATTATCAGGCGAAGGGTGATGGATTCACCAATAAATAGAGTGCCGCCCAATGCTGAAATCACAGGAACGGATAATTGCAATACTCCGGCTTGAATGGCCGAAATTTCACGCAGCACCAGGTACCAAATAGCGTAGCCGATGCCAGACGTTACGCCGCCGGCGATTATGGCAATTACGATGCCCGATGCGCTTAATGATGTTTGATAGGGTGTGAGAACAAATAAAGCCATGATCAGAAGTACGGTTATCGGCGTTGTTCGGGCGAAATTGTACATAGTGTCGCTCAGCGGGTTTTTAGATGCTTTACCGAATATGGTGTAAAACCCCCACGCCGAGCCGGCCATGGCCATTAGAATAAAACTGCTCACTGAGGGCGTGGATAGCGTGGGCAGTACTAAATAAACGACGCCTGCAAATGCAATCGCTACGCCAATACTTTCGAGTAGACGAATTTTATGCCCCGAGAATTGACTGCATAGAATAATGGTCAGTTGGACTGAGGCAAAGAGTATCAGGGCACCTGTGCCGGTTTCTAGCACTATGTAGGCATAGGAAAAGGCAATAGCATAAACAAATAGCATCAATGCGGCGCGCCAGCTGCCTTTTGAAACGGGGCGTTCATTTTGATTTGAGAGCTTGAAAATAACCAGCAGAAAAACAGTGCCAGCAAACAGCCTTATTGAAGTGAAGCTTGCTGCGTCTATTTTTCCGCTACCCAAGGCCAAGCGACAAAGTATGGAGTTTCCCGCAAACGCCAAGAGCGATACGATGGTATAGAGAGCGATTTTCATCGTGATTGTATTGACCTTTTTATTGGGTTTTATATTGAGCTGCTATCGACCTAACTATCGACTTTGTTGGTTGAGTGAGTGTGCGGATTCTATGACTAATCCTGACAAAATTGATACCGGATGCTCTTAGTCTAATGTCAATTATCTGATACGCTAAGAAGTACAATATCGATAAACGCTGATAATAGCGCGAACGCCGATACTCTGACGCTGATGTTGTGATTTTTTATTGAATAGACAACTCGAGATTATTGATGAGGGAAACAGACCGGTCAACTAAATCCCCCAAGGCTCTGCCTGGTGGCAGTATTGGCAATGCCGATGATGCTGAGCGACGGTTACGGATAGGTGAATTCTCTAAGTTTATAAGTAATACCTTACTGAAGAATTTAGTATCGGGTCGAACGGCTTTGAATCATCAAGCCAGCAAATACGATGCTGCAGTGCTGTTCGCGGATGTGTCTGGCTTTACCAAGTTAACCGAGAAGCTGGCCGAACAGTATGGCAAAGAGCAGGCCGTGGGAGCTGAACATCTTACGTTTATGCTTTCCGATTATTTTGATCATCTTATCTCAGTGGTGCTTGATCACAATGGTGATGTCATAAAATTTGCTGGCGATGCAATGCTCATACTTTTTCCTTGTGAAGATCATGCATTGGCCTTAAAACGCGCGACATCCTGTGGCGTGGCAATGCAAAGGGTCGCACGAGATGTTTCAGCAAGAATTTTAGAGCAAGACAATGTCGAATTAAGTCTTAAGGTGGCGGTCAGCTACGGTGAAATAGTGGGGCTGGTTCTAGGTGGTGTTCTGGATCGCTGGGAGTATGCGGTTGTAAGCCGTGCTATTTCCGAGGTTGGCCGGCTTGGTGACTCGGCGCGTTCTAACGATGTCTTGATTAGCGCTGAAAGCTTGTCGAAGATTGACACCAGCTCAATAATCACTGAAGCTGTTATTGACGATATGCATAACGTCAAACAGGTGCCTGATTGGGGGCTTGAATTAGAGTCAAATGCGGTTCAAATTGCCCCTGATTTAGAAACCGTCATGCGTTGTTTTGTGCCGGCTGCCGTCGCCTCACGAATTACTGCAGGTCAGACTGACACCGCCTTGCTTGGTGAACTTCGTCGGATAACGGTGCTTTTCATCAACCTTCCTCAGTTTACCAGCAATATCGACGTTGATCAGGCGCAGGCTATTGTAACGGCAATACAACAGGTGTGTTACGGGCAGCGAGGCAGCCTTGATAAAATCAGCTGCGACGATAAAGGCGTTTCCGTTATTGCTGGTTTTGGCGTACCGCCGATGTCGGCTGAAGATGACCCTATTAGAGCGGTTAAAGCCGCTATCAACGTGAAAGCCCATCTTGAACCAATGGGCTTAACGGTCTCGATTGGCGTTGCGTCTGGCCCTGTTTATTGTGGGACGTTAGGGAAAAAATATCGCTGCGAATATACCTTAATGGGCGATGGTGTAAATACCGCCGCTAGATTGATGAGCCTTGCCGAAGGCGGAATATTGTGTGATTCGGTTACCGCCGATGCCTGCGATGCAGATATCGAATTTGATTCTGGCGATTTACTTAAGCTCAAAGGTAAAGATCACGTCGTTAAGACTTTCAAACCATTGGCACTCAAGAAAGTTAAACAAAGTGATGTTACTTCGATTATTGGCAGAGAGGAGGAGCTAAAACGATTGTCCAGCGTTGTCGATAGTATTACCAACGCTGATCACGCGAAATGCAGTGTCGTGGCAGGCGAGGCGGGGATTGGTAAGTCGGCTTTATTGAAAGCATTTGAAAGCGACTTTTTGAAGAAGTATGAAGGCGTTTTTATGAAGGCCAGCGCCAGTACCGTGCAGATTTCGTTTTATGGTGTTTGGCGTGAGCTCTTATATCAATTGTTGGGTTTTGATGAGCTTTCAAGCAGTGCTGATAAAGAATTGTATTTAGCGGGTCTGGCCGATGCGTCAGAACCTGTGCATCATGAAATGTTGCCAATTTTAAATGGCGTGCTGGGTACTAAATTATCGGAATCCGAGTACAGTAAAAATCTAACTAATGAAGTGCTGGCGGAAAATATTCGCTTTCTGATTAGCGAGATAATACGCGTGCAATCCCAACAGCGGTTTTTGGTTTTTACGATTGATGATGCTCAATGGATGGACTCAGCATCTTGGGTGTTATTGGATTCCTTGGTTCGAAATTTAGCCAATGTGTTTTTTATCGTTGTCACACAACCCTTTGATGACGATGCGCCGGCAAGCTATGAACGGCTTTGTCGATTAGAGAGGACAAATGTAATCTCCTTAGCTTCGCTAGGTCGACAGCACATCTCTACATTGGTGTGTAAAGTCCTAAATGTGAGCGTATTGCCCGATAATATTCTAGAACTGATTATGAAACGAGCTGAAGGCCACCCGTTTTACAGTGAGATATTGGCGAAGGACTTACAGGAGCGGGGCATTCTCAGAATAGAAGAGGGCCAGTGCACCTTGGCTCAAGATATTAATGGGGTTCAAGATATTGAACTGCCGGCGTCGATTGAAAGCGCTATTATTAGCCGGCTTGAGCGCTTAACCTTGGATCAGCAACTTACTTTAAAGACAGCCAGTGTGATAGGGCGCCAGTTTTCAATCGATGAACTGCATTATATTTATCCAGTGGATAAACAGAGAGAATCTTTGCAGCATGATGTTGAAACGCTTAGCCTTGCTGGGATGACTCAAGCTAAGGCCAACCAAGTCGATTATCTGTTTAAACATCTGGCAACGCAGAAGATCGCCTATGAGTTGATGTTGTACAGCCAACGTAAAAAGATGCATCGAGAGATTGCGCAATGGATTGAGTTGAACAGCAATGATGTTGCAAAACGCAGCCCTGAGTTAGCGCTGCATTGGCATCGAGCGGAAGACCCTGAAAAAGCGTTAACGTATTTAGGTCGCGCTATTCTCGAAGCGTACCAACTGTTCGCCAATCGAGAGGTGTTGGATTATCTGAAAAAAATAGATGAGCTCTTGGACGAAAATGATGTATCCGTTCCAAACTTAACTCGGGCTCGATGGAAAGGTATGGGGGGAGCCGCGCACCTTGCCATTGGTAATCTAGAGGAATCTGAATTAGCTTTTAATCAAGCCTTGGAATATTTAGGGATTCGTTTACCAAGTAGCAAATTGGGGTTTGCGAGCCGGGCGATTGGTCAAATATTAAAGCAGCTTCAGCATCGATATTTACCGTTTTTTGATAAACCTGTAGAGATTGAAAGAGTGCCGGACGTTCATCTTGCGGCACTGGTGATGGAGCGTCAGTTTTTGGTCTATTATTTTCGAGAGAACATGGAAGGTTTGGTTTTTTCTGCTTTTGCAGCGACAAATTTATCGGAATCAACGGCTGATAATACGGGGACGCTTTCAAGAAGTTATTCGACCTTAGGAAACGCCTTGTCTGGTATACCTCTTATGAAAATATCCAAGTCGTATATTAAAAGAGGTCATGATGTCGCTAAGGTTGTTGAGGAGCCTGGTACTTGGGCTTGGTATTACCTATCGGGCGGTATGTGTCTAGCTCAGGAAGCGAAGTGGCCAGAGCATGACGCGGCATTGTTAAAGTCGCAAGAATATGCGCTGGCTCAGGGTGATCGACGTAGGTGGGAAGAAGCGGCCTCTGTCTATTGTATTGCGGGTCTCATTTCAGGAGACTTTCATCCTGTCGATACAGCTGAGCACATACATCAACAAATATACGAATCTGGATTCAGTCGGGGTGTGCCTCAAACACAGTCATGGGGGTATTGCATGTGGCTGATGTCGTCCATCATGCAAGGCCAGTATTCAACTGCTAGGCGCGTAGCGATTCGTTTAGAGGCTTTGTATGTTGAACACACAGGTGATTTCGAACCGATCAATACTTTAGAGGCGTTTGCTTCGTTTAGCGTTTTGGCGATCAAAGACAAGGATTTTGATCGAGCTAGGCATTACATTGAACTCGGGGCGGGTATTGCCGCGCAATGGGGCAGACCAACCACTTGGCGTTCTATCCCTTGTGCCTATTTGCAAGCCGAGGCGGCTTTGCGCTTCTTCGGAAAACATAAAGCTCAACATGGTGAGAGCTGCGCGCCGATCATTGAAGAATGGGTGAAAATGTCATTAAAGAATGTCAAAACGCATACGGGGTTATATATCATCGCCCGCCCAAAATATGAACTCCTAAGGGGGTGGTATGCGCTTATCCTAGACAAACCCCAAAAGGCTTTTAAGCATTGGAAAAAGGGCCTTCAATTGGCTAATAGATTGAATATGAAATTTGATGTTTTGGTGATCAATTTGTCGTTAAGCAATATTGAGCGCTCATTGACAGTCAAATTAGAATTGATGTCGGAAAAAAATTTGGCTGAATTATCGCGCGAATTAAATGTCTCTGATTTAGATTGGTACCGAAATTGGCGCTCGTGAAGTATATAAACCTTATTAAAACTAATAGATTTATGCGTGCGGTCGGTAAAACTATTTGGAATTTAGAGTTAGGTAATGGATACTCGCTGGCGGAGATTTAAAACCCCTGATTTTTTAGAAAGTACCTTTATTGGTGCTTATCGTTAGATTCCTTGAGGAGTACCTGTAATGCAATTTGAAACCTTAGAACTAGTTGAAGAAAACCGTATAGCGACCATTAAATTCAATCGCCCTGACGCGGCAAATGGACTTAACCTGCAAATGGCGACTGAGCTGGCCGTTGCGGCCAAAAGTGTCGCCAACAGTGAGTCTGTTAAAGCCGTGATACTGACCGCTAATGGTCGATTCTTTTGTGCCGGTGGTGACGTTAAGTCAATGTACGATGCTACTGAAGACCCTGGTGGCGCGGTGGCTAAAATTGCCGATCAATTACACGCGGCTATGCAGATATTTGCCGAAATGGATCAACCATTGATTTGCGCTATCAACGGTACCGCAGCCGGTGCTGGGTTCAGTGTGTCAGTTGCAGGCGATATGGTTTTAGCGGCCGAGTCGGCAAAGTTCACCATGGCGTACAGCAAAATTGGCTTAAGCCCTGATGGCAGTTCTAGCTACTATTTACCGCGATTGATTGGTCTGCGTAAGACTCAAGAGCTTATGTTTACAAACCGCGTTTTAAGTGCCAGTGAAGCGATGGATTGGGGTTTGATTAATGAGGTTGTGGCTGATGAAGAGTTAAATGCCAAGGCCGTAGAACTTGCTTCCAGCTTTGTTAAGGGTTCGTTAGCGTCTAATGCCAGTATTAAGCGACTTCTTGCTGCATCGTCTTTAAACAACTTAGAAGATCAACTTGAGTTAGAAAGTCAGGCGATTCATGACTGCGCTAATGGTGTTGATGGGCGTGAAGGCGTTGCGTCTTTTGTTGAAAAGCGTAAGCCTGAGTTTGTGTAAACGTCATCATTGATGCACTGAGTGCATAATGAATTAGACAAAGCTGTTTTCATCGCGTCAGTATCGATAAGTAGTTTAGGTACTGACGTGAGCTGCTTACAGTTTTAAGAGCTGTATTTATGGCTTAAGTTTAAACGGTATAAATTTTAACCGTATAGGCCGTGAATGAACCATCGCTGGGTTTTTCTATCCTTAAAAACCCACAATAGTGATCCGCAAGCCTGCCTTGCTACGTAATAGTCGCGACTCTCCAGATTGCTCCACCAGTTATTGACCAAGCGTTGTGGCCCATGAATCAAGTCTAAAGGGCCTTTGTAGTGCGGCTTATCGTATTTTGCCGATATCGGTTTGGGGGTCTTGAAAAGCCAATTTGGCTGATTTAGCTTAGTGTTGGCCTCGGGTATTGATTGAGCTGTTTTGCCAGCCGTCCCAGTTGTGTCGTTTGCAGAGACTCGATTTACCTGCTTGAATGAACGTTCAGGTAAGTGCTCCTCACGGCTTTCAAGTTGATAGACGGCCTGATGGCCGAGCTTGTTCGATAGTTTATCCCATAATTGTTCAAATGCGTCTTGGTGGGTGGTGTTATCAAAAAGGTCTCGATTTATCAACGCAATTGGCGTGAGGCGCAGGCTGCGAAGTTCTATGCGCTCAATATCCGCAGTGAGTTTTAGTGTTTCGAGCTTTAAACGCGTTAATTCATACAGCCGTTCTATTTGTTCTTCTAAAGGCAGTAAGGCAATGGTTGAATAGTTCAGTTGCAGTTTTGCCTCGTTAATTAGGGCACCGTTTTGTTGGTGGAGTTGCCAACTGAACTCGTCGCAGCTTAGCTGGCGATTACTTACGAAGTTGAGCAAACTCTTTAGCAACTTTAATTGTTGTTGTTCAATCCAATGCCAGTTTTTGATCGGCTCAGCAAAATCGACAAACTCATGAAATGTTTCAGGCGGCAGAGTAGGGATTTGTGGGTCAGCCTGTTTACCATAGAGTTGTGCGAGGTAGTCCACAAAACTGCGACCAAAGCGGCTGGCAAGCTCCCGGTCTTGAATGCTATTTATGTGTTCTAGCGTGCTAAAACCACAGCCGTGCAGTTGTTCCAGTTGGGTTTTGCTAATGGGCAGCTTGTGAAGCTCAACCTTATCTAAAGCGCGCCGCTGTGACCTGTTATTTGATTCTACGCTCTGAGTCAAATCGTGCTTTAAGTTGTACGGTATGTTGTTGCTTAGAGCGAGTAAATAGGCCGCTTTAGGCGTATTCGCTAAGCCGACTGCATGGTCAAACCCAAAGTTATTAAGCTCATTTGCCAGGCGCTCGATCAGAGTGTGAATGCCTTTAAACAGGGCGCGACTTTTGCCAATTTCGAGTAGCAGTGTGTGGTTGTTGTAGATGACGACAGTGGAAGTGAAACCGTGTGCCCAGTAAGCGAGTTGCTCTAATCGGTCTTTTTCTATGCTGGGCTGGCGATCCATCGCTTCGGTAAAGTCGGTTAGAAGCGACATTTGGTTAAGGCTCATGCCTTGCACAATGCCCAGTGCTTTTGCTGCGGTATTGGTCTGCCAAACGTGACCTTCATACAAGATCACGGCCGGTCGGTTATCCGATGCGACTCGGAAATTGTCTATATTCAGTGCGAAATGCGTAAGATTAATACTCAGCCAGAGATTATCCGAGTGTCTATGAATATCGCTTGGGCGGGGCATTATCAGCTGATCTTTCTAAATGAAAAACCTCGTGATGGCGGCGAAGGTTGCCTGCATAAAAGCCAGTAAAATAAATTTACTTACTGGGCTTTTTAGAGAATGCATTTTTAGGTTTAATCACACCGAGACGGTTTAGTAAGCCTTTCTCACGCTGCGTCGGTTTTGTGATAACCGTGCCACCGTGTTGTCGGTCTTCGGTGCTTTCTTCTAGGTTTCTAATGCTGTCGAGAGTGACATCGCCTCGCAACTCAGACAATTTATCGCCGTCAAAAATAGCCGTAATCACACGTTGATCAGTCTCCTTACGCAATTGATCTCGTCGAGAATAGAAATAGTCCCATCGCTGTTCATTGAACGGGTCGATCACCATAGGCGTACCTAAGATGAATAATACTTCTTGTTTGGTCATGCCATACTGAATTTCACGCAAGTCGCTATTATTTAATATGTTGCCCTGTTGAATATCAGGTTGGTAAGGTTTGATGCATGCGCCAAGAAGAAGGGAGCTGATCATTAGCAGAAGACCTGATTTTATTTTGTTCATGCGAGAATCTATAATTTTTAACTTATTGTTTTAAATAGGTATTTAGCTTGTCATTGCAAGTCTAAAAATTGTTGATTAGTTTGTCTGAAAACGTGTTAAACCAGATGGAAATCAGACCTAAATTAAACAGCCTATAACTTGTTGGCTAAAGTTCTTTTAGAACCGCAATTTCATCACAATTTTCGAACTTGTAGCAGTTTACACAAATACCCCATACTTTTTCGGGAAAAATGTTCTTATCGACTGTTTTAAAACCGAGTTTATGAAAGAAAATAGGCACATAGGTTAGCGCCATCACACGGCTTACTTTTCGCAAATGCGCTATTTCAAGAAGTGTTTCAACAATTAGGGTGCCTAAGCCACCACCTTTAATTGACGCATCAACCATCAGACTTCTAATCTCAGCAAGTTCTGGAGTGAAGTTTTCCAGCGAACCGCAGGCGATTATTTTATCGTCTCTTTCAATTACTCGGAAATGCTCGATATTGTTGATGATATCGTTTTTCGTGCGCGGCAAAAGGTCGCCAAGCGATGCGTAATGGTTTAGTAACCTTTGAATGCCGACAACATCATCGACGTTTGCTGGCCTAACAAAATCAGTGTAGGTCAAATTATCAGTAGTTTGATAGATGGGCGCTGAAGTCAAAACGGGTTCCTAGCAGATAGCCTAAATAGTCGCTGATTGAAGCATTTCATGAGCGTGCGCTCTGGTGCGGTCGGTGATTTCGCTACCACCTAACATTCTAGCGATTTCAGTGGTGCGCATATCCTGATCAAGTTTAATCACGGTGGAGTAGGTATCTGAATCGCTACTTACTTTATCGATCAATAAATGTTGATGGCCTTGTGCGGCAACTTGGGGTTGGTGAGTAATACACAACACTTGGGCGTTTTTTCCAAGGTTTCGAAGGCGCATACCGACGATTTGTGCGATTTTTCCGCCGATGCCGACGTCGACTTCGTCGAACACCAAGGTGGGTGTTTCAGATTTTTCACTGGTTATTACTTGAATCGCCAGACTGATTCGCGAAAGCTCGCCGCCCGAAGCGGTTTTATTCAGCGATTTTAGCGGCATGCCATGGTTAGTACTGACTAAAAACTCAATTTTATCAATGCCGGTTTCAGAAATAATAGGTTGGTCATTGATTTGCGGTTCGACAGAGATTGAAAGCTCGCCACCACGCATACCGAGGTCTTGCATTTGCTTGGTTATTTCATCAGACAGTTGTTTCGCAACGGATTGTCTGCGCTCCGAAATGAGGTCCGCAATATGTCGGTACTTTAGTAACAATTCATCAAGTTGCTTTTGCAACTTTTCAGGTTGTTGATGTTGGTTTTCCAAACGTAGGTAGTCAGCTTGTAGAGATTGATGCTTTTCGGGTATTTCTGTTTCACTGCAGCGATGTTTTCTCGCCAAGTCGATCAAGGTATCACGTCGTTGTTCTACTTCTTTTAGGCGCTCAGGGTCTTGATCTATATTCGATAACGCTGACTCGAGCACGGCTTTGGCTTCTTCGGTCTGAGCTAGCGCACTATTAAGCAGTTCTTCAGCGGGTTTTAGGTTGTCGTCAAACTCCGCTAAGTCAGTTAGCTGATTGACCACGCGCCCAAGCTCCGAGGTAACGTTGGATGCTTCGTTGTGGAACAAACTGTCACTGGCGGCGTTGATGCCGTCTTGCAAAGACTGAGAGTTGCTCAAGCGTTTATGTTCTTGCTCTAAGGCTTGAAACTCGCCATCAAGCACATTTGCCTCATCCAGCTCGTTCAGCTGGAATAACATAAGTTCTAGACGATCATGGTTATCATTTTGTGTCTGTGAAATATCCGACAGCTCGCGACTCAGTCGGTTTATGTGCGATGCCAACGCCGCCATGGCTTTAAGCCCGTCTTCATGGCCGGCAAACTGATCAATTATATGGCGCTGGTGGGCAACACGAAGCAACGATTGATGTTCATGTTGACCATGCAAATCAACCAACATTAAGCCTAACTCGCGCAAGCTAGCTAAGGTGGTGGGTTGATCATTGATATAGCATTTGGTGGGCTTGTTTCGTCGAACTATGCGTCTAACCAAGCAATAATCGACTTCGTTTTTGTCACTCAGGTCTTTTTGCTCAAGCCAACTTTGCACGTTGCCCTGTTTGTCGATGGAAAATAACGCCGTGATTTCACATTGATCTTCGCCATGGCGAATCATGTCGGCTTCGGCTCTAGAGCCTAACAAAAGGTTTAATGCGCCAAGAACAATGGATTTACCGGCCCCGGTTTCGCCGGTTACGACACTCAGGCCGTCATCAACTTCCAACTCCAGTTGTTTGATGATGGCAAAATTTCGTATGTTTAATTCGCGTAACGACATTCGCCGATTATAGCAAGGCGCGGGTGAACAACTGAAACATTATTTTCCGCTACCCCAGCCAAGTTTGGCCCTGAGCATAGCGAAATAATTATAGTTCTCGGTGTGGATTAACTTTACTGAATGCGGCGAACGAGTGATTTCGATGAGTTCATCGCCGACTAAACTGCAGCCGATCAAGCCATCGGTTGATACGTGTGCGCAATTGGGCGTCTTATTGTGCAGAGTCAATTCGACCTTGGCGCTTGCTGGCAGCGTAATAGGGCGATTTGACAGTGTGTGTGGTGACACAGGCACCATTGAAATCACATCGGTACCTGGGTGAATAATCGCGCCGCCTGCGGACAGGGCGTAAGCCGTTGAGCCGGTCGGCGTGGCGAGTATCACACCATCTGAGCGAGCGGCCGTAACAAACTGGCCATTCACTTCAACTTGCCATTTAATCAGCTTTTCGAGCGCATAACGACCAATGACAATGTCGTTTAAAGCGTTGTCCTGATACAGGCATTTGTCATCGCGCAGCACGCGCACTTGCAGCATTATGCGGTTTTCTACTTCGTAGTTGCCGGCGATGATTTGATCTATTTCATCCAACATGTCGGTTTGCGGTATGTCGGTTAAAAAGCCCAATGTGCCCAGATTAATACCGGCAACGGGTATGTTTTTCTCCGCCATGCGGCGCGCCACGTGCAATAAAGTGCCGTCACCACCAATCACGATTGCCAGATCAATATCAGAGGTGAGGTTCTCGTGCATTATTTCTTGAGGCAGGTCGCGCGTTATTTCTTCGGCCGTTGTGTGGCCGAGCTTCACCCTAATCCCTTTATTTTCAAGATGTTGAGTCAACAACTTAACGGGTTTTTCTACGCTTTTATCTTGGTACTTTCCGAAAACACCAATTGTTTTAAACATGATCGAATTCATTTATGATTGCTTAACATGCCGATTGTGGCTTTCACTGGTCACTTTGTCCAGACGCATGGCAATTGAAATGTTGTAAAAGGCTAGCTGTGTTCGCTTAAGTGAAATTGGCCGAGCCGTTTTAGATTGTCGGTTATGTATAGAAACGCAGCCCACAACGATGCTAGTGTAGTGATTTAGTTGCGTTAAATTGATAGATGAACAGTATTCTTATATGAGCTTAGATCAGCGAGCTGAAAGTGTTTTAAAAAACTTGGTTGAAACCTATATTCACGATGGTCAGCCGGTGGGTTCACGCACACTTTCAAAACTACCTCAGTTGAGTGTCAGCTCAGCAACGGTACGTAATGTTATGTCTGACTTAGAAGAGCTGGGCTTAATTACCTCGCCACATACCTCGGCCGGTCGAATTCCAACTGTGCAAGGCTATCGTTTGTTTGTCGACAGTATGGTCAAAGCATCAGTGCCCACTCATGAGGCCGTAGCGCAATTGCATGAGCGTTTTGATGGTGAGTCTGACCCAGACAAGTTACTGGCTCATGCATCCGATGTGTTGTCTGAGCTAACCGAATTTGCCGGCATGGTTGTACTGCCAAACGAATCCGTCACGCGTTTTCACCAATTAGAATTCATGCGTTTGTCAGAAACGCGAGTATTGGCGATTTTAGTTACCGAAGATGGGCGGGTTCAAAACCGGGTTTTATCTTCGGCAGAAGGCTTTGCTGAATCTGAATTGGTGCAAGCTTCTAACTTCTTTAATCATCGTTATAAAGGCAATACATTAAGCGATGTTCGGCGCTTGCTCGTGCAGGACATGCAGGCTGATAATGACGAAATGCACAGCATCAATCAATCAGCCATGCAGGCGGCAACCCAAGTGATTACGGAAGAAGACGCCGACAGTCAAAGTGATGTGGTGGTGAGCGGTGAGCAAAAACTATTAGGCGTGCCTGATTTATGCCAAATTGAAACGCTACAGGGATTGTTTGATGCATTTAAAACAAAACGTGATTTGCTCGATTTACTTGATCGAAGCATGAAAGCCGATGGTGTAAGCGTGTTTATCGGTGAAGAGTCCGGTTTTAGTGCTTTAGGTGAATGCAGTGTGATAGCCAGCCCTTATGAAGTGGACGGCAAGGTGCTGGGCACCTTGGGTGTAATAGGGCCCACTCGCATGGCTTACGACTCGGTTATTTCAGTGGTGGATATCACCTCTAAGCTACTTTCACAGGCGTTAAGCGGCGCGGCTCGCGATTAGCAAAGCCGCTGTTTTTCTTTCTCGTTCAATTGCCGAGCATAGTGGCTAGGCCTATGTCTCTAGCGGTTCTAGTATGACACTGGCTGCGTCTTCAGTTTTCTTTTTCAGGTGCCTCTTTCAATTATAGGAAAAGATTTAATTTAATAGGTCGCTTGTTTTAACTCGCTTGTCGATATAACGGTGTTTTATTTTGCTAGATTCATCACATTCAAACATTTACACTGTGTCTACTTGGATTATCAAACAGAACATACAGAGTAAAAATGGAAAATAAAAAATACGATATCGTGGTCTATGGGGCTACTGGTTTCACCGGCCGATTGGTTGCCGAGTACCTTCAATCCGCCTATGGGCAAGATTCCGGGGTAGTGTGGGCCATGGCGGGCCGCAGCCAAGATAAACTGGTGGCTGTGCGTGATGAGATGGGGCTGCCTGACACAACGCCGCTGGTGGTTGCCAGTTCCAATGATTTGGCGTCGATGCAAGCGATGGTTGACAGCACTAAGGTGGTGTTGACCACGGTAGGCCCTTACCAGCTGTACGGTTCTGAATTGGTTGGCCTGTGCGCAAATTCTGGTACCGATTATGTAGACTTATGCGGTGAACCGTTTTGGATGCGTGAGATGATAGAAGCGCACGAAGCGGCGGCGACCGAATCAGGCGCGCGCATTGTGTTTTCCTGTGGCTTCGATTCTATTCCTAGTGATCTAGGGGTATTCATGTTGCAGAACATGGCGATTGAGAAGACCGGTAAGCCGTGTGCTGAAATTGATGCTCGTGTTCGCCATATGAAGGGCACGTTTTCAGGGGGTACAGCCGCCAGCTTGCAAGCCTCGGTAAAAGCCGCTAAATCGAACCCGGAGATCTACAAGCTCGCACTGGATCATTATGCATTGGTTCCCGAGTTTGATGGCGTAGAACAGCCCGACGGAGACAGTGTTCATTACTCAGATGAGTTCAATAGTTGGGTTGCCCCTTTTGTCATGGCGGCCATCAATACCCGAAATGTGCATCGCAGTAATGCCTTGTTGGATTTTCAATACGGCAAGGATTTTCGTTACAGCGAAATGATTTTGGCTGGCCCCGGCGAGAAAGGCGAAGCCACGGCGAATTACATTAAAAACGATCGTAGTATGGCGGGGCCTGACGCACCAAAACCAGGTGAAGGCCCAAGTAAAGAGGAGCGGGAGTCAGGCTCTTATGACATTCTGTTCGTTGGTAAACTTGCTGATGGCGAAACCGCCGCAATCAGTGTGAAAGGGGATCGAGACCCAGGTTACGGGTCGACATCTAAAATGATCTCTGAAAGCGCGATTTGCTTGGTTAAAGACGCCACCGATACGCCAGGTGGTATTTGGACTACGGCACCTGCGATGGGTGAATTACTGATTAAGCGTTTAGAAGACAACGCGGGTTTAACTTTTACCGTCGAAGCCTAGCCCAAGAAGCTTGAAGGGAATTTGAAAGAAACTTGAAAGAAGCTTAAAGGACGCTTAACTGCTAAAAGCGTTTATTTAAAATGGGTGCATCACAGAGGAATACGATGCATTCGCACAGGCACACACGGTCTCGAAACCTCAGTTAATCTAATTTCTTAACGGAAGTTAACTAACTGGGGTTTTGTGCCATTTGGAGCATGAATTGCTTGCTAAGGATTGGCTTTGACCTTGTTTAATCTTGCGATTATTAGACTCATGACCATTAAGTGTCGGTTTTTGCTCACTAATTACTAAAAGGTAATCCTGCGGTCACTTGCGGGTAATCAATTGACCCTTACTATCAGTTTGCTGGGTTTTTCTTTTCATTTGTCGCGAAAGTAATGTTTTCTGCGGTGTTTTATAAACGCAACTGTGGAGAAGTGGCAGTGATGTAAGAGCCCCCAATTTTAAGTAATGTATTTTTCTGGAGACCTTAATGATCAAAGAAATTGTTAAACCAATCGTTCCTGCGGTTAAATGGTTGTCGGTAGTGGCAGCCACGGCGGCGGTGGTTATTTCTATTCAAGTAAATGCCGATGGGCATAAATCGGACGACATGCACACGGCATTGAACACGCCGGCTGATGCTGTCGGTGCCAGCCCGGCGGCGTTGCTATCCCCAAATCAACCATGGTCACCGGCAACTGGGTTTGCTGATTTAATCGAAAGTGTAAATCCTGGTGTGGTACATGTGTCGACTTCGGGCTATATAAAGCGCCGATCAACATCTCGACGTGGTCAAGGTGACCTAAACGACCCGCGTGAGTTCTTTCGGCGCTTTTTCGAAGGCACACCGTATCCACAAGAGCGTTTTGATGAGCCAGAAGAAGACCCAATTGAAGAGCCTGAAGACGAGGACAGAGACACCCGGCCACTGGGCATCGGTTCCGGTTTTATTATTAGTGAAGACGGCTATGTGGTGACAAACCATCATGTGATCGACAAAGCCGATGAAATCGTGGTCACGCTGCCCAATGGTGATGAGTATGATGCCGTAATTAAAGGCAGCGACCCGAAAACAGATTTGGCCTTGTTGAAGCTTAAGGATGCCAGCGATCTGCCATTTGTTGCATGGGGCGATGATACGGCCTCGAGAGTCGGTGATTGGGTATTGGCCATTGGTAACCCGTTTGGATTAGGTGGCTCAGCCAGTACCGGTATTATTTCAGCGTTGGGGCGCGACATTCGTTCAGGCCCATACGATGATTTTATTCAGGTTGATGCGGCGATTAACCGCGGCAACTCCGGTGGCCCATTGTTTAATATGAAGGGCCAAGTAATCGGCATTAACTCAATGATTTATTCACCTAGCGGCGGCAGTGTTGGCATTGGTTTTGCGATTCCATCCTCATTGGCACAAGGCGTAATTTCCCAGCTACAAAATTCCGGTGAAGTTGAACGCAGTTGGATTGGTGTCGAGATTGGCGCGGTGACTGAAGACCTTGCTAGAGCCTTCGAACGTGATAACGAAGAAGGTGCGTTGGTTTCCTTAGTTCGTAAAGATTCGCCTGCAGAAAAAGCCGGGTTAAAGCAGGGCGATATCATTCTCAGTTTTAACGGCGCGCGCATTAAAGAAACCAGAAACCTGCCTAAAGAAGTGGCGCAATCGAAGGTTGGAAAAACCTATCCGGTTGAAGTATGGCGCAATGGTAAAAAGAAAAAGCTGAAAATCAAAACAGAAGCATTTCCTAGTGATGACGAATTGGCCGGTAAGCCTAAGAAGTCGAAAGACGTCAAGCCGAAGTCAGATGAGCAAATGGGCGCCGAGTTGAGCGAACTTGATAGTGAGATTCGAGCTCGTTACCGTTTAGCTGAAGACGTTGAAGGCGTTTTAGTCTTATCGGTTCAGCGAGGCGGCCTAGCGGCGAAGAATAAGCTGGTTCGCGGGGACGTGATTGAACAATTCAATCGTGAAAAAGTAAGCAAACCATCTGAAGTCGCCGCCGCACTAAAAGCGGCCATGGCATCAGGAAAAGAATCTGTGCCGGTGTTAGTCCGCCGTGGCCGTGGTTCGGGCTACATTCCCTTTGACTTGAAGTAGTAGCGTCACCAAGAGCGCGCCCAGCTGGTGTTAAATATGTTGGGCGCGTTAGCTGAATAGCGTAAACTGTAGGAAACAAAGAATGACTAAAAATAACATGATTCGTGTACTAGTTGTCGAGGACGACAAAGAAACGGCGGCCTATATTGTAAAAGGCTTGACCGAGTGTGGTCATATCGCTGATAAAGCTGAAGATGGCCGAGAAGGTCTATTAATGGCTGATTCAACTGACTATCAGGTAATCGTCGCTGATCGGATGTTGCCCAAAGTTGACGGCGTTACGATGACGCGCACTTTGCGTGGCGGTGGAAATCGCACGCCGATACTCATGCTCAGTGCGCTGGGTGATGTGGATGATCGCGTGGTAGGGTTAAAAGCCGGCGCTGACGACTATCTGGTAAAGCCTTTTGCGTTCTCTGAATTACAAGCCAGAATAGAAGCTTTAGTGCGACGTGCCGAGCCAGAATCTCCCGATACTGTATTAAGCGTGGCTGATCTAGAAATGGATCTGCTTAAGCGCGAGGTGCGTCGGAATGAACAGAAAATTGATTTGCAACCGCGTGAATTTCGCTTGCTTGAGTACTTGATGCGTCACAGTGGTCAGGTGGTTACTCGCACGATGTTGTTAGAAAAGGTGTGGGATTATCATTTTGACCCACAAACCAATGTGATTGACGTGCATATCAGTCGGTTGCGCGGAAAAATTGATAAGGAGTTTGATGTAACCTTGTTGCACACAGTACGTGGTGCAGGGTACATGCTTAGTGAACCAGATTAGTCCATTTAAAAGCTCGGCGTTTCGTATTACGCTGATCTATGTTGTCTTATTCGGGTTAAGTGTATCGATAATATTGGGCTTTGTTTATTGGTCCACCATTGTTTATACGACCAACCAAACCGAGCAAGAGATAAACGCTGAGCTTTTAGTGTTGTCCAAAGCGTATGAACGACGTGGCTATCCTGGTTTAGTTACTTTGTTGAGTGACCGGGTACGCATTCAGCGCCAACGCCCTGGTGACTCTTCGGTGTATTTGCTGGTGGACGAACAGTTTCAAACCCTAGTGGGTAATATTTCAAGCTGGCCCAAAATTGCGCAAGACCGAAGAGACGGTTGGCTGGACTTTCAGCTGGATTACAACCGTGATGGTGTTGAAGGAGAGTACACCGCTCGCGCTCGAACCTTTGTGGTTGAAGATCGCTACAGCCTGTTAGTTGGGCAGGGCATGCGAGACCTCGAAAACCTAAAAAGTCTGGTTGGCCGGGCGTTGTTTTGGGGCTTAGGCTTGACCCTGGTGCTTGGCGTTATCGGCGGTTTTATGATGCGGCAAACACTCAGTCGTCGCTTGAGCACTATTAATCAAACGGCGCGAAAAATCATGCATGGCGATTTGCGAATGCGCATCGATGCGAAAGGAACCGGCGATGAGTTTGATGAGTTGGCGGTGAATCTGAATAGTATGCTGGATCAGATCGAAGGCGGTATGGAGGGTGTGCGGCGAGTTTCCGATAACATTGCTCACGATCTAAAAACCCCGTTGGCTCGACTAAAAAATAGAGTTGAAGAGTTACGTTTTAAAGTCAGTGGAAATGTAGAACAAGAGAACTCCGTAGACCAAATAATTCACGAAGCCGATGGTTTATTAGCCACCTTCAATGCACTTTTGAGAATCGCTAGAATTGAGTACAGTGAACAACGTAAAGGTTTTAAGAATGTTGACATCAATTCGATTCTTTACGACATTGAGGAATTATATGAGCCTTTGATAGAAGAAAAAGGTCAGAAATTAAATGTGCAACTTTCTCAAACAGTAGAGGTTTGGGCTGATAGAGATATGCTTTTTCAGGCTTTCGCGAATTTGATCGATAATGCGATTAAATATACGCCTGAGAATGGGACTATATCAATTCGATCTCACTCAATGGCCGGCAAGTGGTGTTTGGAAATCGCGGATAATGGCCCTGGGATTCCTCAAAATGAACATGAAAAAGTGGTGCAAAGATTCTACCGCCTTGATCAAAGCAGAACCACTCCAGGAAGTGGCTTGGGCCTAGCCTTAGTTTTTGCAGTGCTCAAGGTGCACAGCATGAAGTTGGACTTTTCAGATAATAATCCTGGTTTGAAAGTGACCGTGACGGTTGATACGAATAACGTCAAAAAAGTTTTAAGCTCAGATAAACAGTAAAAGTTGATGTTCGGGCTTGAGGTCTACAGCACTTGTTTATAGCCGTATTCTAGCGTTGCTCCATATTGTTGGTTTTATTCACGCTCTAATCACCAAACCTTACCTAGAATTGGCGCAATCTAAGATATACGAATAATGACATGAGTAATAATACGCGCGTTTTAATCATAGAAGATCATAAAGACATTGCCGAAATGCTCTACGATTTTTTTGAACGAAGAGATTACGAGCTAGACTACGCCAGCGATGGCAGAATGGGCTTTAATCTGGCGAGTCAAAATGATTACGATGTAATCTTGTTAGACCTTATGCTTCCTGAAATGGACGGGCTTGACGTGTGCAAAAAGCTGCGGGAAGAGTGTCGAAATCATACGCCGATTTTAATGCTTACGGCGCGCGATACGCTTGAGGATAAAGTCAAGGGCCTGGAAATGGGTGCCGACGACTACTTGATTAAACCCTTTGAAATACTGGAACTTGAGGCAAGAATTAAAGCCTTGATGCGCCGCAAAGGCCAGATTGCGCAGCAAGAATTACTTGAGGTGGCGGACTTGCGCTTGGATACCGGCACCCTGGATGTGTATCGACAAGATAAGCCTATCTATCTTTCACCCATTGGTTTGAAAATTCTCACGATTCTAATGAAGGAATCTCCGAAAGTGGTTAGTCGAAACCAACTGGAGCATGAAATCTGGGGCGACATTTTGCCAGACAGTGATACCTTGCGTAGCCACATGTATAATTTGCGAAAACAAATCGATAAGCCGTTCGATAATCCCTTATTACAGACCATTCAAGCACGTGGCTATCGTATTGGAGACGCCCCCTGATTCAAGGCTTTCGGTGCTTCGTTTTTTTATAAGAACGGGGTTACATAGGAAATAGGGTGGTTAACGCAAAATCCAGCGGATTTTGATTGGAATGCGTTCATTAGTCAGACATCCATTGATGTTTGATGTCTAATAATAATTACAATTCTGGGCCACCATAATATCGTGAACGAAAAGGTTGAAGAAAATCAGTTAACCATTAAGGTCAAACACGGTCAGAAAATGACCATTCAGGTTTGCTTGATCGGTCTTGTGGCAATTCTTGGTATCGGCTTCGGAGCCGTTGTTTTAGAACATATATTGGTGCGCGAGGCTCTGAGAAGTGAAGCAGATCACTTCTGGAAAATGATAGAAAGTGACGCTGATTTTTTAGCGCCTAATACCGCCAATTTAAAAGGTTTTTACGTTGTTGATGGGCAAAATAATTCAGGCGTAGAGGGGCTTCTGTCCGATCCTAATAAGCCTGGGTCTCATCCAAACGCTGTCAGTGGACAGCTGAAAGAACTCAAAGCATCCGAACTGCCCAAAGAAAAAAGCCCAGTAAAAGGGCTTGCAGGCATCTCCAAACTGCCTGCTGAATACCTAGCTAAGCGAACAGGTTTCCACAAAATAAGCGGCGAACCTACTCATTCGCTGTTGTATGTAAGTGAAAAAAGCCAGTCGCGTATTTATCTGTTGTTCGACGGTAAACGTGTCTTGAGACTAGCCTTGTTTTTCGGTTTATTTCCGCTCGGTCTGGTACTGGTTTTAATCTATATAACCGCCTGGTGGGTATATCGAGAATCGAGCAGCTTACTTAGTCCAATCGTTTGGCTGGCGAACAAGTTTGATAAATTTGACCCAGCCCATCCAGACGCTAGCCTTGAAGATCTGAATCAAATCCCTGGAGATTCAGACTGGGAAATTGAAAAGCTGGTAAATTCCTTTTCTACCTATTCGCGCCGTATTAAGCGCTTTGTCGAGCGAGAGCGAAGTTTTACACGCGACACCAGTCACGAGTTACGCACGCCTCTCACCGTCATTAAGATGGCATCAGACTTGTTGCTGGCCGAGCAAGAGCTTGATGATTATTCGAAAAAGTACGTCACACGTATTAAAGGTTCGGCGCAAGATATGGAAGAGCTGATCGACGCGTTTTTAATCTTAGCTCGCGAAACAGATAAAGAGTTTATCGATGAACAAACCGCCGTTTTGGATGTGATTAATAATGAAATTCGTGTTGCTCAAATCTATCTGGAAGATAAGCCCATCGCCGTTGAAATCGACGAGCAATTTCCACTTGAATTGTTTACCGCACGCAAAGTGATGTCCATCGTGTTAGGCAACTTAATTCGTAACGCTGCCTTGTACACCAATGAAGGAAAAATCAAGATTATTATTCAGGAATTTTCAGTAGTCATACAAGATACCGGTATAGGCATGTCCGAAGATCAAATCAGTCGGGTATTCCACCCATATTATCGAGCGCAGCATGATGCTAAGACAAAGCGCCGGGGCTATGGAGTAGGTCTGACCATTGTTAAACGTTTGTGCAATCGTTTTGGATGGACGGTAAACGTGCAGAGTGAAGTGGATGTAGGCACTTCTATAGAAGTGGTCTTTATCGAAAAGCGTTAGCCAGGAATGGCTAGGAGGTTTAGATCAACTTGTTGACTAACTCAAAATAGGTAGTAGCAGGAAGCTCGCTTTACAAAAGTTTAATCGCCGCGATTATGTAAGCCGCTATAAAAGTAGTGCTCATTAGAATGAGTGCCAGAGGTTTCCAGCCGACTGATGATATTTCACCCAGTGATGTTTTGACGCCCAATGCTGAAATCGCGATGACTAACAACCAAGTGGACAGGGCTGACAGGTTTGATTTTAATTCTGTGGGAATAATGTCATAGCTGCCAATCACCACGAAGAAAATAAACCCGAGCAAAAAATAAGGGAATATGTTGTTAGAAAGCGAACCTGATTGACTATCCACAGCCGATTTTTTTCGAAAGACACTTTTTGCTCCATAAACAAAGGTGGCAAGGAAGACGACCACCGGGATCAACATGGCGACTCGAAATAGCTTTATGAAGGTCGACAGTTCGCCGACTTCATTGGATACGCTGTAGCCCGCACCAACCACCTGCGCCACATCGTGAATGGTGCCCCCCAAAAATAAACCACTTTGTTGGGCATTTAAGTTTAACGATGCGGCGATAATTGGGTACAGCACCATGGCCACAGTACTCATTGTCGTGACGCTTATCACAGTGAAAATTGTCGCATTTTTGGTTTCGTCATCATTTGGCATGACCGATGCGATGGCGAGCGCCGCAGAGGCGCCACAGATGGCAACCGCTCCGCTGGTCATTATTCCAAGACGTTTGGACAGGCCAATTAGCCGCGCGCTAATAACGCCAAATACAATGGTTGCTAGGACCCCACTAGTCACAACCAGCACGGGGAATACACCCAGTGAGGCAATATCACTTAAGGTGATTCGTAGCCCTAGCAATGCAATGCCCACACGCAATAAGGTGGTTGATGAGAACTCGATGCCAGCGGTACATTTCTCTTGTGTCGCTAGAAAGTTAAACGCCATCCCAACCAGCAAGGCATATATCATGACTGGGGCATTATAATTATTGGATAAAAATGTAGCCGCACAAGCAATGGTCAAGCAGACTATGACACCGGGTTGCAATACCTTGAGGGTATCCACTAATCGGGAAGAATATTTTACCAAGTGACTGGCTTGCTTCATCGTGTCTTTTCTGTCGAATTGGTTCGGTTAAGATGACGAAATAGTTGGCTTGGGGCTTCGTGCCATTGCCAGAATAAGAGCATTATATAGAGCAGAAAAAATAACGAACAATTCTTTAAATCCATATCTCATCGTTTCAAAGTTAACCATAACATAAACACAGCTGACGTTAATGAGATCTGGTTTTAATCGCGCCTAAAGGATCTGGAGCCTGGCGCCTGGCTTAGTGAACATATTGACCAGTTAGATTCAGTGGTTGCGGAAAGCAAGTTTCTTATTTAGATTATGGAGTGTGCTGGTTGAATTGGTGATGACACACCTCACTTTAAACACCGTGTTCAGTATGGTTCTGAAATTGCAAACTTAGTGTGCAAATTGCTGGTAATGGCGGTAGTTGGGGAGCATAATTCGCGAAGATAAGGCCAGTTAACATTGATATTGTGATGAGTGATTCTGATTACGCAATTCGCCCCAATAAAACTCAATTAAAGCGCGAGATTAAAGTTTTGAACGATCTTGGTAAGGAGCTCATCGCCTTACCTGACGGCGCTTTAAAAAAGGTGCCTTTGAGTGATCATATGATGGCCGCCGTGCAGGACGGAAAGCGCTTTAGCAGAGGCGCTTTGCAACGCCAATTGCGCAGAATTGCCACATTAATGCAGCACGAAGACGTCGACGCTATTCAGCAAGAACTCACACGTCAAAAGCAGCCGAGTAAACAACAAACGGCCGAATTTCATCAGCTAGAGCAATGGCGCGATCGACTGATTGACGGAGACGAAAAACTATTGACGGATTTGATTGATCAGTTTCCTTTGATAGACCGTCAATATATTCGACAAGTTGTTCGCAACGCTTCGCAAGAACGTAAGAAAGACAAACCTCCTAAATCGGCACGTGCGCTGTTTAAGTATTTAGCTGAATTGAAAAAGTCCAGCTCGGTGTCCGAAACAGATGAGCCTTCTTGAAGATGACATCAGACGTGAGGATAATGCCTTGCTAAGGTCTCACTATTAAAAGGGCTCACTATTAAAGTAGCTCGTTTTTAAATGTAGTTAACTTAAGAAGCACAGCTCGATTAACACAAGATTTAGAAAGACTCCCGAATTACAGATTTATTTAAACCGTAACTTTAAACGCTCCCTCAACAATCAAAATTATGTTTCAACGTATAGAGACTTTACCGGCTGACCCGATATTGGGTTTGAATCAAACGTTTCAGCAAGACAGCAACCCTGACAAAATCAATTTGTCAGTCGGGGTTTATCAAAACGCGCAAGGGCAGACGCCCATTTTTGCGGCTGTCAAAGAAGCCGAGCAACAACTGATTAATGCTCAGCAAACCAAGAGTTATGCGCCGCAGGCCGGTGACCCTGCTTTTTTAGATAAAATTTCTCGATTATTGATTGGCGATAGCTTAGTCGAAACCTTAGGCGATCGGATTGCGACTGTGATGACGCCAGGTGGATGCGGTGCCTTAAGAATGGGCGCAGAACTGCTTGTTGCATCTGGCTTTAAAGGTAAGGTTTGGGTCAGTGATCCAACCTGGGCAAATCACTTTCCGCTATTGCAAAGTGCTGGCTTGTCGTTAACCACTTATCGGTATTATGACTCGAACACCAACAGTGTGGATTTTGCAGCCATGCTGGAGGACGTTCAAAATATCCCTGAAGGTGATGTGATTTTACTGCACGGTTGTTGCCACAACCCAACAGGTGCTGACATCACGCCGGCACAGTGGGATCAAATTATTGAGGTGTTAGCGGCCCGTAATATCACCCCATTTATCGACGTTGCTTATCAAGGTTTTGGGCATGGGCTTGACGAAGACGCTTACGGAGTGCGCCAAGCTGTGACTAAACTGCCTGAGGTTATGGTGGCGAACTCGTGTTCAAAGAACTTTGGCTTATATCGAGAGCGTACTGGCTCGATAATCGTGATCAGCGAAACGGCCAAGCAAACTAATGCCGCCAAGTCTCAGGTGATGAGCGCCGCACGTCGTAGCTACAGCATGTCTCCGTATCATGGCGGAGGGATTGTCGGTCACCTTTTGTCGAATACTGAGTTAACGGCTCAATGGAAAGCCGAGCTTGATCAAGTTAGAAACCGTATGAATACGCTCCGTCAAGGTTTGGCGACTGGCCTTAATGAGGCGCAATCAAAGATCAATTTTGATTTTGTCGCTAACAGCAATGGTATGTTTTGCTATTTGGGTATCCCGCGCCAGGATGTATTGACTTTGCGGTCTGAGTACGCGATTTACTTACTGGAAAGCACTCGCATCAATGTTGCGGGCTTGTCTGAAGATAACCTGCCTGTTATTGTCGACCGCGTGTCAGAGGTACTGACGCGTTAGCGAAAAGGTGCCTCTTTAATTCAGAGTTTATGGTTAGCTGTAAAACCTAGTTTTACTGGTCGTACGCGTTCAATTACGCCGCCTTTCAGCCGGTTAGATATGTTGACAGATGCAGAAATCGACATAGCTCTGAATTAGTTTACTTTAAACATTTACTTTAGAGAGGCGTCTGTATTATGGCTGCAAGAGGAGAATTCAGCTCGCGCATGGCATTTGTGTTAGCTGCATCGGGATCTGCAATCGGATTAGGGAATATTTGGGGCTTTCCCATCAAAGTTGCGTCGAACGGCGGCGGGGCTTTTGTATTTACCTATATTGTTCTTACATTTTTACTGGCCTACCCAATTTTAATGGCCGAGTTAGTTATCGGGCGTCATGCGAAGTCAGATACTGTCAATTCCTTAGTTAAGATCAGCGGAAAAGGAAGTAAGCCGTTGGCGTATCTAACCGGATATTGGGGCATTCTTACCGCAAGTTTGATTTTAAGCTTTTATGCGATCGTAGCTGGATGGATGATCGCGTTTGGCTTAGGTTCGATTAGTGATCTTGTTGGTTTTGAAAAAGTCACAGAATGGTTAGTCAGTTTTTCCCTAGAACGTAACCTTTTGTTTGTGATTATCTTTTACATACTCACCATCAGCATTGTCTCAAGCGGGGTCACCGCAGGCATTGAAAAATGGTCGACTCGTCTAATGCCGATGTTGATTGTGTTAATCATCGCTTTGATCGCGTATATCTCCACTCAGAATGGCGCTGCCGAAGGGTGGAAAGTTTACCTAACGCCCGATTTTAGTCGTGTGTTTAACCCCGACCTGTTAATTAGTGCGTTGGGGCAGGCGTTTTTCTCATTGTCGCTTGGCGTTGGAACGATGATGGTCTATGGCAGTTACATTAGTAAGTCAGAGAACTTACCCAAGCTTGGTGCCACGGTGGCATTAGTGGATATTGGGATTGCCTTTTTAGCGGGTCTATTGGTGATCCCGGCGATGTACGTTGCCCAAGCTAACGGCGTAACAATTTACAATGAAGCGGGAGCCTTGATCGACAGCGATGGGCTTATTTTTACCGTGTTGCCTGCGTTGTTCGACACCATGGGTGCGGCCGGCGTTATTGTGTCGATTTTATTCTTTACGCTGATGACCATCGCCGCAGTTACCTCGTCTATTTCAATGTTAGAGGTACCGGTAGCGCACGTTCAAGAGTCGCATGACGTAGCACGCAAGAAAGCGGCTTGGCTTGTGGGCGTGGCTATTTTAGTGATCAGTTTGATCATTGTGTTTAACTTTGGCGCGCTGTTTGGTTTAGTGATCGATGCCACCACCAAATACAGCGAACCGTTGATTGGCATTCTTTTCTGCTTGTTTGCCGGCTGGATTTGGAAGCGTAACGAGCTTCTCAACGAACTTCAACAAGGCCAACCAGAAATGGAAAATACGGTGTTTTGGAAGGTTTGGCCAGCCTATGTAAAGTTTGTTTGCCCAATAATTGTGTTAGCGGTTTTCATGCATAGTTTTGGGCTACTGAACTTTTAAAAACGCGCAGCTTTTCTGCCAGTTTAGTGAGTGCTGCATCGGTTGTTTCCCAGCTGATGCAGCCGTCGGTAATTGACTGGCCATATTCTAATAAGTTCTTGTCTTCGCCAAGTTTTTGATTGCCGCCTTTCAGGTGGCTTTCAAGCATGACGCCAACAATACTTTGGTTGCCCTCAAGAATTTGTTGGCCAATATTATCCAATACCAGCGGCTGTAATTCAGGGTCTTTTTGTGAGTTAGCGTGGCTACAATCGACCATTATGTTCTGCGGTAATTGTTTCTCGCGTAAGGCGCGCTCAGTGAGCCGCACATTGACTGAATCGTAGTTCGGCTTGCCACCACCGCCGCGCAACACAATATGAGCGTATTGATTGCCTGAGGAATGAACGATCGATACTTTGCCTTCGCCATCAATCCCCAAGAAGCTGTGCCCACTGCTGACGCTCTGAAGAGCATTGATGGCCACGTCTAGTGAACCGTCGGTACCATTTTTAAAGCCGATAGGAACTGATAACCCGCTGGCCATTTCGCGATGGGTTTGTGACTCAGTGGTACGAGCACCAATTGCCGACCATGAAATCAAGTCTTGCATATACTGCGGTGAAATAGGGTCGAGTGCTTCATTCGCAATGGGTAAGCCTAGCTCACTGATCTTTAGCATTAACTCACGACCGATGGTCATGCCTTTTTCAATTTGAAAGCTGCCGTCAAGGTAGGGGTCGTTAATTAGGCCTTTCCAACCAACCGTGGTGCGTGGTTTTTCAAAATAGACTCGCATGACAATAAACAACTGATCGCTCACGGTTTTGGAGAACTCAGCTAGGCGCTCAGCGTATTCGATCGCGGCTTTAGTATCGTGCACCGAGCAGGGGCCTACGACGACAATCAAACGCTTGTCCTTACGATCCAGAATGTCTCGAATGGTTTTACGTGAGTTTTCGACCAGTTCCGTAATTTCGGGCGACGCTGGTAAATTTTGTTTAAAGTCTTTGGGTGTTACCAGCCGTTCAAGGCTGCTGATATTGGTATTCTCGAGAGTCATTGCAGGGTTGTTCGCTCTTCAGTCAAATAATTAGGCGCAATTTAAACACACTATAAGCTGAAAAAGTAACAAGACGCGCCGCAATAACGGCAATTTTTTAGATCTTAAGGTTCTAAATTAGTGAACTGGGGCCGGATTACCTCGCTTACCCACTTCAACTAAGACGGTAAGGGCGACAGCCCAGGCGATGGCTAAGCCAATCGATACGGTGGTCACGTCGGCGGTGTACACCACGGCGCCAAGCTTGATGCCGGCGAAATAAGTGATAGGTGCCGCAATAGCGCCGGTAATGGCAGGCAGTAATGGGTGAATCGCCAACCATTTCAGAGAATGATTAACGGTCAGGGCGAAACCAACCCAGAGAAAGATAATCCAGGCCGGCGCAATTGACGCAAACGGCCGTTTATCAGTGAAATCCATAAACTGTGCTTGAATCCAAATAGAGTCGACAATCAGCGCTAAAATAACACTGATAAACACTAGCTTAATGTCACTGGGGTGGCGCCGACTGGATTGCAGTTGGTAGATCGCTAACACCGCGCAGCTCAAGATAGCCGGCCATAATAACTGTTTGGCACTGCCGGCCACACAGGCGATCCAAACGCCATTGAAGAGCATTGCATTAACAAAGACATTAACGCGGAACATGCTTTTAAGAATCTCGATCATTGTTATTCGTTGTTTCAAATGGACAATTTAAGCTAAACAGCTAGTGTAGCGCCTACCCGTAGCGCCCAATGTGAAAACCAGTGCCTTTGCTAGAGACATCGCTAATTATGGCCAGTCATGATGCTAAAAAGTTTGCAATATTCACACACCTGACCGCATTTGCTTAGTATGATTCAGATGTTATGAATGACGTAAGTTGTTCGAGTTAAAAGCACTGTAAAATCGCAGTTCGAGGAAGTTTGTACAGTATGAATCTAGAGGAAGTGCCGAATGGATGTGTCGATTGCAAACATGGATCGAAAGTCGGATTGACTGTCTGGTCGAATATCGGGTCGAAAGTTCTGATTGGAACCACAGGGCAATGTCATAGAGCGAAAGGATGTTGAGCATACCTGATACTTTTAAGCCTATGGTATGGCAAGTCCTAGGTAAATTGCCCAGTGCCATTGGGTCGATCGCTTTAGCGGCTTTGTTCTCTGTGTCGATCAGCGTGAGCGTGTCAGCCAAAACAGTTGAGCCGGTGGGCGAATATACTCTGGATTGTAATGAAACCTTTTCATGCCCTGATTCACTGAGGCCAAGGGTGGCGTTTTGGGTTGAAGTATTCAGCCGTTGGGACACCGGTACTGCGATCATGCATGATAAAGATTATCCAAATCGTGTTTACTCAACAGTGCGACGTAAGGAAGGTTGCCGCCGCAGTAGAACTGGCGACAGTGTCGATCGCGAACGAAAACGCTTGAAGAAAAACTTGGCATCATTAGCAAGCAAGATGGCATCGAACAAGAAGCTAAACCGAGCCGAGCGCGAGTTAAAAGCCTTGTTCGAAGGCGAACCTCGTTCGTCAATCGAAAGGGCTTCAAACCGAGTGCGATGCCAATCAGGCAATAAAGATCGTATGCGAACGGCGTTGTCGCATTTTTTAACCTATCGACCGGTCATTCTCGATGCCCTTGAGCGGCAAAGTCTAACTCCCGAGTTGCAATACTTACCTTTTGTTGAGTCCGCATTTGACCCTGAAGCTCTGTCGCACGTAGGTGCCGCAGGCCTTTGGCAAATTATGCCGAGCACAGGCCGGTCTCTCGGTCTTACCGTGAATACAAAGGTCGATGAAAGGTATGATCCGCGTGCGGCTACCTATGCCGCAGCTCAGTATTTCCGTGACAGTGTTGATAACCTAACTGAGACAGCGTTTGAAAACGGCTATACCGTCGTCACCAAGGACTTAAATCCATTCGTAATTACCTCTTATAATTACGGGGTAAAAGGCATGGAAAGGGCGATCAAGCAGGTTGGCCTGGATTACGAACGATTACTCAAAGAGTATAAATCACCGAATTTTCAAACGGCGGTTAAAAATTTTTACGCTAGCTTTCTAGCCGCTCGTCATGTAGCCAAGAATGCAAGGAAATTTTTTGGTGAGATCGAACATGATCGGTCTAGCAACTTTGTATCGCACAACACTGAAATCCTAACAAGAGCGACCTCTGCTAAGCGTATTAGTAAGCAGTCGGGCGTAAAAATTGATGTGCTAAAACGCCTAAACCCGTCCTTGAAAAAAGTAATATGGCAGCATAAAGCGTTGATACCTAAGGGCTTTAAGCTGAGGATGCCATATCAACCGAATGGTTGGTCTCAGGCTATGGCAGCGGTTTATGACTTGCCGGTTGAGAAAGAAAAACCGGGTTATATTTGGCATAGAGTTCGATCGGGGCAAACCGCCTGCGGAATTGCTGAAAAATACCGCGCCTCGTGCAATGCGCTTAAGCGGCTGAATAAACTAAACCGAAAAGCAACTATTTACGTTGGTAGGCGTATTAAAGTGCCTACCAGTACGGGTGGCATTCATGTTGCTGGATCTGATTCGAAAAGGTCTGGATCCAGGTCAGGCTCTGAAAGAGCAACCACGTCGATTGGACCGGATTTAGCCAGCAGTGAAGAAGCGCCTGAAAAAATCGCTTCTATGCGTCGCTATAGAGTTAAATCTGG
Organism: uncultured Gammaproteobacteria bacterium; assembly: GCA_964516915.1. GTDB lineage: Bacteria > Pseudomonadota > Gammaproteobacteria > Arenicellales > Arenicellaceae > Arenicella. The sequence continues at coordinate 34,552 of CAZEXS010000027.1, forward strand.
CGATACCGCTTGCTCAATAGCCGCGCGTTTTGGAATGAGGTGTGCGGAATTGTTGGCTTTAAACGGTTTAACGCGTCGCAGTATTATAAAAATAGGGCAGCGTTTGACCGTCACCGCTGAAAACAGTTGGCATACGGTGCGCAGAGGTCAGTCGGCTTGCGGCATTGCCGAATCTTATCGTGTGCGTTGCAGCTTGTTATTGGATGCCAACAGACTTAGTCGAAGTGACACCATTCAAGTCGGCCAGCGTTTACGTATACCTACCCAGCGTTATTAGTCCTGGCGTTATTAGTCCTTGCGCTATTAGTTTGCTAGGGCTGATTTTCAGTATCGGCAATAGACCATGAATATATTCACTAAATAACAAAAAAGCCCAATGCAGTAACTGCCTTGGGCTTTTTTTATGGGGATTCTAAGTTCCCTATTAGACTCCTAGATTAGCCTTTAAAAAAGGCCTTAATATTTGTCTGTTGTCAGCTCACATAGCTTATCTGGACTTATATATTCCAATCGCCTCATTGAACTTCGCGGCAACTTTCTCCTCTAATGAAATCGAATCGTTGCGTTGAGCATGGAAACTAGCCTTGCTGGCCTCATAGTCTTCGGATTCGGCGTCTAAGGATGATAATTTCACGTCAAGGCAATCACGAAATTTTTGCAGACGATCTTGAAATGCCTTAATGCGTGTTTGTGCGGCGATCAATTCATCCTTAGTGGCAATGTTGCCATCGGGAATGATTGGCATCGATTTATCATAGCTGCATAACTGTTGCTGAGAAGAATCAGCGGCATTAGTGTCCTGCGCGAGCAGCGATGTCGAATTTACAGAAAGCGCGGCTAAAGAAAAAGCCAGCAGCCCGTGACGAAAACGGTTGGTTTGATTCATGAATGAAAGCTCGGATGTATGCCATAACACTGGCGGTTGATAGATGTCTTTTATTCTATGTTTCCATTCGGTTATGTCAAATGAAACGTGTTACGTGAATATTAATATTCCGACAGTTGATGGTTGATTATTTTTACGATCGCATACCCAGTCGGCCCTCAGAGCAACTCTTTCATTTTCTTCAGGCGAAAAAAAACCGCTCTAAAGAGCGGTTTTTAATATCAAAATCAAATGTCTATTTGAAGATTTGCGACTGTGGCGCAGATAAGCCGCCATCTTGCGAGGCGAAATAAGCAGCCAACGCTTTGATATCTTCGGCGGTAAGATTTTGTGATTGTCCAGCCATGATAATGTTTTCACGCACACCTGATCGATACTCTTTAAGCGAGTGACTTAAATAACTAGCGTACTGGCCAGCCAGTTTGGGAAAATCACTTGAAGGGCCGTCGCCTGTTTTACCATGACATACCGCACAAGCAGCGGCTTTTTGCTCGCCTTTAGCAACCAAACTTTTATTGGCAAGAGTTGGGCGGGAATTGCCGTCCATCGCAGCGAAAAATGCCGCGATATCTTGCATGTCTTGATCGCTAAGACTGGCGGCTTGAGCACGCATCGTTGCGTGTGGGCGTGTTTCGTTTTTATATGCTTGCAGTGCTGACACAATGTATTCAGCGTGTTGACCGCCAACCATTGGGATTTGAAACACAGGGCCAGGGTTACGAAGGCCTGGTGCGCCATGACAACCAAGGCATGTTTGAGCGAGTTGCTCGCCGCGCGCTACGTCAGCGGCGTATGAGGTTCCGATGAAACCGGTCAACACCAAGCAAGTTAAAACTAGGGCTTTCAACGCCGATGTGTGGCGTAAAATGTGGCTGCTTTTATTAAACATATTTCTAATTTGGTTGTGTAGGCCAATAGGCCAATTTTTGACAAGTTACGAAACTGTGCACAACTCAGCGACGAATCAATTATCGGTTAATTATTAATCAACTACTGATCAATGACCTAAAAACGATTGTGCTGAGTGTTACCACTAAATTTAGTGACGACATTATACGCAGTATTACAAGGCGAGTAACTAGTTTAAAGCTAGTTACGTGGCTCAATAAAATGCTAGGCGGACTTTAAGGAAGGTTGCCTTTAAACACAAGCGCTTTCAAGAATATTTTCTATTTTCTTCACGAATATTACTTACCATTTTAATTCACCTTATTTTGCAACAGTGCGGCAAGCAACAAACTTAGCTACAATGGGGCAATATATAATCTAGTGTTTGATTAATTAGGATTAAAATTTCAAAAATGTTATGCCCAATAATTGATGCAGGTCAGGTTCAATGACTGAGTTGAAAGATCATCGGCCTGCGGTTGAAACGACTCAGGATTGCTATGCCGCTGTGGACCTTGGTTCTAATTCGTTTCATATGGTGGTTTCTCAATATAAAAACGGTCAATTCACCGTCTTAGATCGCCAGCGAAAGGTGATTAGATTAGCCGCTGGCTTGGATGAGCATGACCATTTGAGTCCAGAGGTCGCAGAACGTGCGATTGAGTGCTTAAATGAATTTGGTCAGTTACTACGCAACTTGCCTAACGAGAATATTCGTGCGGTGGGCACCAACGCTTTACGACGTCTAAAAAACAAGAGCAATTTTCTTGAACGAGCCGAGGAAGCTCTCGGTCAGAACATAGAGATAATCGCGGGTCGCGAAGAAGCCCGGTTAATCTACCTGGGTGTATCAAAATGGTCGTCGGCCGGCGATGAATCTAGGCTGGTGATTGATATCGGTGGCGGAAGTACCGAAATCATTGCCGGTAAAGGGTTTCGTTCGTTGGAGCGTGAAAGCCTTGAAGTTGGGTGTGTGACACTTACTAATCAGTTTTTTGCAGACGGCGTGCTTAGTCAAGCTCGTTTTGAAAAAGCCGTATTGTCAGCCAAGCTCGCCATCCAACCGGTAGTTCAGCAGTTTCGTCTGCAAGGCTGGAATCAGGTAATTGGTTGCTCGGGCAGCATGAAGTCAATCGCTAATGCAATGTTAGGCGGGGGTTGGTCGAAAGACGGTCTGCATAAAGATGGTTTGCAAAAACTGTTGGATGCGGCGATTGCCGCTGAACACATCGACAATTTAGGTTTGTCTGGTATTTCGCGTGATCGGCGACCGGTATTTGCGGGTGGGCTGTCGATCATACTAGCCTTGTTTGAGTTATTCGAAATTCAAGAAATGTCGGTTTCGGAAATAGCACTGCGTGAAGGCGTGCTGTTTGATTTGGTTGGCCGTTCATCAGACGAAGACATTCGCGATATCACCGTGTCGGCGATGCAAACTCAGTGGAGTGTGGATACATCGCAAGCCAATATGATTAAAACCAGCGCATTACAATTTTACTCTGAAGTGTGCGTTGACTGGGATATTCAAGACTCTTGGTATGAGCTTGCGCTTGGCTGGGCCAGCCAGCTTCATGAAATAGGTTTAGGAATCAGCCATGATCGCTATCATCGTCACGGAGCCTATCTGGTTGCCAATAGTGATATGGCCGGCTTTGCGCGGCGTGATCAGTTATTGTTGTCAGCCTTGATCACTGGGCACCGGCGTAAATTTCCATTGGCGGTGTTCGAGTCACTGCCGTCACGCGTGGTGACCCCAGCCAAACGTATTGCCGTATTGCTGCGCTTGGCCGTGTTGATTAATCGTGGTCGAGTGAAGTCAAACCAGGATGGTGCGGTAATTAGTGCTAATGGCAATGAATTAAACCTTAGCTTTGCCAAAGGCTGGCTTGATGAGCACCCGTTAACCTCGACCGATCTTAAACAAGAGCAGTCATGGCTTAGAGCGATTGGTCTAAAATTGAAGTTCAGCTAATTGATCGGCCGTAGACAGACATTTCTATATGGCAGTTCGTGTGACCTAGTAGCTTTCGGAGTGATGACTAAGTAATTCGGTTTGTGCATCGTGCGCCGAATCAGTGTCACCAGAGTTTTTAATATATTCACCGTCATTTCCTAAAACCCATGAATTATCAGTATCTTGAAGGTAACTCTTTAGGTCGCTTATAACTCTGTCTTTGAGCTTTTCATCTAATATAGGTGTGCATTGTTCGATTCTATTTCGTAGGTTACGAGGCATGAGGTCTGCGCTGGATAAAAACACGTCTGGCGTGTCGTCGGCATTTTCAAAGTAAAATATCCGCGCATGTTCTAAAAAGCGCCCGACAATAGAGCGAACCTGAATGTTCTCAGATAAGCCTTCAACTCCAGGCCTAAGCGTACAGATACCCCTGACGATAAGGTCTATTTGCACACCGGCCTGCGATGCCCGATACAGTGCATCGACAATACCCTGGCTCGATAACCCATTAACTTTGGCAATGATGCGTGCCGATTTGCCTTGAGAGGCGTTTGAGATCTCACGATCAATGCGGTCGATAAACATTTGAGCTATGCCCATTGGTGATTGATGCAGCCGCTCGAGATCAGGGTTGGGCCCTTGTGTGGTAAGTTGCATGAACAGCTCATGCACATCATTAGTGATGCTTTTATCACAGGTCAATAAACCATAGTCGGTATAGGTGCGGGTATTGCCCTGATGGTAATTACCGGTACCAAGATGCACGTAACGACGAAGCTTGTTTCGTTCTCGTTTGACGATCATCAGCATCTTGGCGTGTGTTTTCTTGCCGACTAAGCCGTAGACCACATGGGCCCCTGCGTTTTGTAGCTTTTCGGCGGTGGCGAGATTGTTTTGCTCATCAAATCTGGCCATGAGCTCAACGATAACCGTGACTTCTTTGCCTGCTCTTGCGGCGTCCGCTAATAGTTCCACCAATACCGAGTCTGCACCGGTTCGATACAAAGTCTGTTTTATCACTAAAACGTCGGGGTCACTCGCCGCTTGGCGTATCAGCTCTACTACTGGCGCAAAAGATTGAAATGGGTGGTGTAGTAAAATATCGCCATTATTAATGGCTTCAAAAACATTATGCTGACCGAGGTAGTCCGGCACCGATGGTACAAACGCCGGATACTTTATTTGCGGAAGGTTGACTAAATCAGCTAAGCCGATCAAGCGATTAAGGTTCACCGGCCCGTCGACCTTGTATATAAAACCTGCATCGATTTGAAAGCGCTCTTGCAAAAAATTGATGATGCGCTTGGGGCAATTTTTAGATACTTCTAAGCGAATTGCTTCTCCGTAAAGCCTAGAGGGTAGTTCTCCTTCCAGCGTTCTTGCTAGATCTTCAACTTCCTCAAGGTCTACGTAGAGGTCACTATTGCGCGTTATACGTGACTGGTAACAC
>CAZEXS010000028.1:0-39280 GCA_964516915.1 uncultured Gammaproteobacteria bacterium
TGTTGAGGGTAAATACAGGGTTGATCCCACGCAGCGCAGCTATTTCGGTTACTCGGTTAGTGCTACCTTTGGTGGCTATATATTGTTAACCAAGCCCGATACTTTTAGGAACTACATACTTGGTAGCCCGGCACCGCTGTTTGGCGACCATTTAATTCATCAATTTGAGCCCATTATAAAAAAGGTTCCTGAATCTCTAAAGGCCAATGTTTTTGTCTCTGTGGGGTCAGATGAGTCAACGGTCTATATTGAACATGCGATCGGCCTGGTTCAATTTTTGAAGAGCAAAAGAAACGAGGCTTCAAAGGTGCAGCTTACGGTTATTGAATCGGCTGATCACAGCAGTGCATTTCCGATGTCAGCGGTGAAGGGCTTGTATTGGTTGAAAGAGGTGTTTGGGAAAAAACCTTCTTAGCTTTTTGGGGCTCGAGCGAGAGGCCAAATTAGCTGCTCGGTAGCTGTTGTTTCCGGGAGATTCTCCACGCCCATTTCCAGCGGGTACTGTCGAGTGATTTTGGCTGTACCAAATAGTACATCCCATAAAAACAATAAGTTCCCATAGTTGCCTTTATAGTGAGTGATGCCGTCGTCCATATGCTTGCCGTGGTGTGCGCTGTGAGTCGACGGTGTTGATATGGTTCTTTCAATCAGCCACATCACAGGCGATAACCATTTGACTTTGTACAGCGGTGCATCCCATCTCACATCGCTGTGAGATGCAAAAATCACCGTCATTTTAATCACCAGGTAATAGGCGTACACCCAGCCTCCTCCAAGGTATACCAAGGCGCCGGAAAACCACAAGCCAGGCATCAACAAGTAGTAGAAGAAGTTATTGCGATAGACCACACGGATAGAAAGGTATGGCGCATTATGGTGTGGCCGATGCAGATTGTAGAGCCAGGGCACGACGTGCGACGTGCGATGCCACCAATACTGGGTTAAATCATCAAACAGCAGAAACAAAACAAATACGCCCCAAAACGGCCAACTCGCTAATAGGCCCTCACCTGAAGGCACTAACCAAGCAACCAAACTCGCACCACAAAATAACACTAACGGTTGCGTGAACAAGGCCAAAGCAGCGGTGCTGAACACCTCAACAATGGCATCGTCAGAAGTTTGGCCTGTCTTAGAGAAAAAGCGAGTAAACAGAACCTCAAGAACAATAAAAAATGCGAATACTCCAAAAATGATGATGTGTTCAATATTCATCTACAGACCCCGCTTTCAACCTTATTGTGATGCTGTTCACTTTAGCATTTCTATAATGCCTCGTTTAGTCAAATCGTCGACTGGCCTCGTTAAGGAAGATAAGGCTTTACAGATGCAGTATCGGGCTTCAACTTTTTGGTTTACGGTTATTGCATTGCACTTACCGAACTACATTTGGCCAATTGACCGCTCCACTTTTTACCAAGAACCTTTGCAATCTGCCGAGAAGAAAAATGCACCCAGCCATCAAGCGGTTTACCTTGTTCTTCCCACAAGTGGCAAATAGCTAAAAAGACTTCATATGTTGTGGTTGTTGGGGTTCTATTGCCTTGTATTGGCGCAACCTTAACGCTGCCTACACTTCCTCAGTAACCGTGCCAGAATCGTCTTTGAGAACCATGGGAAACGTCCGTTCTCGCGTTTTATAAACCTTTGGGTTATGTGGTGATTTAAATACAAAGTTTGCCCAGCGACTGATATTTAATTCAGGCCGTACGACATCTGACCTAAAAATATCTAGTTGGGTATCTGCTGCAACAGACGGTAGTTTTTTCGTTAATGGTTCTTTAGCTTCACGCCGCTCTGTAAATGGTTTTTGTTTTACAGATAAAACGCGATTCTGACTTTCCTTTGCAAGCTCTTTTAATCTCTCATTGCATGATTTAGCACCCATGCTTTTATTGTTATTGGTATAGCAGCTATCAATTAATATAGCTGCTATACAACATCATCCTCTGATAATGCAGCTTCTATGTCGCGGCTACTGTGGATTACCCTTTCTATAACTGGTACACCCTCCTCGATCATATAAAACACTATATAGCGTCGGAATTTTCGTAGAGGAAACATGCGGTAAGTACGAGCTTCAATAAAATCAACTTTTGCCCCTATTTCTGGTATATCGCCAATCATTGAAAAAACCTCTTCTGCTTCATCGTAAAAAGCAAGTGCCTGTTTCAGATTTGATTCAGCGATATAGTCAGCTATGCCATCCATATCAATGGTAGCGGCAGTGCGAATAAAATACTTAGCCATAAAGGATTATTTCGTCCTAGCTGCTATACGCTTACGAGCCTGATCAAAATATTCTTTGGCATCCTTTTCTATAATTGGCGAATTATGCCCCTCCTCTAAAAGAGCTTCGAGACGCTTTCTTCCTTGCTGTTTTGCATCTTCACGGTCGACTAAGTATGAGAGCAAACGGCTCACGTTTCCGCCGTGTATAGACTCAGCTAGTCGTTGGGCTTTTTCTCTGATCTCTGGCGATAGAGAAACGTTCACGCGATCAGTTTTGTTCATCATACTCTCCTAAGTTATTTAGCTATTTCAAAATACCACGGAACGAAAAATTACACAATTATTGCGCAAAAAAGTTTTCCGCACTCTTCATGTATAGCTTCTAGTGTTACAATGAATGCATGACATACATAATAAGTTTCATCTCTCAAAAAGGAGGCGTCGGTAAGTCAACGTTGGCGCGATCTACCCCTAGAGAATTGAAGAAAAATAAATTCAAAGTGCGCCTGACTGATCTCGATGTACCGCAAGGAATAAGCCAAGACTGGCACAGGCGGCGACTCGAGGCGACATGATTGAGAGCCTGTCGGCTCAGCCGAATTAAGTAGACCGACTTCATGCTATATGACTTTTTCATTAGTATGGATCATGAGAGTTCGCTTAACTCTAAGGTTAGTTTGCCGTGAAACAAATTAAGCCCATTGAGTATTTTGATGCATTTTACCACCAGAGCTTTTCGAGCGAACTTGGCTTTATATCGATCAGACTGAATCTCTAAATCTTCTAAAAGGCCGACTAACCGCCGCTTCCAAACGGTTTTATTGGCCAGCGATCATATTGGCCAATATTAGTGTGTTAATTTCTACCTTATGTAACGTATCGAACTTCTGTGCTTTACGTAGATATTTCGTATTTACATATTGCTTAGAAGAGCAAAAATTCATGGAGCCCACGTATTCAATCTTGTCGCGGTTGTTACCTGTGAAGCTCTACTGTCATGTCATAAGTGAACCTTTAAGCACAGCTAGTTCATCGTCGATACGTTTGGTTTTAATGTTAATTGGTGTTTACTGTGTTCCAAAATTTTTGATTTATCAAGCCACCAGGGTGTTAACTCTTCATTCAGCCACGCGTCTAAATGAGACTTGAAATAGGGGTGGAATTGTCTGGATGCGTTGCCGCCAGAAATGGATGCCATGATTTTTTGATCGTCGCTCATGTCGGCCACAAACCTAAGGCTACTGAACCACTTGCTTTGATAAGGGCCTTTGTTGAGGGAATATTGCCCCCGATTAAGGGTTTCTCCTGAGCCGCTAATTGGGTGTGTTCCCCCGCCTAGAAAATCGCTACCGAAACCTTTAGTGCGTAATGGGCTGACGAACGAAATTTTATGGTAGTCGCCCCAATTCCAATTACTGGTATCGCTACCCAATTGTGACGTGAGCGCATTTTTTGCTCGTAGCGCCGCCATTGTTATCAAGTCTTCTGCGGTCTCTTTAATTTCGGTATTAGGTATATCAAACCAATGCGGGTTCCCGATTTCGATCATTTCATCGGTTCTTTGCATCCAATAGTATCTAGAGCGCAGAAAATGCTCAAACACTGGTTTAGACATTTTGTCTTCGAACATAAGCCGAATTAGGTGTTCATGTGTGAGGTGAAATACGGTGGCGGCAATCGAATCTATATTGTCGTGATAGTCCCATTCAGACAGTATTTTGTGGATGTCAGCCAGTTTTTCAGTTGCTGCAATGGCATCCAAGAAAATGGGAGTAAGCCTCTCAGCGTGTTTATTTTTGACGTCGAACAGCATGTTTTGGTGGTCTTCTGCCGTTCTTTTATTCTCTGTATTAAGCCATTCTTTTACGCGTTCATATCGATAACTCGGGCTGAAATGAGTGGAGTAGTAGTATGGGTAGTTGTCTGGAATAACGTCGTGGTTTGATGTGCCTAACCAGTCTTTACTTGGGTTTATCTGTCCAGGCATTTCGGTTTTAGGAATGAAGCCAACCCAATCATCTTGCTTGCCAACAACTTTTGCGACCGCACCGTGCTTGCGTATCGGAATCAAGCCGGTAGCACGATGTGCTATTCCTCCCGCGGTGTCGGCGACCAGATAATTAAAATAGAATGTATCAATCTTTGCGAAAGCGTCATCGGCCTCTTGCACAGATTTAGCATAAAGTAAGTCAGGCAGACCTATACTTGAGCCCTTTAGCTCGGCGGCTGCTGAACGAAAAACGATTGGCTCGTTGGAGTTCAAGCCAAACACGTCGTGATCTGAAATGACCGGCCCTCTTATCGTGCGACGAATTGTAATCTCCTGATGGCGAATTTTGTCGGTAGCGCTGTCGTCTTTTATCGCAAGCTTCACAGTTTCTATTTCGAAAGGAAGGCTGGTATCGCCTTCTCTATATCGGCTTTGCTGAAGTTTGTCGGCCTTTTCTATATAAAGATCTTGGCTGTCGCCGTAGGCATTAGTCACACCAAACGAGATATTCTTGGTACGGCCCAAAATCAATCCTGGTACGCCGGGAAGGGTTGCGCCCACGGCATTTATCTCATTGGTAAATAGGCCAATGGGGTACCAAGGGCCGGGCAGAATACTGGCATCCAGATGAGGGTCGTTCGCTAAAATTGGTAAACCGTTCCGTGACTTGGAATTCCCACCAAGCCAGTTGTTAGAGCCGGAGGCCGGCAGCGCGACTTGCGAGTCGAGTGCCATTATCGAGTTAAACTGCCCTGAATCATTCAAGCGAAAATGATCAATAGCACCGTTGATCTGCGCTATCGAAGGAACCGTTCTGTCCGGGTTAATGTTGAGCGGTGCAAGGTCTTTCGCTAGATCAGGCCCAAGCTCTTTCAATAGTTTTAAGCTGAGTATCTCGTCTTCGTAATTCCGGCCTTGAATGAAACCGGCAAAGTGTTGAACCGCTAACAAATCGACAATGTTTATACGTTGAGGTGTTATCTCTAAAAGCGAGAGTTCAAAGGGGTACTCATGTTGCCGATCCTCGATGAACGCGTTGTAGCCCTCAGCATACCACTCAAGGTAATTCTTACTTTGCTGATCTAGAAACTTTGCGTGTCGTTCAGCATTTCGATGAATGCCTAACACTCGCATTTTAATATCCGAAGGTAAGCCAGATTCGCCAACAATACTTGCCAGTCTTCCTTCGATAATGGCGCGATACATCTCTATTTGAAATACACGATCTTGAGCCGTGACAAACCCTTGCGCGCGAACAGCATCGCTTATCGAGTCGGCGAAAATATAGGGCACTCCGTTTTCATCACGGTGTACGGTGACCAAGTTTTCTAACGCAGAAATACTCAACTCGCCATCACGTTGATAATCATTGAGGGCAGTCAAATATAAGTACGTGCCAATAATAGCGATGGAAAGAAATGAGGCAATTCCAAGAAATAGTTTTTGCATTGTGATGACTTACCTTATTTGATTGTTCGTCGAATTTGCAATTGGAGTTATATTTGTGGCTGCAATACCGAACCTGTTTATGACAACAGCTAAGACTAGTGTGGGCCTTAAACCGGATGACAGAGCGGCGAATGCGTAGAGAATCTGCTGTCGTAAACACGTTGATTGTGTCATAGCGATTTACTGTTCAGTGTGTTGGCGTCTTCTCTAATTTTTAACCCAACTAATTTGATTAAGTATTCTAGCTGAGAGTCGGTTTCGCCTTTGGCGTCGGTGGTAAATCTTAATAATGAAATACCTCTTAATTGTGCACTGAGGTGCTGACGCAGTTCAGCAATTTGATTAACTGTAAAAGGTATGTCCGAAAAAACAATTTTGATCTTTGCTTCAGTTTCAGCTTCGGCTGCATGAAAAAATTGATTTATTTCGTTTCGAAGTTTTACGTTTTTTTTGCAAGCGAGGATTATTTGCCAGACAATTGAATAGTTCCTGTGCCCGTAGTATGACCACATGGTTTCAATGATTATCCGACACCGTTGTTCCAGGCTTACTTGCAGAATTGATTCATCAATGGTTGGCGAAGACATAGGGAAAACGTGATCTGTCACAATTGAGTAGAGCAGTTCGTCTTTGGATTTAAAGTGATGCTGAATAGCTCCTGTGGTGTAAGGAGTTTCCTTGGCAATCGCCGATATAGAGCAATCATTAAAGCCTCGGTCGTCAATTATCTTAGCGGCCGCAGTCAAAATTGCGCTTTTTGTTGTTTCACGGCGTTCGTGTTGGCTTGCCATATCTAGTTTTTTTAGAAGAGTTACTGTAAAAACATTATAATCATAATGTTTTTACATTTTCAAATGTTGAAACTGATTACTCTGTCATGGCCGAACAAATTCTTAGGCGAGGGTCGATTTAATGCGTTGTTGTAATAATGGAATAACGTCGCGTTCAAACCATTCGTTTTTCTTTAACCAAATATTATTGCGTGGGCTTGGATGTGGTAGAGCTAGTTGCTGGGGCCAATGTGCCTTCCATGCTTTGACGGTATTGGTGAGCGATTCTTTCTTGCTTTTGGGTAAATGCCAAGCGATCGCGTATTGGCCAATGATCAGAGTCAGCTCAACGTCTGGCATCATCGCGAGCAGCTGGTTTCGCCAAAGCTCAGCGCATTCTTTTCTAGGCGGCAGATCGCCAGATTTGCCTTTACCTGGGTAGCAAAAACCCATTGGTAGAATGGCAATTTGATTGGCGTCGTAAAATTGCGTTTTATCGACCCCCATCCACCTTCTTAATCTATCCCCGCTTGGGTCGTCAAACGGTATCCCCGTGGTATGGACTTTGGATCCCGGAGCTTGCCCTGCGATGAGTATCTTGGCTTTCGCTCCGATCTGCACAACCGGGCGGGTGCCATGGGGTAGGTGCTCACTACAATAGTCGCAGGCGCGTACTTTCTCTAAAGTTTTATTCAGTGATTTGCTAGCTTTAAGCAAGATTATTAAGCTCAATTCTGTTCATAGCAATTCAGCTAGACACGACTTATAGACTGAACTTATATGATGTGGCTAGCGCAAGCCTGAGAGTTCTAACGAACGAATCTAGAATCTATTTCATGCAGCCTAACACGACGTACCTTGCGATCTAGATCGCTTTTTTTGTCGGGCCAGGCGGATTTCTCACTAAGCCTGCTATCGCCGCCATAATTGATTGTCTTGGTGTAGTATTCACAGCCAAATTTAATAATTTGATCCGCTTGAACGGTGATCTCGTGGTTGGTAAGCCAATTGATTTGGTCGCCAGAGTAGTTTTTGACTGGGTCACAATCTGCCTTAATACCGTAGGTTCCTGGCATAACATCGACAAATCGTTTGGTTTGATCGCTGTTTTCAGGAGTAAACTCGACATTGATACCCGATTCTGTATTCAGGCTTGAAAAGCGCCCAAACAGTTTTTCTTTAAAGATATTAGGAAACCTGTCTGCGGCCTGAAATTCAATGCGTGCGTAACCCGGTTTTAATGCACGCTCGCGCTCAGATTCAGATTGAACATCGCCTCTGGTCGCGCAAGCCGTCAGGCCGGTAAGAAGGCCGATTGTCAGAAAGCTTTTGCACAGGAAGCCGCCCTTATTTGGCAGTCTTTGAAGTAACGTTTTTATCTTATTTTGCATAGAACTCAAATTTGAAATAGTAAGCATGTAGACATCAATCACTCTGTAGCTTAGCACTAAAGCGATTAGGTCGGCTACTGCCGCTAGTTTGAATTGACCATCTTAAGTTTCTTGAACAGCCATATCGGCTTTTGGTGTTTGAATTAACAATGTTTTACCTTGCTGGAAATGCATAAGCGGAATTTAAAGGCTAAAGTCTGAAAAACTGTTCATTTTGTCAAAGTAATGCTGACAAACCTGTGATAGTTTTAACCAAAACCAATAAAATGATAAGAAGGAAAATGGCTGAGCAATTATCGAGCATCATAGAGTATTTTTATAAATGGGAATCCACCACTCCTGATGCGCCTTTTATGAGGCAGCCATTTGGTGACCAGTGGAAGGAACTGACGTTTCGAGAAGCCGGCCAAGAAGCACGTTGTATCGCCTCAGCATTGAAAGCCAAAGGCCTTCAAGAAGGCGATCATGTTGGAATTTATTCTAAAAATTGCAGTCACTGGGTACTTGCTGATTTGGCGATTATGATCGCCGGCATGGTGTCGGTACCATACTACTCAAGCTTGCCTAAGTCGCAGCTAGAAGAAGTTATTGGTTTGAGTGATATCAAGGCGTTGTTTATAGGCCGACTGGATCAATGGGGCGACCGAGATCAAGCAATGTCGGATGATCTTGCTGTGATTCGCTTTCCTCGTTACGACGATGATGTTGAGCCGAACGTAGGTGAAGCATGGGATGAGCTTGTGGCGAGCCATGAGCCGCTGTCTGAGAACTTTATTCCTGATTTAGATTCGAACTGGACCATCAAGTTTACCTCAGGCACAACGGGTACACCCAAAGGCGTAGTGCACACTCATCGCAACCCAGCACTGCTAATGCATAATGAGCGTGAAACACAGTGGGTCGGTTTATTTACCATGCGAGCGCACCGGTTTTTCTCATTTTTACCCCTAAATCATGTGGGTGAACGATTGGCGGTTGAAGTGCCAGCAATTACCACCGGCGGATCCATATCATTTGCGCAGAATTTGGCGACCTTTCCAAAAAATATTCAAGATGCTCAGCCTACTTTACTATTTGCGGTGCCGCGTATTTGGACCAAGTTTTACCAAGGGGTGACATCAAAGGTGCCAGAGCGCCGCTTGAATATGTTGCTCAAAATGCCGGTTGTTTCAGGTTTAATGAAACGTAAGCTTAGAGAGTCAATGGGTCTCAAGGATATTGAAATCGCCGCGACTGGTGCCGCTATCACACCGGCGTTTATAAAAGAGTTTTTTAGCAAGCTTGGTATTCACTTAGTAGAAGCTTATGGAATGACCGAGACCTGCGGTTCGATTGCGAATACGCCGGACCCTGATGCGCCTAGCGATTCGGTTGGTCGTGCGATGCCAGGTACCGAATTGAGAATTGATGATGAGTCAGGCGAAATTATGATGAAAACGCCTTACATGATGAAAGAGTACTATAAGAGCCCAGAAAAAACCGCCGAGACCATCACCGACGGTTGGCTGCACAGTGGCGATGTGGGTGAAATAGATGAGCAGGGCTACTTGCGAGTAACGGGCCGAGTAAAAGACGCGTTTAAAACATCAAAAGGCAGTTTTGTAACTCCTAACCCTCTTGAAGAGGCCATCGCTGAGAACGAGTTTGTTGAACAGGTATGTGTAGTGGGGCTTGGCATTCCTCAGCCTATCGCCCTTGTTAATTTAGGCGCTGCCGCCGATGGTCGCTCAGATGAAGAGGTGGTTGAGTCGTTAGTCAGTAGCGTGGTTGCCCTCAATGGAACTCGAGCTAAGTTTGAAGCAATCTCAACCGTCGTTATTCAAAAGGAAGCTTGGAGTGATCAAAATGGCTTTCTTACGCCAACGTTAAAAGTTAAACGTACCGAGTTGGATAAAGCGTTTGTGAATCAATACCTGGATTGGCATGAATCAAAAGATAAGGTGATTTGGAGCTAACGTTTGGAGCGACGTACCGCTTTGCGTACTTTTCGGCGCTGCCAAGTTTTGCCCAAAACACGTTGAGCTAAGTTATCGACGGGTCGCAAAACTAATTTGTTGCATTGTGCTTTTAATTTTAGCCCCATTGATTTGGGTGGTGCAGAGAGTACCAGCCCGAAACTGATGGTTGAGTAATGAACTGCGTAGCGGTACTGGGAAGGTATGTAGAGCACATCGCCGTGACTGAGTTCGGCTCGATAGGCGTTGAGCTTAGAGATAACCGGGTTATTCGTTAAGCCGCGCTTAGAATAGTCTACCGTAGCGAGCGATTCGAATGAAAAAGGAGGTTCGTAGGTGTATTTGGCTTCTTCAGGTCGAACCAGTAACACCGTTTGTTTGCCGCCAAAGTTACATAAAAAGGATTCTGCTAAATCGGCACGATAGCGCATTGGCTCTTTTGCGTTTGCGCCGCCAATATGTAAGTGCGCTTGCTTATGATTAAACTTTAAACCCAGTCGTGGAAATTGAAAATCCTCTTTTAAACGGGGTTCTATAGCAAGTAAATCGAGAAACCGAACCTGCAAGTCATCTTCATCATTTATTAGAAGTTCGAAATAATCTGCCGCTGATAATCGCATTACCGGCCGTTGGCTATGGCCTTTGTTCACGCCCACTTTGTGACTGTAAGCATCTATCATGTGGTCGCCCAATTGTTGTTCTAGGAAACGGAGATTCCACTTTCGGTATGCTCCCCAGCGTCGCGTAAGATCACCAAATACAACGGGTGTGCTTTCTGCCAAGTACCGACTTGTAAAGTCGGATATGGGTAGAGAGTTCTTGCGGTCGACGTCGATATGTTTAACGGATTCAAACACAGGCTATAGTAGGGTGGGGGCTGACTGTCTGCTATTTTAGCGGAAAATTTATATTTTGTGCGGTGTTGTTTCGAGTATTTATTTGTGGGTGACAATTTTTAGGTCAGCAGTTGGGGCTGCTGTCGCTGAATGCGGTAATGATACATGTGTTGCGGACTTATACGCTAGCGTACGTCATTTCCATGAACCTAATAGTATTGTTAGTTTAAAGGTTAGCCATTACTTCGCAATTAAATTAACTGGGAGACAAAATGTTAGCCAAAGCCACCAAATACGAATATTTAACTGAAGAGGTCGATTTAGCACCGCTGTTGGACGTTGTCTTTATACTGTTGATATTTTTCATCGTCACGGCAAGCTTTGTGAAGGAACAAGGTATACCAATTAACAAACCATTGAGCACGGCTAACCAGAAAACTCACCCATCAATTGTTCTCCAAGTATTGGAGAGTGGTCATATACGAATTCAAAATAGGCCAGTTGATGTGCGCGCTATTCAGCCAATTACCACTAGGCTCATGGCCGAGAACCCGGATGCCGATGTGGTTGTCAAACTAGCAAAACGCGCCAAAACCCAAGACATCGTCAAGGCAATAGATGCCTTACAAAAAGCACGGGTGCTGTACCCTCCAGTATCGCTAATAGACGGAGATTTGTAAGTCTGAGTGGCGCTTATCGGCTCTCAGTTCTCAGCTCTCACCTTTCACCTCCCACACCTATCAATAGCGTGCGTAAGAGAGTGAGTTTCTGAGCTTATTTTGGGCGCTTTATGGTAAAGCTATTGCCAAAATCAGCAAAGTCAGAGCCGCCCAATCGGCTAAGTGGGTTTACCTTGCTTGCATCGACGGATATACGGCGGTCGTTTTGGGTGGCAACACTATCACTTAAATATACGGAATGCGCTTGCGCGTAAATGAACGCTTGTTCATTGGGCCCAACCAGATGATGTTCATAGAGGGTGCAACGGTAGGCGATGTCGCAATTTTCAAGCCTGGGCATATTGCCGCCTTCAAACTCAGTAAGCGCTAGATCCACATCGTCCAGTTCTGAGACTCCATACTCATGCGTCGTTGAGGTGGTGGTCACGGCCGCAGCCATTGAGACATTCGCAATGTGCACTACGAATTCGCGGCCGCTAAAAATATTTTTGGCGGTGTCTTTTCGTTCGCCATTGGGTTTCTTGCCGATTGACATGACCAATAAGGCCGGGTCAGAGCACATAGCATTAAAAAATGAAAATGGTGCTAGGTTTAATGATGCATCGTCGTTTTCAGATAAAACCCAAGCAATTGGCCTAGGGATGATGGTTTGGGTTAGCAAGTGATAGCGCTGGTTGGGGCTGAGTGGGTCAAAGTCAATGTACATTGGTGCACCTGTTTAGCAAGGTCGATGTAAGTTGTTCGGTAATCTTTGTATAATATGCTTCAGCAGCCGGTAAATTCAAAGCTTATTCGCTTTGCTGGCTAGAGTTAATGTAGCGAAGCGTCCACTTCGCCAAATTGGGTTCCAATTTTACGATGTCAGTTAACTTTTGGGTGAGTTTTGTTTCGGCCATAGTCTTGTTTGGTTTAGCACTCGCCGCCCTCAATTTGCATAAATCAGAATTAGTTCGAAACTTTCGAGCTAGGCGCTTGCGACGACGCATTGTGCCAATGGTGCAAGGAATGCTTCCTTTGATTGCCGACTACGCCAAGCCTACGACTGGTGCCTTAGAGCAATCCCCAGATGACTATCGACTCATGCGTTATCGAGCCGACCTAGAGGCTGTCTATCAACAATCCCAACCTTTGTTTGATCAAGAACGCGTCAGCATTGCTGAATTTTTGTCGAGTTTATCAACGCTTGCCGTTCAGTTTAATCAAAACAAATTAGCACCCTCGAACGTTGAAAATTCGGTGCTAATCGGTCAACGTATCGTGCAAGAATTGACAGAGATTGGCCTGTAGTTGATTGAATACAAGTTGATTGAACTCAAGTCAACTGGTCTCTAGCTGATTGCTCTCTATTTGAATAACCCATCGTTGAGTGGCGTTTAGTTTTTCGAGACTTTTTTATCGAGACGTTGACCATCGGCCACGACTGCACCTTTGCTGTTTCTTTACGCTTGTCCTGAATTTGCATTCGAGAGCCGAGCCATCTATTATTATTTTGACTCAATTTTCAGGTTCTATCCCTGCCCATGTGACTACCTTAAGTCAGCACGATTGCTGAGCGTCATATTAACTTCAACGTATTTTAGGCCCAGTGACTTTCGGCCTAAGGATTAGAGCCTAAGTGCTCATCTATATTAATGAGCGATTCGAATCTAAGCAGCCTTATCTATCGCATTATTGGCAAACCTGATCGGTGGCACGACGACTATATTGTCGAGATGATGCAGCAGTATTTGAGTCAATCTGATGCCATCGATGACCCGCTTAATCTATTGGATCTCGAAGCCGGTGAGCAAATTCTGTCGCGATTGAGCCAAGGTAACGCGGCGATTAATGCGTTTAATACGCTGTTGGATAAAAGCCGTTTTAAGATGATTATTATGGATGAGAATCTTCAGCCTCTTTATCATAATAAAATCGCGTCTGACCTGTTTAGTTTTGTCCGAGAGCCGATCCATGGCAACGGCCTAAAGCCCGAGCTGGTAACACAAATTAGAAGTGCGCCAGACTCACAGACCAGCAACCATCTTAATGCGATGTACGCATTGGATTTTTATGATAAAGATGGTGGACGCTTGTATATTCGAACCATTCACAGTCATGTCAATGGGTCTCATGAGCCTACTCGGTTTCACATTTTGATGGTATTAAACTCGGCGGATGAATACATCAGTCTAAACCCCGAGTTTGTGGCTCAGTATGGTCTGACCGAGAAAGAACAAAATGTAATAGTTCGGCTGATTCACGGTGACAATATTAAAGAGATAGCAACCTCATCTTTTGTTACTGAAAACACCGTCCGCAGTCATTTAAAAGCGGTGTTTCGTAAGACCGAAACTAATTCTCAAGGCGCATTAATTAGTCTGACATTGACTCATGAGTCACAGGTCTTGGACTCTTATTTTGACTCTGACATCACCACGGTTGAGCTTCGCGAACACAGCGTGAAAAATAAAGTGGTACGCTTATCTTCGGGCCATGAAATTGCTTATTGTGATTATGGGCCGGCAAGCGGTCGGCCATTGATCGTCTTCCACAGCGGTTTTGGCTCTAGGCTGGCAATCCCGCCTGCTTATCAAGAAATATGTGAGCGCCATAATCGTCGTCTAATTGTGCCAGACCGGCCAGGTTTGGGTAAAACTCAGTTCATCGAAGGGCATCCAGAGCAATGGAACGATCAGCTCGCAGAGTTTATTGATTTGCTCGGGATTGAAACCTACGATGTGCTCGGCAGTATTATCGCTTGTCAAATGGCCGTGGCCTACGCAGCGCAAGCCGACCAACGTTTAGAGCGTTTGATTCTAACCTCACCGGTTTACCTCAACGATGACAGTCATGCCGAATACTTGACAGAGATTCTTGCGCCGGCGGCCAAATACGTTAAGGTCTCGCCTCAATTCGCCAAGGAAATTTATACACTTTGGTTAAAGGCGGTGACATTGAACTTAGACGTTCACTACCCCTCAATACTCTCTGAAAGTGTTGGCAGCGCAGAAAAAGAGCAGTTTGAACAAGACGGAATTGTGCAGTTACTGACTGATGTGTTTAAAGAGGGCGCAAGGCAGAGCTTAGATGGGATACTGAACGAAATGGTTTATTGTATGACCCCGCTTAATCTTGATCTAAGCAAAATAACGGTTCCCGTCGACATATGGTATGGCACGGAAGATAAACGCATCACTCGGGCAGGCGTTGATGAGATTTTCAAGCCTCTACCGAATAAGACTGTACACGTTCGTGAAGGCTACAGTGAGCATATCTACTACTCTTTATTTGAAGAGATAATTGCTTAAGCGCTGTTTTTCATTGCGCGCAAAATAACCTCGGCGCATTATATTTCTGCATGGCGAAAGATAGAGGCTGAACATCTGGTCTTAATACTTCGATAGGTTTGGCCTTGTTTAAATGTAACAACGTTGTATTAAATGGAACAGCTTTGTATTAAATGGAACAGCTTTGTATTAAATGGAACAAATTGGCCAGATTAATGAGCTAATAAATAAACATCATCTACAGACATATTATGACTAATAACAATTTGCCTGCGGGCTATGAAGTACCGAAAGTTTGGAAGTGGCAAGCCGAGAGTGGCGGTAGATTCGCAAAAATTAACCGACCTGTTGCTGGCGCAACTATGGAAAAGGAGTTGCCGGTTGGCAAGCATCCCTTTCAGCTGTATTCGTTAGCAACGCCCAACGGTGTAAAAGTTACGATAATGTTTGAGGAGTTGTTAGCCGCCGGTTTTGATGGTGCTGAATACGACGCATATTTAATCAATATTAGCGAAGGTGATCAGTTTGGTAGTGGGTTTGTTGGTGTTAATCCTAACTCAAAAATTCCGGCACTCGTAGACCGAAGTAACGACGAACCAATTAGGGTGTTTGAATCAGGTTCAATTTTGTTACATCTCGCTGAAAAGTTCGAGGCTTTTTTACCGAAACAAGCCGCCGCACGAGTAGAGACGTTAAATTGGTTGTTTTGGCAAATGGGCAGCGCTCCCTATTTAGGGGGTGGCTTTGGTCATTTTTACGCTTATGCTCCGATGAAAATTGAATACTGTATTGATCGTTTTACCATGGAAGTGAAGCGCCAACTTGATGTGCTGGATAAGCAGTTGGCGGATAATCAATTTATTGCTGGTAGTGAATACACCATAGCCGACATGGCGATATGGCCGTGGTACGGCGCTTTAGTACAGAACGTTGTTTACAGTGCCGCTGAGTTTTTGTCTGCTGATGAATATACGCATGTCATGAGGTGGGCCAGTGAAATCGAGCAACGGCCAGCCGTTCAGCGAGGCAAAATGGTGAATCGCGTTTGGGGTGATCTGGATCAGCAATTAGCTGAACGGCATGACGCCAGCGATTTTGAATTACGCACGCAGGATAAGCTAAAAACCAAAGAGTGAGCGATAGTGGTTTGATTAAGGCCTTCGCAATGGTACCTGGAGCGTTGGCGCTAGTTCCGATACTCGTTTAGTGGATTAGAGCTAGCGTTTATTCTTTTTCGCGGCGGCCCGTATTGCTGCATCGTGAGCTAATTGCGCCCATTTTAAGGCTTCTTGCGGCTCATCGAAGATGCTTTCCGGTGCTTGATAGTATGACATCTTGTAAGGTTTGCCATTTTTAATGTACTCAAACGCTTGTAGGTCGACCGCCTCAAAGTGCTTCAGGTTATCTTGGTCAACCTTTAAATACAGTTCGTCATCGGCCACCAGCCCAAACATAAGCCCTTGATGGTATACCCCGTGGCCACCAAACATTTTTCTCGTTTGTATGGCCCCGAAATCCTCAAATACTTCATGTAGATAGTTTGCAAATTCACTCATAAAAGTAACTTGTCGCTACAACAGTCGTTTTGGCAAGGCCAGCTTTAGCTCGACATTAAATACGAGGTATGTTTCGCCTAGTTCGCTGATTTATTTAGTTTCTCTATTTCTTCGTTAACGATATTGAGCAGTTCATCAGTGTCGTACTCAAACGTTTGATCTTGGTTTTGTTCAAGCAGCCGGCGGATATTTGATCGCAAGGTTATCTGCGCTTGTCGTTCAGTGGCCACAACCATGTAACGTCGTTTGGGTTGCGCGCTTTTCATTATATCCAATGCGGCCTGTGCGACTGGCAACGGGTCGGGGCCATCCAGTACTTTGTCAAGGCCGGCAAGTGTGGCTTGGCGCTCTTTAGCGTAATCAGAATCGGTACTCCAATAGCCATCGTCCAGTAGTCTTTTCTTAGCCGTCATGCCAATATTGGATGCGTAATTTCCGGGCTCGATAACGCTGACATGCACACCAAAACGCTGCATCTCCGCGGCTAAACTGTCGGTGAATGCTTCGATTGCGTGTTTGCTCATTGCATAATGCCCGTAGATGGGGCTTGCTATGGTGCCGGCGATTGATCCAGTCGTTGCGATGCGCCCTTTGCTTTCAATGATCATAGGCGCAAACGCTTGAAAGACTCGATACGGGCCCAACACATTTACATTTAGTTGATACTCCAGTTGCGCTACTGGGGTTTCGAGCATCGGCCCGAATACCGCTACGCCGGCATTATTAATTAGCCCGTATAAGCCGCGACCACCCTTGCTGACTTGTGTGACCGCATCGTCGATTTGGTTTTGGTCTAATACATCGAGCTTAACCGCTTCGACATTTTTCATCGCGTTCAGGCGTTTCAAATCCTCTTCTTTGCGTGCTGTGGCGTAAACAAAGAAACCATTACTGCTGAGCACTTCGGTCATCTTGGCGCCAAGTCCAGAGCTCGCCCCTGTGACAAGCACGGCTTTTTGCTCCATCGAATACGCCATTTGGGCATGTAGGGCGACCAAAATTACACTGCTAAGCACGATAATTTGCTTGATTACTTTGTTAATACTCATTTCGGTAATCTCCGAGGGATAGATTGTTTTTTTAATAGGACGTTTTTATTGTATCGTATTAACTATACAGGTCGTTCACTTTTAATGGCGACAGTGACTAATTTTAGGCTACCAGAGATTATCCGTATGAGCGATTCTAAACTCTTCAGCGAGTTAAATTTACCCAATGGCGCGGTTATCAAAAACCGTATTTGTAAGGCGGCAATGGAAGAGAATATGGCCGAATACGGTCAATTGCCAGGGCGAAAACTGCAAACGCTGTATAAGCAATGGGCCGAGGGCGGTGCCGGGTTAATTCTCAGTGGAAACGTAATGATTGCGCCCGACGCACTGACCGGGGCTGGAGGTGTGGTGCTTCAAGATGATGATGATCTTGATCGATTTCGGCACTGGGCATCGGCCGGAACGGCTAATGGCGCACATTGTTGGTTGCAATTAAGCCATCCGGGGCGGCAAGTCTATGCCAACCTAGAAGAACAAGCTTTGTCGCCTTCTGACGTGGCCTTGGATTTAGGTAGCTTTTCAAAAATGTTTGCTCAGCCACGAGCCTTACGGGTGGACGAGATCGAAGAAATTATTCAGCGTTTCGTGAACAGTGCCCAACTCGCTGAGCAAGCTGGTTTTACCGGTGTGCAGATACATGCAGCGCACGGGTATCTTATCAGTCAGTTCCTATCGCCGTTGGTTAATCAAAGAACCGATGAATGGGGTGGCTCACTGGACAATCGTGCACGTATATTGTTCGAAACTGTAAAACGAGTCAGAGCGGCGGTGGCGCCTGAATTTTGCTTGAGTGTGAAACTTAATTCCGCGGATTTTCAAAAAGGTGGCTTTGATGAGGATGACGCCAAATGGGTGGTTTCTCAACTGAATGATTTAGGCTTGGATTTAATTGAGCTTTCGGGCGGGTCTTACGAAAGCCCTGCAATGCAAGGAAATCCATCGGAGACCAGTACCGGCGCTCGAGAAGCCTACTTTATTGGCTTCGCACGTGAAATTGCCGCCGTCGCGTCTGTGCCAATTATGGTGACAGGAGGTATTGTGCGTCGACAGGTGGCGCAAGATGCTCTTGAACCTGATGGTGGTTTGCCAGCGGTTGATATGTTGGGTATCGCTACGGCATTAGCGTATCATCCAAATTTGCCAAATCATTGGTTGGCGAATCAAGCGCTGACGGTGCATCTACCGAAGGTCACCTGGAAAAACCGGACACTCTCTGCGTTAGCCAATATGGCATTGACTAAATACCAATTGGAACGGTTATCAAGTGGTAAACCCTGCAAGCCAAAGGCCAGTGCGATACTCGCGATTGCGCGAGACCGTATCAAAGTTATGCGTCAAGTAAAGCGTTATCGTAAATGGCGCGACCAATCTTGATTATCGTCATTGCCTAGTGGTTAATGAAGAGTTGATTGAAGAAGAATTGATTAACGAGAGAACAGCTGAAATGAGTCAGTACCCCGTTTGGCGTTTAGCCGTCGACAGTGCCTTAAATAAAGCGGACGATGCTAATACAGCAAGTTTTGTTCAGCTTGCCACTCTAGATGGCTGCGGCAAGCCAAGCGTTCGGACCATGGTATGCCGTGGATTTACCGATGACAGCAGTGCTATGTTGATGGCGACCGATTTGCGAAGTGACAAGGTGGCGCAACATAAAGATAAGTCGTGTGTTCAGGTCGTTTGGTATTTCACAACGGTACGAGAGCAATTTCGTTTCAGTGGGATGATGGACTGTTTAACCATTGAGTCTGCCGATCAGTCTACCAGGCTTCATGTTTGGAAAAATTTGTCTGACCGAGCAAGGCTGTCGTTTTTCGATGCTATTGAAGATCAGCCGACGAACTTAGTTGAGCCAGGGGAAAATTTTGTTGTGCTTAAAGTCGTGATCGATGAAGTAGAACAGCTAGATCTTAAATCGGAACTACAGCAGCCACGTCACTTTGAAGTTATAAGTTCATCTTAGTAATGACTTAGTAACAACTTACGTAACAGCGCTTTAAACGCAGAATTGGGTATTAATGCCGAGTCTGCGACGTCGATACCGTACCAGCCAGAATCGCGGTGAAGGCTCTAATCCGACTTTCAAGAGTGTCTGCCTCGAGCAGTATTTGCCGCTCACTGGTCTCGATGGGTATGACGTTCACCAAGCTGCTGACCAGGCTTGAAGTGCTCAGTTTTTTAAATAGATCCCAATCGGCTGGCATGTCATTGCTTTCTAGGAAATGCCGTAGAGCATTAATGAACGCATCGTAAATATCAGCACTGGGTTCTTCGATTTCATCATAGTCGGCGGCGAATGCCGACCAATCTGCTTCGATAACTCGATATCCTCGCTTGCTGGTAAGCTCGCTTCGAATTGCAAAGCGGCATAGGCCAGACAAGATGATTTCAATTCGGCCATCATCTGTTTCTGCGTAATCGGTGATACGGCCCGCACAGCCTATCTCATATATGGTCGGAGCACTGGCATCTCGAATTGTGGTTGGCTCTGGTTTGGGCTGAACCATGCCGATTAAGCGATCGCCGCGCAGTGCATCGGCGATCATATTTAAATAACGAGGTTCAAAAATATTGAGAGGCAATCGCGCATCGGGTGTTAATAAGGCATTGGCAAGCGGAAAAATCGGCAGTGATTTAGGCAATTGCTCATACGCCTGTGTAAATGGGCTGATGATTCGTTTTTTTTGCACACTTGCCTCCGGTGTTTTTAAGTTGCTCTCTTCCTTAAAAATTCTAGGTTGGTTTAGGTACCGACCTCGAGAGTCACATCATAGCGCAGGGCGTATTCACGCAGCGCATCAAACAAGGCTTGCCGTTGTTGGCTATTTTCGCGAGTTTTGTTACTCAGGTGCGTTGTGTGTGGTTCGCGGTCTAGCCAGAATAGCCCTGACGATTTAACAGCTTCGCTCGCGCACGCCAACCAGATGATAGTGTCGGCTCCTTGTTCAGCAGATCTTAACACATGCTGCATTATTTTATTAAACTCTGGCAAACTGTCTTCAACGCCCGGCGTTTTTGCCCAGCCTGGATGCATACTCTGAACAACAATATTGTCGTCCTTCCAGCTTTCTGCCCAGTATTCGGCTGACATGACCAGCCCTCGCTTTGATCTGGCATAGGCATCGGCGCCAGAATATTCACCTTTAGACGACTCTAAGTTCGTCGTTGATATGCGCTTAGCATACATGCCTCCAGAAGAGACATTGATTACGCGAGCCGGTGATTCTGGGCTGGCGGCTTTACCAAGCAGGGGCTTCAATTTTTCAGTCAAGATAACGGGGCCGAGTAGCAATAGAGCGAATGATGCCTCAAGCCCTTCTGAGTTTTCTCGCCGCGGGTTCAATAGAGCACCTGCATTATTGATCAATACATCAATTGGGCGCTTAGTTTTCAGTAAACGTTCGGAAAGCTCAACTACCTGGGACACTTCAGACATGTCGGCTATCTCTATGGCAATATGGCTGTTGCCAGTTGCTGCCGTGATCTCTTTTGCGACTACCTCAGCTTTACGCGCATTGCGAGCAACCAGGGTCAGAGACGCGCCACGATGCGCCAGCTCATATGCGCTGGCTAGGCCAAGCCCTGATGTCGCGCCGCTAATCACCATATGCTTGCCCTTAACGCTGTTTGTTACCGGGTTCCAGCTTCGGGTGCCCACAGTATAGCCAAGCTTGGTAAAGCCCGCTAAACCGGGGAATACTAACTTGTCGGCAAGCGCTTTAAAGCTACTCAATGCCGGTGCTTGATAGTCGTCTTTTAATGCGATGGCTAGATCTTTGATGGTTTGCTTGCCAGCCTTCAGTACTTTGTTTTTAATCAAAGGCATCACTTTAGCTGCCGCACCACTGAATTCAATCTCAGCTTGCCAATCGACGTGGCAAGTACCGTTCTCTTCCTTAATTGTCACCGTATCGGTTGCGATAAAGTTGCTGGCTTCTCCGCGTAATATCGCTTTATTGCTTGGCTGAAATTCTATGATTTCGTAATTAATGGGTATGTTTTTAAGCCCCATTGAGTAAATAACCTCAAACTGAGTACCCACTCCAATTGTGCCGGGCGAGGTTTTTTTAGATGACTTTATGGTGTGATCCCACTCTTGGATTCGAGAGAAATCGGTAATGTAATCGAATGCATCGGCGGCTGATCGAGAGCAGGTAAATTGCTCGGTCATATTGAGTATGTAGGTCATGATAGTTTAAGCCCGTTAAATTTTCTGCATCTTACTTGATGCTGTGTGTGCAAGGCGTTGAGCTGATTTTTGGTGAATGTCAAGAAGTTAGCTATCAGCTCAGGTTGCCTTTCCATTTGGCTTGCAAGCTTGCTCTATGTTGTTCAACAAAGCCCGGCTTTCCGGTAAATCTGAATGTTTCAGCAAGCTCTCTTTTGCCGAATCACTACGAGGGTGGCAATGCATTTCCATTGGCATGCTGAGTGGCTCGGGCCTGAAGCTCACCTTGCCGTCTTTTGCTACCTCACCCAATACTATTTTGGAATAATCAGATCGAGTTAGGATATCTTGATGGCCAAGACCCTGGCCAGCGATAATATTGTCTATTCCCATGAATGTGGTGCGATCGTAAATATGAATATGCCCGCTGAGTAGAGTTTTCGAATTAATTTTGTTGAGGGCGGCAATTAACCAGTCTCTTTCTCCCTCGTTGCCGATATCATGAGTGCTGCCCTCCAGAGGGTCATGCAGCGGGCGGTGGGTAAAAGAGACTGTCTCGATCACTTGCTCATTGTTTTGGGAAAGTGAATTCAATAAATGGCCTCGCTTACCCGAAGAGTAAGGAAACATACTGGCGGCAGTATCTATGTTCACAAAGCGTGTTTTACCGATGGTAAACGCATGATTCAATGGGCCTAGTTGCCTTAGAAATTGCGGATAAATTAGGCCGCTATCGTGAAAATCATGGTTGCCTATGCTTATAAAACAAGGAATTGGGCTGCTTTTGAAAAGTTCAATTGATCTGTCGTAGTCGCCTGGCTGATAGTTAAAGTCGCCGAGGTGCAAGAGAAACTTTGCGCCGAGTTGATGTGCGCGCTCGATACACCAAGCAAGTTCGCGATCACCGCCCGAATCACCTATGGATGCAAAGGTGAAATCGTTTGAGTAGGGCAATTTCCAGTCTATGCTTACATCTTGGTTGGCTGGTACCTTAAGTTGAATTTCTCGGTCAATGCCATCAATGGATTCTCTCAATGTGGCTTCTGCGTGCGAAGAAACTATTTCCGCATCGGGAGATACGTTGTTGAGCGTTAGTTTTATATTACGGGTTTTGTTGCTGCGCAATAACAACGAAGGTTGGGGCGAAAAGGCTCGCAAAGCCATGTCAATACCAGCTTGGGCAGTGAGTTGAATAACGTCACCACTAATAAGCTCAATAAGCCCTCCCGAAAAGCGAAACTGGGTTGGCAGATGTGCGGGCTCTAGGCCTAATGTAGGGTAACGAATCCCGCGTTTTAAACTGTAGCCAATGCCAGCCGCCCCAGCAATGCCGGCACCTAATGCGGCCGTCCTGATAAACTTCCTGCGAGAATTGTTAGCGGGTTTATTTGTCATAAATCTAACGTGCCGAGACGATGCCTGGCCGCTTCGGGGCGCTGGAGAAAATCATCACCGCTCTTCGGTTCTCTCCGGCGACAAGCTTAATAGGTTCGCCAAACATTCCGACCAATATCTTACTGAACTCCAACTCTTCGTTGTTTTTGTGTGTGATAGACAAAGCGATGAAGTCGTATTGAGAAATTTCATTCTTGGTTAAGTGTTCCAGCATTCTGTCGTTAGTAAATAAATCAACAAAATTGCTTTTAGCCCCGAGCTTGGCATAGTGAACTATCAATCGTTCATTGCTGTATAAGGTACCGCCCGCTTCGATTTCATTACTCAGCCAACGCCCTGCTTCAGCGAGGTGGTGTTTATTGGTGCGAACATCAAGTTCTTTAATTGATATCACGGCAAGCAGCAGGATCGTGCCATACACCGCCAGTCGTTGGTCTTTGGCGTATTCCGATAATTTTTCGATCCAATAGTTAAGAGCGAATGGCGCTAGAATAAGCAGTGTCAGGCTGGTTGCAAGTGTGTATCGACTTACCGAAATGTTATTTGTGATGCTAAACCCCATCAGCAAAATAAGGTTTGTCGCCAAAAAGACTAGCCAAATACGTTTTACCAAAATATTACTTAGGGCAAAACCTTTGAAATACGCAATGACACACACAATTAAGTAAATGCCCGCCATGCGGCGCAATAAGTCGGAAGATACATTTGCGATATTATTAAATACCGGCGTTATATAGGCGATTAAGCCGTTTGAGGCGTTTTCAAGCTGGGGCTTTAAGTTGCTAATTAAAAGGTCGAAAACGTTGTTTATATCTTGCCCCGCCATTTTCGCGAGAGTCACGCTGGATTCATACTTATCTTGTAAATACCAGCGGATAACAATCGCGCAGATAATTAGGATGGCGATCGAAAGACAGGCAACAACTTTTTTGCGATGTTGAAATCGGTTAGTGGAGAATACAAATAAGAAATAGGGCGCAACAAGCATCAAAATGATGCCTTCGAATCTAAATAAGCAGCTAAGCGCCGTTGCTGAAAGCCAACCTATTAAGTGCTTCTTTTCGAGTGTCGAACAAAACCTAAAGATAAAGTAGATAGACCATAGGTAAAAGCTCAAGTAGCCAAAGTCACGAATTATATAAGCGCGATATTTAGTGATGCTTGGGAATAGTAATATCACCAAAGCAGCAATGATAACCGTGCGAAAGTGATTATTGGATAACTCGCTAACAATGCTTACAAACGCCAGCGTTAGAGATATCGCCAGCAAGGTATTGAGTAAGTGTGCGGCCAACGTAACATTGATAAAAAAAGCTTTTGAAAGCAAGGCAATCATCAATGGGTAAAATGGCCAACTATAGTACGACTGTGGCGTTTGCCAGTCACCTTCAAGGTACAACTCGGCCATGGCAAGGTAAGTGATGCCGTCATTATTAACCACAGAGTCGAGCAAAAGGCTGCAACACGACAAGGCGATGTTGGCAAGCACCATGGCTATAATGAGTTTAGGCCGATCTTGCAGCAGTGGAACCATAACTAGTCTAGATAGCCCAATTTTTGTAAATATCAGCTCTATGAGCCTTATTGTTTTGCGTCATTCTAATATTTGGGCACAAAATTTAGAGTTTATCCGCGAGCTATCGATTTATCGGGCGGTGGCTTTGGCTGAAATGCAATATTCCGCGCCGTTATGTTTGCGAAAGATATAGTACTATATCTAGATGTGCAACGCGTTCATTGCAACGTACTACAAAAATCGTAACGTTCGTCTGGTTAATAAGCAGTCAATGTGCGTTTTTTTTGAAAATCACGGGAAATTTACTGATGAAAAATATTTTAGTCACCGGCGGTTGTGGGTTCATTGGCAGCCATACGGTAGTGCGATTGATAGAAAAGGGCTATCAACCGGTCATCATCGATAACTTGGACAACAGTAATGAGTTGGTGCTGGATAGAATAGAAACAATTTGTGGTAAGAAGCCTGAGTTCATAAAGGCTGATATTCGTGACTCGTCTGCCTTGTCTGCGTTGTTTGAAAAATACGAGTTTGATTCGGTTATTCATTTTGCTGGGCTCAAGGCGGTGGGTGAGTCAGTTGAAAAGCCCATGAGGTATTACAGCAATAATGTGGAAGGTACGATTGCACTGCTTAAGACTATGGATAAATATAATTGCCGAAAGCTGGTGTTCAGCTCATCGTCGACTGTCTATGGAGACCCAAAAAGCGTGCCGATTTATGAGAATTTCGACTTAAGCGCAACGAATCCATATGGCCAATCGAAGCTGATCATTGAAACAATACTTAGAGATTTGGCATACGCTAATTCCGATTGGGTGTTTACCTTACTGCGTTATTTCAACCCTGTCGGTGCACATGAATCAGGTTTGATTGGTGAAGATCCAAATGGCATACCTAACAATCTATTGCCGTATATTGCTCAAGTTGCCGTAGGGCGCTTAGATTGTCTCAATGTTTGGGGCAATGATTATGACACGCCAGATGGTACTGGGGTACGGGACTATATTCATGTTGTGGATCTTGCCGAAGCGCATATTAACGCTGTTGAGCACTTTAAACGTGATCAAGGTTGCCTGGCTTATAATATTGGCACGGGTGAGGGCTACTCAGTACTTGAGATGGTAAAAGCCTTCGAAGACGCCAGCGGTAAATCTATCCCGTATTCGATTGAAGCTCGTCGGCCAGGTGATATTGCAACGAGTTTCGCTAATTGTGATTTGAGCCAACAAGAGATTGGTTGGGTGGCGAAGCGCGGTTTGGCTGATATTATGCGAGACCAATGGAATTGGCAGAAAAATAACCCGAATGGATATAGTGAATAATTTTCCATAAGACTAAAGTCTGATGGTTTGCATCGATGAAATCTCGATGTGGCTGCTATGTCGTGTGTCGACTTACTTGTTAGGGATGATAAGTGTTAACAGTCGCAGGCTGCGGCCACTATAACTTCAATGGTTGAAGGCTTTCAGGAAATCTTTGATCGTCAAATTAACTAGCTCGAAACCGTGACTTGGTTGTAGTTGATCTGGTTGGTTTGTAAGTTATTGATTGTAATGTTTATTATGAAGATTATAGCAAAAATTTTCTGTTGGTAATATAAGGCCTTCAGAAAACAAGCGATTCTGAGTCAGTAAAAATATTGCTATTTTAAACGCGAGCGTAGGTTTTTAAAGGATAAAACCGGCTGGAATTTTATGAAAAAAAGAGAAGGGATTTGGATTTTCTAGAGGTATTGAGCGATTGAAGCCACGCAAAAACCGTGATTGGGTATTGGGTTGGGTAGGGTTCACAGCTGCTACGCAACTTCAATGCTCAGACTTTAGTCTAACCGAAATATTAAGTTTGAATCAAGCGCGTTTTTTAAAAACAATCTTAATATTATGCAACGTTTGTGGAAGTGACAAATGACTATCCTTTGATCGGCCAAGCCACATTTCGGATAGACCTACATGAATATTGTTGGTTCTAATTGGCTGGCACTGAACCCTGAATAGGTGGGTTTGAAGTTTGTTGGGGCCTTTGCGCGTCTGCAAAGGCCCTGCTCATTAAATCCTTGACTTGTCGAAGTCTAGCTTTTGTAATCTATTTCGCCGGTATCTACACGCTTGGCAAACTCAGTTGTTCCGCCCTCAGATAATGTCTTTGCTTGTGATAACCAATTCTCACGCTGAATACGTCCAGGAAAGGCAATTGAATTTTCCACCCAGGCGATATTGTCACTGTTCCACTCAGCAATCTGTTCGAACTTATAGATTCCTAGTTCATTTAGGGTTGCCTCAATGACAGCACCAATGCCTTTTATCCGCTTTAGCTCATCGGCGTCCTCAGGGGCGCTATCAAAGCCGCTAGGCCTCCAGCTATCATCGATATTAGCAACTGCTGGCGTCGCTGTGGTTGTCGCCGTAGTAGCTGATGCCGCTGCAGCAATTGGCATGCTTTCGGTATTGGTTACCGTCGCTTCAAGTTTTGTCTGGTCGGCTGTTTTCTTGCCCCTGCAGCAAAAGAACCATTGAATAAACATGCCGAGTAAGAAAGCGAAAAGTAAGTACACCCAAATTTCAAGTAATAATAGCTTCATTGTCTGTTTCCCCTAAGTACGTAACTTAGTTAGCTAATTTAAATTCAATACGTCTGTTTTGCGCTCTGCCTTCAGCGCTTTCATTGTCAGCAACCGGCACGTTAGGGCCATAACCTTGTGCTTTAAACTGATCACTGTTTAGGCCTTGCTCTAATAAGTAATCGGTAACAGCCTGAGCTCTGCGCTCACTTAGCTTGAGGTTAAAATCGGCGTTCCCGCTATTATCAGTATGCCCAGCCACTTCATATTTGGTACTCGGACATCTCTTTATCGCCTTAATAACCCTTTCTAAAACTGCGAAGCTGCTCGCCGAAATGGTTGCTTTTCCGCTTTCAAAGTTGATTTTCTCATCAGCCAGTTCCTTGTTTACTACATCGCTGCAAAGCTTGGGTGATACGGTTAGTGAATTGATAATGTTGCCGTTAAATGTCTTGCTGAGTCGTGACTCGATTTGCTCTCGAATTGAATTTTTAACTACGGCGCCTTTCAAGGTCAGGTTTTGTTTGTCTAATTCAACGGTGATTTGACTTGGTGCATCGCCGTTAAGTGTCAGCGCTGAGATAAAATCAGCATTACTTAGGGGGGCAATATTCTTACCGACCTTCATCGAGTTTTTGATGTTGATATTGCTAAATGTACGTCTCGCTCGGTCCATCACCAAGTCGATGTTATTTTGGCTAGACAACGTTCCTGCAAGCTCTACGCTTTGGTCCGCCATGGATATTTTTAACGTTGGAGCCTCTAAAGGAGTCGGTGCAATTGCTTCGCCATTGTGGCTGGCATTCAATACACCAGGAGCCTGACGAACGACTGTCAAGGCTTGTTCAATTTCGTCATTGCTTGGCGCGGCTCCCGAGATAATGACTTGGCGGCCCATATTGTAGGTTTCTACTTCTGCCCACGATAATTGCTCATCAGACAGTGCGTTGATCGCCGATTCTTTGACCTTATTTTCAACGATTCGTGCTTTCATGCTAGCGGTAATGAGCAAAAGTAAAAGAGAGCACAGTAAAATGGGTAACCAGCCCACACATAAAAATTTATTTCTTTCCATTGTTGCTCCGCTGGTTGTTTACTCGTTATTAATAACAGTTTGACTGTAAAGGTTTGGCGTAATTACTAGAGATTGTTCCGAAAATTGGTCACTAGATTGTTAGTTACTAATACGATTTAGTCAAATGTGAATGCGATTAGTAAGGTAAACAATCGTAAATTGAGCGTGTTTTGGGATTTCTATTGTTTGCTATCGCTATTTTGAATAGATCGATAAAGAGTAGATAGAACGATAAATGCAGAGATCGATACTATTTTGGGGAATCCATTCCTGTTTTACAAAACCAAGACGGCTTGCGAGTAGCAGTTCTAGCTCTTCAGCCAACGGGCTGAAGAGCTAGGTTTTTAAGCTGGCAGCAATTGAGAGAAAAACGCGCGTAGTTCTGTCTCACCACCGGCTTCCCAGGCTCGTAATGCGGCCGTGCCGATTACCGCAATGTCAGCGTTGCGCCCAATAAATTCAACGTCATCGGCAGTCGTCACGCCAAAGCCCACGGCAAGTGGAATATTGGTGTGTGTTTTGCAACGTAGGATAAATTCGGTGAGGTCGTGATTCATATTCGTGTCTGAACCAGTCACGCCTTTTCTAGCGACCGTATAAACAAACCCGTCGGCACTGTTGGCCAGTTGGGCAAGCCGCTCATCGCTATTGGTCGGAGTCATTAACACTATCGGAGATAGCCCAAACTCTTTGGCAATTTCGTGTAATTCAGCGCCTTCTTCGACTGGTAAGTCAGGCACGATAAATCCGCAACCGCCAGCGGCACTTAAGCGCTCTAAAAATTCACGTTGGCCGGTTTTGAAAATGGTGTTGAAGTAACCCATCATCACCACCTTAAAGGAAAATTCTTTGGTGACCTTCGTCATAAAGTCAAAGCAATCCTGAACATGCACGCCGTTTGCGATAGCCTCTTGGTTGGCTTTTACAAACAGCGGGCCATCGGCGGACGGCTCCGAAAAAGGAAACTGCAGCTCAACTAGGTCAACGCCAAACTCTTGCATTATTTGAAGCTCTTTCCAATTGTCTTCAAACGACGGATAACCGCAAACCACGTGCGTCATGATTAACGCGGGCCGATTGCTGCCAGCCAGTTTGTTTTTCTGTTCGGCGATATAGGTATTTAGTGCGTTACTCTGGGCCATATTCGTCCGCCTTTTGTCTGATAAACGTTTTCCAATGCTCATCGCCGAGCGCATCCGCAATGGTGAATATGTCTTTATCGCCGCGCCCGCTCATATTGATTAGAATCACATCGTCTTTGGACATCTGTTCGGCTTCAAGAATCGCTTGTGCAAAACCGTGCGAACTTTCCAGTGCCGGAATTACGCCTTCGGTTCGCATTGCCAACTTTAAGGCTTCGGTTACCTGAGCATCGGTGACCGCTTCAAAGCGCACACGATTTTGATCCCATAAGTGAACCAGTATCGGATTCACGCCGATATAGTCTAAGCCCGCCGCCACCGAGTGTGTGTGCAGCATATTGCCATCGTCGTTTTGTAGAAAATAGGTCTTCATACCTTGTGCCACGCCAACTGATGCATCTTTATAGGCAAGACGGGCCGCATGATTGCCCTTGCCAGGCCCAAAGCCGCCGGCTTCACACCCGATTAACTGAGTATCTTTATCGTCCATAAAACCTTGAAACAAACCAATTGCGTTTGAACCGCCGCCAACGCAAGCAAAGATTTTATCCGGTAATTTTCCGGCTGTGGTCAGCATTTGTTCGCGCGCTTCACGGCCGATGATAGATTGAAACCAACTCACCATTTCAGGAAACGGGTGTGGTCCACAAGCGGTGCCGAGCACGTAATGAGTGTTGTCCATATTGGTCACCCAATCACGCAGGCACTCGTTGATGGCATCTTTAAGAGTTTGTTGACCGTCTTTGACAGCCACCACCTCAGAGCCCATGTTTTCCATCCAGAAAACATTAGGCCGTTGGCGAGCCACATCAACTGCGCCCATGTATATTTTGCTGTCAAAGCCAAACCGGGCAGCCATTGTGGCCGTTGCGTAGCCGTGCTGGCCAGCGCCGGTTTCAGCGATAACGCGTGTTTTCCCCATGCGCTTAACCAATAAGCCTTGGCCCATAACATTGTTGATTTTGTGAGAGCCTGTGTGATTCAAATCTTCTCGCTTCAGATAAATTTGAGCTCCGCCCAGTTTTTTGGATAGATTAGCCAGATGCGTGACAGGCGTCGGGCGGCCTGAGTAGCTCTGCATTAGTTCGATGAACTCTTGCCAAAATGTTGGGTCATCTTTGGCTTTTCGGAACTCGGCTTTGAGCTCTTCAATTGTGCTATGGAGTATCTCGGGCAAAAATGTGCCGCCGTACTCACCGTAATAGCCTTCACGGCCGTCGGTAAAGTTAAATAAGTCCATCGGTTATAAATGCTAATGAAGTGGATGTTAATCGTAACATTTGTACCGTGAACAGTTAATAGTCTTGCCAGAATAACTGCGGGTTTAATTCCGAGTGTGTTAGGCTCGTTTTTGATGATAATCACTTCAATTTTTTGATGGTTTGCCTATCTAATTACCATGTTTGATTCTATTGTTTTGACCAAAACCCTGACGGCCTTAGCTTACCCGGCAGGTTTGTTGTTGGTGTTGACGGTCATGAATAAACTCTTTGTTTGGTCCCGGCGTATCGCGTTGGCCAATGCGTGTAAACATGCTTTTTGGTTGATTTTGATACTCAGCACCAATCCGGTTTTTGCGACATGGTTGGTGAGCGGCTTAGAGCAGCAGTATCGTCAGGTGCCGATTGCTGAAATCACGCAGCATGACGCTATAATCGTGTTGGGTGGCGGTTTGAAAGTGCCATTGCCACCGACCACGCGAAGCCAGTTGGCGAGAGCTTCCGACCGGTATTGGTATGCTGCTGAGCTGTATAAAGCTGGCAAAGCCGACAAGATTTTCATTGCCGGTGGCAATGTGTTTGAGCAGCGTGATCAAAATGGTTATGAGCTGCCGGGCGAAGCCTTTTATGCGCGCCAACTTTTAATTGATTGGGGTGTTAATGAGAGCGACCTCGTAATAGAAGATAAAAGCCGCACCACTCAACAAAACCGGGCTAACATAGCCGGCCTGCTCACACAGCACCAGGTTAAAACGGCTTTGCTTGTGACGTCCTCTATACATATGCCCAGGTCGTTTAAACTGTTCAGCGATATTGAGTTATTTAGAAGTGGTGACTTGAAATTGACTCCAGCGCCAGCGGATCTAATTGTCACGCGAGCTTCTTTGCCTTCATTAATGCAATGGTTGCCTTCGGCGAATGCTTTATCTATGACCACCCAAGCCTTACACGAATACTATGGCTTGATAGTGCTCTATGCGATCGGTTTTTTAGAACAGGACTGAAAATTTGCCAAGGTTGTTAGCGTAAGGCTTATCAATATCGCATAGTTGCTAACTAATTGATTTAGTCGGTTAAACGCATTTCAGCAAATTTTATTAAAGTATTGAACAGTGGCCTTTGCATGACCGGCATAGACCATGCAACCAACATGTTCTTCGTTAAGTCTCAATTGAGTTAAGTGCCAGGGCTGCTTGTTTTCATCAACATAGTCCAGTTCTGAATAGTCCAGCTCTGAGTCATTACATGGCTGTTGGCCGTTTGAGATGAGTTGGCGTTGGTTCATTTTAAAATTAATGCCTTGGCCAGTGGCTTTGCCCGATGCTTCTTTTCGAGTCCACAAATGAAGGAATAGTGCAGGATCAACATTACCATTTGCGTCTATCACCAGATTTTGTTCAGATTTGGTAAAACGCTTTTCTACAATTGCGTTGAATTTGCTGCGGCGCGTAAGCGACTCTATGTCCACCCCGACTTCACCTGATCGGCTAAAGGCAAGTAGGGCGGTGGCTCCATCTTGGCCTATGGTGTCTGAAAAATTAAAATGAAGAGTGCTATTGGCATCCTCTAAATAGGGTTTGTTGCGGCTGGTATAGCTCAATTGAATTTGATCTGGGCGTGAATTTGCGTAATGAGCGAGCAGTAATAGCAAATAATAACGACCT
This sequence comes from uncultured Gammaproteobacteria bacterium, assembly GCA_964516915.1. Taxonomy (GTDB): domain Bacteria; phylum Pseudomonadota; class Gammaproteobacteria; order Arenicellales; family Arenicellaceae; genus Arenicella. The sequence goes on from CAZEXS010000028.1 coordinate 31,915, forward strand.
GCCAGGTAGGATTTCTTAAGTTCTACGGTGCGTCGACGATTATATTTGTCGCGTTGATGTGGGCTGATCCAAGTGCGGGCTTGTTGTTCCTGTTGACGATTTAAGGTGAGAGGCAAGCACCATACGTGTATACCGCCTGACCTAAGTTCCGGCAGCTGGTCCAGTTTGGTTGATTGCCACGGTGGCTTTATGGCAAGGTTTTCTATCATTTTAAATGGATTAATTGGTCAACAAGAAAGAAAAGCCTAGTATGCTAGGTCTAATACTCAGTACACAAGTTTCAGGGCGCAAATTTGGCAAAGGCAGATTTGCGTTGAGACCTTCATAAAAACTTAAAGTAACCATTATGAAAGCTAGATTAGCCCTTGGGGCCGTTATTATCGCATTGATTGCCGCGTTTTTTATTTTTGATTTACAACAATATTTTTCGCTTGAATATTTAAAGAGTCAGAAAGAGGCACTCGATGGTCTGTATTCAGATAAACCAATACTGGTCGCAGGCGCGTTTTTTCTTATTTACGTAGCTTTCGCTGCACTGGCATTACCTGCGGCGACTATTCTCACTCTGGCAGGTGGTGCAATTTTTGGATTTTGGACAGGCATTTTTTTAGTGTCTTTTGCCAGTTCAATTGGCGCGACGTTAGCATTTATATTTACGCGCTTTCTGTTTCATGATGCAATCGAAGCCAAATTCGGTGATCGTTTAGAAACAGTTAATCAGGGGATTGAAAAAGACGGCGCATTTTATGTGTTTGGCATGCGCTTGGTACCGCTGTTTCCATTTGTGGTCGTTAATTCTTTGTTAGCGCTAACTAAATTGAAAGCCTGGACGTTTTATTGGGCGAGCCAAATTGGCATGTTGGCGGGTACCGCCGTGTATGTGAATGCGGGCACACAGCTCGCGCAAATAGACAGTTTAGCTGGCATAGCGAACCCCAAATTGATCGGTTCATTTGTGCTGTTAGGCATCTTTCCAATCATTGCAAAAAAAGCACTTGGGTTCCTTCAGAATCGTAAGAACGTGGCATAAATTAGAGGTAAAAATGGCTAAATACGAAGCAAACTTGGTAGTAATTGGTGCAGGTTCTGGTGGTTTAGTATCCGCATTAATCGCGGCTGCGGTGAAATCAAAAGTCATATTGATTGAACGTGACAAAATGGGCGGCGACTGTTTGAATACCGGTTGTGTGCCAAGCAAGGCGCTATTACGCTCCGCCAAGGTGGCAAATTATATGCATCGCGCTGATGAGTTTGGCATCGAAGCGGTAGAGGTTAAACCGGTTTTCAAGAAAGTGATGCAACGGGTGCAAGATGTGATTAAAGCCATAGAGCCACATGACTCAGTTGAACGTTTTACCGGTTTGGGCGTAGAGTGTGTGCAAGGAGAAGGTGAGATTATTGACCCGCATACCGTCAAGGTAGGTGAGCGCGTAATTACCACTAAGAGCATAATTATTTCGACCGGTGCACGCCCGTTTGTTCCGCCCATTGAAGGCTTGGATACGGTGGGTTATCTAACCTCCGATTCTGTGTGGGAGTTGCAAGAGATGCCGCAGCGTCTAGTCGTGCTCGGCGGCGGCCCAATTGGTTGTGAGCTGAGCCAGGCATTTTCAAAGCTCGGGGCGCAAGTCACCATGGTGGAAATGATGGGTCAGCTTATGGGGCGTGAAGACAGCGACGTGGCAGAACACATCACGCAAAAATTTGAGAACGAAGGAATTAATGTTTTGACCGATCATAAAGCGGTCAAATTCGAAATTAAAGATGGGCAAAAAATATTGCATTGTGAATCTTCTGGCGGGCTAGTCGAAGTACCGTTTGATGATGTTTTGGTTGCAGTAGGGCGTAAGCCCAATACGGACCAAATGGACCTTGCTAAGCTGGGCATCAAATTACGCCGAAATGGCACCATTGAAACAGACGATTATTTACGCACAGCCGTGCCCAACATTTTTGCTTGTGGTGATGTCACTGGCCCTTTTCAATTTACGCATACCGCTTCACATCAAGCCTGGTATGCAACGGTGAACGCTCTATTTGGCTTTGCGCGGAAGTTTAAGGTCGATTATCGAGTGATTCCGTGGGCAACATTTACTATGCCTGAAGTGGCGCGGGTTGGTCTTAGCGAAAGTGAGGCTCAGGAACAAAATTTAGACTATCAGGTGACCAAATACGGGATAGACGATCTTGATCGAGCAATTGCTGATGGTGAGGCGCACGGCTTTGTAAAAGTCATCACGCCGCGCGGTAAAGACAAGATTCTAGGTGTGACGATTGTGGGGCATCATGCAGGAGATCTAATATCTGAGTATGTATTAGCCATGAAGCATAATTTAGGACTGAATAAAATCCTTGGCACCATCCATTTGTACCCGAGTTTAGCTGAAGCAAACAAATTCGTAGCGGGTGTTTGGAAGCGAGAGAACCAACCTCATGGCTTGCTTAAATGGGTAGAAAAGTTTCACTCTTGGCGAAGGCGTTAAATTTAACTTTTATATCAGTCTATGGCTGTGTAAGCCCTTTGGGTTCACGGGTTCGGTGGTTGCCGACCTTAATTAATTTTTATAATTTCGAACTAGAAAAAACTCTTGGTCAATTGTAAAGCTATGTGTTGTGTGTCAAATTTTGTCGTAAACTCAACGTGAAGATTGAGTGGTTGGCCGATAATTGTAATTCCAATAAGCCATTGTTTTTTTTATATTATTTTGCATTTTTTGCATTTTTTGACAAATCAAGTCTTAACATTCAGACTTTAAAGTAAGAGTAAACCTTGGTCGGTTTTCGAAACTTGTGCCTTAATTGGATTATTCTTGCTTTTTTGGCCATTTGACTCGGTTTTAGGTGACTTTTGTTATTGTTAAAACTTACTCTGTGATTAAAGAAGCCTGCGTTCAAAGCAGGCCGTTTATAAAGTGCACTTAACGTTTGATTAAGTGTTTTTAAGACAGTTCTGTGAATGCAGTGACTGTAGGGTATCTGGTTCCTTGTCGAGTAGTGAGTCTCGTGCAATGAATATGTGTGGATGGGGTTTAAAAGTATGCTAATTATAAAAAAAAATCTGAGTCTCAAGGCAAAAATAGCGCATTGTTTGGTTTGTGCAGTATGTCTAGTTTCGAGTGCTGTGGTTTCCGCCGCGGTCGAAACGCGGCAAATTGAGTTTTGGAATGACTTTGAGCCTTCCAGTCTAATTGATTTAGATCACTCGCCTTTTTCGGAAATTCTTAACAAGTATGTGATTTCCGATCATCCAAGTGGAATTGCTCGCTTCAACTACGAAGCAGTGACAGAGGCCGACTATGCAAAGTTAGAACGGTATCTAGATTTTTTACAAATAATGGAGCCGCGACAGCTGACCCAAGCTGAGGCTAAAGCCTATTGGATTAATCTTTATAATGCAGCCACTTTGAGGTTCGTTGTGAAAGCGGTGGCGAATGGTCGAGCGAGTAAAATTCGGGCCAGAGGTTTGCCGGCACGTCGTTGGCGTCAAAAAATCATCACGATCTCTGAGCAAAGACTGTCATTGGAAGACATTATGCATGGCGTTATTCGACCAATGTACAACGATCGAAGAGTGCATTATGCCTTGTTCTTCTGTACCTTAGGTGGCGCAGATATGCCGAAAGAGGCATTTGATGGAGATAACAATGAAGCCTTGCTCACTAGTCTAGAAACCAGCTTTCTTCAGCACAGTCGGGCGGTTAGGATTGAGGGAGATAGCTTAATGTTGTCGGAGATTTTCAAACAATATGACACTGATTTCGCGACAAACAGACGAGATTTGATTGAATACCTTAAACAACGCGTTCCTGACCCGGTCGCGCAAGCCATGTCGGGTGTCAATCGCATTCGCTATGATTATGATGAGACGGTTAATGCTCCTTAGACAGTAAGGTTGCGTTAACCTCGAGACACTTAAAGCTGGCAACTCGACGCCTCAATTCGAGACTTGCAAATCGAAACCGTCAAATTTGGCCTTTAACTCTGCCCTTCGACTTTAGGTCGTCAATTCTGCTCTTCAACTCGAATCAGTCTTGACGATTAATATAAGGCTTAACTGCTGGCACAAATAGCGAATTGACAGCGGCTTTACGGTACAATCCTGCCTAAAGTTCGCGATATCACACACAGACTGTGTTTCAACTCGTTGGGTGATGTTATTGGTTAACTCATAATATTTATTTTCTCGGCTGACCCATGCTTGATTCGAGCTTAGACTCTCATGTCGTCAATGCAGCAAAGGTGATTAGTGCTGGGGGCGTCATCGCTTACCCTACTGAATACTGCTTTGGCTTGGGCTGTGACCCTCGTTATACATCGGCAGTGCAAAAGCTTTTGTCTATCAAGCAACGAAAGGCGGAACAAGGGGTGATCTTAATTGCGGCAGACTTAGATCAGGTGCGCTGCTATGCCGACTTGAATGAAATCGCCTTGCTTGATCAGGTGCTGGCTAGCTGGCCAGGCCCCAATACTTGGTTGTTACCATGTCTGCCAAATGTGTCAGAGATGATTCGTGGTAAACATGAAACTATCGCCATGCGTATACCTAATAATGAGTTTTGCTTGCGCTTATTAGGCCATTACGGGCACCCGATTGTCTCCACTAGCGCAAATCGAAGCGGTCAAAAAGAACATCTTTCAGCGGCAACGCTTCGCAATGATCTTGGGGTAGAATGCGACTATATCGTTGATTATCCAGTGGGTGGTGCGACACAAGCATCTACCATAAGGCACGCATCAACCGGCCACACTCTAAGATAGGGCTTTAACACTATGGCAGAAGTTCGAGATCAACGTGAACGCGTTGTCAATTACCTTCATTCTTTGCAGGACAAAATATGCACAGCGCTTAGTGCCTACGATGATGCTGAGTTTGTAGAAGATGCTTGGCAGCACACCAATGGCAGTGGGGGTGGGCGCACGCGGGTTTTAAGCGATGGTTCGGTGATTGAAAAAGGCGGCGTTAACTTTTCTCACGTGTCGGGAGATAAGCTGCCACCAGCCGCCACTAACAAACGCCCAGAGTTGGCTGGCATGAAGTTTGAAGCAATGGGTGTTTCCTTGGTCATTCACCCTAGAAATCCACATGCGCCTACCTCGCACATGAATGTACGGTTTTTCATTGCTGGTGCGGATACTGAATCACCCGTGTGGTGGTTTGGTGGCGGTTTCGATATGACACCCTACTATGGATATGAAGACGATGCCAAGCATTGGCACAAGGTTGCCAATCAAGCATGCGAGCCATTTGGAAATCAGCTTTATCCAAAATACAAAAAGTGGTGTGATGAATATTTCTATTTACCTCATCGTGATGAACAACGCGGCATCGGAGGTTTGTTTTTTGACGACCTTAATGATTTCGGCTTCGACGATAGTTTTGCATTTATGCAAAGTGTGGGTGACCATTATTTAAGTGCTTATCAGCCGATATTAGAGCGGCGTAAAGACACTGAATATCAGGCCAGTGAACGCGAATGGCAATTGGTTCGCCGGGGGCGCTACGTAGAGTTTAATTTGGTTTGTGATCGTGGCACCTTATTTGGTTTGCAATCGGGTGGCCGCACTGAATCCATATTGATGTCGTTACCTCCACAGGCGGCCTGGCAGTACCAAGTTAGCCCCAAAGAGGGCTCGGCCGAAGCAAGGCTGCTTTCAGACTTTATCAGCGCTAAAGAGTGGATTTGAGTCGATGATTTGGCTGTATCGCATATTGCTCAATCTTGCTATCCCCTTTGGTCTAATTGGCTTGAGCATTCGCGGCTTTCGAAATTCAGCGTATTGGTCAAGATGGCCAGAACGATTTGGCGCCACCAATGAAAGCGTCAAGGCTGGTGCGCCTTACGATCTTTGGGTACATGCTGTTTCAGTTGGTGAAGCGAGGGCGGCCGCGCCTTTGATACTGCGCTTAATTAGAGAAAATCCGGGTATAAAAATATTATTGACCACTACCACGCCCACTGGTTCAGCGATGGTTGACATGATGTTGAAGGGAAAAGTAGCGCATTGCTATTTCCCTTACGACTTGAATTGGGCAATGCAACGGTTCGTCAAAATTGTTGGTGCTAAAACCGTGTTGATAATGGAAACTGAGATATGGCCCAACATGATTGCAGCCGTAAAGCGATCCGGTGCCACGCTTGTCTACACCAATGTAAGGCTTTCAGAGCGTTCTTATAGAGGTTATGCGAAATTTCCTAAATTTACTAAGGATACTTTAGCGCAAATTGATGTGCTTGCTGTGCAGGGTAAAGCTGATCGAAAACATCTGGAGTTGCTTGGTGTATCTCCAGATAAAATTCGCGAGACTGGCAGCATTAAATTCGACGTCAGTGTTGCGCCAAGTTTACGCGAGTCGGCTGAGGTGCTTAGGCGCCAACTTGGCCAAGATCGATTGATATGGATTGCTGGTAGTACCCGAGACGGTGAAGAAAGTATAATTTTGTCGGCCTACAAAGTCCTTAAAAAGCGCTATCCCAGCTTGTTGTTGATTTTGGTGCCGAGGCACCCAGAGCGCTTTGATTACATGGCTCGTAAAGTACAGCGCAGGGAGTTGGTCTGTGTTCGCCGCACAGATGGGTCGCCAGAGCTGGCGCCTGATGTTGATGTGTATTTGGGTGACACAATGGGCGAACTCAGCTTGATGTACGCTTGTTCAGACGTGGCTTTTGTCGGCGGAAGTTTAGAGCCGCTCGGAGGGCAAAATATTTTAGAGCCTTGTGCGCTGGGAGTGCCCGTTGTGTTTGGGCCGCATATGTTTAATTTTCCTGATATCAGTCGTTGGACTATAAAAGAAGGGGCTGGCCTAATGGTGCAAGACGGCGATGAACTTATAAAAGTTGTTGCTGATTTATTGTCAAATGCCAGTTTGCGTGATGAAATGGGTCATAGAGGTATGACCTTTATTGACGCTCACCGAGGTGCTTTGGATAAAAATTATGAGCTGATCGAGGCTCTATGAAAAACGCGTCGAAAATTCTTATTGTGAGTTATTTGTGGGCTCGTAACTTGGCGCCAACTCATTCCAATTATTAGTGAACTATGATCACATTAAAGGAGATTTTTGGTTACGACCTTCACGTATCAAAGCTTGTGTTTGAGCATGGCCAGCAAGAGATCGTATTCATTCACGATTTTTGTATTCTTAAGCGCCGGATTTACGTGGACGGTGAACAACTATTTAATCGTCATTCGCAATATTTTGGGTTTACGACAAATGCTGAGTTTTCACACAATGGGAAAGACTATCGAATAGTCTCGCGAACACTCAATTTTTTAAGCATGAAGCAAGATGTCACGCTGTGGGTTGACGGTGTTGAAATCGAGCGAAAAATAGCCCCATTCTATGCAGCGCTTCCGTTGAAGAAAA
>CAZEXS010000029.1:0-38902 GCA_964516915.1 uncultured Gammaproteobacteria bacterium
GTACAGTCTATTGTGCAACTAAATTTGCACTGAGAGGTTTGGCACAAAGCCTAAGGGCTGATTGTTCCAACTCTAATATTCGAGTCCACCTAGTTAATCCTGGCCCCGTTGACACTGAATTTTTTACGGACCTTAATTTCGAACCGCAACACGGAGAAGAGTTTGTCTTGACGGCGGACGATGTCGCCTGTGCCATCATTCATGCCTTGAGCCAAGGCCGCCATGTCGTCACTGATGAAATAAATCTGCAGCCAATGAAGCGTAGCTTTAGGAAAAAATAAGGCACAGTTAAGCCGTCTTGCAGTTACCGTTTGGCTGCTTTTTTCTTACTAATATAAAAAGTGATATCCGCGCTAAATACCGTTTTGTTTTCTTTATTCGATACGATAATTGGGATCACAACATCTCCTTCAATGACTATTTCGGGGTTGAACTGACTGATGGCTGTGATTGTGCCGGTGGCTTTATTGACATATTTGACTTCCATCGATTTGGGTATCCATCTCATGTTCTTTGGCACAACGGTGTCTAGGGCTAGGCCACCGGTCATTTCGGCTAACGAACATAATGCTCCGGCATTTATTGTGCCCATGTGGTTATGCACTGCGCGTCGGTCGTCTATTTGCGTTTCACAATAAGCAGGGCGCAAATCAATAAAGCGCGGTTTGATTTTTGCGAAAAACGGTGCGGATAATCCGACTAACTTGGCGAATACAAATCTTCCGCCAGGGTAGCGACTGATTTTATTATAGCGTTCTAGGATAGTGGGCATGGGTTTCTATGTAAGTTTGGCCATAGTTATGCCTATAGCTTTGGTTATAACTTGGGCCATAACTATGGGTTTAAAGGCTGCGAAGGTAATTTCGATCAGCAATTTCAAGTAATTGGTTTACGTCCTGTTAAATTGTATGACAATTAGCTATGCTAAGTCTTGCATCAATTCATTGAAAATATAGTTAATGATTTAAAACACAGTTAACTGATTGATTTCTAATATTTACTTAATAAAAACCGGTTTAATATGTGTTACTTTGCAGTTGTAAATGACCGCTGGTCGGTATTCTTTTCATGATTATTGTTAGTACACAAAACACGTTTGATTGGTCTGAAGCCCAATTGTATCGATTTGCCGGAGAACAAGTGTTGTTCCAAACGCCTTGTGCCACTTTGAAAGCATTTCATATTTCCGAGGCGCCACTAGAACTGATCGCCGAAGCGTCGTTAGCCGTTCAAGAACACTTTGATCGTGAGCCGCTTGAGAAACCGTTGCGCCCCATCTATGAGGGGCCGGCCCCGTTTGGCAATCGCGAGCGCGAAGTTGCCTATTTACGTCGGCGAAAATTAGCCCGGATAGAGTTAGAGGGCGAAACTGTTTGTGAGGTCGATTTCGATCACAATCACATTCACTTAACGCGTGATGGAGGGTTTGCCAACTTGGTAAATGTGGAGTTGGTGACGGGGCCAGCAATGATGGTTATTTTGTCACGGCTTAAGACCTATTGTTTGCATGCAAGTGCCGTGGTAACGAGTGCCGGTGTCGTCGCCTTTATTGGTGAATCAGGTGCGGGTAAATCAACCTTAGCGTGGGAGGCTGGTGCAGCATGGCAACAAATTTCGGACGATATCTTACCGATTCTTTACGACAAAGAGCGAAGTGGGGTGCGCGCATCCAGTAATTTTCCGCAGTTAAAATTGGCCAATTCCGTTGCGCCCAGTGTTGAACTTGGCTCACCGAATTTGGATTTTTTGATGCGCATTAACCCTAAGCCTGCCAAATCAATTTTATTCCGCCCAATGTCGAAGACCGAGGGCATGTTGCAGTTTGTACGCCACACAGTTGCTGCTAAGTTGTTTGATTCGCGCGTGATGGAGCGCCACACAAAGTTTGCTACTTATGTGGCCAACCGCGTACCGATGATTGAATTGTCTTACCCTCGTGATCTGTTGCAGGTTACAGAGTTGCGCGAGAGTATTATCGATCATTTATCTCACCTTTAATTATCCCTTCTAGATTGAAACTATAAATAGAAACTATAAATAGGCGCATTTCGAGGGTTTTCTTCATAAGCCAAACAGTCGTTTCAGCCCGTTAATTGAGCGCTTTAAATATCCTAAAGTAGCTGATCGTGTGTGCATTTTTTTGCGAATGTAATCGGGCGATGGTATGGCCGTTTGAATGACAAAGCGCAACTTTGATGACCATGGCCGAATTGCCTTTAAATCGCTCATTAATATTTGCCAGTTCGATAGGTCAGGATTTAAAAAAATACTACTTGGCTCTTCGGATATGCTCACCTTGGAGAGCGATTCCAGCGCTGATGAGGGTATTTTACTGTCGAAGTATTTTTGCGTTTTGTTTAAGCCGTCGGCGCATAGAGTAGCTAGTTTTTTAGCCTTGGCATTGTTCTCTAGCATCAGCCAATCTGAATCTTCAAGCTGCGCTGACAGTAAATGGATATCATACAACCACGCCAAGCGTTCTTCGGTATGGTGATGCCCTAAGCGGTGTAAACAAGCAATTAAAAGGGAGTCTACTTTACTTGGCGCGAAGACTTGTTGGCCAAGCGCTGCGATGCGTTGAGCTCCTTGTAAAAGTTCTGGCAATGTAAAGGCATTGGCAAGGCATTGACGGTTATTAATACGCCAATGTACATCAATGTTAATGCTTGCGTCCCCGACTAAACGTTTACCAAACGTGCATTGATATGCGATTAGGTCGCCAGTAATGGCGAACTCTCGTTGATACCCTAGCGCTTCGAAAACGCTGCTGAATGAATCGAGCTGCGCTTCAGAAATCAAAATATCTGTATCTGTGCGAGGTCTCAGCCAAGGTTTGGGGTAGCTACTGTAGGCCAGCGCGGTCCCTTTGAAGACCAACCATTCTTGTAAGCCGGCATGGGCAAACCCATCAAATAACTCGGTTAGTTCGTTTAAACGAAGTGCCTCGTTAGCAACCATTAAAGGCTGGCGAAGTTTTAGACTGTTTTCAAGCTCTTTATTAACAGGCGTTTCGCTAAGAGATGCTTCACTAAGAGACGTTTTATCAAAAGATTCTGCCGAAGACTTCAGTTGATTAAGGTTTTCATATACCAGTGCGGCAATGCCGTGGTAATCCAGCGTTTCGAGAGAAAACTGTTGTCGCTCGACCGGATTATTTCGCTGCGAGCCTAAAAGGCGCGCCAGTGCGCTTAAGTCGGCATTGGCAGAGCTGGTAGTTTGCTTATCGCTTGTCAATTTCGACCAACAGCTTATTGTTCAGCATATCTGAGAGTAGCGAATCCATATCCTCTTGGATTTGCTGATGTGAGACTTGATAGCGCGACGCGATTTTAGCAACAGTTGTTTCATTACTTAAACCTTTTTCCAGCGCGCTCATTATCTGCGCACCAATATGATTTAGGCCATAGTAAGCACCTGAATTTAGGTCAAGAAGAACAACCTCGTCGTCTAGCTCAGTTAAGCTAATGTGTTCAGCGAGTTTAAGTTGATTTAGCATTGATGTAGTCATGGGTTTGTGGCGATACAAACATTTGGTTTCTATTTCGGCTAGTACGTTGTTTTAGCCTTCATTCGACCTTAATTGGCGGTGTGTCTAAGCCCAAAAAAGTTAGCAGATTAATGTATCGCGCTTAAGCCTTCGCGTTTAGTCGTTCTATTTATCCCTATTTTACGGGCTTTTGGCTTGGTTTTCTTTGCAAGTTTCATGGGCTTCGGATAGAATCGCGCTTCGCTGCTTAATGTTGATGTTTATTGTCAAACTATGTATGCGTAAATACGAGATTAATCAATAGTTTATCTATTTTTGATCGCACTCCTTGTTTCACTGCCGTAAGCGCCATTATTTATGTCGTAGCCCGAGCAGGAAACTTTTTAACCGTGAGGAGCTCAAATGAGACATTACGAAATAGTGTATCTGGTACATCCAGATCAAAGCGAGCAGGTCACCGCAATGGCCGATCGCTATAAAGGCGTTATCGAGCAGGGCGGTGGTACCGTTCATCGCTATGAAGACTGGGGTCGCCGCCAGTTAGCTTACCCAATCAACAAAATCCACAAAGCTCACTACATCATGATGAATGTAGAAGTTAATCAAGAGATTTTGGACGAGATTGAGAACTTATTCCGATTTAATGACGCTATTATCCGTCGCTTAGTGCTTAAAACTAAAGGCCCTGAGACCGAGCCGTCAATCATGATGAAAGAAGTCGAAGCTGAGCGTCAACGTGACGAAGAGCGAGACGCAGCTCGCGCGGCAGAAGCTAAAGCTGCTGAGCAAGCAGCCGCTGAAGCGAAAGCTAAGAAAGAAGCAGCTGAAGCCGAAAAAGCCGCTGAGGCAGAGCAAGAACCAGAAACAGCAGAACAGGAGGCAGAATAATGAGACGTAATGCACCTAAGAAAAGACGCGGTGGTTTTCGCCAAATGCGTCGTCGCTTTTGCCGTTTTACTGCAGAAGGCGCAACTCATATTGATTACAAAGACTTAGCTACATTGAAGTCATTTGTTTCTGAATCTGGCAAGATCATTCCTAGCCGCAATACAGGCACAGCTGCACGTTTTCAACGTCAATTGGCTTCTGCGATTAAGAATGCGCGCTATTTAGCGCTACTGCCATACACTGACAGCCATAAATAGGAGAACATCATGCAAGTAATCCTATTAGAAAAAATCGTAAACCTAGGTAGTTTGGGTGACTTGGTTAATGTTAAACCAGGTTATGCACGTAACTACTTAGTGCCACAAGGTTTGGCTACGGTTGCTACCGAAGCGAATATTAAAATGTTCGAAGAGCGTCGCGCTGAGCTTGAAAAAGCGTCTGCCGACAAACTTCAAGCGGCTAAAGCTCGTGCCACCGAGTTGTCAGGCAAGTCTGTTGAAATTACTGGCCGTGCCAGTGACGAAGGCAAGCTGTTTGGTTCTGTTGGCGTTATCGAGATTTCAGAAGCGTTCAGCGCCAATGGTTATCAGTTAGCTAAATCGGAAGTTCAGCTTCCTGAAGGCCCACTGAAATTGATTGGCGAATACGAAGTTAATGTAATTGTTCACCCTGAAGTCAATTTCAATGTGACGGTCACAGTTATTGCTGAATAAGTCGTTTTTTAAAATCAGCACAAGAAGGCGAGCGTCGAAAGACCTCGCCTTTTTACGTACAGGATGTACCGTATAGCGCGGTCGCATGGATGCGAAGGAGCGCATGAGATACAGCAATCCCCACCAACACCCAGTAGTACCGAGGTCATCGCGTATAGGTCCGGCGCGCGGTCGCATGGATGCGAAAGAGCGCATGAGATAAAGCAATCCCCACCCATATTAAGTAGTACCGAAATGTCAGCACATTGAACCGGCGCGCGGTCGCAAGGATGCGAAAGAGCGCATGAGATACAGCAATCCCCACCCATACTAAGTAGTACCGAAATGTCAGCACATTGCACCGGTGCGCGGTCGCAAGGATGCGAAAGAGCGCATGAGATAAAGCAATCCTCACTCATACTAAGTAGTACCGAAATTATCGCGTGCAGATCCGGTGCGCGGTCGCTCGAAGGCGAAAGAAAGAAGGCGACAGAGTAATCGACCCCTTCATCATAAGAAAAGAGATTAACAGCCTTTGTGAATCATACTTGTTTTACCAAATCGCACGACTGCTATAAGCTATGCATAAGCCGAATATAAATAGGAATCCATCAATTGTTGTAGTTCGTGTCAAAAACCAAAACTCTTGGTGGTGACTTATGATTGATTGAAAATTGTGGCTGAATAGATAAGCAATACAGAACACTAGTTTAGTTGACTGGCTCTTGACATATACATACTAAAATATCTTAAACATTGGAGAAATAGATGGCATCAGTACAACCAGAATATAATCTCGCGCATACCTTGCTGCGCCGAGCTGAGCTAAACCCGGAGCGGGAGGCGCTTGAGTTTGAAGGTCGAATTTTTACCTATAAAGAATTCGATCAGCGTGTGCGCAAAGCGGCGTCAGTATTGAAAAAAAAGGGTGTGTGTAGAGGCGATCGAGTTGGTTTTTTAGGCCTAAATCAACCTTCGTTTTTAGAAACAATTTTCGCAGCTAATATGATTGGCGCGATATTCGTGCCGCTCAACTTCAGGTTAACTGCTGAAGAATTGGGCTACATTATTAATGATGCAGGCATCCACACTTTAGTTGCTGATCAAATGCTGCAGCCAGTGGCTGACGGTGCGAAAGCGGCTTTATGCTGTCGTCACTTCATGACAGTGGATCATGACGCCGATGGCTGGGATAATTTTGATGCACTGATAACAGCGGCGGACCCTGCCACTGACATGGTGCCAATGGTCAAAGACGATATCTGTTTGATTATGTACACCTCCGGCACCACCGGCATGCCAAAAGGAGCGATGTTGACGCATGGCAATATATTCTGGAGTAATTACAACGGGCAAATTGGTTTTGGAGGCTCGCGCGATGACATAATTTTGACAGTTGCGCCGTTATTTCATATTGGTGGCCTAAATGTTCTTACCTTGCAAAATTTCGCGGTTGGTTCAAAGCTTATTTTAATGCGTACTTTTGATCCTGAAGCGGTGCTAGACACTATTCAAGAAAAGAAAGTGAGCCACATGTTTGGCGCACCAGCGATGTTCCAATTTATGATGCAGCACCCCAAGTTTGCGACCACCAGCTTTGAGAGTGCAGACACCTTTGTTTGTGGAGCGGCACCGCCACCGGAATCCTTGCTTACGACATACGATGAGCGAGGTGTGGACTTTTGCCAAGGCTATGGTCTAACAGAGACCTCGCCGTTTGGTACTTTTCTAACGCCTGAATGGAGCTTGTCGAAATTGGGGTCAGCTGGTCAGGCGCCGATGCATACCTACGTACAAATAGTCGATGATAATAATAAGCCTCTGCCGGCCAATGAACGCGGTGAGATTTGTATCATGGGTGCCAATGTGATGAAAGGCTATTGGAATCGACCTGATGCCACTGCAGAAGCAATCGACGATGAGGGTTGGTTTCATTCCGGAGATGTTGGTTATTTGGATGATGATGGCTTTCTGTTTATCTGTGACCGCTTAAAAGATATGGTTATCTCAGGTGGCGAAAATGTTTATCCGGCTGAAGTCGAGAGCGTATTGTTTAAACACGACGCTATCGCTGAAGTTGCCGTCATCGGTCTGCCCGATGAAAAGTGGGGTGAGGCTGTCACCGCTATTGCTGCTTTACACGACGGTAAAACACTGACCATTGAAGAGCTAAGAGCGTTTGCCGAAAGCCAATTAGCGAAATACAAATTGCCATTGCGCTTACATATTGTGGATGAGCTTCCGCGAAACCCTGCGGGTAAAGTTTTGAAATTTAAGCTTAAAGAAGACCTTAGTTAAGTGAATAGCAACATACTTTAGCTTATGGCTATTGATTCCTTTTTTAACTGAGGACAAGGCTGTTTTAAAGATGCCGCGCGAGTGCCCATTCTATGTGCTCGCGCGCCATTTCCTGCACTGAGTTGTCGTTCCTCTTACGACGCAAGGCATTGATGATCTCGGGCGTTGACTGAGCATTGCCGAGGCCGATGGCGACATTACGTACCCAAGCTTGATAGCCTATACGGCGTATCGCGCTGCCTTCGGTTTTGTGTAGAAACTCTGTTTCGGTCCAACCAATCAATTCAACGAGATTGCGATCAGTGATTTGTTCACGAGGTGAAAAATCTTGTTCTTTAGTTGTTTGTGCAAACTTATTCCATGGACAAACAATTTGGCAATCGTCACAGCCGTAAACCCGGTTGCCAATCATGGGTCTAAATTCATCTGGGATAGAGCCTTTTAGCTCAATCGTCAGATAGGAAATACAGCGCCGTGCATCAACTTGATATGGGCCTATGATCGCTTGAGTGGGGCATAAATCGATGCAACTGGTACAAGTTCCGCAATGGTTTGTCGCTGGCTTATCAATCGGGAGTTCTAGATCAACATACAGCTCCCCAAGGAAGAACCAAGACCCAGTCTTTGCGTGTAATAGGTTACTGTGTTTGCCAATCCAACCAAGCCCTGCTTTTTCGGCCAAGGCTTTTTCCATTACCGGCGCGCTGTCAGTAAAAGCTCGGTAGCCGAATTCGCCAATCACATTGGAAATTTTCTTGGCTAGATGTTTTAGGCGATTTCGAAGCACTTTATGATAATCGCGCCCAAGTGCGTATCTCGAAATATAGGCCGTTTGCCCTTGGCTCAGTATTTCTTCGGCCTGATGAATATCTTTAGGGGCGTAATCCATGCGCACCGATATAACCCGCTTGGTTCCATTGATTAACTCTGCGGGTCTGGTTCGTTTGCTGCCGTGTTTATGCATATAGTCCATTTCCCCATGCATGCCTTTGTTTACCCAGTTGTTTAAATGTTGTTCGTGAGCGCCCAGCTCAGTATCGGTAATGCCAACATCATCAAAACCGAGATCACGAGCCCATTGCTTTATGTCCTCTGCAAGCGAAGCGAGTTGTTTGGGCCCTAACGCTTTGCCATTTAACGGCGGTTGGGGTTTTATATCGGAAGCTGTCATAATCGGATTTTAGCGCATTCTTACTTTTCATACTGGCAAGACCAGTTAATGGTTCTAATACTACTAATATGACACTTGAATTTATCACCAAGAGTATTGAAGACACAGCTTTAGTTGCCGAACAAATCGTTGCAAGCCTCAAGGCTGGCGATTGTGTCTACTTGCATGGTGCTATGGGGGCAGGGAAGACCACGCTGACAAAATACTTATTGCAGAGCATGGGGCATCAAGGTCCGGTGACGAGCCCGACGTATAATCTGATTCAGAACTATTCTGTTTCGATGGGCGACGTCTATCACATGGATCTTTATCGTCTTGAAGACCCCAGCGAAATCGAGTTTCTAGGACTTGAAGACCTTTGGAATGACAAGGCAATATTCCTTATTGAATGGCCAGAGAAGGGCTCAGGATACTTGCCGATGCCTAGTGTCGAGATAGAAATCAAAGCGCTCAAAGTTGCCGATGAGTCTGTTCGAAAAATTATCTTCCATCGCTGATGTAAACTATCGCGCGAAACGAATTGATGGTCAGAATGTTTATCAACGCTTAGAGTAAGTTCAACAATTAACGAAGTTTGACAGTTAAGGTTGCTCAGGTATGTGAAAATACCTTCAGTCAACAAGTGCAATGTCAAATTCGCTTGACTCCAAAAGAACTTACCCTCTTTTGTTTAGAGTTAACCCTACCCGGTTAATTCTCTTTTTGACTTAGGGTCGAACCGGCGAAACCCATCGTCGCTGGTTCGGCCCGTTTAATTTATAAGGATATAAAGTCAAAGTATTCCCTGTTGTTAGCTTACACGTAAACATACAGTTGCTTTCTAAACGGCCGGTTTTCACTTGTTTAAGCCGATTTTTATGTGCTTTTTTGTTAGTTAAACCGAATCATATTGCTAATTAGAAATAGTTAACTTTAGTTGACAGTTTGTTTGTAAAAAGGGCTGTAAAATTGAATTCAGTGATGAGTTGATTGATTATCAGCTCTTCAAACAAATCAAAGATTTTACCCTCTTTGAGCTGAGGTTTAGACTAATCAGCATGACTCCTTTGATGCCTGCACGCCAGATTTGGTTTGCAGGCTTTTTTTTGCTAAATTTATGGATGGGTAGACATGGATAGACCGTCATATTGCTCGCGCTTAAACGTAAAAACTGTTGTAATAAGTCTACTTCCAAAAACTTATAATACAGCGGCGTTTAAAAGCGAGTGAATCAAACACGTCAGGTTAATTCAAGCTCATGTAGCAGTAGGGCTCGATCGAATTTTCGTCTCCGTATTCAGCAACAGCTGCTTAGGTCTGTGGTTGTTCTGTTTATTGTTACAAGGGTTGTTCTAGGCGTAGCTTTATCAGTTTTATCGGGAGTTGCTTATGCTCAGGCTGAAAGCGTTGATCTGGATATTAACGCGGGCCAAAATGGCGATTCAAATAGAGAGCAGAACTTAGAGAATTTACGGATTTGGCACTCGCCAGAAAGCACTCGCTTGGTCTTCGATGTATCGGCCAGTGCCGAATATAAAACTTTTCTTTTGCAGAACCCTTTAAGACTAGTGGTTGATTTGTCGCAGGTAAACCTTTCGGTTGCGCTTC
The DNA here is from genome assembly GCA_964516915.1 of uncultured Gammaproteobacteria bacterium. Lineage (GTDB taxonomy): Bacteria > Pseudomonadota > Gammaproteobacteria > Arenicellales > Arenicellaceae > Arenicella. The sequence goes on from CAZEXS010000029.1 coordinate 10,124, forward strand.
CGGCCGTGCAGGCGGGTAATCGCCATTTATCGGCTATTCGTTCAGGTAACCCGGTGCCAAATGTGTTACGCGTGGTGTTCGATTTAAAGACCGAGGTCACGATTGAGAGTTTCGTATTAACTCCTAACGAGTTATACGGGCATCGATTGGTTATTGACCTTGTTGATAAAGCTGATGCCAGTACAGCGCTGTCGCAAGAGACCTCCAAAGAAGCTGCTCAAGAAACGCCAAAAGAAACGCTTCAAGTACAGAGCGGTGCCCCGTTAGCCGATTCTAAAAATGCTCCAGATCCAACAGCAAATACCGATAAACCGAAATTAGATGCGAACGCTGATCCCTTAACCAAAGGTCGGTCGGCTGACTTGGATGGCAGTGGTACAGCCGTGGCCAGCAAAGGGAGCGAGTCGGTCGTAACTTTGCGCGATACACGAAGTACGCAGCCGCGTCAGTTTGTTGTGGCTATCGATGCAGGTCACGGAGGTGACGACCCTGGAGCGATCGGGCATCGAGGCACTAGAGAGAAGAAGTTGACTCTGGAAATCTCCAAAAAATTACATAAGCGGATCAATGAAAATCCACATATGAAAGCAATTTTGGTTCGTACCGGTGACTATTATATAAAACTAAAGGGTCGCCGAGCCAAAGCTCGAAAGTTAGGGGCCGATGCATTCATTTCCATTCACGCAGATGCGTTTATTAAAAAGAGTGCTCGAGGAATGTCGGTTTTCGCTTTATCTCAGCGCGGCGCAACCAGTGCAATGGCGAGCACTTTAGCGGCTAAGGAAAACGCATCGGATTTATTAGGTGGCGTAAGTTTGGCTGATAAAGACGAGGTGTTAGCCAAAGTTTTGGTTGACCTTTCGATGACCAATACCATCAGTGAAAGCGTAAATTTAGGTGGTCGAGTGTTGACTGAGCTAGGCAAGATTGGGCGATTACACAGTAAGCGAGTTGAGCAGGCTAATTTTTCTGTTCTTAGGTCGGCTGATGTTCCTTCAATATTAGTTGAAGCAGGTTTTATCACAAACCCTGAAGAAGAAAAAAGACTTAAGACGGCACGCTATCAATCAAAGATTGTAAATGCAATTTACACGGCTCTTACTGATTATTTGGAGCAAACGCCCTATGCCAGTCGGGCAAGGTACGATTCGCCCGATATTAATCGAAACAGCGCTGCTACAAAGTCGAAAGCAAGGTCAGTGACGAAAACAGTTTACGGCAGGCATAAAGTGGTGCGTGGCGATACTTTGTCAGACATTGCGAAGCGCTATGGTATTTCGCTGCGTGAACTGAAACGCCTAAATAAAATAAAGCATAATACGGCAATGCTGGGCGTGAGGTTGAAAGTGCCGATATCAAAGGCTGTTTCATCGGTGCCTAAACGCAGTTCTAAGTCCGCCACTGCAACGACAACGGTAATTCATAAAGTACGTAGTGGTGATTCGCTGTCTAAAATTTCTGCCAAATACAATGTGACTATCCGGGCGATTAAGCGTGCAAACAATTTAAAAAGTAACGCATTAATCAAAGGGCGTAAGCTAACAATACCGGGCGTTTCTCAAAAACTTGCATCTCAAAATAGTAATGCTCAGCCGCGCAAACATACAGTGCGTCGCGGCGACACCTTATCGGAAATTGCACAGAAGTATCGAGTAACTGTTGCTAAAATTAAAAGCGCTAATAAAATGCGCAGCAACACCGTGCGATTGGGTCAGGTATTGCTTATACCCTAGTCTAGGTACATAGTTCAGCCATATAGTTTAGCCAAATAGTTTATCGACTAAATTTATTCATTGGGTTTATTCACTAGCTTTTTTCATTTAGCTAGCTAATGTGGTTTATAGTTTAAAGTTTCATACATCGTGTCACTGCTTTATGTCTTGATTTATCATGTCGACAGAAAAAATACAGAATAGAATTCATTCGCTAGACGCTCGACTTGTCAATCAAATCGCGGCTGGAGAGATCATAGAACGCCCAGCTTCTATGTTGAAAGAGTTGATTGAAAATGCGCTTGATGCCGGCGCAACAAAGATCGAGATAGAGGTTGAAAAAGCGGGTGTAAAACGCTTAAAGATTTCCGACAATGGACACGGTATTTTAAAACAAGATTTGGCGATGGCCTTGTCTCGTCACGCGACTAGCAAGATTGAAAACCTTACCGACCTAGAACAAATTGCGACGCTTGGTTTTCGCGGGGAAGCGCTACCGAGTATTGCTTCAGTTACGCGAATGACCATTCAAAGCCGTGAACGAAATGCCGAGCAGGCTTGGCTAGTCTCAAGCGACGGAAATAACACTACCAGCGAACCCCAGCCGATTGCGCATCCGGTCGGCACGACAATAGAAACACGCGATCTTTTTTACAATACGCCGGCACGCCGCAAATTCTTACGTACCGATAACACAGAATTCAAGCATCTAGATCAAGTTGTTCGACGTATGGCATTGTCGCGTTTTGACGTGTCTTTTAAGCTCTCCCACAATGGACGAACGGTACTGCATCTGCCCAGCGTCGCAGCCGATGATTCGCGCAGAGTTAAAATGGTTTGCGGTGATAACGTGCCTGAAAACAGCATCTATTTTCAGGATCAGCGTGATGATATGCGCTTGTCAGGATGGGCTGGCTTGCCGAGTTTTTCCCGTAGCCAAGCTGATATGCAGTACTTCTTCTTGAACGGGCGTTTGATTCGTGACAAAACCATAGTGCATGCCGTTCGTTTAGGGTATCAAGATGTGCTATTTCATGGGCGCCACCCGGTTTATGTGTTGTACCTAGAAATGGACCCTGCGGGCGTGGATGTGAATGTTCACCCGACCAAGCACGAGGTTCGATTTAGAGACAGTCGCAATGTTCATGGCTTTGTGTTTAGGGCTCTACAGCGCCAAGTTGGCGCCAGTGCTGGAGAATCAGGCAGTTTGACCGTTGATTCAGAGTTGGGTGCGGCGGTTCCTAAGCCCATCTTTTCAAACCAGTCATCATCTCAAATGACTGAACAGAACGCATTGAATTACGCTAGAGAGGATAGAGATTCAGGCCGTTTGGGCTATCAAAATACCGCTTATCAAAATATCTCTTACCAAGACAGCACTGAACGGCTCAGCCCTGATCAGGTTAGAGATCAAGTAACCGGTTATAAAACAATCGCCGACTCGGTATTCAGACCTAATCCGACCTCGATTATTGACGCAAATTCAACCAGTGCGGATAGGAGTGGCGCGGGGGTTTCTGGCACAAAGTCTGATAATTCTAGAGGCGACATTCCGCCATTAGGTTATGCTTTAGCCCAGTTAAAAGGTATTTATATTTTGGCTGAAAATGAGCAAGGTTTGGTGTTGGCGGATATGCACGCGGCACACGAGCGTATTACTTATGAACGCTTAAAGCAGGCTCAAAGTGACGCGAAAGTGACGCAGCAACCTTTATTAGTTCCGGTGACAATCCAGGTCAGTGAAACTGAGGTCATGGCTTGGCAAGGGCGGCAATCCTTGTTTGATGAACTTGGTCTAGAAATTGAACAAATGGACGAGACTGTGTTGGTGGTTCGTAGTGTGCCCGATATGTTAGCTAATGCGGATGTATCACAATTAGTGCGTGATGTGTTGGCCGATTTGGTTGCGCATGAGCACAGTTCTAGAATTGAAGAAACGATTCATGAAATACTGTCTTCGATGGCCTGTCATGGCTCGGTCAGAGCTAATCGCTTATTGTCAATTGCCGAAATGAATGCCTTACTGCGCGATATGGAGGCAACTGAACGCAGTGGGCAATGCAATCACGGTCGCCCTACCTGGGTGCAAATGTCGCTTAGCCAACTCGACGGATGGTTTAAGCGTGGTCAGTGATTTCTCGCATCTAGAGCCTGAGCAGATCCCAGTTATTTGCTTAATGGGCCCAACTGCCACGGGTAAAACCGATGCTGCGGCTCAATGCACAGAATCGTTTGCCTCGGAAATAATCAGTGTCGATTCGTCATTAGTTTATCGAGATATGAATATCGGTACTGCTAAACCGGATGACGATTTTCTGGCTAAGTATCCGCATCATCTAGTCAATGTTCGGCATCCTAACGATACATATTCAGTCGCCGACTTCTATACAGACTGTACTAATTTGATTACAGATATAGTCAATCAGGGTAAAGTGCCGGTATTGGCTGGCGGCACTATGTTTTATTTTAATTGTTTGGAAAATGGCCTCAGTGATCTGCCGGCCGCCGACCCAAGTTTACGAGCAGCCATTGAGCTGGAAGCACAAAGTACCGGCTGGGAAAAGCAGCATGCGCGTTTGATGGCCTTAGACCCAATGAATGCTCAGCGAATCGAAACTACCGACACTCAACGAATACAACGTGGGCTAGAAATTGTCCTGAGTAGCGGCAAGACTATTGCCGAGCTTAATGAGACGCGAAAACCGCCCGTCACAAACCCCATGATGAAAGTGGCTCTGGCGTTTTCGGATAGATCGGTTTTACATGATCGGATAGCACGGCGCTTCGACATAATGCTGGACAAAGGTTTGGATCAAGAGGTGCAGTCTTTATTAGATCAAGGTGTCGACTCGGCCGCGTCGTCGATGCGAATGATTGGTTATCGACAAATGCTTGAGTATTTACAAAATGACCTTACGTTCAGTGAAATGAGACTTAAGGGTATTGCTGCAACACGTCAATTGGCAAAGCGGCAGTTAACCTGGTTGAGAAACCAATCCAATGTGGTTTGGTGGGTGGATCACGGCCTTGAAACGGCAGAGTTCGACTTGTTGATTGAAACTATTCGCAAAAAAATCGCTTAAATTACTGAAATCTCACAAAATGCCTCGCGAGGTGGATTATAATCTCGATAGTATTTGGGGGTTGACGTTTTTTTGAGTCCAACAACAAGCCTGAGATGTTATTGGTTTGTTCGTTGTTGAATGGAAGGGCTCGTAAGCTAGTTTCTTGGCATTTTATAGTTACCCTTGATGGGGTTTCTAGCCGACTAACGACCTCCGGATTGACTAGTTTACTCCAGAAATATCGACAAAATTTCGCAAGTACTTATGTAAGTGGTAACTATAAGAAGTAGCAATCTGTTGTTAAACTATCTGTTTTAAACCATCCAGATGATTCAATAGGCAGAGTGCATTGCGCTTCACTATCACCTGTAACTTTTGGCTAAATACCAATAAAAATTAGTATAAAGAGAAAAATAATAATGGCACAAAATAAAGGAACAGCGCTTCAAGATCCTTTCCTAAACGCGCTAAGAAAAGAACGCATCCCAGTATCTATTTACTTAGTAAATGGTATAAAACTGCAGGGGCAAGTTGAGTCTTTTGACCAGTTTGTGATTGTGTTGCGTAATACCGTAAATCAGATGATATACAAGCATGCGGTGTCGACTGTTGTGCCGTCTAAAGCTGTAAAAATTGATATGGATGGCGGCGACTAGTCCTAAAATGGTGCCGTTAGTCGGTTTAAGCTGTGGCCGTAACGCATTGTTAGAATTAAGATTTGGTTTTTGACTGCTTGTTGTTTACTGAATCGAGGCGTTTTTAGGCAGTAACCTTTAGTCATTTATAGCGTGCATCATTTTGTTTGACATATCAGAGAGCAAGGCCACGCCAAATGCTCTAATAATCTATCAGCGCGACACCTCCCAGGAGGACACCGAGATTCTCGAAGAGATTCAGTTGCTTGCTGAGTCTGCGGGTGCAACCGTGGTGAACACGCTGACTGCTTTTAGGCGTTCGCCAGACCCGGCTACATTCGTGGGTAAAGGGAAGCTAGAAGAAATTAAAGCGGAAGTTGCCGCTGATGATCTCGACCTGGTTATCCTTAATCACTCTATTTCACCGATTCAAGAACGGAACCTTGAGAGAGCACTCAAAGTACGAGTGCTTGATAGAACCGGTCTTATTCTGGATATTTTTGCGCAGCGCGCTACCAGCCATGAAGGGAAACTTCAGGTTGAATTGGCTCAGCTTCAACATATTGCCACACGGCTAGTGCGAGGCTGGACTCATTTAGAACGGCAAAAAGGCGGTATTGGCTTGCGCGGGCCGGGTGAAACCCAGTTAGAAACCGACCGGCGCTTAATTGGCCATCGAATTAAAGCGCTCAATAAACGTCTCGATATTGTTTCGTCGCAGCGTCAGTTGAGACGTAAATCACGAGCAAAAGTGCCGGTGCCGACTGTTTCTTTAGTTGGTTATACTAATGCTGGTAAGTCGTCTATATTTAATACTATTACCAACGCTGACGTGTTCGCGCAAGACCAGTTATTTGCTACGCTGGATACCACGATGCGACGAGTTGAGTTGGAAAACTTCGGCGCGACTATATTGTCCGACACCGTCGGTTTTATTCGTGATTTACCGCATTCTTTAGTTCAAGCATTTCATTCAACCTTAGAAGAAGTTAGTAACGCGCATTTATTATTGCACACGGTAGACGTGGCTAGCACGCATCGCGAACAATGCATTACCGAGGTTGATAAAGTCCTGAAAGAAATCGACGCATCAGACATTCCGATTATTATGGTCTTCAATAAAATAGATCTGACGGACATGGACCCTAAAGTGGTACGCGACGATAATGGAATGGTCAAGAGTGTTTGGTGTTCAGCGCATTCGGGGCAAGGCATAGACTTGTTGCTCGATGCCATTACTGAACACTTGTCGAAATTGCATACTTCGTGTTTAGTGAGTATGCCGGCCAGTAACGGCAAATTGCGTGCTGAGTTGTATCAGAAAAGCGTGGTTAAATCAGAATCAATAGAAGAAGACGGTTCCTTCAACTTAGAATGCGATCTTTCCCCAGCCGATTTAGGTTGGCTGGAGAAACAAAAAAATATTACCGCTATTAAGCGCTTGTAATCGCCTATTTCACTATTACTTTGATAAACTAACGCTTTATTAAATACTTCGTTAGGCCGACTTTTTGTTTGCCTAACTCCAAATAACTGAATCTTCGTGCGGAGAAAAACATGCCTTGGAATGAACCGGGCTCAGGGAACAATGGTAACAAAGACCCCTGGGGAAATGGTAATCGAAACAAAGGTGGGCAAAACCCCGATATTGATGAGATTGTAGATAACCTTAAGAAGCGCTTTGGCGGTTCAGGCAACGGTGGCAATAATGGCGGTAACGCAACTTTGCCTCTCGTGCTGTTTCTGTTGTTTGCATTTGTCTACTGGGTGATTCAATCGTTTTACCAAATTGATGAGGGTCATCAGAGCATTGAGTTGCGCTTTGGAAAATTAAGCGAGACACAAGAAGAGGCCGGCTTAAATTTCATGGTTTGGCCGATTGACGAAAAAGTGGTGTTTGATACTCAGGCGGTTCGAACGGTTGAAGTGGGGTATCGAGGCGCGGCCTCTAATCCTGGCGAAGCTCTCATGCTGACTCGTGATCAGAATGTTGTTGATGTCACAATGGCTGTTCAATACACCATCAAGTCCTTAGAAGATTTACTATTCAATGTGGCTAATTTCGAAGGCGATATACGCATCGGTAGCGGAATTGTAGAGCAAGTGGTTCGCACAGCGACGGAGAGTGCTTTGCGTGAAGTCGTTGGTCGAACTGATATGGATGCATTAATGACCACAGACCGTCCTATTGTTGACCGCGACACTGAAGAGTTATTGCAGGTTATTTTGGATCGATATAAGTCCGGTATACACATTCAATCAATTGAGATTCAAGACGTAAAACCACCGCAAGAGGTGAGTGATGCATTTGCGGATGTTGTTAAAGCCGATCAAGATGAAATCACTTACGTAAACGAAGCTCAGGCCTACGCGAATCAAGTGGTGCCAACGGCTCGTGGTGACTCTGAACGTATTCTTCAGGAAGCTGAAGCGTATAAAGCGAAAATCGTCGCCGCTGCGGAAGGTGAAGCTGAACGCTTTAACCGTATTTTGGCGGAATACACGCTGGCACCTGAAATTACTAAGAAACGTCTCTATATTGAAACGATGGAGAATGTACTGGCTGACAGCAGCAAAGTGTTAATTGATCAAGGTGCGGGCGCTGGCAATACCTTAACCTATTTACCGATTGATAAAATCATTGAGCAGAAGTCGGCCTCGGTTAGTGCACGAAAGAGCTCAAACTCTTCGACGAATCGCGATCAGTCACCACGTCAAGTTCGGTCTGCATCGGGTGTGACTGAGTCGGTACAACCCATTCGCAGTAGAGGTGGACGATAATGAATTCAAGTAAAACTCAAACTATTTTAATTGTTGTTGTCTTGCTGGCGGCTATATTGCTGTCTAATAGTTTATTCACGGTCAAAAACTGGGAGCGCGGCCTGGTATTCCGTTTTGGTCAGTTCCTTGGTACAGAGATTCAACCTGGCTTGAATTTTAAGGCACCTTTTACCGATACGTATAAAGTCTACGATACTCGAATTCAGTCTTTAGACAGTGAGCCAGAGAGCTTCCTAACGGTCAATAAAGAAGAAATTCTGGTCGACAGTTTTGTGAAGTGGAAAATCAAAGACTTGCAGAAGTTTTACAAAGCTGTGCGTACTGAAAGCAATGCTGAAAATCGCTTAGAGCAAAAGATTAACAACAGCTTAAAAGAGCAAATCGCCAAACGAACCACTGAGAAGGTCGTGGCCGGTGATCGCAGTGAGATCATGAGCGTAGTACAAAAAGCGCTGGATCTAGAAGCAGTGACGATTGGTGTTGAAGTTGTCGATGTTCGTCTAAAGCGTGTTGATCTTGCCGATCAAATTCAGGCCAACGTATACAATAGAATGCGTTCTGAACGTAAGCGAATCGCTAATGAAAGCCGCGCAAAAGGTGAAGAAAAGGCCATTGGTATCGAAGCTGAAGCGCGTCGCACCAAGGATGTTCTAATCGCTGAAGCGGAAAAAAAGGCGCAACTGATTCGTGGTGAAGCGGACGCGTCGGCGACAAAGATTTACGCAGATGCGTTTGGGCAAGACCCAGAGTTCTATGATTTTTATCGTAGTTTGAATGCCTACCGTGAAACGTTTAACTCGTCAGGCGACCTGATTATTCTTGACCCTAATTCAGACTTTTTTAAGCATTTTAATAGTCGAACTAAATAGCCATTACGGTAATTTTTTAGAAACGGCCTGTCGCGTGACGGGCCGTTTTTAGTTTTAGTGGTCGTTTTTTCGTTTAAGCCTCGTTTAAGCCTTTGTTCGAACAGCACTTATCAGTATAATCCGCCCGTAATTAACCCGATTCTTGTTAAAGAAGGCGATAAGCCATGGTCGATAACGCTAACTGGTTGCTGCCAGAAGGTGTTGAAGAAATACTGCCTACCGAGGCATTGAAGCTCGAGACTTTGCGACGCAAAGTTGTGGACGACTTCATCGCCAAAGATTTCTCCTTAGTAATGCCTCCAGTAATGGAATTTGTCGATGCTCTATTATCTGGCACAGGCAAAGAGCTAGACACCCAAACCTATAAATTTATGGACCAGCAAACCAATCGTATGCTGGGTATTCGGGCAGATATTACTCCGCAAGTAGCCAGAATTGATTCGCATTATTTAGCCAATAATGAAATCAATCGCTTGTGCTATGCGAGCACCGTACTACGCACTAAGCCAGCTGAAATGGGTGGCCAACGAGAGCTGTTGCAGTGTGGTGTCGAAATATTTGGGGTCGCTGATACCAGTGCTGATAAAGAAGTTGTCGCGGCGATGCTGGATACCTTGGCCACGGCCAAATTATCAAACGTTACTGTCAGCTTGTCGCACGTGGGCATTTATCGTGCCCTAATACAAGACAATGGCGTTTCAGAGCTACAAGAAAGCCGATTGCAGGATGTACTGTTACGTAAATCAGTACCCGATTTGAATCAGCTTAATAGTGAGTTAGGCGACGGTTCTTTAGATGCCTTTGTGTCTCTGATAAATCTGCAAGGCGACCCAAGTGTGCTGAGTGCGGCGCTGGCTGAATTGCCTTCTTTGCCGGCCATCGAGTCGGCGATAGGCGAATTGAAGGATATTGTCGATTTCGTTGAAAAGCATTATCCAGATATTAATCTGCATATTGATTTGTCCGACGTGGCCGGCTATCGATATTACACAGGCATTAAACACGCGGCTTACATACCAGGGCGCGGACGCACCGTGGCTAAAGGTGGCCGATATGACAGCATAGGTGAGCACTTTGGTCGTGCTCGCCCGGCTACCGGGTTTAGTGTTGACTTAAAAACATTAGTTAAATTAATTTAGCGACGCAGTTTGGGCGGTTTATTTTAAGCAGACTCAGAGCTAGCGCTGTTATTTAGTTGAAATAGTTGATTGAAAGGCGAACAGTTCTCCCAAAACAAACAGTTAACCAAGTTAACAACTTAATCGTAAAACGTATTCAAAAATGAGCAAAAAAGTAATTGTTGTTGGTACCCAGTGGGGCGATGAAGGCAAGGGCAAAATCGTTGATTTATTGACCGAAACGGCAAATGTCGTTGTGCGGTTTCAGGGCGGTCACAATGCCGGGCATACCTTGGTTATTGATGGTAAGAAAACAGTCTTGCATTTGATCCCGTCGGGTATCTTACGCGATGGCGTCCATTGTTTGATTGGCAATGGCGTGGTGCTCGCTCCGGATGCCTTATTTGAAGAGATGGACGAGCTTGAAGCGAACGGTGTGCCAGTCAGTGACCGTTTGGGTATCTCTGAAGCTTGTCCATTGATTCTGCCACATCACATTGCCTTAGATAATGCGCGCGAGCTTAAACGTGGTAAAAAGGCCATAGGCACCACTGGGCGTGGTATTGGCCCGGCTTATGAAGATAAGGTGGCACGCCGTGGCATTCGCCTAGGCGATTTGGTTTACGATAATGATTTCGCTGGTAAGTTGGCTGAAGTGATGGAATACCATAACTTTTCATTGACCAATTATTACGGTGCCGATGCCGTGGATTTTCAAGAAACCTTGGATCAAACTTTGTCGTTCAAGGAGCGCTTAACGCCGATGACCGTCGACGTTACGCAATTATTGGATGATTACTCCCAAGCAGGCCGGCCAATGATGTTCGAAGGCGCTCAGGGCATGATGTTGGATATTGATCACGGGACTTACCCATTTGTGACCTCGTCAAATACTTCAGCTGGCTCGGCGGCGTCAGGAAGTGGTGTCGGACCGAATGCCTTTGACGAAATTTTAGGCATAGTTAAAGCCTATACCACGCGTGTCGGTGCGGGCCCGTTTCCAACTGAACTCAGCTGTGAAGTGGGTGACCATCTTGGCACAAAAGGCCATGAATTTGGTGCCACCACAGGGCGCGGGCGTCGTTGCGGCTGGTTTGATGCGGTGTTGATGCGACGCTCACGCCAAGTCAATGGACTAACGTCGTTGTGCTTAACTAAGTTGGACGTATTAGACGGTCTAACGGAGCTCAAAATATGCAATGGTTATGAATACAAGGGCAAGATTTTATCAGTGGCTCCTGTTGGTGCTGACGCTCTTCAAGAATGTGTGCCAGTCTACGAGAGCATGCCTGGTTGGTCAGAAAATACCGTTGGCAGTCAATCTGTTGAAGATTTGCCACAGGCCGCACAGAACTACATAGCACGACTGGCTGAATTAGTCGGTGTGCCAATCGATATTGTTTCAACCGGCCCCGACCGCGCAGAAACAATAGTAATAAAAGACCTATATGCGTAATTCCCGAATAGGGAATAGATCATAGGTTTAGGAAAAGAATGGAATTTGAAAAAGAATAAAGATAAGAATAAATCGAGAAAACACAAAAATTTGAGCACCAGTATTGTGCTCAAATATCTCTCACAGCGAACGGAACCCGCAAACACTAAAGCCATTGCTGAGACTCTCGGAAGAGTTGGTAAAGATGGACGTCAGGAAACGTTTACCATCCTCGAACAATTGCGCGATGAAGGTAAGGTTAACCAGCTCAGCAAACACCGTTGGGCGATGAAGCACGCAATTATTGAGCATAGAGGGCGTATTGTTGGGCATGTCGATGGGCATGGATATGTGCTGACCGACGAAACCAAGGAGAAAGTATTTCTAAGGTCGCATGAAATGCGTGAGGTTCTGCATAACGACATTGTTAATGTACGTATCACCGGCCGCGATCGTCGGAACAAACTGTTTGGCATGATCACCGAGGTTGTTGAACGAGGTAATCAGAATATTGTTGGGCGCTATTATCTTGAAAATAATCTGCATTTTGTTGTGCCTGATGATCAACGAATTGGTCAAGACATCTTTGTACTGGAAGAACACACAAAAGGTGCTAAAGCAGGGCAAGTTGTGGCGGTAAAGATTACCAAACATCCGACCAAGCATTTTCAGCCTATCGGCGAAATCGTCGAGGTGATTGGCGATTATTTAGCGCCAGGTATGGAAATAGAAATAGCCATACGAAAACATCAATTACCACATCAGTGGCCCAGTAACGTTGAGCGACAAATTGAAAGCTTCTCTGAAGAAGTGTCAGAGCAAGATTTCAAAGGGCGTAAAGATATTCGAGATTTGCCATTGGTGACGATTGACGGTGAAGACGCACGTGATTTTGATGACGCGGTTTATTGTCAGCCTTTAGAAAATGGCCGTAGCCGCTTGATTGTTGCAATCGCCGATGTCTCCAGCTACGTAAAAGAGGGTAGCCCTTTAGATTTGGAGGCTTGGCAGCGCGGCACTTCAGTGTACTTCCCAAATAACGTCATTCCGATGCTACCAGAGATCTTATCTAATGGTCTGTGTTCGTTAAATCCTGAAGTTAACCGTCTGTGTTTTGTATGCGATATGGAAATTGACGCGGATGGCGAGATCGCCACCTACGACTTTTACCAAGCGGTTATGTACTCTCATGCACGCTTAACGTATACACAAGTTGCCAAGCTGTTAGACGGCGATGCATCAGGCAGTGATATTCCTGATGCTTTACACTCCTCAATTCATGATTTGTCTAAAGTATCGCAATTATTAGGTAAGCGCAGAAGAAAGACCGGTGCGATCGAGTTTGAAATTCCTGAGCCGGTTATTATTTTTGATGAAGACCGTAAAATTGAACGCATTGAAGCTCGTGAAAGAAATGATGCGCATAAGTTGATTGAAGAATGCATGTTAGCCGCGAATATTTGTGCGTCGTTAATGTTAGATGATTCAGGCGCTGCGGGCATTTATCGGGTTCATGATCAGCCTGATGAAGACCGAATAGAAGATACTCGAGTGTTTTTGAGGCAGTTTAAGCTACTGTTAAAAGGTGGAGAGCAACCGACCCCCAAGGATTTTTCTGAGGTGATTGCTGGCGTCAGTGACCCTCTTACCTCAAAAATAGTACAAACCGCTTTGTTGCGCAGCATGAAGCAGGCTCGTTATGAAATTGAAAATACTGGCCATTTCGCTTTAGATTTTGACTCTTACACACATTTCACTTCACCGATTCGGCGTTATCCAGATTTACTGGTGCATCGACAAATCAGGCGTTTACTTGCCGAGCCAGAGCTAAATGATAGCGATGAAAAGAGGCAACAAATAAGCCAAGCCGCTGAGCAAACCTCGATGGCCGAGCGCCGCGCCGAGTCGGCGACACGAGAAGCAGTTCAGTGGCTAAAGTGCGAATTTATGAGTCATAAATTAGGCGATCGCTTAAAGGGTGTTGTAACCAGTGTCACCGAGTTTGGCTTGTTTGTCGAATTAGAAGAGTTTTACGTCGACGGGCTCGTGCACATAACCTCGCTAGGACAAGATTATTATCGCTTTGATGGTGACCGACGGCAGCTTGTTGGTGAACACAGTGGCAAGGTATATAAGACAGGCGACCGGCTTGAAATACAGGTGTCACGGGTCGATATGGAGCAGGGTAGAATTGACTTTGCACTGACCGACGTCAAAGACGAAAAATACAGTCGAGCAAAACGGGGTGCTAAACCATACCCGCCAAAGTCTAAACGTTCGTACGCGCATAAATCTAAAAAACAATCGGGTGCCAGTAAAGGCAAGCGAAAGAAGTAAGCGATTACACGCTAGAGATTACTTTATGGCCAAGCCAATAACCTGGGTAACCGGACACCATGCCGTTGCCGCCGTGCTAAATCTTAGCCCACAGCGTGCTGTTGCAATGTGGGTTGTGATCAATCCTAAAAATACCACCCAAAGTGATTTGTTGGAGCAAGCTCAACAAATAGGGGTGCCTATTCACCCGATAGATAAACGCAGTTTGAATAAGCGCTGTGGTAGTGAACAGCATCAAGGAATAGCGCTGGAAGCGAAACCAAAACATGATGGCAATGAGCGCGATTTAGAGGCCTTTGTTGACAAAATCATGCGCACTAAAGCTCCGTTGTTGCTGATTCTAGACCAAGTGCAAGACCCGCATAACTTTGGCGCGTGTTTGCGCACGGCCGATGCGGCGGGCGCCGATGCGGTAATTGTTGGAAAAGACAATGCCAGCCCGATGACACCGGTTGTGCAAAAAGTGGCCAGTGGCGCGGCTGAAACCATGCCCATATTCAGAGTGACTAATTTGGCCCGCTCCTTAGAGTCCTTAAAGCAAGCGGGTATTTGGCTGATAGGGACATCGGACAAAGCCAAGCATTCGCTTTATGATGAAAAACTTAATGGTGCAATAGGCTTGGTGATGGGCGCAGAAGGCAAAGGTATGCGTCAACTTACCGAAAAAAAGTGTGACTCACTGGTTAAATTACCAATGGCCGGCAGCATTGTTTCCAGCTTAAATGTGTCGGTTGCTACCGGTGTTTGTTTATATGAAATAGTGCGGCAACGCGCTGGTAGCTAAAGCAATCTCCGCCACAATAACTATTGTGATATGTCGCCTGCTGCGCTGTCTATTTTAGCCGCACATATAAAGTCGTTTATAGTTACCCCTGAAACGCTGTGGGTTGAAAATGTGACTTTGCACCGGTTGTAACTTACCAGCATATCTGGATGGTGATTTTGATGTTCTGCAACGTTTGCAACAAGGTTCATAAAAGTGATTGTGTCGGCGTATGTGTCGAATCGAAAGGTCTGCTCGAGAACGTTCTCGTTCGCACAATATTGCCAGTGTGGCACCGCTTGTCTTAGCTCTTCGACTTCAGATAGATTCATTACGGCACTTTGATCATCTATTTGAGTGCAGTTGTTGCTTAGTAGTTTATCGAGCTTATGGTTCATAGTATCCTTCCGACTCTGTATTTTAGTTATCACTATATCACTATTTTCAAATAGTAAGGAGCTGGCGAGTGCCACCACATCATAATGCTTGGGTCTGGATGGACCTGGAAATGACAGGTCTAGAACCTGAGAAAGACCGTATCATTGAAATGGCCACCATTATCACTGACGGTGACCTTCGGGTGATCGCTGAAGGGCCGGTCATCGCGATTCATCAGTCCAATGAACTATTGGACGGCATGGATGAATGGAATACCCGAACTCACAATCGCACTGGCTTGGTCACCAAAGTCAAAACCTCTCGTATAACTGAGCGCCAAGCCGAGATCGAAACCTTAGATTTCATTCAACGACACACCTTAAAAAATCGAGCACCGTTGTGTGGTAACAGCATATGTCAAGATCGCCGGTTTTTGTATAAGTACATGCCTGAGCTAAGCGAATGGCTACACTATCGGAATATTGATGTTAGCTCTTTTAAAGAAGTCGCGAGACAATGGTCACCTAGTATTCTTAGCGGACTCAGCAAGCGCGCAACCCATCAGGCCTTAGACGACATTAAGGAATCTATTGAAGAGCTTCGTTACTATCGTGACAACTTGATTCACTTAGACATGGGCTCTGATGACTTCGATTATTAGATTGCGCTGCGGGCTTGTTGACTGAGAGGGGTTGCGTATCAAAAATATAGGCGAAAGGCTCAATATTTAAGAATATGTTGATGCAGGTGGCCCGAAATAACAATGGCTGGAATTCTGCTATGCGCTCAGAAAAGTTCGAAGTGACCTTAGATAGGCGATCGATTGAACTGTTATAAAATCATCATGTCAATGCAATGAACATAAAGCTAATGCAATGAACATAAAACTCACTAATAGTTTAGGGGTTTTGATAAGCGCGATTCGTTGGCGAGTCAAGGGAGGTGATGGCGGCACACTGCCCCAAAGTTTGGATGAGGCTTTTACATTTCGTTTAGCTCAATATCATAATGTATTACCGTGGCTTTGGGAGTACGTAAATCGATTTCAGTTAGGTTCCGCCGATTTCCGAACCCGCCTCGCAAAGGCCGTGCGAGAAGAGCGATTACGGGGCGCGTTTAGGATGAAGGAGTTAGCTGCTCTTGCAGACACCCTAAATCAGCAAGCGATACCAAATCTCGTGTTTAAAGGCGTTGCCATTGAAAAAATGTTCTACGCTGACCGAGTGCCGTGTCGTTACTCATGCGATACCGATTTATTAATTAGACCGAAAGATTTTGGTGAGGTTTCTGAAATACTTAACACATTGGGTTATGTGTCATGTAGCTCTGCCGATTTGTCGCATTTATCCAAAGTTTTGCTCCAAAACCCTGATGTGTACAGATGGCGAGATGTTGGTTTTAAACGGTCTCAGGGCTTACAAAACAATATAGATCTTCATTGGCGAATTGCCGACTCATTCACATTGCCGATTCATGCTGAAGAGCTAACTAGTATTGCTATACAATTGGATGTTGACGGTCACGCTATCCATTCATTGCCTTTTTCTGAATTGTTCGTCTATGTTTGCATACATGGGCATGCTGATTATTTTTTTCGCTTACGGTATTTGGTGGATTTATATTGTGCAATGAATCAACCTGGTTTCGATCTTGAACGTATTATGCAGTTGGCTGAATTGTGGGGAGTAAAATCAACGGTTGAGAGAAGTATTGCTACCGTCGAGTTGTTTTTTGATAAGGGTTATAAGTGTGATATGGGCCTAGAATACTCGAGCCTGGTAATGAATCGCTATATAGAAAACAACGGCTTCCCAATAAGAAGTCACCCCAATAAATCTGTGTGGAAATACTCAGATAAACTAAAGTATTTGGTTCATCAAATTCGTTATCGTAGTCGCAAATGTGCTTGGTACGAACCCTTGTTAGCGCGTTTCAAGTACACTGAACATAGTGTTGCTGATTGGTCGGTCGACGATGTGCCTATAACTGCTTATCGGAAGGTGATCGTGAATCGTTTAATTAGAGCAAGCGGCCAGCGTAGTTAACTTTTTCATTATCAGCCAGTTCAGGCCATTGAGTTAGAAACAGATCGCAGGAATTGATTGCGTGCTTACCCGACAGTGAGAGTTTGGTGTTGTTTGCCATGCTATCAACCCAAATCGTCTTTGCTCCCATGATTTTCCCAAACACAATTGCAAAATAACCCGGCGAAGCGCCTGTCGAAATAATCACCTTTGGCCTTACCTTTAGCAAGACTACAAGTACTTGCAGTGCCACAACCATGAGTTTCAATTTGTTAGTGCTGTCGGCATCCATAACTTTGCTGACTTTGCCATTAGAACTGTTGGTACTTTTGTTTATCGTTGTTGTTAAAAAGTGAACATCATGGCTTGTATACGCTTGGCTTAATAATTGAAGTTGCGTCCAATGTCCACCAGCGGAAGCAACGGCAAGTAGTTTTTTATTTTTCTTCATAAAACAAATATATTTAAGACTGTATTCGAGTCATTACGGCTCGATGATCGCTAAAGCGTGACCCATTTATCGTTTTAGTATCACTGCTGCCTAAGTTTTTAGAAAAAATATAGTCGATTCTAATTAGTGGCCCTAAGAGTGCCGAGCGACGCTGTGCGCTGGGAAACGTAAAGCCATAACCAAATTTAAGAGCATCGACCAAACCATAATCATGAACAAGTATGTCATATAGAGTGTTGTTCGGTGTGATGTTTAAATCGCCACAAATAATTGTTTTTGAACTTGTGCTTGTTCGATCCAAGAGGCTAAGCCAACTTTTCGGCATTGTGGTGGTTTTATAAGGCCTTGGCATATGTGTGTTCAATAGATCTACTTCACCCCACTCTGGGTGTATTAACTTGCTAACCTGCATGTGCGAGTCGGCGCTGACCTGTATGAGTGGAAGGTTGCTTAAGGTTAAATGGTTGCCATTGTCCGTTTGTATAATATATGAGTAATGCCCATCAAGAAGTGCGAGTAATTCTGTCCTCTGTGGTTTGGCAAGTTCTTGTAAGCATAATACGTCCGGCTTTTGTGTATTAACAAAGGAGGCAATGTCATCAATATTTTTGGTGCGCGTCAAGGTGCTCAGTGTTGCGATGAGAATGCTATGCTCATTGGTGTTGGCATGGTACGAGCCGGCGTGGCTGGACCCGAACGATATCTTAGGCAGAAGAAAAGGCGCATTCATCAACAAGCCGATCGAAACAGCGGTAAAAACTCTCTTGTTGCCTTGCATAGCAGAGTAGCCAAACAAACAAACGAACAATGCGGCCGTTATCGGCTGAATCGCTGCTTTAATTAGAAATAGAGTTGGGGAATACAGGTCTGGAAGAAAATTAATCACCACCAGTATTAATGAAACCCCAATAATAATGCCCGCTTTCATGAACGACTGCTTTGATCCGTGTACCAGTGCTTTTGCTTTGTTATATGGTGCCATTTTGCATAGACCATGGCCACAACATTCACAGAGTAATAAACAATCCAATCGTACCAATTAATCTGATCAAAAGGTAGCCGCTGAGCATCGGAGAGAGGAGTAAGCTTTAAAAAGTTGGAACCAGTTGAGTGCTGATTTAAGTATGATCGCAATTCGAGATTGCCCAATTTAGAACGAGTTTTGGTTCGAATAAGAGACCATATGCTTTTGGGTGTTTTAACAGAAACATATTGCTGCTCGGCTATTAATATTTCACTGACGCAAAACTGGCTGCGAATAAATCCGTCATCAGCCATTAATTCTGGCCACTCTTCAAAGCGTTTTCTTCCTGCTTGATTGATTAGGTAAGTGCCAGCACCAAACCCTAATTTTTTCACATAGGGTGTTTGATACCAAGCTCGATAGAAGCATTTAACCAAGCTGGAACTCTTTGATGTGTCTATCTGAGAACGAGGAATAATTAAATGAGGGTTTGCGTTTTGATTGGATTTATCAATGAGTGATGAGGCGTCCGTCGCGGTCAATGAGATGTCAGCATCCAAGTACAACCTAGGGAAACCTGGGTTTAACGATTCTGCATAATGAATTGCCCGAGCTTTAGATGCGTAAGGTAGTGAATGGCAGGTCACTTTAGGAAAATTATTGCGCACGATAACTTCAGTATTATCAGTGCAACCATTGCACACAACAATGACGTTATAGGCGTCAAGCGCGTCTCGTCGACAAAGCTTTTCAAGCGTATTCTTGATCACCTTGGCTTCATTGAACGCCGCAATGATAATAGATGCTTTGCGGCTCAAATCGGGCGCTGCTTTTGAGGTGCTCACGAAATCAGCGCTGGGTTGATGTTTTTCGATTGGTGAAAGAAATCAGAAAAATCTTGCTCCACGCCTTTATTTCGTTGCTATTTCTAGTAGCCAAAGCATTAAAAATTCTTAGCATTGCACCAATAACTATGCTCGTTCGATACAAGATGTTATACATCAAACCGTGGTGTTTTTCTGCATACATAAGTTTGCTAGAGAAAAGTGGCTCAAGTCGTTTTATGAACTCGCTTTTCGAATGATGCGCGTGTTGCAGTATTGCAGATGGAACAACAGTCGGTTGAAAACCAAGGCTGCGCGCCTTTCGACATAGATCTATTTCTTCTGAATAAAGAAAATAGTCCGAATCAAACTGGCCAATACTATGCCATGCGTTTTGTGAAATAAGCAAAAGACATCCAGATACGCTGTCGACAGGGTAGGGCACCTGGTGTTGATTTCGTATGTGACGATAATTATCTTGAAAGCATGCGGCAGACACTATCTTTTTTAACCCTATTGCCCACGCTGCGGTGTTTAGTAAGGTGGGCTCTTGCCAGGCATGTCGATAATCAGGTTCTATATTGTCGTCAACTGTGATGCCTCCCCAAATCCCTTGATTTGCATGAGTTTCAGCGTGCACTAACAACTGAAATATAGTGTCGCTATGTAGCGTCACATCAGGATTGATGCAGAGAAGAAAGTCAAATGAGCTCTCGCTGGTCGCGGCGTTGCACAACGTAGTTAACGAGGTATTGACTGCCGAACCAAATCCTAAATTCTCGTCATTCACCGTAACTTTGGTAATGCTCGAATGTTGGGCAAGTGCTGCTCTCAAAGAGCTTGCTTCATAGTCTGAGCAGCTATTGTCTGCACAAATAATCGACATCGCTACATTTGTAGGGAGCTTTTGTATGGATAGTTCACCTACTAATTCGGACACCAACTTACATGACATATAATTGACGATTACAACTAGTAATCGCGTTTGTTCGACAGGTTCATCTTTATCCATTGTCGATAAAGTTCTTTAATGTGTGAATTAATTCGCTTCGGCTTTCTAGCTCAGTGTGGTTTAGATCATTTATATTTGATGTCGAAGCCAATGCTTCAATAATGGCGTGATCTAATTGTGTAACATCATTGGCCACTCTTACATAGGGTTTATGTGCCATTGCTAGGGCAGTGGAAACTTGATGATTGTTTGTGTGTTCGTTGAGATCAAACTGTCTAGGCATGATTACTATTTGTTTCTTTAGCTTAGCAGCCAGCAATATATTACCCATGCCTGCATGACTGATAAAAACATCGCAAGCTGCGGCGCTTTTTTCAAAATCACGGGCGCTTAACCATTTTGACGTAACCATATTTCGCGACTGGAAGTTACTATCGCCAATTTGAGCCGTGACTCTGTAATGGGCGTTCCTCGAAGAGATTTCGTCAATTGCATCCAAAAGGCGCTCCATCGCAAAACGAGTACCTATCGACACAAATAGCTGTTTATAAACCATTATAAATTAGACCTTTTTCTATCTTCGGTGTAGCTCGAGACTGTTTATCAAAATTATGACTAAGTAGCAAACGCTAAAGCCCGGTATCCTTAACGGAAAATCCACTAAGGAATGAATTAAAATAGCTATGGTCGTGTAAATACCTGCATAAGAAAATGTAGCATGAATACCAGTTTTTGATATTGATAGAACTTGTAAGTTATTTCTTATTGTTGAGCTTATAAACAATACCAACAGTATCGCACCGATCAGCCCGTATTCCACCCAAAACTGAATGATATCGTTGTGCGCGTGATTATAATATGCATTGCCTATTTCAATAGTACGAAAAGCAGAGAAACTAGAATAGAAACCGCCGCCGCCAGTCCCCCATAGCCAATGAGTTTCCAACATTGAGAGAGATGCAATCGATAGAGCGATGCGGCGATTAATAGTATGGGCTAGGTCTTTGGTTAGGCCCTCAACAAGAGAATAGTCGACTGTTAAGAGTGCTAAAACGAACGCAAATACAATAATTACGAATAGGAAGAAAAATTCTTTTTTTCTTGCTGAGTCGAAGAACCCCTTTAGCATGACAATCATTAATACTGCAGCTAGAGACACTAGGGCGCCTACTGATTTGCTGAGAATCAGAGTGGCGATCAAAAAAAGTAATACTACGTTTCGTGGTGAATAGGCTGAATCTAACACGGTGAATAGGAAATTTCGATTTGACGTCTTGGAGGAATCACTCAGTATTCGTGATAAAATCAATATCGAAGCTAGCACAATATAAGCTGCAAAGTGATTAGCATTCACAAAGAAACCCGTGGGTCGATCTAGGTAGTGTAATTTTGGCATCCATAAAATTGTGTTGGAAGCACTCAGATATACCCAAATTCCGTAAAAGGCCTGGATGGTGGCAAACGTAATAATGGTTAGGTATAGGGATTCTAGGGCTTTAGGCGCTCTAATCCCCACGCTCCAAACGCCGATGAGACATAACATTCCTAGGCCTATTAGCACTTGTTCACCACTATTTGCTTGGTCGTGCGAAACAAAAAAGTGCTGAATAATTGCCCAACACTGAAAAAACGCTAACAGAACAACAGGGTCTCTAAGGATTTGGAACCTATTTTCTGGCAGGGCCGTGTGTATAGGGGGCTTGTTGCGAATAACGTTCGACATAACCAGCATGCCGTAACATATTGTACTTAGACTAACCCAAGCAAGTGCGACCCACTGTGGAGCTCCAGCCTTGATCACACAAATGCAAAATGTAAGAAACAGGGCGCACCAAAGAGCGATGGATTCACTTCTGGGCCGAAACGCCATTCGAGTGCCGTTTTCTGTTGTGCTTAAATTTCTGCCGCTGTTCATCACTCGGTGATAGGGTACTAGTACTTTTTAATTTAGGTTGATTTATGGAGTAATTATAAATGAAGCGCTTAGACCGCGATCACTGCATTTAAATATCTTGGTTCTTCGGTGAGATTGTGTCTACAAAGTCTTAATAAAGCTTGGAAACTTTTAGTAAGCTGAGGACCTGAGCTTAAAAACCTTCCCTTATCCTTAAAATCCGCTAGAACGTGCTCATATTTGCCTATAAGTAGATCAAAACGGTGATACAAAACGCAACGATTGGGTGTTACTATTTTGAACTAAAATTACCTCATGGGACTTTAAACCACCCATTGGACTCTAATTGGACTCTAATTGGACTCTAACTTGTAAGAAGGTAGATAATTTTATTTTTACAAATTGGAGTTTGCTTTAATGCGTAAAATAGCATTGTTAATTAGCATTGCAAACTCTAAATCACTGCATTAGAGTACAGGGGCATTATGCACACATATGAAACTGGTTTAGTTTACCGGCTGGAATGACTTCTCATAAAATTACTGTTGCTTCAGCCTAATAAGGGTTTAGTTTATAGTCAGAGTTATGATTAGACTAGAATCGTTATTAATCGGTCTTTCAATCAGTGAGCATATCAATTTTATTTGGGTCAGCTTAAGTTTTTTGAAGCAGAGTTATCGCTGTGATGTAGTCTTATGTGCGTTCGTGGGATATTCTAGCGTGGGGCAACGTGATAACTATCGAGAGTAATGATGATATATGCGCCATGACCGGTTTTAGGTTCTTTGCAGCAATGTATTTTTGATCAGGTTAGTAACTAGTTTAAAATTTATGGAAGTTAATGAAGATATGAAAAATATCCGTTTCAGCGTTATAGCAAGTACTTGTTGTGCAGTTTTGTTTTCGGGCGGTGTATCTGCATTGGAGCTAAAGTCTCATAAATTTGGTTCGACAACAGTGACATCCGTTGTTACCACCGCCTTGGGATATGGTGATAACGTATTTAGAGGTTCAGACTCTGAAACCAGTTCGACGTATTTTTCTTTTCAACCTGAGGTCAATGCAGTAAGAGAGACGCAGCAACAACGATTAAGTGTGGGCTATCAAGGAAATGGGTTGGCCTTCGAGGCAAGCAGTGATGATAGTTTTTTTTCGAACAGAGTGAATGTTGATTACGCTCGAAATTTAAATGCGGTTAGTCAGTTGACGTTAGGCGCTGCTCTTGAAGATGGTAGTTCTGTGCGAGGCACCGGGGCGACCGAAGGTTCAAATGACAACCTAGAAGGTGCAACCGATTTTACGCAAACGGACTTGTCTGTTGGGTATTCTATCGGCAGTACTAAAATAGGGCCAAGTTTGACGCTGTTGTACCAGGCGACAGATCTCGAATTTGATAACTTCGAAAATATTAATCGTGGACGTGATTACTCCTTGGATATGTTCAGTGCTCGATTTGGCTATCAGTATTCAGTTGCGACTAACTTTTTTGTTGACTTAAGTTCAAGAGATTTTGATTACGACAACCCCCTTTCATTCCTCGCCGCTGATTTGGATAATACCGAGCAAACAGTGCATGTTGGAGTGAGGTGGAGTGTAAATCGATTGATATCCGGAGAAATTAGCGTCGGCACAACAGATAAAGATTTCGATAATTTTCAAGACCCAAGCTCTTTCACAACTTGGAATGCCCAAATTGATTGGACTCCCACACCTAGAGATACGGTGTCATTGACCAGTTATTCGAGGCCGCAAGAACAATCAGGGTCAGGCCTGTTTCAGGAGATTGAACAAACTACATTAAATTGGACTCGACAATTATCTAGAAGATTAAGCGTGTCTGGCGGTTTGGCGTTGGGTAAGGTAGACCTTGGTGATGCAAGCCGAAACGATGATTTTAATTCGTTCAATATCGGAGTTCAATACAACTCGGGTAAGTACTCGACTTGGGCGTTAAATTTTGAGCACGATGATAAAGAGTCATCCCTTGAGCAGTTTGATTTTGATAGCAATAGGGTGTTTGTTTCCTACGCAGTTAGCTTGTAACTGTCGCGTGTGTTTGTAATATGGTTTTAACTCTTAGGTGGATTGCTGTTCGGGCATTGTTGGCTACGGCTATGTTATTAGCCAATTCGTCGGTTTATTCTCAACTCGAATTGAGTTACGAGCTCGGAATAGGCGACAAAATAAAAGTTTTAGTCTTTGAAGAACCTGATATGTCTTTTGAATTCACATTGGACGGCACAGGTGTCTTCACTTATCCCTATTTAGGCGAAATACCCATCAAGGGAAAGACGACGCCGGAACTAGAAAGTATTTTGGTAAACGGCTTAAAAGGCCGTGTCTTAGTTAATCCCAATATCGCTGTGTCGGTATTAGAATATAGGCCGTTTTCGATCGGCGGAGAAGTTAAAAATCCTGGCGATTATACTTATCAACCAAACCTGACGGTTAAAAAAGCCATCAATCTAGCTGGTGGCGTGACTGAATGGAGTAATGGTAAGCGGTTTGTTATTGAACGCGAAAAGCCTAAAGACAACGAAAAACTAAGCTTGGATACCTTAGTATATCCTGGTGATGTGGTCACCATCCTCCCGCGACGTTTTTAATTCGGCTCTTTTTGCCGCTAATTTTTGAAAAATCTTTTAATATAATTGGCTTAACATGCTGACCCAATTGCAGTTTGCGTGATACTAATGGACTTTAATAAATTTTATATGAGCAATGGCTGATTACTACGATAACTATAAAATCGACTTTTCTTATTACTGGACACTGTTAAAAGTTGTTTTTAAAAAGAGCTATAAACGAGCGCTATTAATGGGTTTGTTTGTTGGAGTGATCGCATTTTTATATACTCGCACGCTTGCACCACAGTACCGAGCGACGACAATCATGCATGTAGAGCCAAAATCGCAAGCTGTATTTAATCTTCGTGAACTATTGTCAAATCGTCGTGACCCTGCATTTCGTGAAACACAGGTTGGTATCATTCGATCTCGAGCATTGCTTTCAAAGGTAGTTGAGAAGGAGGAACTTTTTAAACGTCCTGAATTTTCCGTTAAGTCACCATCGGTTATTGATAAGCTTATGGAGAAGTTTTCTTCGGGGCAGAGTGATAAAGTGCAAGTTGATCCAGTTAGATTGGCCACGGATTCTCTTATTGAAAAAATTACTGTAACTGCTGATCGTCGCTCATATTTAATGAGAATTAGTTTGGATTTTCCTGATGCTGAATTGGGTGCAACAATTACTAATTCATTGGCTGAACAATATGTTCGATCAGTGGAGGTTACTCAGCGAACGTCGACCGAATCGTCGGAAAAGTGGTTGTTAGATCGCTTAGAAGTTGTTAGTCAGGATCTGCAACAAGCTGAATTGGCGTTGCAAGAATTCAAGGAGCGTGAAAACATCTTGGGCAGTAGCGAGAGGAACGACGGATTGGTTTCACAAGAAGTCGATATGATTTCCAATCGCCTGCTTGAAGCTAAGCAGAAACGATTAGGGATAGAAGCCCTGTATCAGCAAGTCGTTTCGGCAGAACAAGGGCGCGGCGACATTCAAGGTATCAATGCGATAAAAAATGATTCGATTGTTCAAAATATTCGTGGAGAGTTGGTTGACCTTGAAAGTAGACAAGGTGAGCTCGCTCAGCGTTACGGGCCTGAACATAGGCGAATGATTGAATTGGCATCGCAAATTCGCGCAACTGAAGATAATCTGCTTCGTCAAATTAGACGAGTTGCGGCGGCGATCAAATCTGATTATGAGTTAGCGAAAGAAAGCGAATCTTTTCTACAAAACTCTCTCGCCAATTCCACAAGTAAAGTTCAAACATTAGGGCGAAAACAATTTGAATTATTAGGCTTAGAGCAAAATGTTCAGACTCAGCGCAAAGTGTATCAAGCTTTCCTCAAGCGTTTAAATGAAAATAGAGGTACGGGCGTTAGTATTAATGAGAATGTGCGAATCACTGACCCTGCATTGCCTGCACTGAAGCCGCTTCCTTCAAAAGGGACCGTATTTATAGTGCTGCTATCATTGTTGACGGCAGCATTTGGTTTCTTGATTGGTTTAATTAACGAGCTTTTCAATAGTACTATATCTACAGACCAAGATGTGAGTAAGAGTTTGAATACCACAAGTCTTGGCTCGGTGCCGATGATCGAAGATGTGGGTGATGACCTTCAAAAAAATGTAGCTTATCAGTATTTTGGAAATAATAAGGTTTCTCAATTTTCTGAATCAGTACGAACGGTTCGTTCCAGTCTAATGCTGTCATCAATTGATGAGCAAAAGCGTCGAATTCTGGTCACATCAACGGTTCCTGGAGAAGGCAAGACATCGATGGCGATTAGTCTTGCCATGGCGTTTGGTCAAGTGCAAAAAACATTGCTGATAGATTGCGATTTACGCCGACCATCTTTAGATGAGCTGATTGAAAAAAATAAATTTGGTCGCCGCCGAGCTGGCTTCAATGACTTGTGCTTGGGCACGGCAACGGCGTCAGAGTGTATTCACTCAGCCTCATCGAGAGGATTTGATTTAATCACGGCCGGAACGGTTAATCCAAATCCGCAAGAACTATTTTGCTCTTCAAAGTTTACTGATGTTTTGAATCGACTAGGTGAGGTCTACGATGTAATCATCCTTGATTCCCCGCCGAGCGGAGGGTTGAGTGATTCCATGCTTATTTCGACTCAGGTCGATCAAATCGCTTATGTTATAAAAGCTAATACAACGCCGGTCACAAAAATCAGGGCTACACTACAGTCCTTAGCCAAGTTCGGCGCGCCCTTGTCGGGCGCGATCGTTAATCAAGTGCCAATGTCAGACTCTTCGTTTTCTTACTACTATGGGCGAGGCTACTACGCTGATTCTGTGCAAGCAGAATCAAACTCTGCTTAACTAGCACTATTTTGGCAATATCAGTTGTGTTACAAGACTCATAGTTAACATTGTGGGCGATAAATTGTCGAACAGATTTAGAATGACGCAGGCTCTTTTAGGTTTGTGTATATCAATCGCAATAGGTTGTGTGGCTAGTATCAGCATTCAGTTTGCGGTGGCTGACTATTACTACGAACAGGCAAAAGATTCATTCGATAAGATAGATTTAAAGACTATTGTTCGTTCTGACGAATTGGCTCCACACCTTGATGCCGTAGACAAGGCTCTTGGATGGAGAGCAAGACATGTTGATGCGTTAGATTTTAAAGGGGATTTATTCTATCAATCATGGCTAATATCTTCCGACGGCCGTTATGTTTCTGATTCTGAACTCTTACAACAAGCCATTTCACATCATGTAAAAGCCCTGAGTATTCGGAAAAACTGGGTGTTTTCGTTTGCACGCTTAGCGTTGATTTACTCTCATCAGGTCGAATTAGATTCCCAATTCGATTATTGGTTCAGGGAGTCTCATCGGCTTGGCGTCAACGAGACGGAGGTGGCTAGATCTCTAATGATGGTTGGTTTAAAAAATTGGAAGAAATTATCAAATGACCAAAGGTCATTAACAATGGATTTCATCGAGGCTTCAATCGAGAAAAAGTCAATAAGCATACGTTGGCTTTCCGAGCTGCTGCAATTTTATGAACTGTATTCTCGCGTATGTGCAGAGTTTCGATCAACCCCTCGTAAAGATCAGGTCTGCTCTTGGGGTTTGTGAGCTGGCATGAGATCAAGGTTGTATTTTTGTAAGTGAGCAGAGTCGGTTTGGCTATGACTGAGGTGGATCAACAGTGACTGCTCATTTGGGCGGGCACTTGATAAATGAGAAAAATCGA
This sequence comes from uncultured Gammaproteobacteria bacterium, assembly GCA_964516915.1. GTDB lineage: Bacteria > Pseudomonadota > Gammaproteobacteria > Arenicellales > Arenicellaceae > Arenicella. The sequence goes on from CAZEXS010000029.1 coordinate 38,112, forward strand.
TTAGAATTTGTGTGAGAGAGTCTCTCACTAGGTATTTTGATTATCGAGCTATATTTTGATCGGTTTAAGTTAATATGGTGCTGGCGTTGTCGAGCTATCGAAGACTTACGATTACTTAGTATGTGTTACTAGCCAAGTTGAATTTGAGCTATTAAATCCAACTATTACAGAGGACATTTTTATGTGGATTGCTCGGTTTATTGTTTTTTTGGCTGTTAGTTTTTTTACAAACTATGCTTACGCTCAAACTTCAGTAACTGCTATTGCGCTGTTTAAAGATCGCGCTATGTTATCGATTGACGGCCACAAAGCTAAAATAGTGCGAGCAGGTAGTACATACAAAGGAGTGTTGCTTATTAGTTCGAATACTGATCAGGCTATTGTTGAAATAAATGGTGCGACCGATGTGTTAGAGTTAAACGGCACAACTATCGTATCTGATCAACTTGGCGCATTTAAGCAAAGCGGTGATGCTGTTGTTGAAATACGCGTGAATCGAAATGGCTTCTTTAGGAGTTTGGGTGCCATCAATGGACGCGAGATTGAATTTTTGGTGGATACCGGTGCTAGTCTTGTGGTGCTTAGCAGTGAGCAAGCGAATGCTATAGGCCTCAGTTACCTTGACGGTAAAGTAGGCTATGCGTCCACAGCCTCAGGCACTGCACCGATGTACAATATAACGCTGGACAGCATTAGATTGGGCGCAATTCAATTACAAAATATCGAAGCAGGCGTGATTGAAGGTGGGTTTCCCGAAATACCATTGCTCGGTATGACGTTTCTAAGTAACG
>CAZEXS010000030.1:0-38662 GCA_964516915.1 uncultured Gammaproteobacteria bacterium
CTGGCTCTGGCTCTGGCTCTGGCTCTGGCTCTGGCTCTGGTTCTGGTTCTGGCTCAGGTTCTGGCTCTGGCTCTGGCGCAGAAAATGCCATTAGGCTTTCTGGAGCCATGCTCAAACTATCTTCTTCCAATAAATCGGTCAATTCATCAGGGATTAGGCTCTGTTTGGCATCAACCTCGCTGATTTCTTCCGACGCTGGCTCCTCCTGAACTTCGGCCTCGTCAACTTCGATTTCCGTAAGCTCTACCTCAGAGAGCTCGGTCTCATCATCTAACTCGAGTGACTGTGAAGTATCTAAACTACTGTCTTCTAGAGGTTCACCAAACTCTTCTGCTTGCGATTGGTCTTCACTAGGTAAATCTTCACTTAACCCATCTGCGACCGAATCATCAAAAATAACTTCGTCAAAATTCAGATCATCAGAAGGTTCCGAGACTGAATCACTTTGATCAACCAAGTCAGAAGATACAGTACTTTCACGCTCTTCGTTAAACGCATTCAATGACTGTTCAAGGCTAGTTAGATCATCGTCTTGGTCAATTAAAACTTGATCTTCATCAACACTCGGCTCGGCCAAATCGTCTATAGAGTCAATATCATCAAAGACCGCCGCCACTCTATCAGCAGCGACATCTGATTCTTCAACTCCCGATTCTTCTACTTCTAACTCGTCTGCTTTAGGAGCCTCAGCGTCAGTTTGAGGAGCCTCAGCGTCAGTTAGAGAAATTGATGTGTCAGCGTCAGTTAAAGAAATTGGCGTGTCAGCGTCGACTACAGAAACCTCGTCCTCATTGGAAACACTCTCCGAACTCAGTTCTTCAAAGTTCTCATCGTCACCTAAAATAACTAAATCGTCATCTGATGCATCGAGCAATTCATCGTCAAGATCAAATTCGATTTCTGACAAGTCTGTTATTGATTCGTCATCGAGCTCGATAACCGTCTCTGCCTCTTCCTCCACTTCAGGGGTCGTCGGCAAATCATGCGCTGCACGCATTTCATCGGCCTCGGCATCGCGACATTTGCCAAGCTCAACTGTGATCGATTGCCATTCTTCATTATTGAGATCGTAATAAGGCGGCTCATTAGAACCGCTGACAATCGCCGTCCGACTGATCTCTAACAACGTAGTGAGGTGCAGAACTTCTTCTTCTTTTAAGGGATTCTCACTTTCATGTTTCAAAAACAACAAGTGTTCCGCGACATCATAAGCTTCAGCAACTTCGCTTATACCAAGAGTTCGAGCATTGCCCAATAAAGTATGTATGGCAATAGAAATGGCATCATCCGGCTTTAGCGTATCTTGTTGTTTACTCAACTCGTCTTCCAATATTTGCAGGTTGGCCATGGCCTCTTCCGCAAAAATTTTCCGCATCGCGTCATTTTCAATAATCGAGAACGAGCGGCTCTCTATTTCATCGTCGAACTCGATCTCAATACTGTCATCTTGGTCCTCCTCGAGATCAACCAGATCGACAGCCGGCTGCGGATCGTCTTCGATCTCCCAATCAATATCAAGGTCACCCAGCGACGATAATTCAGAGGTCGAAGATTCTGCTGGCTCATCAACCCTGTTTTCTAAATCAACAGCCTCTAAATCAACTCCCTCTAAGTCTACAGTTTCTAGTTCAACTTCTTCAGATTCAACATCAATTTGATCTGCAGTCTCGAAGCTTAAATCATCACTGCTAAAATCGAGGTCTAACGCTTCTTCTGTTGAGCCCTCAGCTTCAAATATCAAAGCATCGCCAGAATCATCAGCAAGCTCAAGCTGAATGTCGCTTGCCTCTAAATCTATTTCTCTGAAATCCAAAGACGCATCATCAGATTCAGTTTTAGCTTCAACTTCGCTATCACTCTCAATTTCAAACTCGAAATCGTCGTCCAACACAATCAAGTCATCTTCAGAGACCGACTCATCTACTACGGTGTCGTCTTGGAGGTCATTGCCCTCTAGGTTGATGACCTGACTTTCTACATCAACCACTTCTTCATCATCGTCAAACGAGAGCTCTAATGGTGCCTCATCTGAGCCGCCCGTTGACAGCAGGTCGTCGTTCGAGAGTGAAATCTCATCAAGTCCACCGGCTTGTTCAAGCTGATCAACCTCTTCTAATGATTCAGACTCTTGCACCGACTCCGGCTCTACTGTTAATACCGGCTCTTCTACAGGTTCAAGCTCTTCTGCCTGCGGCTCTACCTGTTCAGCTTGTTCCGCTTCAGTTTTAGGCACCTCGACAACAGTTCTGTGCAACTGATCTTCTGGAACATCTTCGTCCAAATTAACCGCTTCTGTTTTCGTACCCCAGGCAGCGGTATCGATATGATGCTGCTCGCGATAACCCTTCTCTACGTGTATTTCAAATTCATCTAATGCGTCACGAGCAAACGCTAAAATACCGTTTGTTAAAGGCTTTTCGGTGTCTAATACATAGTTAAATAAGGACTCTGCAAACCAGGCCACTTCACCGGCGTTATTCAGCCCAACCATACGCGAGCTTCCCTTTAGAGTGTGAAATGCTCTACGTAACTCGCGGATAGCCTCTCGATCGTTGGGGTTTCTGGAACATATCTTGAACTGTATGTTAGCTTCTTCAAGTACCTCTTCACTTTCTTCAAGGAAGACTTCAAGAATTGCCTCATCGACCTCGGGCATCTCGGATTCTGAAGCGGCATGTATTTTCGCTTTTTCAGTCGCATTAAGATCACTGTCGAGCTCAACAATTTCTTCGTCCAGCTCATTAAGATCCATGCCATCGTGAAATCGTTGACCGTCATCTTCATCGCCTTTGATCGCCGAACGATTTAGAGCGGCTTGTAGGTCGTGTTGACGTTCTAAATCAGACTCCTCAGTACCGTAAAGAGTTATAACCTGCTCGGTGATGCTCACCATATTATTTTGCAGGTTAGTCGTAATATTGTCGGTTAAAAACGCCGGTTCTTGGGCGATCACATCGATCAACCTATTTTGCTCTCTAACCAAGGCTTCAACTTCGTGTAAGCCGGTTTTCTTAGCCAAAATATTTAGGTCACGCAAAGTCGATTTAAGGCCCGTAAATAGCTCAAGATCACCTTGCGAGCCAAGCCATGTAAACAATGAGCCAGTGGCATTATCGAGCAGATCTTCGACATCATCTCTAGAGACTTTTTTACCAATCGCGACCTCTAAGTCGGTAATACTTCGATCTAGTAAATAGTCCATTCCTGTGCGGTTATTTTGTAAGCCGCGAACGTATTCTTCCATGGTGCCAATGGCAATCGCCAGTGCTTCCACCATATTTGGCGATGCATCTGTTTCGGCTGCTTCAATCGATGCAAATTGCTCTTCGGCCATTTGCAATAGAAGACCGACTTTTTGCTCACCCAACACCTGTAATGCACCGCGTATTTGGCGCACTTTTCCGTCAATTCCTGACAGTAGTTCGCGCTGAGTACGATCCGCTGCGAACTTTTCAAGTTTTTCTTCGATATCTTTGAGGTTTTCTTCTACCTCAGCACCAACAACATCAAGCAATGCTTGACGATCGCCACCCGTTAGATGCGTGCCATCCAAATCCTGTGTAAGAACCTCTTGATTGCTCAGAGCAAGCAAGGCACGTTGTTTTAATTGACCATTTTTCAGCCAATCAACGTCACAATTTGCCGGAGCTAAAAACGTATTCTCCACAAACATTAACGCCGAAGCGACATGAAAAGCTGTGTCCTCGTCACGTTTTACTGTCCCGGTTCTTAGGGCCTTGAGCACCACAGCCACTTGCCCCATCACGTCTTCAATAAGACTTAGGCCGCTGTCTTGCACTTTATTATAGGCCAGATCAACCTGATCAATAACTTCATCTAAGCCGGTTGTATCAGATTGCTCTTCTTCAAAATAAGCCGAAACTAATTGTCTTATTAGCGGCAATGGTAAAGCGTGATCAATTTTGGCTTTCTCAATATTCACTTCAAGTTCAGTGAAATCGACAGCTTCAGTTTGCAAATCTAAGGCAGGAAAATATTCGTGCAACTTGAACGCATTAACAATTTTATCCATGCGCTCAGTTCGTTTTTCACCCACCCCGGTGTAAAACAACATGATTTTTACGAGCTCATCGCCTGGGTCTCGCACCAAAGCCGATTCGCCGAGTTGTTCTAAGTCTCGAAAACGGTCATCTAACTGACGAAAGATTCGACTGTGAACTGACTTATTGCCGAGATCATTATGCTTAACGTAATCAGTATAAGCCGTCGCTACCCACCACAGCCTTGCAACCGTGCCAAAGGCGCTCATCTGATAGAGCTTATCGAACACCATACCAATCTTATCGATAGCACCACTTTCCGTACTGCGCAGCCAACTAAGTAAAAAGGACTGGTAATGTGCCCGCAAGGCCGTCGCACGGCGCTTATATTCTTCGTCTTTAAGGGCTTTGCTGGAATCCACCTCTGGAAACACTTCGATCATTGGCGAGAACAACGATGATATTTCGATATCATCCAAGCCACGAAGAGCTCGAATCTGATTAATCAGCTCCACCACATCGATCGGGTTTTCCGGCAATCCTTGCTCGATTCGTTGCATGGTACTTTCTAGTGCTTTAAATGCACTGTCGAGCAGCACCACGAAGCTAGATTTACCAATACTACTGTCATCTGAAGAAATATCTTCAACCAACAGCTCACTCTCCATCATCAAGGCGGAAACAGACTTCATTTCAAGCATTTGCAGCGAACCAACGACTTGGTGCAGTTGCGTACTCAAACCCAATAAAATGGATTTGTCGTCGCTACTCACATAGCGCTGCAGGTCTTTTTCAGCTGCATTGAGATTACTCTCAACTTCACGGCTTACCCACTTAAATGTTTCTAAATCTATATTCGAATAAACGGCCATATTGGGTCTCGGTATTCGTTCAAATTCCTATGCAGTTTTATTAAAAAACTAACGGCAAAGTCACATGCGATCTCAGCAAAAGCTGCGACTACGCGTTTGGCAGTTTGAATCGAGAAACTGATGTCTCCAAATCCTTCGCCAACTCCAACAATTTTGCGATGGAGTTAGCTGAATCTTGTGCCTTACGCGATGTTTCGGTCGACGAATCACTCACTTGTGTTACCTGTTGTGATACATCGGTTACTGTTTCTGCATGCTGGTTTGACCCTTTCGATATACCTTCAACGAGTTCCGATAGCTTCTTAGAAGCGGTTTCAATCTCAGCCAGTGCGCTACCCGCGGAGTCAGCAACACGCGTACCACTTACCACCTGTTGCGTGGCTTTTTCCATCGACAGTACCGCATCGTTTGTATCGTTTTGAATCGTTGATACCAATTCGGCAATTTTCTTTGTTGCTTCAGTGGACCGTTCCGCCAGACTTTGCACCTCATCCGAAACCACCGCAAAACCGCGCCCAGCCTCACCGGCCATTGACGCTTGAATCGCCGCATTCAACGATAAAATATTCGTTTGCTCAGCAATATCATCAATCAGGGCTACGATGTCGCCAATGCGTTGCGAAGATTCGCCAAGACGCTTAATTCGCTTAGATGTTTCTTGAATTTGTTCACGCATGTCTTCCATGCCTGAAATAGTATCGCGCACCGCTTGTGCGCCGCGTTCCGCGACCAACATTGATTCGGCGGCCATCGCTGATGACGAGTTAGCTTGCTCTGACATTTCTCGCATGCTTTGCGAGACTTGTTTCATTTGCGTCGCAGCTGTGGATATTTGCTCGGCCTGACTGGCGTTTGACTGTGATACCTGTTGCGCACTTGATACCGCCAATTCCGATTCATTCGCAACCTCTAACGACGCGCGGTTAATTTGCGACACAAGTTCTCGCATCTCAATTACCGCAAAGTTAACGGAGTCAGCAATCGCCCCAGTAATCTGGTCCGTTACCTCGGCTTCTACCGTCAAATCTCCATCAGCCAACGCACTCATTTCGTCAAGTAGTTTTAAAATAGACTCTTGCTGCTCCGCCAATGTTTCTTCCAAACCAGCGTCACGGTTTGATATCTGACTGGCGCGCGCTTGTGAGAAGCGCCACAAGGCGAAAACACCTAAAGCCGCCAACACCAACGGTAATACCTGCGCGAGATTACCAATCAATTTAAGGTTATCACTCTGATTCGCTGCCGCTCCAACCGATTCAATCAAGCTTCGATTACTTGCCCTGAGAGTCTCTAAACCTTCTCTAGCACCACTTAAGGAGCCAACTCTATCACCAAGAGACGCTAATCGTGACTCAATGTCCGAATACTGTTCTCTAAGTGGCTCAGCGGCGGTACCAACAACTTCCGCAGAGTTATTTAATATACTCCCCAGAGATTCCTGTAAACGACCCATCAAACCATTGACTCGGTCAAATGGTTGCTGCGGATTGACATTATTGAGGTAAAAACGTGGCATTTCACCAATCATGGTACCCAGAACACCAACGAGGTTAGAGGCTTCTGCGGTTAAATTTAGATAGGTATTTTTTGCGGTTTGCGAAACTTTAGTACGCCCTTCAGCACGTACGGCATTTACGAAACCAGTAGAGCTGCCCAAAGTACCGGACAACTGCTGAGAGACACCGGCAATCTCTCGCTTAGCCGCCGTAACGTCTTCGGAAGTCAATGCGAATTGCTCTTTAGCCGCTTTATAATCATTAAACTTCTGCTTTAAATCGTCGTTCAATGACTGGTTTCCGAACAGGGCGTTAGCGATTGTACCTGAAAATGAGCCTTCAGCCACCAGCGCTTGAACGGCTGTTTCGAGTTCCGCAGCGCTGCTATCTAAGCCAGAAAAGTCACCATTTTGGGTCAACGCTTGTCCGGCAACCGAGGTTGCTAGGTCAGCCTTATTGACCGCATTAATTGCTTTATCTGTTCTTTCTTTCTGCGACGTCACCGCCGGCGTTAACACTAAGGTAGAGGCCAAAGCCAAGGTGAAAAAGAGGACGGTTAGTATTAACCAAGCCCGACCAGAAGACTGCGAGACGGACTTTTTATCATCAGCAACCTCCTCTTCAAAGTCATCAAGCTCATCCATTGCCTCGAGCTCAGCTGCTTCTGCTTCATATAATGCTTCCAGCTCATCCATAGACTCATCTGAAATGCTATCTAGGTCAAGCAAATCATTGTTTGCTTGTTGTTTTGGATCACCCATGCTTCCACCTTTCCTATATATGTTAACCGCTCTAGTTAATATCGGCGGCTGTTTCTACGACTAAATTTTAATTGAAAGCCAAATCTAACACTCGACTCTCTAAATATACTTACACCCTCACGGCACCAACAAATAATGATGCCGCCATAAAAACAAGAGAGTCCCCACTACACCTATCTTTATTAAACTTACGATTACTACACTTACTGATACTGCACCTGCTTATACTGAATTTACTGAAAAAACCTTTAACCATATTAACTGCTCACTACTGAACCTCGCGATATTGCTCAGCGGCTAGCATTTTTTGCACATCTAGACGAAACCAATTTTGATCTTCGACGTGATAGCCTTCTTCAACGAAAGGCGCCAAACCATCAACTTCGTCCAACAAACCGTCCAAATCGACAATCTTATTTTCATCTTCAAAATAACGAAAACCAATCACCCGACTCACCAGCAACGAACTTTGAGCATCGGCATCGTTCAATAATAACAAATGCCCTTTAGCCGCCTGTATTGCTCGACCGAAGCCGGCAAAAATCGATAAATCGGTAACCGAATACAGTATGCCTTTTGAGTTTATGAGGCCGCGTAACCAATTTTTGGTTTGCGGAACTACCATCAAATTTTCGCAGGTAGACACTTCTTTTACATCACGCGCATCACAATAAAAGTTCACCCCATTTACTGTGTAAGCGATATTTTTCACACCCGCAGATTGGGTAGAGTAAGTCAATCCCTCAGCGGCGAGCTCAATGGCCGCGTGACGCATTTCGCTCAATAATTCAAATGGTGCATTCTCGGACATTATTAACTCCGGCTATTGCAACAATGATCGAAGCTTAGTAAGCAACAATTTTGGATTAGCTGGCTTGACAACATAATCGGTTGCACCTTGTCTTTCAGCCCACACCCGATCTGTTTCTTGAGACTTTGAGCTGAGAATTAGTACCGGTATTGATGCCGTTTCAGGCGCCCTTGAAATTGCGCGAGTAGCCTGAAAACCATTCATCTCAGGCATCACCACATCCATCAAAATACAATCTGGCTTGATCCGCTTGGCGGCCTCAATGCCATCTTTTCCTGAAGGTGCGTACTCAACATTGTACCCGCCGTGGTCCAGAATGTTTTTAACATAAAGAAAGTCGGTCTTTGAGTCATCTACGACTAGAATAGTTTTGTTCGGCATATTGATCTTTGAAACAGTTTATTTATCTTTTGTTTAAGCTTTATTTAACTTCTAGTTAACACGGTTACTAAAAATAATGCTTGCGGCTTAATTAGCAACATTACACGTATCGCTTTATCGCCTCAAGTAATTCACTCTTGGTGAAGGGCTTATTTATGTGCTGGTCAGAGCCTGCAACTCGACCACGAGCCCTGTCAAATAAGCTGTCCTTACTGGATAACATAATTACCGGCGTATTGCGAAAGTAGCTATTATTCTTGATCAGCTTACAAGTTTGATAACCGTCGAGTCGGGGCATCATAATATCAACAAAAATGATATCAGGCCTGGTGTCGGCAATTACAGACATGGCCTCAAACCCATTGGTGGCGGTAAAGACCTCAAAACCTTCTTTTTTAAGAATGGTCTCTGCGGTAAGGCGAATTGTTTTACTATCATCGATCACCATCACCCTAGCCAATGATTTTGAAGACGTCTGTTCACCAGCGGCCAGCGCGGCTGATTCGGTATTGTCTGACATAAACGACTACTTGCCTCGATAAAGTAAACTGATTAACAGATCGCCGGCATCTTAAGATGCTTATAATGGCGTCAACATGAACCCAAAATAAACCTAATATGGGTCCAAAACGAAACTAACTATGAAATGTAAGAAGCATCTATAATTCTGAAATGAAGATCAAATTGTTTAATCAACCCAACTTCATTACCTTGCGCCATTGCACCGGGCACAAGCCTCTCATTAGTTTTCTATAGAAAGTTAGTGCTCAGAACCCGATGGTCTATACACTAGACACCCCTTAAATCCACTTGCAAAATATTCATCAACTCAGAATTTCAATCTTTAAAACATCTCGCAAATTCACAGGTTGTTCTCTTAAATCGTTGTTATTAATATTCTTTAGACTGTATAACATACATCATGTTATCAGTTTTGTTAAATAAAAAGTGCAGCTAACTAAATATATGTGGGCTGAGTCAATAGAAAATACTGGTTTTAAAGTCACCTAGGCGGCAAAGTTTGGCTAACAATAATAAAGCTTGGTTCGTATATATTGTGGAATGCGCCGATCGCTCCCTTTACACTGGCGTGTCTACAAACCTTGAACGGCGAGTAATCGAGCATAATAGCTGTAATACCAAAGGCGCCAAATACACTCGCACACGGCGCCCAGTAACATTAGTTTATTCGCAAGAATGCGAGAGCCGCTCATTGGCGTGCCAACGCGAAGCTGCCATAAAAAAACTGAACCGCCATCAAAAGTTGGCGCTTATAACGCCATGAGTAACCGCAAGCTTAATCGTCGTCAAACCTGGCGCGCCGAAAAGATTCAAAAAGAGCGTAGCGAACGAGCGCTTAAAAAGGAACGCAACCTTAGTCGCCAAATGCAATCTGGTGACCTCAGTTCTGAACAACAAGGCTTAGTTGTCTGCCGTTACAGCAAGCATTTCGAAGTTGAAGCCTTAGAAGGGCAAGACAAGGGCGTAATTCATAATTGCGTTAGTCGCACCAATCTAGGCAATATTGTTGCCGGCGATAAGGTTATTTGGCGAGCCGGCGCAAATCAAACTGGCGTTATAGAAAGTCGCTCACCTCGAAATAGTTTGCTGGAAAGGCCAGACAACTTTGGCCGACTCAAGACAGTGGCCGCCAATATAGATCAAATGATTATCGTCATTTCGCCCGAACCCAGCCCACAGCCTAATCTGATCGACCGATACTTAGTCGCGGCAGAGTTAATGGGCGTGACCCCAATACTGGTTCTAAACAAGGCAGACTTACTAAATGAGTACAACGCCGAGCTGATCGCTGAATTACTCGAAACCTATGAACGCTTGAACTATCAGACCTGCGCGGTGGTCAGCTCTCGACATCAAGAGCCCCAACTCAATGAGCTTCCACAGCACATCGACAATCGAGTCAGCATCGTTGTTGGGCAATCTGGGGTAGGTAAATCGTCCCTCATCAATACATTATTGCCCGAGGCAAAACTGGCAATCGGAGAACTGTCAGCCGCCACCGGTGAGGGCACTCATACAACAACCCAAGCTAAATTATTTCACTTGCCCAGCGGCGGCCAACTTATTGACTCACCCGGAATTCGTGACTTCAGTCTATGGCATATTGACGTTATTCAATTACAACATGGGTTCATCGAAATTGCCGCGCAACTCGGAAATTGCCGATTTAGAGACTGTAAACATGAGGAAGAACCCGGCTGCGCAATACAAGCCGCCGTTGATTCGGGGCAAATTGATGAAGTGCGATTTGATAGTTACGAAAGAATCAAAGCAGCAATACTTGATCAACAACAGCGCTTGGGCACGACTAACCTCGGCACTACCAAATACAAGTAATAAGATACAAGCACTAAATAGCCATTCGAAAATTAACGAACTCGTGAGTATTGGGCAAACGAATAACTATCACCAGCTTGATCCGAGAAATTAGTCTAAGAGTCGCCGCTAATGAATACCAACGGTCTTATCTAATTGGTCGTAAGATGAGTGCTCATCAAGCCCCAACTATTTAATTCTTGCCTCTTGCCGCCAAACCAGTGCTAAACGCCCTGCCAAACTCTTTAGGTCGCCCGATTGGCATTCAGGGTGTGAGATCAAGCTCTGCAGATGGTCACTAATCGTATGCTCTAAATCAGCTTTGGGAGACTGACTATGACGCGTCATCAAAGAGAATATTGACGCTATCAATGAATCTAAACTTTGCATCGGAGTTCAGCCGACTTTACTAAGACACTTTTGCGATGTCAGGGTGCAAATTTTCTCGAGCCGCGTGTGTTAGTGCAACTAATTCTAGGCGCACTTCCTGGCCGGTACGCGCGACTTTAGAAAATGGCACGAACAATGGCTTACCGGCATCTGCTTTCATGAAACAGCCATCGGGATTTAACAGCAGCATCTTAACGTCATTTACATTAACACCAAACCAATGCTCACAAATCAACTGCATGGCATCCACATGGTCTTCATTCATGTGGTCAAGCATGTGGTTTTCTGACTCGAACCAATCAGGCGTATCCATTCGCCACTCAAGCTCGCTAATCCAATGAATGTCCCCAAAACCGCCAATAAAACGCACACGTTCAGCATTAAGCTTATAGAACTTGAAGTCATGCGTACCTTGATACCTTTTGCTGTCTGGGTACAAAGTGAAAAATCGCTCTGACACTTGTTTTACATCCTCACGGCTGATTACCGAGGCCTGCCCTAGAATACTTAGACGAGCGCCTGCGTTTGGGTCATCAAGCGCTCTTTCGCCGCTCAAATCAGCGTTAGTACTTGGAAATACCGTCAGGCACATTTTCTCATTCTGATTTAGGTTTTTAGTATGTTGAGCTAAATCACTGATGTAAAAAATCACATCCCCATTAACCGTGCTCATATAGGTCGACACCGAACCAAAGGGATACCCATCGTTGGCCTTCGAGTGTGTTGATAAGACACCAAGTTCACACTCGCGCAAAAGACGTCTTGCATTAGCAATGGATTTATATTTTTTCATGGTTAAGTTTCTATTAAAATGTGAGAGTATAGTTTTACAACCTAGGCATTAAATACGGGCTGTCGGTATCGGGATGGCCGTGAATTAGAACATCGATACCAAAAGCTTGGTTAATGCGCGCAGGTTCAAAGACATGGCTAGGAGTATCGTGCCTAACGAGCTTTCCATCATTAAGAAGGAGCACTTTGTCACAGTACAAAGAGGCAAGATTTAAGTCGTGTAAGATAATAATCACGCCAAGACCAGAGCCATGCGTATTTTTACAGAGCTCGCGTAGCATTGTTAATGTTGCATACTGATGCTTCAAATCCAAGGCGGACGTTGGTTCGTCAAGCAACAAAAAGCGATTACAGTCATGTTCGTAGGCTCGCAGCTGCGCCAGCACTCTGGCAACCTGTACGCGTTGCTTTTCTCCCCCAGACAGGCTCAGATAGCCCCTATCTATAAACGACAAAGCGCCCACCAAGCTTAGACTGTGTTTGATAATGGCTTCTTGCGCTGCATGGTTAAGTTTTGAAAGTGATAATGCCAAGCGCACAACTTCACGCACATCCAAGGGAAAATTCAAGGTAGATTGTTGAGGCAAAACAGCGCGATATTTTGCCTGCTCGGTGATGGCCATAGTAACGAGAGGTTCACCATTGAGTAAGATCTCGCCCTCGTAGTTTGATATTCCTGAGAGGCAATTCATTAGGGTTGATTTTCCAGCACCATTTTTCCCAACGACAGCGGTGATTTCACCCGGCTGACATTCAAAACTCAGGTCATCTAAAATTACTTGACTGCCAATTTTAACTGACACGTTTTCAGCTAGTAGACTCACAATTGAACCCCTAAACGCCTTTTTTGCTGAATCAGTAAACCAATAAAGAAAGGCGCCCCAATGACCGAAGTCAGGATGCCAATTGGGAGTTCGGCCGGTGCGATCAACATCCTCGAGGCGATATCGGCTAATACTAACAAGCCACCGCCCAGCAGCGCGCTATTAAATACTAAATAACGATAGTTTGTATCAGACGTTGCACGCAAAATATGAGGAACGACTAATCCAATAAAACCAATGATGCCACTAAAGGCAACAGCAACTCCGACGGCTAGCGCTGTTAACCAAAGTATCTGTGTTTTTACCGCTTCCACATCTACACCCGAAAAACGGGCATTGGCTTCGCCTAATAAGATTAGATTTAACGCATGACGCTTTCTATAGATCAAATAGATAACGACCACTAATATCGGCGCTGTAATGGTCACGGTCAACCAATTCGCGCTGGCAAGACTCCCCATCATCCAGAAGGTTATCAATCGTAAAGCCTGATCGTCCGCTATAAAACTTAGCCCCCCGATAAGGGCGCCACATAGAGCGTTTATAGCGACACCAGCAAGTAAAAACGTCGAAATTTGTAAATCACCATTTATCTGCGCTAAACGATAAACCGAAAATGTGGCGATTGCAGCACCAACGCAAGCTGATATAGAAACCAAATAAGGACCAAGAGCGCTAAAATCAGGCATACTCTTAGCGAACAAAATCATCGTAACAGCGCCGACTGCCGCGCCAGCTGAAATCCCCAGTAACCCAGGGTCCGCCAATGGATTACGGCAGATGCCTTGTAGACTCGCGCCACTAACCGCTAAGGCCGCCCCAACCAACATCGCCATTATGACGCGTGGCATTCTAATATTCGCAACGATGTTGTGACTGACGTTGTTTTCGAGATCGCCAAACAGCAATTCGTTAAACGTACTCAGCGGCAATAGAAAATCTACCTTTGATGCGCCTATGGCTATGCCCATCCAGGCGATAACAATCAAGGCTACTGCCAGAAAACCAAATTCTATTACGCGCTTTCTTTGTTTGCGCGCTGGCAATGAGTTCTGTTCATTGATTGAAGGCAATGTTCCTATTTGGCTCGGCATCGTGCTAGACGCCATTTGCAATATCAATCAATTGGCCAGTCGCTTTATCTAGGCGTGTACCAAAACCCATTAACAATAAGACGTCGACAATGTGTAAATTGCACTGGTTAGCTGTCGCTAGTTTAATTATTTGATTTTCACAGATAGCCGTTTTACCACCTAGGCCATCCACGACATGCGATGGCACCAAGACCATATCGATTGATTGCTCAGCAAGTAATTCTGTACTAAACGGCTTATAGCCATCCAAGTCGCTAGCAACATTATTGACGCCGGCCAATTGCATCAATAAATCTGGAACCGTATTACTACCCGCCGCTACCGGGCCGCGCTGACCAATACTAAGCAATGAAATCGCATTTACTTTTTGATTTGTATACTTCCGCTCGGCTTGTTGGGTAACGACGGCTTGTTTAACCCTAGCAATAAGTTGGTGCGCGGGATCTATCTTCCCAAAGTCATTGCCAATGGCTTTTACTAGCTGCTCCCACGAGCCCAAGGTGTAGGTAGATTGATTGTATGTTTTTACATCCACTCCAAGTGCGCCGATTTGTTCAAGCACAACCTTGGGGCCTGCGCCTTTTGCAGCCACCACTGTATCAGGGTTTAACGACATTATTCCCTCCGCAGCCAGGCTACGAAAATACCCAACCTTGGGTAGCTGCATGGTTTGCGAAGGATAAAAGCTAGATGAATCCACAGCGACAATTTGCTCACCGAGCCCAAGCTCAAACATAATTTCGGTAAGACTGCCGCCCGCCGTAATAATTCTATTTGACTCAGTATGTGACGGTTGAGCTTGAGCGCTGCCATAAACGAAACAAGTCAAAAGAATGAAGGCTAAAACGGTTCTAAGTTCTGAATAAATCAATTTTCTAACGCAAGGGATTGTAAAACATTAAACGCGAATCTTAATGCGAATCACTTGCATTTGCAAATAATAATGATATATTGCCGCGAGATCGTTGCTCGGAACGCTTATCTGACAACATTTATTTTTCTTATCACCATCCAGCGGGTTAAACATGCGTCAACTTACCAACTACCACAGTGAATCTAGACTTAACAATGAAGTCCAGCAAGAGCCTAATAATTCAGATCTTGATAATTCAGGCGCGAACAAAATTAAACGCCCAGTTTTAGGCGCTGTGGCATTCGCTGTTACAGCAATGTGCCAAAGCAGCATAGGCCTCGCAAATGACAATACGATCGCCGACGCCGATCGCACAGAAACCATAACCGTTACTGCAACGAGAACGGAGCGACCGATCTCAGATGTTGCGAATACGGTAAGCATCATTGATGCAAAGCAAATTCAAAGAGAAATAGCTAATAACATTAATGATTTAATTCGATATGAACCAGGCGTCTCAGTGTCAGGCGGCGGTCGTTTTGGTCTAAACAGCTTTAGCATTCGCGGAATCGGTGGTGATCGGGTACTCACATTAGTCGACAACACACCCATCGCCGACGAATTTTCCTTTGGCCCCTTTCTATCATCGCGCCGAGATTTCGTAGACCTTGATGCCCTAAAGTCGGTTGAAATTGTTCGCGGCCCAGGTTCAAGTGTTTATGGCAGCAACGCAATTGGTGGCGTTGTTAATTTTATCACCAAAGACCCTTTCGACTACTTAAACGGACAAGCGTTCATGGGGTCAGTTAAGGTAGGCACCAGCTCCATCGACTCCAGCACCAACACGACCCTACTCAGTGCATTTGGGAACGAGGTGATATCGGCGATGTTCGTTGGCACGCTTCGCGACAGCTCAGAAACGGCGACTTTCTTCACCGACAATACCTCTGGCTTTAATCGCCAAGCACAGAATCCGCAGGACAATGCAGACCAAAACCTTTATGCCAAGATTGTTTATGCGCCAAGTGATAGCCAAAAAATATCGCTGGTGGCTGAAATATTTGAAGCCGACTCAGAAACCGGCGTACTGTCAGCTGCTCAAACAGTATCACGTGGCGTTTTAACAAATTCGCAACATGGTGTGGATGAACGCAACCGTGAACGGTTCAGCATTGGCTACGACCTATCGTTGAATTCAATGCTCGCCGACTCGATAAACCTGCTCGCCTATTCACAATCGAGTGATACGTCGCAAGGTACGTTTACCGAACTCCTATCTCGCGGCACCGTTCAAGACCGAGTTAGAACGTCCTTGTTTGAACAAGAAAATGTTGGCCTGCGCGCCCAGATAAATAAGTCATTCAGCTCAGAGTTGCTATCACATAATCTGCTATATGGCATTGACTATGATAAGAGTGAATCGATTACCTTGCGCGAAGGGCAAACAGTCAACCGCATAGACGGATCTTTAGCGCTAGAGTTTAGTAATTTCCCTACGCGAGACTTCCCTAATTCTGAGTCCACTAGCCTCGGCATTTTCGTACAAGACGAGATCGTCCTCAATAGTGGCAAACTACGTTTAATTCCTGCGCTTCGTTATGACCGTTTTGAATTAGACCCGACGGCAGACGCCATTTACTTATCAGGTAATACCGGGTCGCCAACGCCCGAAGGGTATGACGAATCCGAGATCTCCGCCAAGCTTGGACTGGTCTACGATATTAATGAACAATGGTCAGCCTTTGCGCAGTACGCCGAGGGTTTTCGAGCGCCACCGCTGGATGCCGTAAATACCGGCTTCACTAATTTTGCAGGCGGTTATACAACCTTACCCAATGCTGAATTGCGCCCTGAACGCGGAGAGAGTGTCGAAGTAGGTGTTCGCCGTTTCAGCCAATACGGATCCGTTGAAGTCACTGCCTATAAGAACACCTACGAGGATTTCATCGAAGGCCTAGCTGTGAGAGGATTCAATCCACTGACTAGACTATTGGAGTTTCAAGCTCGAAATTTGGATGAAGCTCAAATCTCCGGGTTTGAATTCAAAACCCAATACCAGCTCGTGGCGCTGTCAGATCATTTAGACGGTTACCAGTTTCGCGCCGCGTACGCTTACGCCAATGGCGAAAATAAGGAGAACGATCAACCTCTAAACTCGATTGACCCGCAGCAATTAGTACTTGGCCTTGGCTATGCCCCGCACAATGACAAATGGAGAATTGAAGCGGTCATCACAGCCACCGAGCGTAAAGACGCATCTGATATCGACGCCAGTTCATTACAGACCCCAGGTCAAGCACCTGTCTCGCCGTTTGAAACACCGAGCTTTGTAACCCTAGACCTAATTGGGCACTATAACTTAAGCGATAAAGCGAGCATAAACTGGGGCGTGTTCAATGTAACCGATAAGCAAAGCTACCAATGGAGTGAGGAGTTCGTACAAAGCCCGCTGACCACTAATTTTGATCGCCTAACTGAACCAGGCCGGAATTATTCGGTTACCATTAAATACACTTTCTAATCGAGTATGTTTAAACAAGATTTGCATCAATACCCGCTCAGCCAAGCGGTTCGCAATGGTCGATGTGGAACAAACCCAAACACACTAACGCACTTTTTATCTGCGTGTGAAGATGCTTGCCAGTGCATGAGCACTGCGCAAGCTCGTCAAACACAGGTCGATGTCTTAGAAATTATTCTAGAAACGATTTGTGATTCCATGGTCGATAAATGCTGGCGCGGGTGGTGTTTGGACAATGCATACCGCCCGCTTAGAAACATCAGGCTTCTATCAAAAACCCCACAAGAGAAATCACATTTAATCAGCCTTGAAGCCGAAATGCGTACGCTTAGCAATTACTTTCTCACCTAGACCAGCAATAAGTTAACACCAACAAGAGCCGGCTGCTCTCAATTTGCAACCTTCGCGACCTCAAATCGATAGCCGTTACTTTGTAGCTCTAGTGGTGCGTCTTCGAAGTTTTGCTCGTCAATTGCCAACTCGGCCCATTGATAATAGATGCTGCGATTAACTCGCGCCCAAAGATCGTACCGAACATTCACATAAGGGATTAACTGCCCTTTATACAGACGTAAGCCAACTGGATTTGACTCACTAATGATGACCTGCTCGTGTGTATTGGTCACGGCGACCCATGCTCCGTCAACGTGCTCCATTTGATGCACAAGGTACGGCACGTCTTCCACATTAATCTGCAGCTTTTCGGCTGGAGTGACAAGATAATATTTATCGTTCTCGCACCACAAGATACTGGCGAATAGGCAGACCAGTTTATCGCGACCTATCGGCTCACCTTCATGAAACCAGTGGCCTTGGTTATCGATTCTTATATCAATCTCGCCGTGTGTCTCGAGAGTTCGTTTACCTGTCCAATTTTCTATCCATTTATCTACGGGTGGCTGACTGTTACCTTGAATCTGTTTTGCGATTTGCTCTAATCTGTTCATAGTGAGAGTATAAGTCGAATCCAGCAATCGACACCAATTCTAAGCAATATGTTTACACTTCACCCCACACTCGATGCCGACACGTTTACCATCGGGGATTTTAAGCTCTGCGTTGCACTACTGATGAACCAAAGCGCATTGCCTTGGGTGATTCTGGTGCCTAAAAGAGCCGGCATTCGAGAAATGTACGAATTAGGCCGGGCCGATCAAGAGCAGGCTTTAACCGAGTCGATGCAGGTTGGCGCATCTTTAATGCACGAGTTTAGAGGTGACAAGCTTAATACTGCTGCGCTCGGCAATATGGTTCCCCAACTTCATCTTCATCACATAGTACGATATCAACACGATACAGCGTGGCCAAACCCAGCATGGGGAAACCTTCCTGATAAGGCTTACACCCAGATAACCAGCCAGCAAATGCTAAATCGGCTACGTCGCCTTTTTAAAGAATCGTGTGATGAGTTCGTGGAAGCCTCTAGTTAGCCCAGTTGACGCCATCATCACTACGACGTCGCCTGGCTTTTACAACCATATAACGGAAATACGCTCGCTCTTGACTCCTATGACAATATTCCATCCAACGGCGAACCAGACTATAGTTTGTCTTTCACCCAGCACCCGAGTTTAGTGGGCAAAAACATGCAACCTGACGATTTGATAGAAGCCATTGAATCCATTCGCTGTAACAACTCTCAAGTAGATGGAGGTGAGGGCACCAATGGATCGTTTGAACCTTTAGGCGATCTGCTAGTGATCCTTAACGAACAAGCCCCTTTTAAGGAGCTGGCTCGGATAAGCATCATTGCCTTAGCATTAGGAAACAGCCTGACGTTTTCTGTACGAAACATTGCTAACAGAGCCCAATACGACGCGTTAATGCAAGCAATTCCAAAAAAGTTTCACCAATACGTAAGTGTTTGTGAAGAGAATTTGCTAGCACGTGTTTCTAACCGTGCCCACAATTGCGTTGTAATACATCCAAGTCACCCAAATAGCGATCAATACATAGAACGAATCGCGAAACGTGAAGGAGAGGTTATCTCGATTATTGAGTACGATGAAACTGTCTTGCTCGCCGAAAATCTTACTTGGTACATGACACATTTAAGCGATGAAGGAAGATAGATGATCACGGACTGATGCATTTGAGCTTAGCTAATGCTTCATACGACAAACTTCTGTTCGAAATATTTTAGTACGCCAAAGCGTCTGCATCTTTAACAACACCTTCAGCTGATTTGGGTAACATTCAATATCATCATGATGGGTAAGCGTATGAATACGTTCGACGATTTTAGGCAAGGCGTTTTCACATTGAGTTAGACTGTGATGGGTTACTAAGACAAACAAGTCGGCCATTAAATCGTCAAAATCCTGATTTGTATTTGTAGCCACTGTGGTTTGTTGTTGCTTTGAGTACATATATTAAAACCTTATTTTAATTGAGAGCTTTGTTTAACCAACCGTCGCGATAACTCGGCAATGACAGACGGCGCTCGATGAGAGACCTCATCTTTTAATGCCAGCAGTGAAAGGCGACGCGTAAAGCCCTGACATTCCTTAAGAGAGCTAAAACGAAGGTCTGATGCGCGTAACTGTTTTTGCGCTATCATCAACTTCACAATTTCAACACTTTCAGGAACAACCCAGCAAGCATCTCTAGTGCGTATCGTCAGCGTTTGCATAATGAGGTTCTCTAAATTATTAATCGCGAATAGGAATCATTATCGTTTACAGTCCAGAAGTCAATACTTTTCGTGAGTAATCACCTAAAAATTGATTAACTTTAGAAGTAGGAACGGGTTATGAATTGAGAATAACAAGGTCGAGAAAAAAAGTCGGCTTAGATAGCTTGAAGACAATAAATGAAGCCTATAGCTTTTTTCGCTAAGCGCTGAGATCTAAATCCTTGGAGCCAGGGACGAGGCGTGGAGAGAGATAAAGTATGACGCTTAGAATTAAGCGCCAGAAAATGCCGTCGTCACTGGGTAAGTAGCAGCGCGGTCTCTAATCTGAACTTCCCTTTCAAGCTTTTGTTGCATAATTTTCTTTACTTCGCAGGTGCAAGCACCACAAACCGAGCTTACTTGTAGGCGACTTTGCATGGCCTCGAAGCTTTGCACACCCTCATCCACCGCTTCGCGGATTTGATGGTCGGTAACAGATTTACAAAGGCAAACAAACATAAAGAAACATTATTTTTTAATTACCGATTAATGTTAACACTCCTCAAATCTTTTGTAAATGAGAATCACACGCATTCACATAGTATTTTCTATTACATTAACAACTTTATCATTTTCAGGTTTTATGCATAAGCTGATGTCATAAATTGTGTTAAACGTAAATGGCGCAACAACTGAAGATCATTTAGATTGAATGGAATTGCATTGGACATTCACCTATCCAATCCAATGCGACGAATTGGAAGCCTGTTACTTCCATCTTACATGCCTTAACCACAGCCACGAGCAAGAGCATGCCCGATATCTACGTGGGTAATACATTTGGCGATAAAATAGAGCATTATTAGTCATCCTAAAAACTAAGACGCGCAATTATAGGTGTTTACATTTATGGGTGTTTACATAAAATTCATTATGCACCTTAGTCAAAAAACGAAGATTGGCGGTGGGCCACCGGCTGTTGTAATAGACCTTATAAACAAAAAGAAACAGTTTTCTTATCCTTAGTTAGAACCGTGAAACATGCTTCATCAGGTATAGCAGAATTGTTTCCTAAACCTTTAAGGTCGACAATAAAGTAATTTGCATTTGTTCCAGTACTCTCTTCTCCAGCGGCATAAATTGCTTTTGAGCCATCAACCGTTAGTCCATGCAACAAAACCAGAGAACCATTAGCAGTGGCATCACTGAGCTGAAAAATTTCACCATCCACCAATGAAACGGCCTTCAGCCCACTCACTCCAGTTGGAGAGGCATTATTATCTTCCAGTAAAACTTGCAACCCTGATTGATCAATCAGTAAAGTTCCTTCGCGAGAATAAAAGACTTGATCAGCGCTCTCTTCTTCAAAAACGGTGGTTGAAGTTTTATCTAGAATATTAAGACCAATCACTTTATGAATACTCGTCCCCGCTACAACATTTGGTTTTTCAAAATGTATGGCGGCCGAGTTTTCCATTGGTGCAACGCTGAGCGTTCTTAGGCTTTCATCGGGTGAAATATTTGCTAACAAGCTTATAGCTTCGGTATCTTCACTTAAATCCTTAAGCAATACCTCCTGAAGCCCCGTGAACCTGTTTCGCTTTATAAACAGATACTGACTCGACTCTTTCAGCAACCTCCCAGCATTTATTAAATCGGAATCAAGATTTATATGTTCTGTAATCAATCCGCCATTAATAGGTGCACTCAAAACCCGGTTAACGCCACCGATTCCGAAATCTGCGATCTCAAAATAAACGGTTTCACCATCTCGGGATATTCTAGGGCCAACAGCATTTGTATTAGCCATCGGAGCACCGCTTAGCCGAGCAGTTGTACCGCCATCAATCGATACGCTATTAATGGCAAATACAAAATCCGCTTGAGTTAAAATGCTGTAGACAACACGACTCCCATCCGGTGAAAAACTAAAGGAGACAATACTTTCTAGATCGTTGGCACCATCCAAAAGGTCAACTGCAGGCTCCATACCATCGATTGCTACTCGATTTAGATGTGATGAAAGCGGGTTACCAGCAGATGACCCTGAATTTTGCACGAACGGGTAAACCACATAACGGCTATTTGGATCTATCTTGAAATCAGTTATATCCTGACTTGGGACTGGCTGAGTCGGAGCAATATCAATATTAACTCCTCCAGCTATCGGGATTGACCAAAGTCGAATGAAATCCAGTATAACGACTGTTGAACTGTCAGGAGAGATTTCAAATTTTTGATCATTAGCAAAGCGGGTATTTAACTTTACCGGCGCACCACCATTAATTGGAACACTGTAGTAACCACTTGCACTTTTAAACACAACATATTTCGAATCAGGGCTGATTTTATAATCAAAGGCGCCACCCGTACTTGTGGTAGTTAACTCGATCGCAGGTTCTTCTCCTGTTAAAAGTACGCTATACAAACGCAAGGCAGAATTTCGCACAGGCCCAGCCTGATAAATCATCTGCTTTCCATCGGGAGATGTTAGAAAGGCTTGTGACGAAGAAATCTCAACTATTTCATTATCTGGGCCGGTACCACTTAGTTGTACCGGCATAGCATTTATATTGGTTGACACAATAATTCCAAGGCAGAGAGCTATGGAAAGTAAACTCAATTCTTTAGCTATTCTGCAGTGCATTTCAATATCCTTATTATTTAGTCTTTAAAAAGTTATCTTAACAGTCTCACTAGCTTAGCGTGCAAGGCAGCAAGATTAAAGGCGTACAGTTATACTATTTGATCACTTTTAAATGCGAGTTTTTTTTGCTTGATGAGTCCTTACTTTTCAAAGGCGTTGGCTCAGTGGCCTTTGCGGCAGGCTTAAACTTTCGACCTGGGTCGGGATCAAGACCATTGCCCATATCTTCAAAGAAAATGCCTTGCGAATTTTCTCTGGCGAAAATCGCCATGATCGCGTCCATCGGCAAATATAGGTCATGCTCCACGCCGCTGAATCTAGCCGAAAAACTCAAGCATTCATTATCCATAACATGCAAGTGCACAGCCGATGAGCCAATATTCAGGACAATCTGACCGTCGACCACGTGCGCCTGCGGCACCTCAACACCCTCCATCTCAGCATTCACCAATACCTGAGGAGTAAAGCCATTGTCTTCTGCCCACTCAAAAATGGCACGCAGTAAATATGGTTTGGTTGAGGTCACAATACCAATAATGAACGCGGTTTAGAAACCGCGCAAATCGCGTTCGGCGTCGCTCAAACTGTCTTGGAAAGACTGACGTGCGAACAAACGCTCAGCGTATTCTTCAACAACTTGCGCTTGTTTAGGCAACATAATATTGAGAATCGGAAGGCGCCATAACATGGGCGCGAAAATCACATCCACCAAGGAAAACTCTTCGCCCATTGCGTAATCTTGCTCAGCAAACAACGGCGATATGGCAATAAATCCATCACGAATAATCTTGGCCGATTCTTTGTCTTTTCTATCAGCTTGAACGGCTCTAAACGGTTCGATCCAATCACGGCGTAAACGCATGATCATTAGACGTTGCTTAGCACGTGAAACCGGGTCAACTGGCATCAGCGGCGGGTGCGGTAAACGTTCATCGAGATACTCGTTAATGATAAATGGGTCGTACAACACCAAGTCACGATCCACCAGGGTTGGTGTTTCATTATATGGGTTAAAATCCGACAGTTCTTGGCAGGTATCATCGGGGTCGGTAAATACCAACTCGCACTCGATGTCTTTTTCTTGCAGGACGATGCGGCATGCATGGCTCAACACACAATCAGTACCAGAATAAAGTGTCATGATTGATCGGCGAGTAGCTAATGTGTTCATCATAATTATGTCCTAATTTTTGAAATTCTTAGATGTAAATAAAACGACAAAACGCGACATAGACTAAGCCATGTCGCGTTTTAAACAGCAAAAAACTGTTAATGGATATCGCGCCAGTACTCTTTCTTAAGCAAGTAACACAACATCATTAGTATCAATACAAAAGCGATACTAAAAACACCAATTGTTTTGCGTTTCATGACGGCTGGCTCAGCCAAATAAGTTAAAAAGGCCGTTAGATCAGCCATGTCTTTATCAAACTCAGCAACCGTTCTTATGCCAGCGTGCTCAAGCTCAAGTATGGAATTTGCAACCAGCGTTTGGTTCTCTTCTAACACAACTTGGTCTTGGTCGATGATGTTGCCGCTGTCATCGATTGGCAATGTTTTAACCAACTTTTGAACACCTTGCAATTCATACATGGCGTGCGGCATGGCCACTTTATCGAACAATGAATTATTCCAACCGCTAGGGCTGCTGTCATCACGATAAAAACCACGTAAGTATGTGTACACCCAATCAGGCTTTCTGACACGTGACACTAACGTTAAGTCTGGCGGCGTCACACCAAACCATTCTTTAGAATCTTCAGCTGGCATCGTGGTTGTCATCAAGTCACCTTCTTTCTCAGTGGTGAACATCAGATTTTCTTTCAAACGATACAAGGGAATTTCTAAGTCTTCGGCAACGCGGTTATAACGTGCATACTGCGCGCTATGACAAGACAGGCAGTAGTTCACAAACAACTTAGCGCCATTTTGTAACGCAGCCTTATCAGACATATTCATGTACGGGTGATCCAATTTAGGGCCACCGCCGCCAGCCGCGTAGGCCGCTGAGCTGATTAATGAACTGGCTACCATTGCCAACAATAGAGTCGTTAACTTTTTCATAATATTAAATCCTCTTAGTGCTCTGCTGGCATGGTGACGCGAGTCGGTAACGGTTTCGTTTTACCGATCGAAGTAAACCAAGGCATCAAAATAAAGAACGCAAAATAGATACAAGTACAGATCTGAGCCATCAGAGTTTTCATTGGCGTCGGCGCATTCATTCCCAAATAGCCGAGAATAAAGAACGCAACAATAAAGATAGCCAAGGCAATTTTGAAAGGCATGCTTCGGTACCGAATCGACTTAACCGGTGAGCGATCTAACCAAGGCAACAAGAAGAAGCATACGATTGACGCAGCCATCAAAATAACGCCCCATGCTTTACCGCTTGAATTCAGGAAGACCAAACAAGCGATAACTCCGACCGCTATAAAAGCGCCCTTGATTTTGATATCAAATTTGGTGAACAAAGCCGCCGCTATTGCAATCAACACTGATGAATACGCGAAGAAGACCAACAGCGTTTCGGTACTGGCTCGCAAAATTGAATAAAACGGCGTGAAATACCAAAGCGGAACAATATCCGGAGGTGTTTGCAAAGAGTTTGCTGGCGCAAAGTTATCTTTCTCTAAAAATATGCCGCCTAAATCCGGGAAGAAAAAGATCACGCCCATGTACACAATCAAGAAACCACAAACGCCGACCAAATCTTTAACCGTGTAATACGGGTGAAACGGAATACCGTCTTTAGGATGACCGTGTTCGTCTAGCTCTTCGTAAATATCAATGCCATCAGGGTTATTCGAACCCACGTGATGCAGAGCAACAAGGTGCAAGAACACCAACGCGACTAGAATCAGCGGCAATAATATGACGTGGAAAGCGAAAAAGCGGTTCAAGGTAGCGTCAGAGATAACAAAGTCGCCACGAATCCACTCGGTTAGCATTGGGCCAAAGTACGGGATTACATCAAACAGCGAGATGATCACCTGAGCGCCCCAATACGACATATTGCCCCAAGGCAACAAGTACCCCATGAACGCTTCAGCCATGAGTGCTACGAAAATAACGCAACCGATAAGCCAAACAAGCTCGCGCGGCTCTCGATGTGACCCATAGATGATGCCGCGAAACATATGCAGATAAACCACCACAAAGAACGCCGATGCGCCGGTGGAATGCATGTATCGAATGAGCCAACCGTAAGGTACGTCTCGCATAATGTATTCAACCGATGCAAACGCTAATGCAGCATCAGGCTTATAGTGCATCGTAAGAAAGATGCCGGTAAACAGTTGAATCACTAACAGCAAGATCGCTAAGGAGCCAAAATAGTACCAAAAATTAAAATTCTTTGGCGCCATGTACTCGGCTAAATGCTCGTTCCAAACCTTGGTGACTGGCATGCGGTCATCCATCCACTGCATGAATGCATTGGCACTTTTATGATTATCGTGACGATGTATAGCCATGCTTATGCCCTCCCAGCGTCATCACCGATGACGATCACATTGCCTTCGAACTTAAACGGAGGCACTGGCATGTTAGTAGTAGCCGGTACGTTTTTATAAACGCGGCCAGCTAAATCGAATTTTGAACCATGACACGGGCAGAAGAAGCCGCCTTTTGAGTCATCGCCCATTTGCGGGTCGGGCCCGATAGCCAACTTCTCAACCGGCGAGCAGCCCAAATGGGTGCACACGCCTTCCATCACCAACAGCTCTGGCTTGGCTGGGTCGGCTCGATTTTCATTCTTAGCGTAATCAGGCTGAATACTGGCATTAGAATCCACATCAGCTAAATTATCTTTGATCGCGTCTAAGCCCGCCATCATTTCAGAGGTACGCTTGAGTAATACCACCGGTTTACCGCGCCATTCAACTTTGACCATTTGGCCTTCTTGAATCTTGCTGTAGTCATATTGAACCGGTGCGCCCGCGTTTTTCGCGCGCTCACTTGGGCTCATGCTCATCACAAACGGGGTTACCGCTATAGCACCACCCACGGCACCAAAGCCTGCAGTAATGCCTGTGATGAAGCGGCGTCGTTTGATGTCTTCAACACTGTTTTCATCAGTGTTTTGTACACTCGCGTCACTAACGTGATTGTCAGCCATACGTGCTCCTAAAAGTTTAAGCCCAAGGGCTCTATCTAAGCTAATTTAAATCTAATCGGGAATGCAGAACTAGTCGTCAATCGAGAACATTGCAGAGCAATATTCTCAACGCTATTTCAATACCCCTTTTTCTATCAAATCGTGAATCTCTAATACGAATCAAATCGCCGCGTCAGCCTGTTTTTAACCGCTGATTGCGCCGCATCTGAAACTTGAAAACCATTAAAGTTACAACTTTTACAACCTTACTTAGTTAAGCATCAAACCCTAGTACTGTACTGGGTGATAATGCTAAATGATGACAAACATAAGAAGGCATATTATTTTGGCTCGCGATTGTAGCAGATGTGTCAAGTGTTTTGCTTATTAGTGCACTTAAAAGTGGCTATTTTCGTCAGCAAATTTTACCAACAAGCCCAAATTCAGAGGCAAACCCGGCGCAAACATGATGGATTTCCCGTGATTCTGCGATTAAACCCTAGACAGCACATTCGTTACATTAATAACGAGCATTAACCTAGCAGTGCACGCATGGCATCCAAATGAGCCTGACCCACCTCTTCTTGGCGCGCTGGGTCTTTCGCAACTTTATCTTCCCAAACAATGTGCTGCGGATCCAGCTCATCTAAAAATCGGCTCGGCTGGCAATCCATCTCATCACCGTAACGCTTGCGTTTATTAGCGTACGAGAGAGTCAATTCTTGCTGGGCGCGCGTGATACCCACATAAAATAGCCTGCGCTCTTCTTCGACCATATCTTCTTCGATACTGGTACGGTGTGGCAATATCTCTTCTTCAAGGCCGACAATGGTAACGTGCGGAAATTCCAGCCCCTTTGACGCATGCAGGGTCATTAATGACACCACATCAGCGGTGTTGTCATCTTCGTTTTTCTCCAGCATGCCCATCAATGCTATGGTAGACACCACTCCCTCCATAAGCTTGCCTTCGTCTTTATCGGCAACCGAACGCACCCATTTGAGTAAGTCTTCAACGTTTCGCCACCGCATTTCTGCCTGCTCTGGGCTACCGCTCTGCTTGGTCACCCAATCTTGATAATCAATATCGGCGAGTAAATCATTAAGCAATTGAACAGGTGGCTCGGTTTGTGCGCGTTCGGCAAAAGTCGACAGCCAATGTTCAAACTGACGCACCGCGACCTGACGTTTTGGCGGCAAATGCTCGTGCAGAGCCGCAGCGTTAATTGATTCAAACAGGCTCTTGTCAGTTTGACGCGCAACTTCCGACAGCGCCTCAAGCGAACTCGCGCCAATACCACGACGCGGCGTATTAATGGCTCTGACAAACGCATTATCGTCAGATGGATTAACAATCAAGCGCAGATACGCCATTACATCTTTAATTTCGGATCGATCAAAAAACGACAACCCGCCGCTTAAAAAGTAGGGTATGCGCATCTCTCGAAGCTTTTGCTCCAACATGCGCGCCTGGTGATTTCCACGATATAAAATCGCATAATCACTGTACGGCCTGTCCTTTTGAAAGCGGTGATGCATAAGACCTGCAACCACTTTTTCAGCTTCGCGCTCATCGTTTTCAGCGGCAATCACCATAATTGGGTCGCCTAAACCCATAGCGCTCCAAAGCTTTTTATCAAATGGTCGAGGGTTGTTCTGAATTACGTAATTAGCCAAAGCCAATATACGCCCCATCGATCGGTAATTTTGTTCCAGCTTAACCAGCTCTAACTTCGGAAAGTCGGTCTGTAACTGCACAAGGTTCTCTGGTTGAGCCCCTCGCCACGCGTAAATAGACTGATCATCGTCACCCACCGCGGTTAATCCATCGCCTTGTGTGCCCGCTACCAAGGTTTTAACCAGTCGATACTGCGCTGCGTTGGTATCTTGGTATTCGTCTACCAGCATAAATCGAACACGCTGTTGCCATTTATGACGAATGGTATCGAATTTGCGCAACAATTCGTTTGGCAAATACAGCATATCGTCCAAATCGACTGCGTTGCAGGCTTGCAAATACCGCTCATAATCTTCGTAGACCTTGGCCGCCGCCACTTGAGTCGGGTTTGTCATTGAAATTTGCGCGGCTTGATGTGGCGAAATTAATTCGTTCTTCCAGCTCGATATTTGATTTCGCACACGATCAACTAAGCCATTATCATCGAGGTCGGCTTTCAATAATTCACGAACAACGTATAAAGAATCGGCCGGGTCAAATATTGAAAACCCCGATTTACGCCCAGATGCTTCTACTTCTTCTTTTAGAATCATCATGCCGAGGCTGTGGAACGTCGATATCGTCACGCCTCTAGTCTGATCGCTGCCGAGCAATTCAACCACACGATCTTTCATCTCACGCGCGGCCTTATTGGTAAAGGTAACGGCGAAAATATTTTTAGGGTTAACACGTCGCTTGGCCAGCAACCAGGCGATTTTAAATGTGATTACGCGTGTTTTTCCGCTGCCGGCACCGGCCAAAACCAGCATAGGCCGATCACATTCTTGCACAGCAGCGCGCTGTTGGTCGTTAAGCTGATCGAACAAAAACTGCCTCGTCCTACAATTAAGGGGGTATTAGTGAAACTGAGAGAAAACTAATTTTACGGCCAAGGTGACTGGAAGCAAAGCAATAGTTTTAGATATCCGAATTTAGTTTCAAGGGCACACCAGCGCGTGGGCATCATCGCACTGTGTTAAAAATCGAAGCCTGAACTTTGCCAAACTTGTGGCAATTTTGATTTCTTGTTGCGCATATAACCTAAAAATAAGTGTGCTACTTGCACCTCATGTTGCGTAATTACAACAAAATCCGCAAAAACCCTAACTTTTGTTAATGTGACTTAATGACAGAGTATTTGAGCCGAACACGCCGCTATTATTTACCCATGAAACGTAAATGAGTATTTATTTTCATAACTCTCTCTTCTTTTTGTTTTGAAACGCCGCTTTGTAAGTGGCGTTTTTTTTTGCGTTCAGCAAACCGTTTTAAGCTAGAATCATCCGGTGGCACCACACAATCTTGAGTCTAAACGTGAATTTGAGTACAGTGAATTTAAGCGCAGTGAATTTAAGCATAGTAGTCCCTGTAAAAGATGAGCAAGAATCCATCTCGGCGTTTATCAACACCGTGGATCCGGTTTGCCGTTCACTGCAACTCGAGCACGAGATCATATTCATTAATGACGGCAGCACAGACCAAACTCAAGCCGTTTTGCTCGACGAACTAAGCAAGAATTCCCACATTAAAGTAGTTGAACTGTCACGCAACTTTGGAAAAGAGCTGGCACTGACAGCCGGCCTGCAACATGCATCAGGCGACGCAATTATCCCAATGGACGTTGACCTGCAAGATCCTCCGGAACTTATTGCAGAGATGTATCGTGAGTTTGAAAAGGGCTTCGATACGGTAATCGCAGTTAGACGAAAACGCGAACATGACTCGTTTAGCAAGCGCTTTTTCTCGACCAATTTTTATCGATTGTTTCAGCGCCTCAGCGACATTGAGATCGTACAAAACGCCGGTGACTTTCGATTGATAAGTCGTCGAGTCGCCGACGTCATCAATGATATGCCTGAACGTACCAGATTCATGAAAGGGATACTTGCTTGGCCTGGCTTCAACCAATCTACTGTCTATTATGATCGCCCCAAGCGTCAACTAGGTGAAACCAAATGGGGGTTTGGAAAGCTTTGGGGCTTAGCGCTTGACGGTCTTTTTTCATTTTCCACTCTGCCACTTAAGATATGGACCTATATTGGCTTTAGCCTTGCTGCTTGCTCGGTACTGTACATGCTTTATACCATTGTCAAAACAATGATATTCGGCATCGATTGGCCAGGGTACGCATCACTAATGAGCGCTATATTGTTGATTGGTGGAGTCAACTTAATGGGCATCGGCATTGTTGGAGAATACATTGCTCGCATATTCATAGAGGTAAAGGGTCGGCCCAATTACGTTGTTTCAAGTTTGTCCGGCTTTGAAGAACAAAGCGCGCCCGCCGAAAATGACTAAAGCGTGAGCCTAGTTAGCTCAAGTTGGCAAATTTTAATTTAAGGCAGCGAAGCCCAAAAGTTCGAGCCATATTCAAAGAAGTTATGAGCAGCTTGTAAGGCCTCCGATTTACCCAAGCTGAACTAGAGTTCAATCTCGGGATTCGTTATAGTTAGCCGTGTAACATGACGGACTTTTTCTATGCGAACGTCTCACTAAAGCGATACGCAA
Organism: uncultured Gammaproteobacteria bacterium; assembly: GCA_964516915.1. GTDB lineage: Bacteria > Pseudomonadota > Gammaproteobacteria > Arenicellales > Arenicellaceae > Arenicella. The sequence goes on from CAZEXS010000030.1 coordinate 30,718, forward strand.
AAGTGCAACCCAATACCCGATTTCTCCACCTGACAAATTCATGAACGCGAAGCTATACAATCGTTTTTCGCTAATTTTGGCGATGCTTTTATGCGCAATAATGAGCGGCTGCGATCAAATACAAGTTACCCGAACCAACAATAATCCGGAACAAAGTAACAATGCTGAGATCGCCCAGACGGCTCTCGAGCGCAGTGCGCAAAATCAACGTCGCAAACTTACCCACTTATTATTGGGGACCGGCAGTGTGCGCGGCGTTTATTTTCCAATAGGCGGCGTGATATGCCGCTTGGTTAATCGTCATAAAGCCGCACATAGAATTCGCTGCTCACTAGAAAGCACTGGCGGATCGATCTACAATCTAAAGCAATTACGCGACGATAAATTTGATTTGGTATTCGCGCAATCTGACTGGCAATACCACGCCTATCATGGCACCAAAACATTCGAAGAAAACGGCGCCGACAAAGCCTTGCGCGCCGTATTTGCACTGGAAGCAGACCCACTTGCACTGATTGTTAAAGCCGACAGTGAACTTGCCGGTTTTGCTGACTTAGAAGGCAAAACCGTTAGCTTTGGGTACACCCGGTCTCTTCAGCACCGCATCATTGATGACTTGATTGCCGCAAAAGACTGGAGTCAAAAAAACTTCAAAGAAGTTAGGCCGATGAGTGACAAACGTCAAATCAAACAATTATGTGATGGGCTGCTTGATTCGATTTTGTTACTCACCAGCAGCCTAGACGACAATATCAAGCTTGTTCCCGAGGGCTGTGGCTTGAAAACAATTCCAATTGTCGACCAGGCAATCAGTGAACTGATCAAAAATAAGCCCTATTATCGCAAAGGCTATATCCAAAAGGGCCGCTACTTCGACAGCAAAGAAGACACAATGTCATTTGGCCTAGGCGCGACGTTTGTCGCACACGAAAGCACGTCGCCCAAGGCGATTTATAATGTCGTCAAAGAAGTTGTCGAAAACTTTCGCGATTTCACTTCGCTGCACCCATCACTTGAAACTTTGACCAAGAAAGAGTTGCCCTACGCCGGCATATCGATACCGCTGCATCCGGGTGCCAAACGTTACTTTAAAGAAGCACGATTATTAAAATAGACCCGCATTAAAACAACAGAACGACCATGAAACCAGAACTAGCATTAGCAAAACTAAAACAAGGCAATAAGCGTTTCGTAGAAGCAATCGCGAACGACGCTGAACTGACCACCGATGTAACCTTACCTGATGCACTAAACGGCCAAAAACCATTCGCAATAATATTGGGCTGTTCAGACTCTCGTGTTCCTGCAGAGCTGGTTTTTCACCATAGTTTGGGCGAGTTATTTGTAATTCGTGTAGCAGGCAATATAGTTGCGCCGTCGCAACTAGGCAGCATTGAGTTTGCATGCCAGCAGTTTGGCACACAACTGGTCGTGGTCCTGGGTCACACACAATGCGGCGCAATTAGTGCAACAGTTAACGCACTGACCGAAGATCCGGGCGAAATTTCACCCAATATCGGGGCACTGGTGGATCGCGTCACGCCCGCTGTTTTACCGGTAGTTAAGTCACAACATGATTGCCCTAAAGACGAATTGATGTTGAAAGCCATGCGCGCAAACGTTAGACACTCCGTGTCAAACCTCAGTTCGAGCTCGTCGGTGATACGAAATTTGATCGAAATGGGTCAACTAAAGGTAGTGGGAGCAGAATATGCGCTTGAAACAGGCAAAGTAAATTTTTATGACGAAGCGTAATAGATGCAAATCAGCTAAACTCACAATACACCTTCGAGAAGCTAGAACTTGTAGAGAACTTGTAGACACCCATCCAAAAAGTGAATAGAAGCAAGCGGCTAAAAGTCACCTGATAACTAGAGACAACAAATGGCAGATAACCCTTTTAGCAACTTGTTTGGGCAATCACCAATACGCCCGATTCAAGACCACATAAAGGTTGCACATAAGTGCGCCGAACAACTTGCCCCTTTTTTCAAAGCATCTGATGCAGATGACTGGCAACTAGCGTCAGAAATTCACGACCAAATTACCGAATTAGAACACGCCGCTGATGACGCAAAAAACAACTTGCGCGCTAACTTGCCGAACAGTTTAATGATGCCGGTTGACCGTGGTGACTTATTACTGCTAGTCGCAGCTCAGGACGAAATCGCTAATATTACCAAAGACATATCGGGCATCATGCTGGGCCGGAAAATGCGCTTCCCTGACCAGTTGACCGACCTAATGCATGATTTTATCCGCACCACAATTGAAACGTCTGCACAGGCTGTAAAAGCTGTACATGAAATGGACGAGCTCTTGGAACTTGGTTTTAAGGGTCATATTCTTGAAGTAGTCACCAAGCTTATTGAAAAATTAAACCGTCTAGAGCACGAAAACGATGAGCAGCAAATAGCCGTTAGAGCCGCGTTATTCAAAATTGAAAAAGACCTGCACCCGGTCGATGTTATGTTTCTTTACAAGGTAATCGAATGGGTTGGTGAGCTAGCCGATTCCGCTCAGAGTGCCGGCGGCAAACTTCAATTATTGATCGCCCGATAGCCTTGCTTCGCGCGAACACCTAACTTCGCGTTCACCCAACCCTTTTACTTATCAGTAAACAATACTATGGAAATTATCGCTCAACACGGCCACATCCTATTAATATTAGGCTGCATTTTCGCATTTTTCATGGCGTGGGGCATAGGCGCCAACGATGTCGCCAATGCCATGGGAACATCCGTAGGGTCTCGTGCATTAACGGTTAAACAAGCGATTGTTATTGCCGTCATTTTCGAGTTTTCCGGCGCCTATCTGGCCGGCGGTGAGGTAACCGCCACCATCCGCAAAGGTATTTTAGATCCTGCGCTGATTATGGATCAACCGGATCTATTAGTATTTGGAATGATGTCCTCATTGCTCGCCGCTGGCACTTGGTTGCTGGTTGCCAGCATGAAAGGTTGGCCTGTCTCTACCACTCACTCGATTATTGGTGCCTTAGTGGGCTTTGCCGCTGTCGGCATCTCGATTGATGCGGTGAACTGGGGCAAAATAGGCACCATCGTGGCAAGCTGGGTTGTATCGCCATTGTTGGCAGGCACCATCTCGTTCACCTTATTTATGAGTGTTCAGAAACTCATATTGGATACTAAAAACCCCTTTCAGAACGCCAAGAAGTACGTTCCCTTATACATGTTTTTTGTGGGTTTTATGATCGGCATGGTGACGCTACTTAAAGGCGTAAAAAACACCGGATTAGATCTGGACTTTGGCTTTGACAGTAAATTTTTGAACAGTATGCCGATCGGCATCCTGATCGGCATAATTGTGGCGATCATCGGCGGTTATATGCTGTCTCGAGTAAAAGAAAATACGGAAAGCGGCAGCCGCTTTGCAAACGTAGAAAGCTTGTTCGCGATTCTGATGATTTTTACCGCCGCAGCCATGGCGTTTGCGCACGGCTCAAACGACGTTGCTAATGCAGTTGGCCCTCTTGCCGCCATTGCCAGTGTGATTGGATCTGGGGGCGACATTGTCACAAAGTCGGCTTTGCCGGGGTGGATTCTGCTGCTGGGTGGGGTTGGCATAGTCATCGGCTTGGCAACTTATGGGTTTAAAGTGATGGCAACGATTGGCCGAAAAATCACTGAATTGACACCAAGCCGTGGTTTTGCAGCTGAGCTAGGCGCTGCAACCACTGTGGTCTTCGCCTCAACCTGGGGTCTACCTATTTCGACAACTCACACCTTAGTCGGCGCTGTATTAGGCGTCGGTTTGGCACGCGGCATTGGTGCACTCAATTTGAAAGTCGTGGGTAATATTTTTATGTCTTGGGTGGTGACTTTGCCAGCCGGCGCAGGCCTTTCAATCGTCTTTTTCTTTATCTTGAAAGCCAGTTTCACATAAGCAGTGATGTATTCCGATAATTCTGATTGTGGAAATAGACCCAGGCAATACCGGTTAGCTTTTTAACCATGAGATAATTTAACATACTGCGGCGTTTGAATTTTACGCCACGTTAAGAATGCTTCACATTCATTCAAAATGACTGTGCTAGACTTTATTTTAATCACTAAAAGGAAAGACGTTGCTTCATGGAAGACCATTTAAACGTCGCAGGAAGGCGTCGCCGCAAAATTTGCCAAACACTAAAGAGAGCAAAAAAAAATAAGGCGAATAAAACACAATTAAAATAACCAAATTGGTGGAGATATGAGAGAAGAAAATCACAATAATGATCATCCGAACTATCACTCAAAAAATACAGTTAAAACGCTCGCGCTCGCTGTTGCAGCCTATTGCTGCGCTGGTGGCGCTCAACTAAACGCACAAGAAAGTCAGGGCGCCACCTCGATACTCCTCGAAGAGCTCGTTGTTACTGCGCGTAAACGTGAAGAGTCGATCATGGACGTTCCAATTGCTGTATCGGCCTATAATGCTGACCAGCTAGAAATTCTAAAAGTTAGAGACATTCAAAGCCTGTCGGTTGGCTTACCAAACGTAGCATTTGACGATATTGGCACTACCCGCGGGATCGCAAACTTTTCTATCCGCGGGCTAGGCGTAAATAGCTCGATACCGAGTATTGACCCCACCGTCGGCACGTTTATTGATGGCGTCTATCTAGGCACCAATAATGGCGTGATATTCGACGTATTTGACCTGGGTGGCATTGAAGTTCTGCGTGGCCCTCAAGGTACTTTGTTTGGCCGCAACGTCACGGGCGGTGCCGTACTTCTCACAAGTAAAAAACCAAGCGAAGAGTTTGAAGGAAAGATTAAGGCCGCAATTGAAGGTGGCGGCGAAGACACCAACCAGTACTTCATGGGCTCGGTAGGCGGCCCGGTTTCCGATACACTTTCAGCGAAAATTTCGTTTTACACAAACCAAGACGGCGGTTATTTTTTAAATCAATTCGATGGCCAAGCGCTTGGTGAGCAAGACACCGTATCGATTCGCCCCATGGTTGTATGGTCTCCCAATGACCGCCTGAGCATCACAGCGATTTACGATTACTTCGATTCGGAGGGAGATGGGCCTGCCTCACAAAGTCACGAAAACGGCTTCGGCATATCAAACAGTGCTGCGGACTTTGATCGAAATAGTCTCGACTTTTCAATAGATAATCGTGGCTTTCTCAGCACACGATCGGACTTCTTTCGCACCATAAGTGAATATGATCTCGGCAACGGAACAATTACCAATGTATTCGGCTACCGAGAAATGGATCAAGTCGGCAGCCTGGATGTTGACGCTACGCCGCTTGACCTGTTCAATTCTCTGACAGCCCTTAATACTGAGCAGATTAGTAACGAATTAAGATATGCTGGCGACCTTAATGATCGCGCCAAAATCACCACTGGTTTGTATTACTTTAAAAATGAACTCGACTATAACGAAAATCGTCGCCTGCTAGGGCTGGTAGCGCCGCCGGGGGTATTTGGCCTTACCCAAGATGGCGGCGGTGAATACGAAGTAAGAACATTGGGGGCGTTCGCTAGTCTCGATTACAGTTTAAGTGATCGCACTGTTTTGAACCTCGGTCTACGTTATACAGACGAAGAAAAGAGCGCGAATATCGCGTCGCTTATACGTAATATAAATTCGCCCTGCAGTGTGGTAGACGGCACTTGTCCATTTGATTTTCAAGACAGCGAGAGTTGGAGCAACCTGTCTCCCAAAATCGGATTCACCCACAGCTTAGGAGACAATAGTTTAGTCTACGGTAACTGGACCAGAGGCTTCAGATCGGGAGGCTACAACCTTCGTAACACCGCTTTGGATACCGTCAATTTAGGGCCAGGGCCATTTGACGAAGAAACCGTTGAAAACATTGAATTTGGCTACAAAACCACCTTTTCAAACGGTGGCCGTTTGACTGCCGCTGTGTTTTATAACCAGATTGACGATCTACAGCGCGAGATCAATTTAGCAGACCCAATCTCTGGCGTGGTGCAAGTTATTCGAAACACCGCCGATGCCACCATTTCAGGCATCGAGCTCGATGCTTTAATGCCGCTTTCTGATACTCTTTTGTTGAACGCCTCAATCGGCTATATCGACCCTGAATACGACACCGTTAGATTTGATTTGAACGGTGATGGCGCGATCAATGCGGCCGACCTTGCGCTGGATCTACCTCGTGCCGCTGAGCTTACTTATGCCATCGGGCTGACCCTTGATACCGCAATCGGTACATGGGGTACGGCAACCAGCCGCATTTCCTATGCGTATCGCGACGAATCAGCGTACACCGACAACAATCGTGGATTCATTAACGAGCAAGGCATTCTTGATATTGGCATCGACCTGCGCTCTGACGATGGCCGATGGGAATTGGGTCTGTATGGCAAGAACCTTCAAGATGAAGTTAAACACGGTGGCGATACACAATTACCGTCGCTGTTAGGGCCAATCCCATTAGGCGGCACCTTCTCACCACTTGCTAAAGGCCGCATCTATGGCGCGGAAATAACCTATAACTTTTAAACCCCTATAACTTTTAAACCATAGCTTTTGGTGCAGACGTGTAATCTGCGCTTGAGTGAAATCAATATGACCAGCCGAAACGGTTGGTCATATTTTGTTTGGCATCGATAGTTATCTGGGCAAAGCGTTGTTGCTGCTTGCTTTACTGCAAAAGATTCTGCAATAGGTTCTGTAACAGATAAGCTCTATCGCCAAGATCCATATTGGCTGGAGGAACGTGCAAAAAATGGTGGGCCCTGAAGGACTTGAACCTTCGACCGATCGATTCTGGTTATCAACACTTTAGTGCTGGCCTGGACTATATCATCACCCACGCTAAAACAGCTTAATCAACGTTAGGGTGTCGGACGCTAACAGTGTATTACTCGACAGCTTGGTGTCGAACCACTTAGTCTCTGAACCTTCCTAAGACCACCTCTTAGGCTTGGCTGCTGATTGGCATATACGATGAACGCACTATCAATGCGCTCTGATACTTAGCTTTCCAGCAATTCATCCGATTTTTCCATTTACCATTACTGATAAAGGTCACAATTTTTATGAGTCGAGCGCTCTAACCAACTGAGCTAAGGGCCCCATTTTTTGCAGGCCGCATCGTACCATAAAGCCACTTTGGATGACTAGCCATTGTTTGATACTAGCGAAATTATTTTGACGGATTCCGATGTTCGATTTATAGCATTGCGGTGCACAGGAAAATCACATCAGAGCAAGCCTATATTCGAATGAGCATGCCTATCGCAACACTATAGCCAGTCAATATTTGAAATTATTTAACACAAATTTACGAAAGTGTTTGCTTTGATAGACGAATGTCGTATATAAAGAAAGGCCGGTTATTAAAAATGGTATCTAATAATCGGGGTTTGAGCACTGTTATTGCTCAGGGGTTGATTGAAGTAATTATTGACTTGCCTGGAGGCCGTAACATGTTTGACAACCTTTTTAGTAGTAGCCGTGAAAAATCTGACTCTAAGAAAAATAAAAAAAGTAATCCGCAACAAGCCCTATCCATAAAGAAATCCACACGCACTCGCGCCGCCGATGCGTATGCTCCCAATACAAAAATAGCCTTCAAGCCTGAACTTGTAGCGCTGCTTCTTGAAGAACAACAAACATTGTTAAGCGTATTTGAAAAAGCCAGCATGACGGCTTACGCTGGTCTGAACGCTAAATCAAAAGTGTTTTTTACAGAGTTTAAAGACATCTTTGTAGATCATGTTTTGCGTGAAAATATATCGGTCTATATTTACTTACTTCACGTCACAGATAACCAAAAAACCGAAAACAAAATTAGAAAGATTAAGAGCGAAATGGATAGTATTGCTCGCGAGATCATGAGATTTCTAAAATTCTGCATAGACGAATCAACCGAGTTCGATGAAGACGTTTTGGTCCGAATTGACTCTATAGGCCTTCAACTGAAGCAACGAATTGAAACCACCGAATCGATGGT
>CAZEXS010000031.1:0-37999 GCA_964516915.1 uncultured Gammaproteobacteria bacterium
TGAAAATGAGCATGCGCGTTTTCATTCCTGTTCGCGCACATTAACACTCTGTGAAAGTTTAATAAAGTGTTATTTTTATTGGCTTATTTCCTGTGTGAATGGATGAAAGCGAGCGCGCTAGGGTGGCAAAGTTACCTCTTCACCGCAGATTATTCATTTATACTGTATATTTATACAGTTTTTTTAGATTTGGGTAGAAGTAAATTTAACTATGATTTTTCGTGCCTATTAAGCTCATCAAAATCAAAATTAATGGCACCATGTTTCTATTACTAAGTTCAGACTGCATATCGATTCACACCACTATATTTAATTACAGCCCCATTTGATTTACTGCTAAATCACGCATAATTTCTTCAGAACCACCACCAATCGCTTGTACTTTTACTTCTCGATAATATCGTTCAATTGAATGTCCTCGCATATAACCAGCACCACCTAGAATCTGCATCGCTTCGGAACAGCAGAACTCAAGCGCTTTTGATGCGGAGAACTTGGCTTTACTGATCTCCGCCACTGGCATTTCGTCGGTATTAGCCAGCCAAGCCAGCTGATACAAATAAGCTTGAATCATATCTATTCTTGCCGACATATCGGCTAGCTTATGGCGTATTACTTGATGCTCTATCAGTTGTTTGTCGAATGTAGAGCGCTCCTTCGCCCAGATTACCGATTCGGCAAATGTGGTTTTCATCATGCCCAACATACCGGCGATCATGCCTAGGCGTTCATAGTTAAAATTGTTGACGATCTGCAGAAAACCGAAATCCTTTTTACCCAACAAATTCTCTGATGGCACTCTTAGGTTATCAAAATACAAACTGGCGGTGTCGCTGCTCCACCACCCCATTTTTCGTTCTAGGCTACTTCGGCTAAAGCCCTTCATGCAGGGTTCGATTAAAAACAGAGACACGCCATTTAAGCCCTGGTCGGCAGTGCGCGCGGCCACCACGATGAAATCTGATTTCATTCCGCCGGTAATGAACGTCTTACTTCCGTTGATTATCCAATCACCGCCATCTTGTTTGGCGGTTGTCTTTAGGTTTGCCACATCAGAACCACCTGAAGGTTCGGTAATCGCTAATGATGCGCCTTTGTTGCCATTCAAGACGTCTGGCAGCACTCGCCGCTTAATGGCTTCAGAGGCCAGATTGGCGATCGGCCCCACGCTAATGCTGCGTGCACCGACTGCGGCAGGCGGGCCACTGGAGCCACAGCGATTTACTTCTTCGGCAAAAATGGCTCGCATGATGCAGTCGTCAAACCCGAGGCCGCCATATTGTTCGTCGATCCCGAACCCAAATACGCCCAAAGCACCTACCTTTTGATGTAACTCCCACGGAACCTCGCCCTTCTCTTCCCAAGTGTCGACATAGGGCGTCATTTCAGTTTCCACAAAGCGTTTTATTTGTGCTCTGAACTGTTGGTGTTCTTCGGTTTCAAACGGGTTTTTCATAGGCTGAGAATGTGGGTGATTAACAATGTGATTTCGATTAGTTTGAATGAGGGTGGGTTACGATTTTAGCTGGGTGAAGATGCGGCATCAGGTTGCGGTGCCTTATATTGATTAATGGCATCTGAAAAAGCACGCTGCATAAGCCGCCGAGCAGATTTCGACGGTTCGATATCAGGCGCAACAAGGTCAAACGCGTGATAGCACTGCTCAAAAATCTCAAATTCTACCGTCACACCATCGCGCTTTAACGCTTCAACCATGTTTTTTGTTTCGTCTAGAAATGGGTCTAAGTCGCCCACATAGCTCACCGCAGGTGGCAGGCCTTTATAATGTTCAGCACCAGCAGGTGCAGCGTCTTCCGGTATTTTATTTCTTAAATCTAGCCCCGATAGATAGAGTTCCCAAGCCAGCTTATTGTGTTTAGTGCTCCACACCGGCATGTCATTATTACTCGCGGATTCGGTGTTTGATCGATGATCAATCATTGGATAGATGGGCATTTGAAACGCCACTGCCACATCGCCACGCTGGCGTATGCGAAGCATAAGCGCCAGTGTTAAACCTCCACCCGCGCTATGGCCCCCAATTATTAACTTATCGGTGCGAACATTTATCTGAAGTGCATGTAACAACAACCAGTCCAGCGTGTCTTCACAGTCATTAATGGCCGCTGGATATGGTTTTTTAACGGATTTAGTATAGTCGGGAGCCACGACCACGCAGGGGCAAGCCGACAAAAAACTACTGATTTCTCGATGCGCGCCTTCGGGTGAATTGAACGCATAACCTCCGCCATGCAAGTACAGTAAAACTGGCAATGCTTGAGTTTGATCATGCGGGCGATACACGCGCACCCTAATTTGGTGTTCGCCATTTCGGCCATCAACCCAGTGTGTTTCGTTTACAAAGCCTTTAATCTCGGCCTTTGTGTTTAGACTCGATAGCCAGTGATAAAATCTGAAGCTCCTTGCCTTGGATCGAAAAAGTAACTTAAACACCTTGCCTAAGGTTCTGAGTTCTGGATGAATCGTTTTAGTCATAAGTTCTAGTGATAAAACGTGGCTATGATTAACTTAGAGGCTTTTACTGCGCGGCTATTTTTCACCGCGCGGCTATGTTTGACCACGCGCTTGGGGTTTGACCACGCGCTTGAGGTTTTACTAAGTACGGGCACATTATTGTTTCTAGAAATTGGCGGTATTGAACGGCTGATAATCATCGCCAAGAAAGTCTCGACTTATAATCAGTTTCATCACCTCTGACGTTCCCGCGTAGATTGGCGATATCATCGCATCGGTCAGCCGCCGAGAAATGGCGTATTCATCCATATAGCCTGCGCCGCCATGCAGTTGAACACCCAATTGAGCTGCTTTTACTTGTAACTCGCTGGTTAATAACTTGGCTTTGGCGGCATCAACCGCGGTTAACTTACCTTCATTATGCACGGCAACGCTTTGATCTACATAGACTTGTGCGAAATCCAACTCGGTGCGCAACTCGGCCATCGTGAATTGCGTGTTTTGAAAGTCAGCCACCCGTTTGCCAAAGGCCTTGCGTTCTTTTACGTAATCTAAGGTGAGGTCGAACGAAAGTTGCGCGGCCGATAAATAGCTGCAGGCGCCAATTAAACGTTCTTCCGCTAAGCCTTCCATCAAATAATAAAAGCCCTTGTTAGCCTGCCCTAGGACATTGGTTTTAGGTACTGTAACGTTATTGAAAAATAACTCCGCGGTGTCTTGAGCTTTCAAGCCCATTTTCTTAAGGTTTCTACCTCGCTCAAACCCTTCCATACCACGTTCAACTAAAAACAAAGTCATGGCATGCGGGTTATTCTCAGCATCGGTCTTAGCGGCTACTATGAAAACATCACCATTAATTCCGTTAGAAATATAAGTCTTTGAACCGTTTAATACCCAATGGTCATCGTGCTCTTTAGCAATAGTACGCATGCCGGCTAAATCGCTGCCGGCATCTGATTCAGTCATGGCCACGCCTAGGATCAACTCGCCTGACACCACTTTTGGCATAAAGCGTTGCTGTTGCTCTTGGTTTCCATATCGAGTGATATAAGGGCCGACCAAACGACTGTGTAGAGTGTTAAACCAATCGCCCGCTCTCGCATAGACCGTTTCTTCAATGATTACTTGTTCAAAGCGAAAATCATTATCGCCCATGCCACCAAACTCCTCATCGGGCCAGATCATTAGAAATCCATTGTCGCCGGCTTTTTTAAACACCTCTCGATCAACAATCCCGTTGTCACGCCATTGCTCCATGTGTGGAACCACATCTTGCGCCAAAAATTTTCTGTATGCTTGGCGCAGCATGTCTTGCTCGGCCGTGAAATTTCGTTTTAACATCTCCTACTACCTCAAATTTAAAATATGCAAACCTATCTTGGTTCTGTTAGCTTTGTTGGCTTTGTTTTAATCGTTTAATACCCGTTTCATTGACGCCTTAACGGCGTTTTACTGATTAGACGCTTTCTGCGAGCTTTTTAACGGGCTTAATCCGGCTACTCTCTCGAGCATATCTAAGCTAATAAACGAATAAAAGTACCTAATCTATCGATAATTGACTTGCACTCAATAAGGTTTTGCCTAGAACCCACGGCCCAAAGTTGATAGCCTGAGTTCAGCTATCGGCATTAATCTCAAGCATCTAAAAATAAACTCAGGCGTATCACTTATGTCTTTTGCCGTTCAAGTGGCTCCGCCAAGTATTAGATAGCTGATAAAAAACTAACCCTTAGAAATAAATATGGCACAGAATAACAATACGCCAATCTTAATCGCGGCAGGTCAGTACGTGGATCGGTCTAATAGCGAGCACGGTTTCACACCCGTACAAATGATGGCGCAGGCTATTAGAGAAGCGAAGGCCGACTTAGGTAACGCAGAGATATTGAACACGGTTGATGTCTTGGCTTGCAGCGGCCTAACCGTTGATGCAAAGCAGGTGAACACGCCTGTTTCAAACTTGGTGAAGAATGTGCCTCTTGCCGTGTCGCGTGCGGCGGGTATCAAGGCCAGCTCTCATGTGTATGCTGAAGTGGGCGGTAACACTCCGCAAATGCTGGTCAATCACTACGCAAAAGCCATTGCCAATAATGAATGTGAAACCGTTGTGTTGGCCGGTGGCGAAGCATTGCATACGATGAATCTGCGTTTTAATCATTGGAGCAAAATCTTACGCCCCAAAGGTCAATGGAAAGATAAATCTGGGCCATCACCACAAATCATCGGTGAGACCAGAGATGGCAGCTCTAAGTACGAGAATGCCTACGCGATGAACTTGCCGGCCAATGTGTACCCGCTGTTTGAGAATGCCTTAGGTGCTCACTATGGACGCAAACAACAGGACCACCAACAACACATCTGCGAATTGTTCGCAAAATTCAGCAAAGTGGCCGCGAGCAATCCTTACGCTTGGTTTAGCAACCCGCCCAGTAAGTCAGACCTTTTAGAACAAAGCGTGCAAAATAGAATGGTCGGCTTTCCGTATCGAAAACGGCTAAACTCAATGCTGATGGTGAATCAGTCAGCGGCCGTTGTAATGACCTCTGTAGAGCGTGCGCAAGCGTTAGGCATTCCAGCCGATAAATGGGTCTATTTGCACGGCTACGCCGACGGCTATGATATTTGGAATGTCAGCCAACGTATGAACTACCATGAGTCGCCAGCGATAAAGCAACTCACTCAGCGCGCCTTAAGCATGGCCGATAAGTCGATTGACGACATCGCAACCTTCGATCTGTACAGTTGTTTTCCGTCCGCCGTGCAAATAGCGTGCGACGCGATGGGCATCGCACACGATGATTCACGCAGCTTCACCCTAACCGGCGGGCTGCCCTATTTCGGAGGCCCAGGAAATAATTACAGCATGCATGCCATCGCTGAGATGATTGCTTGGTCACGTGAGAATCCAAAAGACATCGGCCTGTTGAACGCCAATGGCTGGTATTTAACCAAACACTCAATCGGAATCTATTCCCAACAACCGCCAAAATCAGCCTTCAAAACAGAATCCGCCATACATCAGTCTACTGAGAAGTCGCCGCGCTTAGTACACGAAGCAAATGGTTGCGCCAAAATCGAAACATTTACCGTATTGCACGACCGCAAAGATCAGCCTAAGAAGGCGATAGTGATAGCGCGGTCTGATAACGGAGATCGCTGCCTGGCCACCACCGATAACAGTTCAAGCACCTTAACCCGCTTAATGGGTGAAGACAGCATCGGCCAACAAGGCCAACTTACAAAGCAACGAGGCAAAACCGTTTTCGAGTTTTAGTTACCCTTTTGCAAGCGTGTTATTTTAACCGCCGTTTTGCAACAACCATTGTTTAAGCTGGTTGAACGGCATTGCGCCTGACATTCGCGTGACCTCCTTACCTGATTTAAACAGGATTAACGTTGGGATAGACCGGATACCCCAGCGGCTTGCTACACGCTGTTCTTGTTCGGTATTCAATTTGGCGAACCTAAACCTTGGTTCAAGCTCTTGCGCCGCCTTTTCATACACCGGCGCAAAGCTCCGACAAGGCCCGCACCACGGCGCCCAACAGTCCACCACCACTGGAATACCGTTATTATTGACGATGCTTGCGACATTGGCGCCAGTTAGCTCAACCACCTTACCTTGAAACAAAGCGCTCTTACACTTACCGCATTTTGGGTTATCGCCCAGGCGCTGCTCTGGTATACGGTTAGTGCTTGCGCAGAAGGCACAAGAAATATTAATTGAGCTCATTGTGGCTACTTTTTGTCCATTGCTTGCTTGGCTGGTTTGCGAAAATCCACTTCAGAATCGGCCACCAGATAAATAGTCGCCGCATAAGCCGCGACATTTTGCGCTAGCTCTTTAGGGTCAATTTTGTCTAGCGTGTCATCGGGTGTGTGATGCAAATCAAAGTAGTCCATGCCATTTTGATTTAATCGAATGGTCGGCACACCCGCTCTCGCCAATGGGATAATGTCTGGGCCACCACCGGGAACCTCAGAGCCACCACGAACAATGCCAAGCGGCGCAATAGACTTAGCAATTTGATCGATAAAGGAATTTGCCGCTGGGTTTACATCCGAAACCAATTGCCAAATAGTTTGCGCGCCGAAATCCGACTCAGTGGCTAGTACGTGATTTTTCAGATTGTCTTTGTGCTTTTTAGCGTAAGCAATGGCCCCTAACAGCCCAACTTCTTCGGCCCCAAACATAACGACTCTAATGGTTCTTTTGGGGCGCTTGGGCAGTTGCGAGATTAACACGGCTGCAGCCGTGGTGATTGCCACACCCGCGCCATCATCGACTGCGCCAGTACCAAGGTCCCAACTGTCTAAATGGCCGCCGATTAACACGATTTCTTCGGGTTTTTCACTGCCAATCAAATCGAGCACGACATTCCCGCTACTCACCTCACCCTTCTTAAACGCGGATGACGAACTTAGCGACAAAGTCATCGGTTCACCCAGTCTGTGTAAACGCCGTAGGTGGTCGGCATCAGGGTTAGAAATAGCGATAACTGGAATGTTCGCCCACTTACCATCTTCTTTTTTACTCATCATGCCGGTATGCGGAAAACGATGCGAATCAGAGCCCACAGATCTAACCACTAACGCACTGGCGCCGCCTCGTTCCGCGTGTTGCCAGCCAACCCTTCGTTTAATATTGGCTTGCGAATAACCAGCGCCAGTCTGACTCTTGACTAAGATTTCACCGTCGACAAACGCAATTTTACCTTTCAAGTCGCCAGCCGAGACCTGTTTAAGATCATCAATTGCGCGAAAATAAACCACCGGGGCATCAATGGTACGTTTTGAAGCCCCTGCTCCACCCAAGGCTGTACCGTACAAGGCTTGCTGGTATGGAGTTTTAAGCGATATCTTAAGCTCTCCACGATCCCAGTAACGCATTTTGAATGGTTCCACTTTGACCGTATCAAACTTGAGTTCTTTACCCAGCTTTTCGCCCCATTCGCGAGCGCGTTGTTCGGCTTCTGAGCCGGCCAGACGAGGCCCGACCTCAGTAGTTAAGGATTCAACAATTTGATAGGCAAGATCACTTTCAAGAGCCGCCTTCATCAACTGTTCGGCGTTAGATCGCTGGGTATCGCTAATTAAGTTGTTGGCTTCGTTTTGCTGATTCTCATCGGCTAACAAATCGACCGAAAACAAGAGGCTCAATAACGCGGTACTAATTAAGACTGTAACCGCGTGTGCCCTAGGCTTGAAGATTGAATTAACAACCGATCTAACACTGAAACCTATACTTAAGCCAACAATCCGGCTTTCAAATAGATACATAATTTACTCCAAATCGTGAATCTGACATTATTTTAGGGGAATACTGTTTGCATCATATTCTGGGAGAAAATCTTCTTTTTTTCCACCTATAAATCTCAACACCCCAAACGCGCTACGCAATAACCAAGGGTTTTTAATATGATACAGCGTCGCAAACTTACGTGACGTATTTTGAACTTTTGACGTGCGGCCTAGCCGGTTCTTCTGATAACGTTTCAAAGCCCTTTCAAGCTCAGTTTCCAATGCCATACAACGTTGTAAAATTCGTGCATCTTCGATTGCTAAGGCGGCACCCGAAGCCATAAACGGCAATGTCGCGTGCGCCGCATCGCCCAGCAAAGTCACTCTCGAAGAACTCCAATTCGACAATGGAGCGTGGTCAAACAGTGCCCAACGATAACAATCTTCTTTATCAAGTGCGTTAATTGCCGTCGTCACCATTGGGTGCCAATCGCGAAAGTCTTCGGCCAGCTCTTCCCAAGGTGCCTTACTGACCCAAGAGTCGTCTCGCCATTGATTGTTTTCGACCACGCCTACTAGATTTAACAGCTGCTGGTCACGTAAATAGTACATAACAATGTGCTTGTTTGGACCAACAAAATTAGTGGCGACTTTATTCATAAAGTCCGCAGGCAGGCGTGAACCTGGCACCGTGGCTCGCCATGCGACATTGCCCGTGAAACGCGGGTCTTGACCTACGTTAGCAAGCAGCTGTGACCTAACGGTTGACTTAAGCCCGTCACAGCCGATAAGTAATTCGGCCGTGTGTGACTCGCCATTTTCTAAAATCACCTGAACAGAATCGCTGGATTCCAAATAACGCTCGACGGTGCTACTTAGGCTAATATGAATATTTGAAGCCTGTTCCACCGCGCGATGCAAAACCCTCATTAAATCCGCTCGATGAATATGGTGATATGCCGCTCCGTATCGATCTGCGTAGTTCGCACCCAACTTAACGGCATACAGCGGCGCCCCTGACTTATATTCCCTAAATTCTATTGCCTCGGGCTTTTCCGAATAGCGTTGAATATCTTTTTCTAAGCCTAGATATTGCAAAACCCGCACTGCATTCGCTCCGCATTGCAAACCGGCGCCAACCTCGGTTAAATCGTCAGCCCTTTCGAGTATCGTTATGTCATGGCCATCTTTAGCCAAACACAAGGCGGCCGTTAAACCACCGATACCCGCACCCGCTATGAATATCTTCATTTTTGCCTCAACGAAGACTGAAAGCCGAAAAACCGCCGCAGTGCCGCCGGCACTTCAGCGGGTACTTCTAGGGGTGTCGTGTTATCTTGTGTAGCCGAATTCATGGTTATAAGTATGGATATAGGTATTGGCGTATCTGAATTAGAGCCATCATCGCCGGTGGCGATACAAACTTCAGGATCTCCTACAGTTAGATTGATGTCCATACGCTTGCCTGTTACCCGGTTTCATTAGCATTTTAAAAGTCGAAATTAGTCTGGATGAATGCGCTCAAACTCATAGTAACCGATGCACCACTCTCAGTAATAGTTAACTGTATTGTTTCGATAGACAAACACAAAAAAGCCCCGGCATAACCGAGGCTCTTTTCAAGTACCCTTTCTTAAACACTAAGAAAATGATTTAAGACCCGGGTAAACTGCTTTATCGCCTAACTCTTGCTCAATACGTAACAGTTGGTTGTATTTTGCAACACGGTCAGATCGACACAATGACCCGGTTTTGATTTGGCCTGCTGCCGTGGCTACCGCAAGATCAGCAATGGTTGTGTCTTCGGTTTCGCCAGAGCGATGTGAAATAGTCGCTTTATAACCAGCGTCATGCGCCATTTTTATCGCATCGAATGTTTCGGTAAGCGAACCAATTTGATTAAACTTAATCAGTATCGAATTGGCCACGCCTTTATCAATACCTTGTTGTAGAATTTTGGTGTTGGTCACAAACAAGTCATCGCCGGTAAGCTGAATGTCAGAACCTACTTTTTCAGTCAAATCAGCCCAGCCATCCCAATCGCCTTCAGACATACCGTCTTCGATGGTAATGATTGGGTATTTACGAACCCAAGCTTCTAAATACTCAGCGAATTCTTTTGAATTCAATGACTTACCTTCCGCACCTAAAGTATAAATACCGTCTTTATAGAATTCGGTGCTCGCAACATCAAGGCCAATCATGATATCTTCACCAGCCTTATAACCAGCATCTTCGATTGCTTGAATGATGATCCCGACCGCCGCTTCATTGCTCTCTAAGTTAGGAGCAAAGCCGCCTTCGTCACCGACAGAAGTGCTTAGATTCATGTCGTGCAATACTTTTTTAAGCGAATGAAATACTTCTGCGCCTGCACGCAATGCCTCACCAAAACTAGGAAGGCCAACCGGCAGAATCATAAATTCTTGAAAGTCGATTGAGTTATCGGCGTGCTCACCGCCATTGATGATATTCATCTGTGGAACAGGCATGGAATACGTATCGTTACCAAACAACGCGGCATAATGAGCGTATAAAGGTACGGCTTTACTCGCAGCCGCCGCCTTCGACACCGCCAACGACACCGCCAAAATGGCGTTGGCACCCAAGTTTGATTTGTTATCAGTACCATCGAGATCGAGCATGACTTGATCAATGCCTCGTTGATCAACGGCATCTTTGCCAGCTAACGCCTCGGCAATCACCGTGTTTACGTTGGCCACGGCTTTTTGTACACCTTTACCGAGGTAGCGACCTTTATCGCCGTCACGCAATTCTAATGCTTCTAACGAACCGGTAGAGGCACCTGAAGGCGCTACCGCACGGCCAAATGAACCATCGGCTAGGGTGACGTCGGCTTCAACAGTTGGGTTGCCACGTGAATCCAATATTTCACGAGCGAGAACAGATTTAATAGTAGACATACTTTCGACTCTTTAAATTTAAAATAACGTTTTGGTTCTGAAGTTAATAACCGCTGTCTTCAAAGCCACCAGCTTTCGTGGAATGGTCTAGCTGCTGTAAAACGGTTAATAGTGCTTTTAATTTCTGCGTAGGCCAGGCGTTTGGCCCATCGCTTTTGGCATTTTCGGGGTCAGGGTGTGTTTCCATGAATAAGCCAGAAACACCAGCCGCAACGGCAGCACGTGCCAATACTGGCACAAACTCGCGTTGCCCACCGGAACGGTCGCCCTGCCCGCCAGGCAATTGAACTGAGTGCGTCGCATCAAACACAACTGGGCAACCAGTTTCTCGCATTTGCGCCAAGCCGCGCATATCAACAACCAAATTATTGTAGCCAAATGAGGCCCCACGCTCACACACCGTAACGCGACCTTTGCCGCCAGCAGCCTCGGCTTTTTTAGTGACGTTGACCATTTCGGGTGGAGACAAAAACTGCCCCTTTTTAATATTCACCGGGATTCCGCATCGCCCTACGGCTTCGATCAAATCCGTTTGCCGACACAAAAACGCCGGTGTTTGTATCATATCAACGTACTTGGCAGCCAACTCGACTTGTTCTGGGGTGTGCACGTCAGTCAAAACCGGCATACCAGTGGTTTCTCGAACCTCTTGTAAAATCTCCAACCCTTCTTGAACACCCGGCCCTCGAAACGACACGCCGGAGGTGCGATTGGCTTTGTCAAAAGAAGATTTATAAAGCGCATTAATACCCAGCTCACCGGTAATATCACGGATCATTTTTGCGGTTTCAATGGCAAATTCACGCGACTCAATCACGCAAGGCCCGGCTATTAAAAAAAACGGCTGGTCTAAACCAATTTCAAAATCTGCAATTTTCATATCTATACCGTTTGGTAGAAAAATAAATCCCGAAAAGCCATACCTTAATTCAGGTCTTAACTCATGCCTTAACTGGCTTCTTTAATGTCTCTGGCGCTTTGAATAAAAGAGCTAAACAAAGGGTGACCATCGCGTGGGCTGGAGGTAAATTCCGGGTGAAACTGCACACCGACGAACCATGGATGATCTGGAATCTCGATGATTTCTACTAAATCATCATCGGAGGTACCAGCGATGACCAAGCCTGCCTCGACCAGCTGAGGGCGCAGCAAGTTATTAAACTCATAACGATGACGATGGCGTTCTACGATCTCATCGGCAGCGTATATTTCTCTGGATTTGCTGCCTTCGGCTAAATGACATTTCTGGCCGCCTAGGCGCATGGTGCCGCCAAGATCCGAATTCTCATCTCGTTGTTGAACTTGACCGTCTTCATCGGTCCACTCGGTGATTAGACCGATAACCTGATGTGGAGAAGCACTGTCAAACTCAGAGCTATTCGCGTTGTTCATGCCAGCAATATTGCGTGCGTAGTCAATCACCGCAACCTGCATGCCTAAACAAATACCCAGATACGGTGTCTTTGTTTCACGCGCGTATTTTGCTGCCAAAATCTTACCTTCGGTACCACGGTCACCGAATCCTCCGGCCACCAAAATAGCATCACTGCCATTTAACAAATCGGTACCCTTACTTTCTAAGTCTTGTGCGTCTACGTAATTGATATTGACCTTAGTTAAGGTATGAATACCGGCATGAATCAATGATTCCGACAAAGACTTATACGACTCTGTAAGGCCAACGTACTTTCCAACTAATGAAATAGTGACTTCATTGGTCGGGTTAGCCTTACGATGCACCACGTCCTCCCACTCAGATAAGTCTGCAGGCGGGCAATCAATTCGTAAATGTTTAACAACTAATTCGTCAACTTTTTGATCACGGTACAATAATGGGATCTGATAAATATTCTCTACGTCTTCGCCAGAAATAACGGCTTCAGGTGCTACGTTAGTAAACAACGCTATTTTCTTACGAGCATTTTCCGGCAATGGATCTTTAACTCGGCACAACAAAATGTCTGGCTGAATACCAATGCTGCGTAACTCTTTGACCGAGTGCTGTGTGGGCTTGGTTTTTATTTCACCAGCGACATCAATATACGGAACCAAGGTTAGATGGATAAACATCACATTTTCAAAACCCTGCTCAATTCGCATTTGCCGAATTGCTTCCATAAACGGTAAGGATTCAATATCGCCCACCGTGCCACCAATCTCTACCAACGCAACGTCCACATCGCCAGCACCGTCGACGATGGCTGACTTCATTTCATTAGTGATGTGCGGAATTACCTGAACGGTACCTCCTAAGTAGTCTCCACGACGTTCTTTGCGTAGCACACGCTCGTAAATTCGGCCGGTTGTGAAATTATTTTTTTGCGTTAGCGTGGCGCGAATAAAACGCTCATAGTGACCTAAGTCAAGGTCAGTTTCAGCGCCGTCATCAGTCACGAAGACTTCCCCGTGCTGAAATGGGCTCATGGTGCCCGGGTCTACATTGATATAAGGGTCAAGCTTCATCAACGTGACATTTAAGCCACGAGATTCCAGTAATGTGGCCAATGAGGCCGCAGCGATTCCTTTACCTAAAGAGGAAACCACACCACCAGTAATAAATACATATTTAGTCATTTATAGACGCCTTCAGAGCACATTAACACTGTGCGATAAGCCAAACTGTTTAACCAAAGCACTAAAACATCACACAAAACCTCTTATACGAATTCGTATTTGAGGAATTATAATTTCAGCTTTACGCTGGAACGAACTCTTAAAATTTAGAACAAAGAAGTAATCAGAGCTACAGGCAACCGCTTGAATATTAGATGTTGCGCAGTGCTCCAGAAGGTTCTACATGATACTAGAGGCGGGAATTTCGAACAATCTAATTTGACTCAGATATGCAATTTTTCTACGACACCGTTAGAGCAATCAGTTTGCATGCGAGCGTAGATTGAAAAGCGGCGTCAACTCAAAACCAATTAAGAATGATCGCCGCCAAAATGTGGGGCACGCTATGAGGCTATCTCTAAAGAAACCCAATCATTATCGGATTGTTGGTCAACCACACCTAGCAGAATGTCTTCTTGCTTACTCTTTAAGGTAAGCAGCGGCATACTCTGGCGGCGCCATGGTGGAATCGCCATCTCTTGCATCCATTTTTTCATATTCAAGCTTCTTCCATGCAGAGCTTTAGGGTTATCTAACTGAGCACGTTCGACCAACCTAACATGCGCTCCATCGCGTTCTTGGGCTAGCTCTCTGAGCTTGGGAGTTGCACCAATCCGCCATTTAGACTGAAATATATCAATCGGTTGCGAAACATTGCTCCAGTCGATAATTCCAAAATTTTGAGTCTCAACAATCGCTGGCATCACATACATAAAGCCACGATAGAACCGAAATTGCTTGCCGCCTTCCTGTAGCACCGCGGTGCTACTGGGCGCACATTCAATCGCTTGTAATAGTTCAGCCATGAAGCGCTTACTCGGCGTATGCAGATGCAAACTCTGTAACCAAAACCGAATAAGGTTGGACCGCCTAGCTGGCGATAAATGCGACATATCATCCACGCACAATGCGCGAGAACGATCTATAGGGTGGTCAGGGTGCTCTCGAATGTCGACCAAATCACAAATGGCAATCTCTCGCAGTAAACCGTTTTCTTCTTCGAGATTGGCCGCGGCACGCGCAATATTTGCAACGGCATCTGAACGAAAGGACTCCAAATTTGGGATAATTGAATGACGAATTTCGTTTCGTGAATAGCCCTGGTCTTTATTACTTGGGTCTTCAACCCAGGAAATCGCGCGTGATTTTGCGTACGCGACAATTTGATCGCGATCCACGGTTAACATGGGTCGTGCCAATACGGCTCCATTAAACCGCCGAACTCCGCGTAAGCTCGATAAACCTGTACTGCCCGCGCCACGCATCAAATTAAACAAAAAGGTTTCAGCCCGATCTTGGCGATGATGACCTGTTAGCAAAACGTCACCGTAGTTCAATTGTTGGGCAAACCAATCATAGCGCGCATTCCTTGCTGCCAATTCACTGCTACTTTCCAATTGCACAGAAGTAGATCTAAATTCCACGCCCAGTAATTTACAGACTTGCGAACAGTGCTCTTGCCAAGATGACGAGTTAGCCTGAATATTATGATTCACATGCAGCGCTGTTAGCCTAAACCCTTTGATGGCTTGCAGCTCAGCCATCAGCGTTAGCAATACAGTCGAATCAACCCCGCCGCTGTAAGCCACAAAGAAATGTGATTTCGTATTTAAATTTAACCCATCAAGTTCGGCCAAAAGCCAATCTGCTGACATTTTAGTTGTCATTTTATTATCTTACCCAATAATTTCTATCAACCCTAAGATCGAGTCGGCGGCTATTCATATGACGCATTTTGTTACGCCATTCAGTTTATAACCATTTTTAAAAGTCTATTTTAAGAGTCTATCTAAGAGGCTTAGAGCGACGGTCATCTCAATTCGCGAATCTTTGACTTTCGATTGATAATTCAATCGATTTATCGCATTGACTGACTAAGACATACCCGCCACCAGTTTACTTTTCATCCACCAGTTTACTTTTCATATTGTCTCGTAGGGCGCCCGCTCGCCATTACAGAACAATCGTCCAACAAAGTATAACACTATTGGAGTTTTCATTTAAAGAGCAATGACTTAGAAAGTTTTCATCATGCCAATTGTTACAATAGTGAGCTAACTCAGTCACGTAAGCTTTTAATAAATAAGACGAATACTAGGCAAACCGACTAGATTATCCAGTTGATCCAGCATCAGTTTGCTAGGAACGATGCGCCATTCGTGTGCTACTTCGAGTTGACACACGCCAGTTGGGCTTTGGTATTCAAAGCCCACACCGCATTGCCCTTCGTCGCTGGGCTCTAACACCTTACGTAAACTACTCACAATGTCGCCGCTTAATTGATCATGCCGCAACTGTATTTTCATATGTCGAGCTAACTGACTGCGCGCCTGTTCTATATCAAACAGCTCATCGGCAGACAAACGAATGCCGCCCGAAAAATGGTCGTAACTGGCTTTACCCTTAACCACCAAGACCTTGTCTTTGTGAATCACGTCTTTGCGTTGATCGTACAGCTCACCAAAAACCCCGACTTCAACCCGCGCCGTCTTATCATCCAGCTGTAAAAACGCCATACGTGAGCCCGATTTGGTGTTCATGGTTCGTACCCCCATCACCAAGCCCGCAAGAGTCACGGATTTTTTACCCCTGCCCCGCTCAACGTCTATATCCACCAGTCGGTTAGACGTGAACTGGTTGAGCTCGTCAATGTATATATCGATGGGGTGGCCACTGAGATACAAGCCTAAGGTATCTTTTTCTTTTTGCAGCAGTTCTTCTTTTTTCCATTCGGCGACATTTTGGTAGGTCTTGACCGCTTCTTCTGGCGCGGCGATGCCAAAAATATCATTCTGCCCAGCGGCCAAGCTTTTCGCCTGTTGGTTAGCCGCTTGCAAAGCCAGATCGATACTTTCGATGAGGCTTGCGCGGTGAACGCCTAATTCGTCTAAGGCACCGGCGCGAATTAGGGCTTCTAATGCTCGCCGATTAACACGCTTAACATCCACTCTGGCACACAAGTCATACAGATCCGTGAACGCGCCGCCTTTGTCACGAGCTTCAATAATATTTTCAATCACCGGCCGTCCAATACCTTTAATGGCACCCAGACCGTAGACGATATTCTGATGGTCAGTGGCACGGAATTGGTACTGACAAAGATTGATGTCGGGGTGTTGTACGGTCAGGCCCATTTCATCCGCTTCGTTGAGCAGAATAACCACTTTGTCGGTGTTCTCCATATCGGCGGACATACACGCCGCCATGAATTGCGATGGGTAATGCGCTTTTAACCAGGCCGTTTGATAAGCTACTAAGGCATAGGCCGCAGAGTGACTTTTGTTAAAACCGTAGGCGGCAAAATATTCCATCAAGTCGAATACTTCTTTGGCGACATCAGGCGGCACATCGCGATCCGCTGAACCTTGCTCAAAAATAGCTCGCTGCTTGGCCATCTCTTCGGGCTTTTTCTTACCCATAGCACGCCGCAGAATATCGGCGCCGCCTAAAGAGTAGCCGGCCATTTCCTGAGCAATATTCATCACCTGTTCTTGATAAAGAATAATACCGTAGGTGTTATTGAGTATCGGCTCGAGCATGTCATGCGCGTAAGTTGTCGACTGACGACCGTGCTTTCGATCACAGTACAACTTCTCCATGCCGGCACCCAATGGGCCAGGACGATATAACGCCACTAGAGCAACGATATCCTCAAACTCGCTGGGCTTTAGGTTTTTAATCAGCTCCTTCATGCCCGACGATTCCAACTGGAAGATCGCGGTGGTCTGGCCGTCGGCCAAAATCTCGTAAGTCTTTTTGTCGTCTAAAGGTAACTTGGTGATATCAAGTACGTCTTCACCTAAGGACTGACGCTGCAAATTGATGGCTTTTACTGCCCAATCAATGATCGTCAAGGTTTTAAGACCTAGGAAGTCGAATTTCACTAAGCCGACGGTTTCTAAATCATCTTTATCGTATTGAGAAACGATTTGTTCACTGCCATGCTCACAATACAATGGAGTGAAGTCGGTCAAATCAGAGGGCGCAATCACCACTCCACCGGCGTGCTTGCCGACATTTCTAGACAACCCTTCAAGCTTGAGAGCCATATCGATCAACGCGGTGATCTCCTCCTCGTTGTCGTAGCGCTCTTTGAGTTCTGGCTCTTGATCCAGTGCCTTGGTCAGCGTGATACCCAAATCAAACGGTATTAGCTTGGCTATGCCATCGACATGACCATACGACATACCAAGTACCCGGCCCACATCTCGGACTACGCCCTTAGCCGCCATGGTACCGTAAGTGATGATTTGAGATACTTTATCGCGACCGTATTTGCGCGCCACATAATCAATCACGCGCTCGCGACCTTCAATGCAAAAATCAACATCAAAGTCAGGCATCGAAACACGTTCAGGGTTTAAGAACCTCTCAAATAGAAGCACATGTTCGATAGGATCTAGGTCAGTAATCTTCAGTGCATAAGCCACAATTGACCCGGCGCCAGAACCACGACCGGGGCCAACCGGAACATCATTTTCTTTGGCCCATTGAATAAAGTCCGCAACGATCAAGAAATAGCCGGGAAAGCCCATCTCATTGATGATACCTAGTTCAAACTCCATTCGATCTTCGTACTCTTTACGAATTTCAGGTGTTTCGCCATCCGGAAAACGACGTGCTAAACATATTTCCAAACCGCTAAACGACTCGTTACGCAAATGCGATTCAATCGTTTCTCCTTCCGGTACGGGGAAGTCAGGCAAGAAATACTCACCCATTCGCATCACAAAATTACATCGTTGCGCGATCAGTAAGGTGTTATCAACAGCACTGGGGATATCGGCAAACAATTCGATCATTTCATCAGCAGATCGATAGTATTGCTGGGGGGTATGATGCTTTACTCGACGCGGATCGTTCAGTACCCGCCCTTCGTTAATACAGACCCTAACTTCGTGAGCATCAAAATCCTTTTGTTTCATGAAATGCGCATCATTGGTCGCCACTAAAGGAACCTGATACTTAGCGGCTAGCGTGGCGGCACCGCCGATGTATTCTTCTTCATGAGTTTGGCCAACACGCTGAATTTCGATGAAAAATCGCCCAGGAAACAGACGATTATAATATTCTAATAATTCGGCCGAATGGTTCTCACGGCCAGCCATAATAGACGCGCCCAACTCGCCACGCAGCCCTCCTGAAAGACAAATCAGACCGTCAGTTTTACCTTCCAGCCAGCTTTTCTCGATAATCGGGCGCCCGTGCGCCTGACCTTCACGAAAACCGCGAGACAAAAGTTGCGACAAATGCACATACCCAGTCTCATCCTGAACTAATAGCACTAGAATGTATGGCTGAGTCACTTTGTCGGGGTTTTCTAAATAAATTTCCGCACCGATAATAGGTTTAATTCCTTGCGCCGAACATTTATTGAAAAACTTAACCGCGCCGTACAAATTACCCATATCCGTGAGCGCACAAGCCGGCATTTGATCTTGTAAAGTTTGTTCCACCAAGGCCGGGATGCGAATCATCCCATTGACTAGTGAATATTCAGAGTGAACGTGAAGGTGTACGAAAGATCGAGGCATTGGATAATTATAAACTCAAGTCGATTTTTGCGTTGCTAATTCTGCCACTTTTTTACAACAATCCGCGGAGCATTAAGACTCAAAGCCATCGTAAAAATTTAACTCAACAGAACCGCAAGAAATAACAACTCAATACTAAAAATCCAAGACGGCTTGCACTGGCCCAAAACTGCGTCGATGGATAGGAGTTGCGCCATGCTCAACTAAGGCCTCACGATGCTGCTTAGTTGGGTATCCGCTGTTGCGCTCAAAGCCATAATGGGGATACACCTCAGCGAAGTCAGCCATTAACTGATCACGCGCCACTTTGGCAATGATAGACGCCGCCGAGATACAAGGCTCTAGCCCATCGCCACCGATGATAGGTTTTGCCTGAATTCCAAAATCCGGCGCCCTATTGCCATCCACCAAAACCAATTCTGGCTTTAAGCTGAGATTAGCCACGGCACGCTGCATGGCAAGCATAGTGGCGTGTAAGATATTAAGGCGATCAATTTCTTCAATGTTAGCCTCGCCAAACGCATAAGCTAGCGCTTGCTTTTTTATCTCTACAGCCAGCGTCTCTCGTTTCTTTTTGGTTAGTTTTTTCGAATCATTTAACCACGCCAAGTCATAGCTTTCCGGCAGTATCACCGCTGCTGTGACCACCGGCCCTGCAAGCGGCCCACGCCCAACTTCGTCTACTCCAGCGACTATCATTGCGAATCTTGCTCTAAATTGGGGTTCTCACCTTTGGCAGCCTTTCTATCCGCCAATAAGGTATCAATAGCATCGCAAGCCAGCTCGCCTGAATCGGCTGACAGTGCTGAGGCAATCTTTGCCAACGCCACTTGTTGAGTTTGATAGGCTTGATGATTACTTAACAGCTCACCGACATGCTTGACTAGGTTTGCCACCGTCGCGTTTTCTTGGATAAGTTCCGGAACAACCGGAGGGTCGGTCAAATGGTTAGGCATAGAGAAATGCTTCACGACCATGGTTCTGGCCGCATACCATTCATTGAACTTAGCAACCTTGTACATGACGACCATGGGTTTGGCAAACAAAGCAGCCTCCAAGGCTGCCGTACCCGAGGCCAATACGGCCAGATGACAAGACGCTAACACATCTCTTGAATGACCGCTGATTAACTGAATTGGCGCCTCAAATCTAGCAATTAAATCCTCAAGTAATAGTTCAAGCTTGGGATTTGCCGCTGGGATAACAAAAGAAAGCTCTGGATATTGAGTCTTGAGCGTCAAGGCCGCCTCAATCATTATCGGAGCCAAACGTGACACTTCTGAGGCGCGACTGCCTGGCAATATCGCCACCATCTTATCGTTAGGCTGGCCCGATGTTTTAATGGTTTTACTAAACTCAGGCGACACCTGCCAACTCAGCACTGGCCTAGCCAATGGGTGTCCTACATATTTAACTCTGGTTCGGTGCCGTTGATAGAAGTTTTCTTCAAATGGAAACAAGGTGAGCATCAGATCGACCGCACGTTTAATCTTGACGATGCGCTTGCTACGCCATGCCCATACCGTTGGGCTCACGTAATGCACAACAGGAATCCCGGCTTCTTTTAGTCTGATTTCGAGACTAAGATTAAAATCGGGAACGTCAATACCGATGAACACATCAGGTTGCCATTCAAGCATATGTCGGCGGATTTTTCGACGAACTGATAATATTTCGCGTAGTCCTTTAAGTGCTCCAGCAATGCCCATGATGCTGATTTTGTCCATGTCATCAAGTGTTGTGGCGCCTGCTTCGAGCATTAACGGCCCGGCCAACCCTACAAACTGGGCATCAGGGTGTCGGCGCCTGATAGCGGCAATAAGCTCCGCACCTAAATAGTCACCCGATTTTTCACCGGCAACAATGCCAACCTTCATATCTCTAGAACACCACTAGAACGCGTTCTAACAGTGCATACCCAGCTTGAGTAGTGATAGCCGACAATGAATTTGGAATGTCTGTTAATTAGCGTATAACACCGCGAGTAGTCGCTTTGATAAAATCCACTAACCTGCGAACTTCGGGGCAATTAACACCCTGTCCTGAATCAGCATCGGCGTTTTCCAATACATCAATCGCTCCGACCAAGGTATGCCCAGAACGGTAGATTGTTTTATAGGCTCGCTTTAACTCTAAAATCGCCTCCTTGTCGTCAAAACCACGACTGCGCATACCTTTAACATTAATTCCTCGCGTAATCGCTCGGTCACCGGCAACCAGCATGAATGGCGGAATGTCTAAGGTGCAGTAGGTATTAACACCGCAAAAGCTGTATTCGCCGATACGCACAAATTGGTGAATCAAGGTATAGCCCGCTAACACAACTTGGTCACCACAACGTACATGACCAGCCAAGCTTGCATTATTGGAAAACAGCAAGTTAGAACCTAAACGACAATCGTGGGCTATGTGAACATAAGCCATGAATAAATTGTCATTACCGATGCTGGTGATCCCTTCATCTATCATTGTACCGCGATTGACCGTGATGTTTTCGCGAAACACATTGTTATCGCCAATCACTGTCTCTGTTGGCTCGCCTTTGTAAGCTACCGATTGCGGGTCACCGCCAATGGCGGTGTACGAATAGATTTTGTTGTTTTTACCAATCGTCGTATGGCCATCGACAAATACATGCGGTGCCAGCACAGTGCCGTCACCGATACGGACATTGGGCCCAACAACAGAGTAGGCGCCAATTTCAACATCATTTCCTAACTCGGCCCCTGATTCTATAACGGCAGTTGGGTGAATATTTGTTGTCATGACCTTAATAGCCTCACTAATGATGAGTAGAAGACACTAAATATCTTTAAACGTAAACATAAGCTCTGCAGAAGCGGCTAATTCGCCATCAACCTTTGCTAGCCCTTTACACTTATACATGTTTCTGATTTTTCTCACCAATTGAACCTCAAAAATCAGTTGATCGCCGGGTTCAACGGGGCGCTTAAAGCGTGCCTTATCAATGCCAGTGAAGTAATAAATCCTGTTTTCTGTGTCTATATCATCTCGACCATGGCTGGCCATTAGAGCCGCTGCCTGCGCTAAGGCCTCGACAATCAAGACACCAGGCATAACCGGTCTACTTGGAAAATGACCATTGAAAAAAGGTTCATTATAAGTCACATTTTTAAGTGCGATAATGCTCTCTTCCGGTTCCGCCTCAACCACTCTATCGACAAGAAGAAAGGGGTAACGGTGCGGTAGTAAGTTCTTAATTTGGTGAATATCGTAAAGTGCCACGGATTAATTCCTAGTTTAAACGTACAAATTGAAAATTTTTACGAGTTGAAAACGGCGATAGTGTACAACAGCCTAAAAACTCTGCAACACTTAATCACGGCCTTCAATCGACACTTTTTATCGATTCTAGTTCTATCTTATTTAGATGCCATGCGCTGCAATATCTTTTGTGTAATATCGACCTTAGGGCTGGCAATAAACACACCGGCATTAAGAATCAGGTCATAGCCCTCTTCTTTGGCAATTTTAGCCACTTCTTCACCAATTTGAGTTTGAATTTTAGCTAAGGTTTGATTGTTACGTGCTTGACGCAAACGATCATAATCACCTTTTTTCAGCTCGAGCTGCTGACGTTTGCTTTGATATTCCAGACCTTTAGCTTGCGCCTGTTCAGGGGTATAAACCGTGCCTTGGTTTTTTTGCAGGTCTTCTTGAATCTTACGTAGCTCAGTTGCAAGATCGTTCATTTCTTTTTCTTTTGGCTCGAACTCAGCTTGCAATTTTTGGCTTTCTTTCTGTAAAGAAGGCAAGCTTTGTAACACTTCTCTATTATCAAAATACCCAATCTTCAGCTCGGCCATAGCAGGACTCGCTGCAACTAAACTTGACACAATAACCAGAATTAACGAGAAACTTTTCTTAAACATCTTAAATACCTAATTTTACTTTATAATTTTTTTTACTTTATCAGCCTAGTTAAACGCCTGTCCCAACAGGTTGAATCACTAGGCTAGGAAATTTGAGCTGCGCGCAGTATACAACAATAGATTAGACCGCAGCAGCACACATTAATTATTACTGAATCAGAGAACCGACACTGAATTGAAATTTTTCAATTTCATCGCCCTCTTCCTCATTCAGCGGCACTGAATAACTGATTGATAATGGACCAACTGGAGAAATCCAGTTAAAGCCCACGCCCGCTGTAAACCTTATGTCATCAAATTCAACACTTTCATCGTTTGAAAATACTTGCCCACCATCAACAAAGAACTGCAATCGTTTATCCAAAGCTCCGTCACCGATGGGCAAGAATAAGGTACTGTTAAATAGCACACGCTTGGCACCTCCAAATGGCTGAGGGAATAAGCTATCTGGGTCATCAATTGGCCCTAAAGATCGAGCTTCGTAACCACGCACAGATCTAGAACCACCAGCGAAATAGTTTTTGAAGAATGGCAGACCCTCGGTATCACCATAGCCATCGCCATAACCAATATCCAAGCCTAGTTTAAACGCTGCTTTGCTGGTGATTGGGTAATAAATAGAACTATCCAAGTTAATTCGGTAGTACTCCAGATCACTACCAGGAGCGGTCAATTCGGCCGACAGGCGAACACTTTTACCGGAGGTTGGATAAAGCAGGCTGTCTCGTGTGTCATGCGCGTATGCCGCCGTCAATGTAATCAAATCATTGTCAGGGTTCTCTTCGATAAATTCTCTAACTGGTGCGACCGTCGCAAAGGTTGAAGTCAGATCAATGCGCTCAAACCCACCACCAATTGAAAACGAATTATTTTCATTAATAGGAAACAAATAGCTAACATTTGCAGCAATCGTATCGGTCAAAAATGCAGAAGTATTCGCACTGGCGGCATCAATAGAACGACCGCTAATTGCGATGGTGCGACTAATGCCGCTCTTTGTATAGTAAGGATTTGTATATTGGAGTTGTACCGACTCGACAATATCTGAACGTTGAACTCCGAAGTTAAGTTGGTTGCCAGTACCAAATAAATTCGCTTGAGAAACACTTGCTTGAATAATTGCACCGTCATCGCCCGAAAAACCAAGGCCAAACAAAAAACTTCCAGTCGGGCGCTCTTTTACCACAACCTCAAGATCCACTTGGTCTTCACGACCCGCCACATCCACAGTTTCAATTTCAACTTCATCAAAAAAGCTAAGGCGTTGAAGTCGAATTTTAGAACGTTCTACACGGCTCGGTGAAAATGCAGCACCTTCGGTCTGACGCAGTTCTCGACGAATAACCTCATCATTAGTCAATTTATTGCCGATCACGTTGATACGACGAACATACACCCTTCTACCCGGTTTGATGTTGATCGAAAAAGCCACCGAATTATTTACTCGATCTACATCTGGCACCGGTACGACTTCTGCATAGGAATAACCTTCTTCAGCAAGCCTGTTTTGGATTATTTCAACGGTGTTATCAACATCCCGCCTTGAGTAGGTTCTACCTGGGGCAATAAAAACGAGCGGCAACAACTCCTCTTCAGGAACAATTAATCGCCCGTTCAAAACGAATTGCGACACCGAGTAACGTTCACCCTCTTGCACATTAATAGTCAGAAAAATCCCGTCTTTTTCTGGCGAAATACTGACTTGATTAGACGTAATTTGAAAATCTAAAAATCCTTGATTCTGATAAAAACTTCGAAGCGTTTCCAAATCTCCCGACACTTTTTCGCGTGAGTATTGGTTTTCTGAGCCCCAAAACTTCCAAAATGGCTTGCTGTCAGCCGACTCGAACTCATCGGCGAGCATTTTATCGCTAAAGAACTTGTTGCCAACAATATTGATTTTCTTAATTTTTGCCGTCGGCCCTTCTTTAACGTGCAACTTAACTTTGACTCGATTACGTGGCAGCTCGGTCACCTCAGTGCCCACCTGAGCATTGTATTTACCTTGATTTAGGTATTGTCGCTTGAGTTCTTGCTTTACCTGATCCAATACATTGGGTTGAAATACTCTACCTTCTATAAAATCATTGCCAGAAAGTGCATCTCGCAGAGATTCTTCCTTAATTAACTTGTTACCGGCGAACTCAATCTGAGCGATTGACGGGTATTCGACCACGTTAACCACAATGTCATTGCCTTCAACAGCCATTTCAATATCTTTGAAAAAGCCTGTTTTATACAATTCACGGATCAGTTCTGAAGAATCACTGGCTGAAAATGAATCGCCAACTTTGACCGGTAGAAGATTAAATACGGCACCAGCAGAAATCCTCTGCAAACCCTTGATTCTAATGTCATTTACTACAAACGACTGTTCGACAGATGACAACTGAGCATGCGACACCATCGGCGTTATGGCGACAACCATAATCGATAAAGCGATCGCAAGAATCTGTTTCTTTAGCATTATTATTTTTCCTCAAAGGTCGCAACTAAGTCGCCTTTTATTCGTCGTGTGATTCAAATCTTAGCAACTACATTATAGCTGGCTACCGTCTCTTAACTAAACGTCAGTGACGCCAACCCAATCAACCATTAAATTCTAATTCAATAGTCTAAAAATATCATTATAAAAAGCGAGACTCATAAAGCCTAGAAGAATAAAAATACCAAACCGGTGCCCCACTTCAAAAAAACGTTCAGCCGCTCGCTTGCCAGCCACGCCTTCAACCAAATGAACCAAAAGATGGCCACCATCAAGTATGGGAATCGGCAGTAAATTCATCACGCCCAAACTGATACTAATTACCGCTAAGATATGGATATAGTAGTCTAAACCAACCTGAATTGCCTGCCCGGCGACATTGGCGATGGTGATTGGGCCGTTAATGTTTTTATGAGAAACCTGCAGGGTCAACATTTTACCCAACATTCTGAGAGTCACAACTGACATTTGCCATGTTTGGTCTACCCCTTCGACAAATGCCTGCCATAAGTTACGATCAATGTTGACCAACTGATCGGCGGCATAAGGCGTTGATTTGGGACCAACACCAATAATTCCAATGGTCTCACCATTATATGGTTTCGCCTCAGGCGCCACATTCAAACTTAAACGTTGACCATTCCGGTCGATAACCATGGTGAGTTGTTTACCATGGTTTGGGGCGATTAAACGCGATAAATCACTCCACTCGGCAACCCGCTCATCGGCAATCTCGATGACTCGATCACCAATCTGCATGCCCGCTTTCGATGCTGGAGAATCGGGCGATACAAATGCTATTTCACTGGTGATTGGCGGAGCCGGTGGCACAATTCCCAATTGGTACATCATGCTTCTGGGGTTGATGTCGTAAATTGGAATACCATTTGTTTCAATCTCTACCACGCGTTTTCGCGTACCAGATAAAACGCTCAATTCGAGAGTATTGCCTTGTAAAACTTGATTCATGATATACAGCTGCTGATGCGCCATATACTCTATAGCTCGGCCATTAATTGATAACAGCCTGTCACCAGGAACCAAACCGGCCTTAGACACCGCAGAGGCGTCGCTGGATTGGCCAAGAATCGGATCTAAACGTTCGACACTTTGCAGGCCTAGCAAAGTGAACAATAGAATGGCGAATAAAAAATTAATGCCTGGGCCGGCTAAGATAATTAAACTACGCTTCCATATAGGCTGTGTATCAAAAGCCCGATGCCGCTCTGATGGCGAGATCGGAGCATCGGGGTCGTTTTCGCCCAACATCTTCACATAACCGCCTAACGGAATGGCGGCAAGTACATATTCGGTTTGATCCGGGCCGGCGACTTTTTTCCACAACGGCTTACCGAAACCGACTGAAAAACGAAGAACTTTAACACCGAGTTTCTTGGCCACCCAATAGTGGCCAAACTCATGCACCGCAACCAGCACACCAATCGCGATTAAAAAGCCTACAACGCTGTAAATAAAACCCATATTGCTACGCTACCCAATTGGCGCCAAGAATTTGTTTAAAAGCCTAAAAAAAAGAAAAAAGTCTGTCTAGTCAATTATCGTTATTCAACTATAACTGCTCGACCATAGCTATCCAAGCAAGTCTAGCGTTCGCTTGGCAATTCGCCTTGCTTCATTATCAATGTTTAATACGCTATCAAGATTAGTAACCAGCTCGGATTCAAGCTCAGTCATGGCTGACTCTATTACTAGCGGAATCGAGGTAAATCGAATTGCACTTTCTAAAAAGGCCTCAACGGCCACTTCATTAGCCGCATTAAGTGCAATGGGTAGACTACTACCCTGCTGTGCAGCCTGACGAGCCAAAGCCAGGC
The DNA here is from genome assembly GCA_964516915.1 of uncultured Gammaproteobacteria bacterium. Taxonomy (GTDB): domain Bacteria; phylum Pseudomonadota; class Gammaproteobacteria; order Arenicellales; family Arenicellaceae; genus Arenicella. The sequence goes on from CAZEXS010000031.1 coordinate 27,001, forward strand.
AAGGCATATTCTGCATATCCGGTTTTTGAAAATCCAAGCGTGCTATTTCGGTAATATCCAGCGTCGCGGCACCGGACTCAATGCGTTCAGGCCAACTTAGTGCGTGTGCGATTGGAATGCGCATATCAGGCGCACCCAGCTGTGCGAGAAACGATCCGTCGGTGTATTCGACCATTGAATGGATAATGCTCTGTGGATGGACCACTATTTCAACTCGTTCGGCCGGTAGACCAAACAACGCCGTCGCTTCAATCAGCTCCAAGCCTTTGTTCATCATAGTAGCCGAATCGACTGAAATCTTTCGCCCCATTGACCAATTTGGGTGAGCGCAAGCTTGCTCTGGTGTTATATCAGCAAGGTCACTCCATTCACGCCCTAAAAACGGTCCGCCAGATGCCGTGAGATGCAACCTACTTACACCGTGTTTTGACTGGTCTTGTGGCATACATTGGAAAATGGCGTTGTGCTCGCTGTCGATTGGCAATACCACGGCTCCGCTAAGCTCCGCTTCGCGCATAAACATATCGCCGGTCATGACCAGCGGTTCTTTATTCGCGATCAATGTGCGCTTTCCGGCTTTTACCGCGGCTAACGTCGGCACCAAACCTGCGGCGCCGACAATCGCTGACATAACCGCATCGCAACTGCTTAAAGTGGCCGCTGAAATCAATGCTTCTGGGCCTTGAGTTACTTGAATATGTGACAAACCAACGGCTTTTAGCCCATCAACCAGCTCCTCGGCAGCCTTCTCCGAAACCATGACAACGAGCTCAGGGGAAAATACTTGGCATTGCTCCAGCATTACTTGAGTATTGGAATTGGCAGTCAATGCAGCTACTTTAAACTGGCCAGGATGACGCGAAACCACATCCAGCGTACTTTTACCTACCGAGCCAGTAGAACCTAAAATTGAGATCGATTGCATGCGATTAATTATTCTTTCCTGATACTGAATCAATCAAAAAAACCAAGCAGCAATAAGCCCAAGGCAAAAACTGGCACCCCAGCCATCAGACTGTCTACGCGATCAAGCACTCCGCCGTGGCCTGGTAATATCTGGCTGCTGTCCTTCAGCCCGACGTAGCGCTTTAATTTACTTTCAAACAAATCGCCACCGACCGATACAATGGCCGTCAAAATCACTGTCAACAATAACCCAGCGGCAATCACAGACGAGTATTTATAAAACAAAATCGGCACAAAAATCACCACAACTAAACCAAGGCCGCCCAAAAAGCCTTCGACGGTCTTGCCTGGGCTAATCGTCGGTGCCAACTTGGTTTTACCGAACCGCTTGCCAGAAAAATAAGCGCCCACATCGGCTGCAATCACACATAAAAAGAAACCCATCACAAAAGATAAGCCATCATCCAGCTCTCGGATAATGATAATCAGCCAGCCCGCAACCGCTAAGGTAACCACGCCGGTTAACAGTTTGACTAGCTTTGCGTGAAAAAAAGGCATTATATCAATCACCGTGAATGCTAATAATGCACACCAAAGCGTGCAGACCACAGCGATAACTACGTTGAGACTAATAAAACCAGCATCGAGCGAGAAACCCAGTGCGAAAAACAAGAAAAATGCGGCTACTTTATGGCCCATTGCTTCGATTTCACAAAATTTCAGCCACTCATAAAAGCCAAGTGTGAGCATAACGGAAATCATGATCTGCCAAAAAATCGGATTGGGCGCGAATAACGCTGCGAGCAAAGTGGCCACTAAAACTATGGCGGTAAAAATTCGTTGCTTAAGCATTTTATTCCTCACTCCCTGGTGAAATGCTGGTCGAACTCATGGTCGATGATTGTTGGGAATCATTGACCTGATCAACGGCATTACCAAAGCGTCGGTCTCGGTTGGTGTATTTGACTAGCGCATTGGTAAATGCGGTTTCATCAAAATCAGGCCAGAGCAGATCGGTGAAATAAAACTCAGAATACGCGGCCTGCCACAGCATGAAATTACTGATCCGATACTCGCCACTGGTTCTAATAAAGAGATCAGGGTCTGGCTGCCCCGAAGTCGACATAAGCTTAGAGAGCGAATCTTCGGTGATGTCTTCCACTGCCAGAGTGCCGGCTAAAACTTTCTCAGCAAGCGCTTTAGTGGCTTGGGTTATGTCCCAACGTCCACCATAGTTGATGGCCACATTAAACGTTAATTTATCATTGCCAGCAGTGGCTTTCATCGATTGTTCGGCCAAGGCTTGTATCTTACTATCAAATCGACTTAAGTCGCCGATTAACTTCAAACAGACTCCATTTTCATCCAACTTGGCGGTCTGATTTTCCAAGGCGCCCATCAGAAGCTCCATCAATGCATTGACTTCACTCTCTGGGCGATTCCAATTCTCGCTACTAAACGCGAAGATAGTAAGATGCGGTATCTCGTGTTTTAAGCAGCCCTTGATAAGATTCTTAACTGCCTCAACGCCGCGCTTATGCCCAGCCACTCGACTCAGACCTTGAGAGTTTGCCCAACGCCCATTGCCGTCCATAATCACTGCCACATGCTGAGGCTTTGGGCAAATCAGAGGCAATGGCTCCTCTTTAGGAGACTCGTACTTGGCCTTTAGTAGCGCGAAGACAGACTTAATATATGAAAGCATGGGTATTCAGATAAGACAGCGGTTAGTTAGAGCTAAAGCAAGTCGCTAGCAACCACACTGTTATTGAATAAATCAATGTAAATACCCGACTGTATAGAAACCAAGGTCAATCAGACCGTTAGGATTTCCGCTTCTTTCTCTTTCACAACTTCGTCTACTTGCGCCACATACTTGTCGGTCAATTTTTGAACAAGATCCTGTGCGCGCTTATCGTCATCCTCGGAAATGTCCTTATCTTTTAAAAGTGACTTAAAATCGTTGTTCGCGTCGCGCCGAATATTTCGAATAGCCACTTTACCGCTTTCACCTTCAGACGCTGCAACCTTAACCATTTCTTTACGGCGCTCTTCCGTCAATGGTGGCAGGGGAATACGAATCAATTCACCGGCCGTCATAGGATTTAAGCCCAAATTAGCTTCCATAATTGCTTTCTCAACCACCGGCACCATGGGCTTTTCCCATGGCTGCACGCCTAATGTACGGGCATCTTGCACGGTAATGTTAGCAACCTGATTGATCGGAGTCGGGCTGCCATAATAATCGACCATTAAATGATCGATCAGGGCTGGTGACGCACGCCCAGTTCGAATTTTAGCCATATCAGTACGCATCGACTCGATGCTCTTTTTCATACGCTGCTCAGCGTCTTTTAAAATATCGTCTATCATATTATTTTGTTTATCAGTCTTTAGTCTCTATCTCAGCCGCTATTTCAGCCTTACGTCAAACCAGCTGGTATAAAACAGAAACGCGCTGCAATCAATGCTTCAGCACAAACCAACTTACTACTCGGAAAATTTGAATTATGAATGGTATCAGCTAGTGCCGACTATGGCTAATATTAGACGCGGCTACAATTGTTTGACAAGCTCTGATCGTTGGGCTCGTGTATTGATCCAAGGCTCGCTGTTAAGATCTACGAGCTGGTGATAATGGTGCCGATGTCTTCACCCTGCGCCATTCGAGTTAAAGCACCTTCTTCACTGATCGAGAGTACACGCATCGCCATATTATTGTCGCGACACAAGGCAATCGCCGTTGCGTCCATCACACCTAAGCGCTGTTGTAGCACTTGGTCGTAGGTAACACTATCAAAACGCTTGGCATCCGGATTTTTTGCCGGGTCAGAGTCGTAAACGCCATCAACTTTAGTTGCTTTTACTAATACGTCGGCATTCATTTCAGCCGCACGTAAACTCGCGGCGGTGTCAGTTGTAAAATAAGGGTTGCCAGTGCCGGCTGCGAAAATCACAACTCGCCCTAGATTCAAGTGCTTAAGAGCTCTCAAACGCACATATGGCTCTGACACAGGTGAAATTGGAATTGCCGACTGTACTCGCGCCCCTACACCAATCTGCTTTAAGCCTTGTTGAATAGCCAAGGCATTCATGACCGTTGCTAACATGCCGATATAATCGGCTGTTGCGCGCTCTATCCCTGATTCAGAAGCCGAAATGCCTCTGAAAAAGTTGCCACCGCCCACGACGATAGCAACTTGAGTTCCTGACTTAACAACGTTTGCAATTTCTTCGCAAACACCATTTAAAGTTTGTGCATCAATACCAAATTTACTATCACCTTCACTGCCGGCGAGTGCTTCGCCACTCAGTTTAAGAAGTATTCGTCTATAACCAGTTGTCGTATCACCGACATCATTATTGTTGGCTAAAGAATCGTTTGGCATTAGAAGAACCCTCTTATTTGAATGATTATTGATCGATATGATGCACTAAAGTACCGCTACTGTAGAAATCAGGCCTAGGCTTTGCCAGCCTGCGCCATTACTTCACTTACGAAATCATCTTCTTTCTTTTCGATACCTTCACCTACTTCATAGCGTACAAATTGCGCAACTTCGGCGCCCGCTGATTTCAGTAATTTTTCAACAGTCTGGTCTGGGTCTTTAACAAAAGACTGACCCAACAAAGTAACTTCATTTAAATACTTACGAACGCGACCTTCAACCATTTTTTCCATGATCTCAGCAGGTTTACCACTCTCGGCAGCTTGAGCAGCGAAAATTTCGCGCTCTTTCGCAAGTAAATCAGCAGGCACATCATCCGCTGACACACACACTGGCTTACTGGCTGCTACGTGCATAGCGATATCTTTAGCTAAATCTTCGCTACCGCCTTTAACGCGCGTTAGTACAGAGATTTTATTGCCGTGTTGATAAGCACCAACAACTTCGCCGTCACCGGCTTCTACGATCTGAAAACGACGAACCGTAATATTTTCACCAATTTTTTGGATTAATGCTTGGCGCGCAGCTTCAACTGTCTCGCCACCTTCCACAGTACAATTGGCCAATGCATCGATATCTGCTGGCTTACTTGCCAAAACTGTTTCAGCAACTTGCTTTGAGAACGCGACAAAAAACTCATCTTTAGCTGAAAAGTCAGTTTCTGAGTTTACTTCAACGGCAACACCGGTTGAACCTTCAACCAAGGTTACAATTGTGCCTTCAGCCGCGATGCGGCCAGCTTTTTTATCAGCTTGAGCAGCGCCGCGCTTTCGCATTTCTTCAATCGCCGCTTCAATGTCACCGTCAGTTTCGGTCAACATTTTTTTACATTCCATCATGCCAGCGCCAGTGCGCTCGCGTAATTCTTTTACTAGTGAGGCTGTGATTGCCATGGTGTCACCTATCAAAAAAAGATTAGTTCTTATGATTTATATACCCGGCCATTTAGCAATGAGAATAAAGGCCGAAAAAATCATAGATAGAGCTTGCATTGCAAGCTCTATATAACGATTTAATTACTAAGCTAATTTAGCTTTTGCTTGAGAAATCCACTCTTCTCGCTCAATACGACCTTTAAAATTAAGCTCGCCATCGATACGCTCAACGTCTTCAGCTGAAAACTCAGCGATTTGCTTGAAAGTAGTAACACCCATAGCGTTAAGTTTGCCTTCAATCACTGGGCCGATACCGTTGATATCAGTTAGCTTGTCTTCGCCACTTGGGGCTTCAGCTGGCGCCGCCGCTTCTGCTACCGCAGGTTCTTCTTTAGCCACTGGCGCTTCTTGAACTGCTGGAGCAGCTTCAACAGCAGCCTCTTCAGTTACTTCTACGTATTCACTGGCATCTCCTTCAGATACCGCAGGCCGCATTTGAGCTGCTCCACGCGCTTCAATGATCGTATCTGCAAGCGCCGTAGTATAGAGTTCAATGGCTCTGATCGCATCATCGTTACCCGGAATCACATAATCAACACCGTCTGGTACACAGTTAGTATCAACAACGGCGATCACAGGAATACCTAATTTATTAGCTTCTGAAACAGCGATGTATTCAGATTTAACGTCGATTACAAACAATGCGTCAGGCAAGCCTTGCATGTTTTTGATGCCGCCCAAACTACGCTCTAGTTTGATGCGCTCGCGTTCTTGCATAAGCGCTTCTTTTTTACCAACTCGAGCATTGGTACCTTCTACTAAAGCCGTATCCAGCTCTTTCAAACGTCGAATTGAGTTTTTAACCGTTTTAAAGTTAGTCAGCATGCCGCCTAACCAGCGGTGGTTAACGTAAGGCGTGCCGGCGCGCTCTGCAGATTCTTTTACAAGCTTACTTGCAGAACGTTTTGTACCAACAACCATGATTGAACCGCCGTTGCCGACGACATTACCCACATAGTTCAATGCGTCATTGAACATTGGCAATGTTTTTTCTAGGTTGATGATGTGAATTTTATTGCGATCTCCGAAGATAAACGGACGCATTTTAGGTGACCAGTAACGAGTTTGATGGCCGAAGTGAACGCCTGCTTCTAGCATCTGGCGCATAGTAACGTTTGACATGTGTACTCCAAATTGTACGGGTTTTAACAAATCCGCTGTACCTAGCTCACTAACCTTTTAATGCGTGACGGATAATCACAACGCTATTTGAAACTTGAAACATTTCGAGTTCAATCAGCATGCAAAACAATCACTTAAAGCAAAAAAAAGCACCCAGTGAACAGTAGTGGTAAACGGATGATTTAAGTTGAGGCGCGTTTATACCATAGACCCTTAAAACCAACAACAAATATCCGCAAAAAACCGCAAATCTAAGACATCAATAAGCGGTTGTGACGATGGGCTCAGATCAATGTATGATTATAAAAAAATTAAGGAGCGAAATCGTGCAGCAACTGACCGGCCTTGACGCCTCATTTTTATATTTAGAAACACAGAACTCGCCGATGCATATTGGCGGCCTGGCTATCTATGACCCATCAACCGCACCGGGCGGGGCCGTTGGTTTCAAACAGATCATGGAAAATGTGTTGCAACGAGCCGACAAGGTTCAGTCGTTCAACAATGTGTTATTGGAAGTTCCCATGCGTCTTGACCACCCCTACTGGCGCTCAGACGGTGAATTTGACCCCGAATTTCATATTCGCCATATTTCTCTGCCAAAGCCTGGAGACTGGCGACAATTGTGCATTCAAGCTTCTCGACTGCACGCTCGCCCGCTAGACCGTTCTCGACCGCTTTGGGAGATGTACATCATTGAGGGCCTGGATAATGTCGAAGGCTACCCTCCGGGCTGTTTCGCGCTATTGAGCAAAATGCATCATGCCGCTGTAGACGGTGCTTCTGGCATCGAAATCGCCAGCGTCATACATGACCTCAGCCCAGATTTTAATGCGCTTCCATTACCGAAGCCGATTAAGAGCGAGCGCGAGCCAGGTTATATGGAGCTGATTTGGCGATCTCAAGTTAATACCATTAAAACCCCCGCTCGAATTTTCGAAGTGGCTAAAAATACCGTGCCGGGTTTAGCAAAGACCGTGGCTGGGCTGGCGCGAGGCAATCTGAAACGCGTGACCGACATACCGCGAACTCGTTTCAATACGAATGTTTCGCCGCACCGGGCATTCGAGGCGGTAGAATTTGATTTCGCAGATATTAAAACCATAAAAGACTCGCTACCGAAGGTTACCGTCAACGATGTCGCTTTGGCGATCTGCGGTGGTGCCTTACGACGTTACTTAATCGACAAAAGCGAATTGCCAGAACGATCATTAGTGGCAATGGCGCCTATTAATATCCGCACCGTCGATCAACAAGGCTCAGCAGGCAACCAAGTTGCGCAAATGACGGTTAGAGTGCGCAGTGACATCGCCGACCCGCTGGAGCGCTTAACAGCTGTCAACCAAGGCACCTCAAATGCCAAAGAGCTTACAAATGCGGTTGGTGCGAAAACCATGACCGACTATTCGCAGTTTATCCCAAGCACCCTCACCGCTTCGGCCGCTCGTCTTTACAGCAAATTGGGGATCGCGAATCGCATTAAACCGTCTTATAACTGCGTGATTACCAATGTGCCTGGCCCGCAAATTCCGTTGTACTTTACCGGCGCCAAAATGCACAGCAACTTTGCGCTTGGCCCTCCCATTGATGGGATGGGTCTATTTCATGGACTTGGTAGCTATTGCGGTCGGTTCACGATCTCAGTAAGCGCGTGTCGAGAGATGATGCCCGACCCGGCTTTTTACGCTGACTGTCTACGTGAGTCTTTTAATGAAATGCTTGAAGCGGCTTCAATGTCCGCCAACGCTAAGGTGACTCCCATTAAGGCGCCCAAAGCTTCAAAGGCGACAGCGTCCAGCGCAAAAACTAAAAAGTCAGCATCAAAAGTGAAACCTAAGGCCACCAAAAAACGATCGTCTAAAAAGAAGACTTCTAAGAAAATTAACAAGAAGACGACTTAATAAGTCTACGAAGAAGACTACACCTTCAAAGAAAACGTAATTTGCCGTTTGTGGCGAGCTGTAAAATCATGACCGAAAAATACCTAATGGCAAATGGCCTGCGGCTTTGCTATGAAGAGTTTGGTGCCAAAGAAGACCCATCGATCGTACTGATCATGGGGCTTGGCACTCAAATGCTTTCTTGGCCGATTAATTTTTGCACAATGTTGGCTGACAAAGGTTTCAGAGTGATTCGCTTTGATAATCGCGACATTGGGCTTTCTCAGAAAATTGAGACCGAGAAGCCTGTCAATTTACTCAAATTGTTTTTCCGACAACGTTTGGGGCTTGAAATCACCGCACCTTACACACTGCGTGACATGGCTGCCGATACCATCGGCCTATTGGACGCGCTTGAGATTGAAAAAGCCCATTGGGTTGGTGCCTCTATGGGCGGTATGATCGCGCAGTTACTGGCCGCCGAATACCCCGATAGAACCTTGACGCTCACGTCGATAATGTCAACCACAGGGCGCCGACAGTTACCGCAGGCGCCACCCAAGGTTCTCATGCAAATGATGTCGAGACCCAGCGCCGCTGATCAGAAAAAATACTTGGATCATGCAATGAAAACATGGGCTTTAATTGGCAGCCCAGACTACCCACCTGACCCAGATGAACTTCGAGCGAGAATTAAAATATCCATGGAGCGCTCATCTTATCCAGCCGGTTATCGAAATCAACTTGCTGCGATCACTGAGAGTGGTGATCGTCGTGGGATTTTACATCGAATCAAATGCCCAACTTTGGTAATACATGGCAAGGCTGACGTATTAGTACCGGTAGCTGGAGGTATTGAAACAGCCAACAATATTAAAGGTGCAAAACTAGAGCTTATTGAAGGCATGGGGCATGACCTCCCAAAACAACTGCATTCTCGCATTGCGAACTTAATCGAAGAGTTAATAGAAAAATAAAATCCCTTTTATTTCAAAACCTTAAAGAAACTTTTGAATTCACATTCTGATTAACTTTTTACTTCTTGAGTAAACAGTTTTTTTTGCGTTTTTTTGGTCGGGCGGTTAAATATTAAGCGTTTCAAACCTCGAATATTAAAACGGGCCCACGCGCCTTCAGGTTGAGCCAAACGATCAGCCACCACGTAAAGAGCCAAAGGATTAACACCGAGCCCGAGGTGGCTGGCTGGGACTTGTACGTTTTCAGTAAACTCTCCGCGCTTTTGAACAGATCCTTCCCATGCCACTATGCCATCGGTCTTTGAATAAACAGAGGTTGTAGGAACCGCGGGCGGTGTGTTGAGGCCCATATAACGGCTAACATCAATTCTATTCGGCTTGCCATTAATCATTTGAAACAACGAGTGCGCATTGGAATGTTTGGTATTTCCTGAGATTGGACTGCCAAGAGTCACAACACAACGAATTTTTCCTTCGCAGGCTTTGGCCACTTCGCGCGCGTAAAGCCCGCCTAAACTCCAACCCACCAATGACACCTTGCAGCCGCTGGACTTGTATACTTCATTGACCAAGGCGATCATTTCTGATTCCAGTGAGGCGTCGAACATCAAATTAGTGCCCAAGCCCCATCCATGCGCATCGTAACCCAATTCATTTAACAAGCCGCGCAAAGGGCGTGTGGCTCTATCACTGGAAGCAAACCCGGGAAATACCACAACAGAGTGACCATCGCCTTTTCTAAATTTCTTCATTAAAGGGCGAAGAGCGTAAAAGCTCTGCCATTCGAATAGCGCCCTCGGCTCTAAAAGCCGAAACAGACTAAATTGTGCCTGCCGGAGTTTACTTAACGGCATCTAAATCCCCTCGTTTGATATACACATTTATTGTTATATCCGACACTTTACTCTGACAAGCGGAAAATTACGAATAGATTCGTCCTGACAACACTATATACGCAACGATTTGCTACAATAGTCTATCGACGCAAAAACGAACCGAATAATTCACATCATGACTGTATCCATTAAGACTCCAGATGAAATAGAAAAAATGCGCACCGTGGGGCGCTTAGCCAGTGAAGTGCTGGATATGATTGAAGAGCATGTGGTTGCTGGAGTGACAACTGACGAGTTGAACACAATATGTCATGACTACATTGTCAACGTGCAAGCCGGCATCCCTGCCCCGCTCAATTATCGAGGCTTTCCTAAATCGATCTGCACTTCGGTAAACCACGTTATCTGTCATGGCATTCCAAGCGATAAAAAACTAAAAAAAGGCGACATAATCAATATTGATGTCACAGTGATAAAAGATGAATACCACGGCGATAACAGCCGAATGTACTACGTTGGTAAGCCAAGCATCTTAGCCAAACGACTCTCTGAGGTATCGAAAGAAGCGATGTTGCTGGGTATCGATATGGTGAAACCAGGTGTGCAGCTTGGCGACATAGGCCACGCAATTCAAAAACACACAGAGGACAATAATTTTTCCGTGGTTAGAGAATACTGCGGGCATGGCATTGGTAAGGTCTTTCACGAAGAGCCTCAAGTATTGCATTACGGTCGCCCTGGCACCGGCATGGAACTAAAGGAAGGAATGACATTCACCATCGAGCCGATGATTAATGCCGGTCGCAAGGAAACTCGCTTACTGGCCGACAATTGGACCGTGGTCACGCGTGATCATTCCTTATCGGCACAATGGGAACACACCATTTTGGTGAC
>CAZEXS010000032.1:0-37570 GCA_964516915.1 uncultured Gammaproteobacteria bacterium
ATGAAAAAGTGTTTTTTGGTGGCGATGCGGCGTTTGGCCCAGAGAACATCATTACAGCAGTGGCTCATGGCCACCAAGCGGCAATTTCAATCGACTTATTTTTAAACGGCGCGTCTCTTAAAGATGAAAGGCCAGCCGTTGGTACAAACCTTGTCAGCACCAAAATGGGCATTCATCAATGGGCCTATGATAGCGCGGTGATCGATGATGACCGTCAGGCGTCGGCACATTTACCAGTAGAACAAGCGCTCTCTAGCCGTAAGATTGAATCTGAAATAGGCTTTTCAGCTGAGGTGGCGTTCACCGAGGCTGAACGCTGTTTAAATTGCGATGTGCAAACCGTGTTTGTTGAAGAAAAATGCATAGAGTGCGATGCCTGCACAGACATTTGTCCAACGAACTGCATCACTTTCACCAAAAACGACGGCTCACCATTGCGCGATAGATTGACCGCACCCAGCCTAAACTTGGAAACCGATCTGTACGTTTCTGAAGATTTAGCAACGGGCCGCGCGATGATCAAAGACGAAGACGTATGTCTGCATTGTGGCTTGTGCGCAGAGCGCTGCCCAACATCGGCCTGGGATATGCAGAAATTTTTGTACACGGTGACTAAGGCCGGTGATTCGCCAGCCCCAATACTAGTAGAACAAACGACTCCGCGTGAGAAAAAACAATCAGGAGTCGCCGCATGAGCCCTCTGAACACACCTGAGAAAATGCAAGGCAAGGTCAATGATTTTGTGGTTAAGTTCGCCAACGTCAATGGCTCGGGTTCCGCCAGCGCAAACAGTATGTTTGCAAAAGCCATATTCCGAATGGGTATACCGGTCAGTCCGCGTAATATTTTCCCATCAAATATTCAGGGTGCACCAACTTGGTATGAAGTTCGAATTTCTGAACAAGGCTATTTAGGTCGTCGTGGTGGTCAAGTGGAGCTGATGATTTCAGTGAATCCACAAAGTATGGCCAGCGATGTTGAAGAAGTATGCCCGGGCGGTTATTTTTTCTACGACAGCACCTACCCTCTCGACTTTCAGTTAATTAGAGATGACATTCACTATATTGGCTTACCGCTAACCGACATTGTAAATGCCACTTTTAATGACCCGCGACGTCGTCAATTATTTAAAAACATTATTTACGTCGGCTCACTCGCGTATCTAATCGGCATTGAATTTTCGGCACTTGAAAGCATAGTCAACGACACTTTTAAGGCCAAACCAAAGCTCATTGAGCCGAATATATCGGCATTACAATTGGGTTTTGATGAAGCGAAAAACACCTTCAATGAACCTCTACCATTGCAGCTTGAGCGTCGTAACAAAAATGATGGGAAAATTATGATGGAAGGTAACGCCGCCTGTGGTTTAGGCGCCGTCTACGGTGGCGCGACCGTATGCGCATGGTATCCCATCACACCGTCAACATCAGTTGCTGAAGGCTTTGAAAAGTACGCCACCAAACTTCGTAAAGAAGCCGATACTGGCAAAAACAATTACGCGATCGTGCAAGCTGAAGACGAACTTTCAGCCATCGGCATGGTGATCGGGGCGAACTGGAACGGCGCTCGATCGTTTACCGCGACCAGCGGGCCCGGCGTGTCTCTAATGCAAGAATTTTTAGGCTTGGCCTACTTTGCTGAAGTACCGGCAGTGCTTATTGATGTGCAACGAGCAGGTCCTTCGACTGGCATGCCAACTCGCACCCAACAATCCGACCTGTTAATTTCAGCCTACGCATCACACGGCGACACCAAGCAGGTGTGTTTGTTTCCTGCCACTCCTAAAGAATGCTTTGAATTGACCGCTGATGCGTTTGATATCGCCGAGCGTTTACAGACCCCAGTTATCATGCTGACGGATTTAGATTTAGGCATGAATGAACATATTTGCGACGACTTAGAGTGGGATGATTCCAGAACCTACGATCGCGGCAAAGTTTTATCTGCCGAAGACTTAGATGAAATGGGTCGTTTTGGGCGATATTTAGACGTCGATGGCGATGGCATTCCTAATCGAACCATTCCTGGCACTCACCCTGACAAAGGCGCCTTTTTCACGCGTGGTACCTCTCGAGATGAGTACGCTGCTTACACTGAAAAAGGCGAAGCTTTTCAGCGCAACTTAGAGCGTTTATTAGTTAAGTGGAAAACCGCTCCTGAGCATCTTCCTAAGCCAATAATCACTACACGAACTAAGGCCAACTCAATTGGGGTGCTGCATTATGGCACCAGCTTAGAAGCCACCCACGAAGCCTTAGATCAGCTTGAAGCGGCAGGCCATAGCGCCAACGACTTACGCATTTTAGCGTTTCCATTCAGTGATGAAGTACTCGAATTTATAGAGCAACACGATCAAATTTTCGTTGTAGAGCAAAATCGCGATGCGCAAATGAAAACGCTATTAGTGAACGAATTAGAAGTTGCCCCTCGCAGCCTAAACACGATACTACAGTTCAATGGTGACCCAATCAGCGCACGCATGATACGCGCCGGCATTGAAGAGAAGTTAGACGTCAACGCAACCGCGAAAAGCGCTTAGACGGAGAGTAAACATGAGTTTTTTGAAACCAAATTTTCGTCACCCAGAAGCACCTAAAAATACTTTAGGTCTAACCACCAAAGCCTATGAAGGCGGCATTTCGACGCTGTGTGCTGGCTGTGGTCACGATTCGATCAGTGCAGCGATAATGCAGGCGGTTTGGGGTTTAAATATTGAGCCTCACCGAGTGGCTAAAATGTCTGGTATTGGGTGTTCATCCAAATCACCAAACTATTTTCTGAGAAACGCGCACGGATTCAATTCTGTGCATGGTCGGATGCCTTCAGTGACAACCGGTGCTAATGTATCGAACCGAGACCTGCTTTACATTGGCGTTTCGGGTGATGGTGATACGGCATCGATCGGCATGGGGCAATTCGCGCATGTTACTCGCCGAAATCTTAATATGACCTACATCGTCGAAAACAATGGGTGTTACGGCCTTACCAAAGGCCAAGATTCAGCCACTGCAGATGAAGGCTCGAAATCAAAGAAGGGTAAAGTAAACCCATTCGAATCCATTGACTTAGTTGCGCTAGCCTTAGAACTTGGTGCAACCTTTGTAGCACGCAGTTTTTCTGGCGATAAAGAACAGCTGATCCCTTTATTAAAGGCCGCTATGTCGCATAAAGGGTTTGCCTTAATCGACGTGGTTTCACCATGCGTCACCTTTAATAACCATGCCGGTTCGACCAAGAGTTACGACTATACGCGTGAGCATGTACAGGCTGGCTCGGTTGTCGATTTTGTGCCAGAGGCACAAGAAATTACTTTAGATCAAATCAAGGGATCAACCAAAAACGTACAGCTCCACAATGGTGATTCGGTGCGTTTAAGTAAAATTGACGATGATTACGACCCGACCGACCGAGTCAACGCGATCAAGGTTTTACATGACCATAAGCAGCAAAGTAAGTTATTGACTGGCTTGATTTACATAGACCCTGATTCAGATAATTTCCACGAAATACTGAACCTACCTGAGACGCCTCTCAATCAGTTAAAAGAAGACGTCCTTTGCCCCGGCAATGCGGCGCTTTCCAGCATTAATGGCGGTTTAAAATAAGTCTAGCGGTGCGCAACTGGCATACTAACAAAGCAGAGACTATTTGATTGTTGAATGTCGCCTACTTGCTATGCTAAATGAATAAGCGTGAGGCGGCGACCGTCGGTGGAGGATTTAAAAAAATCCTCTACACGCTTAAAACGCTTAACAAAATTGGGCTCAAGAAAGCATCAAAAGCGTTAGGAACCAATAACACCTGTAAAGCCTGCGGCCTAGGAATGGGTGGTCAGCTCGGCGGCATGACCGATGAACAAGGCTCGTTCCCATCGGTTTGCAACAAAAGTGTGCAGGCACAATCCACCGATATTCAGCCACCTATTCCCGCTGATATTTTCAATCACAGCATAGACGACTTTCGCGAACTCAGCCCGCACGAACTTGAACACATAGGCCGACTCAGCAACCCTATCTTCAAAGCTTCCGGTTCAGATAAATTCAAGATAGTAGATTGGGATTGGGCAATCAAAGAAGCCGCCAATCGATTTTCTAATACCAAGCCGAACCGAAGCTTCTTCTACAGTTCTGGGCGGTCTTCAAACGAAGCCGGTTTTTTAATGCAATTGTTCGCGCGCATGTACGGCACTAATAATGTCAACAACTGCTCATATTATTGCCACCAAGCAACCGGGGTTGGCCTAAACAATAGCATCGGTAGCGGCACCGCCACCGTTGAACTCGAAGACCTTGATAAATGCGATACCATTTTTCTCATCGGGGCAAACCCCGCTTCCAACCATCCGCGTTTTATCTATAAGCTAAAAGCCTGCCGAGAAAGAGGTGGAAATGTAATCGTCATTAATCCGGCAAAGGAGCCGGGTTTAGTAAAATTCGCGGTACCTAAAAGCCCTAAATCACTCATAGGCGGCGGCTCAGATATCGCATCTCATTATCTGCAACCGCATATCAGCAGCGATAGGTTTCTATTGATAGGCATTACTAAGGCCATCTTAGAGTCCAAGCAAGAAAATCAAAATTTCATAAGCCAATTTACCGATGGTTTTGAACCATTCCGAGATTCAACCGCCAATACATCTTGGGTGACCATCACTGATGCTACCGGGCTTGATCAAGCTGCAATTGCCGAAATTGCGCAGGTTTATGCCGCTTCGGAGAACACCGTTTTCGCTTGGGGCATGGGCATCACCCATCATGAAAATGGCGTAGAAAACGTAGAGGCGATCTCAAACTTAGCCTTGCTTGGTGGTCATATCGGCCGCCCAGGCGCTGGCCTGCTTCCGCTGCGTGGCCACAGCAATGTGCAGGGCATTGGCACTATTGGCGTTAAGCCGGTGCTGTCTGAGCAAGTGTTTGACAACATGCAGCGCGAGCTAAAGATCACTTTTCCGATCAGCCGAAGCGTTCAAGGTTTAGATACCCTTGCCTGCCTTGAAGCAGCCGACAAGGGCGATATGGATTGCGCGCTGATTATGGGCGGAAATTTATACCAAGCTTCGCCAAATTCCAAATGGGCTCGTTCAGCATTGGATAAGATCGGTTTCAAATGTTACCTGACCACCACGCTAAATTACGGCCATATTCATGGTTGTGACAATAGCGACGTACTCATTTTACCCGTGTGCGCACGCGACGAGGAACCCAGCGCCACCACTCAGGAGTCTATGTTTAATTATATTCGACTCAGTGACGGCGGGATTGATCGAGTCGCCAATGCCAAATCTGAAACTCATGTTCTGGCCGACCTCGCAAACTCAACACTTCAAGACGATAATTTTGACTTTAGTGGGTTTAAGAACTTTGACTCGCTTCGAACAGCCATTGCGAACATAGTGCCTGGCATGGAAAAACTTAAAGATATTTCAGTGGCACGTAAAGAGTTTCACATAACAAACCGCATTCTTCACACGCCAAATTTCAAAACTTCAAATGGTAAGGCAAAATTTACCACTCTGACGGCAAAGGTAAAAAGCGCCAATAAAGAATACCCGCTGATGCTGGCAAGCATTCGAAGCGAGGGACAGTTTAATTCAATAATCTACGAAGAGTCGGACAGCTATCGAGACACCCAAAATCGTTGGTCGATACTTATGAATCCCATTGATATTAAAATGCTCGGCAAAAAGGCTGGTGATTTAGCCACCGTAACATCCGCAAGCGGGGAAATGCAGGACGTAACAATATACTCGTTCAACGTAACTCCCGGGAACGTTCTGGCTTACTATCCAGAAGCCAACCAGCTTATTGGTTTAAGTCGTGACCCTCGCAGCAAAACTCCGGCATTTAAGTCTGTGCCAGTTCGTATTGATTGATCTGCGTTGATTTCACTGCCCGTCTTAACCGGCGCCTGAAAACCAAGGTTAAGCGACAGTTACTCTGTGAATGAGGCTACCCTCTAATGTATGATTATCGAATCATTCATAACTTGCCCAGTTTGCTTTATGAGCCCTAAAGACCGCTCGCTTGAATCTCTTCTTGAAGACTATTTGAAACAGACCCTTGCTCAACAGAAAAAGGCGAATAAACACGCCAAGAAAAGAAACACTCTTGCCAAACGTGAACTAACACAAACTGCGCTCAATTATGAACAAGCAGAACGCTTATATTTGCTTGAAAAATCGAAGCTGCAACCCTCGTTTAAACTATCGGTTACTGAATTTTTGCTGTGTGAGCCAAGTTCAATGAACGACCCTGAACAATCGGCCGAAGCGCACTTCCTATCACAGCATTCAGTGTGCACCGACGAACGAGTATTACGGTTCAGTGTGAACATGAAAGCGGGTGGCAACTATCTGCGCCCTCACTTAGTGATTCAGCGAGATGACATCACTGCCGAGGACGATCTGGCCTTACCACTACACGACCTTTTGTATTTTTTGCCTCATCATCAACTTTCTTCAAACGAACACTTAGAGACCTTTGTTGTCTATTTCATTTATGCAGACCAGACCACATTACCGGTTTTGCATAAGTATCAAGTCACCCAAAGCCCAGACGATGATTTACGACGTTGGAATGCCGTTCATGTCGACACGGTCTATGCGATGTCACACCATAAACATATAGAGTTTGCCAAGGCTCAGGATTGTGCTGCTCTTTTTAAGAACTAAACTGACAACCATCAATTGCAAGCATTCGACAAGGCTAAAGGCTAGCTCAGTAGTTTTTCCTTAAGTTGTTTTTTCAACTCTTTAATCTGAAGGTTAAGTTTATCAATACGCTTACTGGCGCCGATCATTCTAACGTATTCCTTAAATGGCTTAGCCGGCACACCGCCATACATACCGGGCTCAGCTATATTTTCAGTAACACCACTGCGGTGCACCAACACCGTATTGTCGGCTATCGACAAATGATCCAAAACACCAACCTGCCCCGACGCCGTAACACGCTTACCAATATAAGTGGAACCAGCAATGCAGGCTTGCGACGCAAACAAGGTTCCTTGGTCAATATGTACATTGTGCGCAACGTGACACAGAGAATCTAATTTAACCCCATCACCGATAACCGTTGAGTTGTAGGTACCTCGGTCAATATTACTATTGGCACCGATTTGCACATCATTGCCAATTTCGACAATACCGGTATGGGGTATCCGGTGGTAGTCTCGATCGCTGTCTTGCGCAAAGCCGAACCCTTCATTACCGATCACAACACCTGTGTGCAGGTTTACACGGTTCCCTAAACGACAGCCATAGCCAATATTAACAAAGGGGCTGATGATACAGTCTTGCCCTAACACCGCATCGTGTTCGATCACCGCATTCGCCCTTATTTGACTGCCTGCACCAATCTGCACATTGGCACCAATCACTGCATTAGGGCCAACCCTAACGCCATCCCCGAGGCTGGCGCTGTTATGAATCACCGCCGACCCATGTATCTGCTGCCATTCCGGGTCACTGCTGTCGTAATCCTGATAGGCTTGCTTTATTTTTGCCTGCGCCAATCGAACATTCTTCACAGCAATAACGCAGCAGTTAAGCTCTGTTAGCTGCCCGGCCAAGTCATTTGTGGTAACCATCACCGCCGGTGCTTTACTCGGCACCTGTGCTTTATCACCCACAAACACCAAGCTCCCAGAATTGCTCTGGCAAACCGAATCAATGGTCATAAACTCGACGTTCTCGTCATTACGGGTGCTTTCAATAAGCTCACCGAAACGTTCGATGAGCTCCTTTACTAAAAAGGTCATACGGTATTGGCCCTCAAAATCATTCTAGTGCAACTATAGTGTAACGTACTTTGGAGATTTAGCCCTAAGATGACGGCTGGCTGGCCATGCTCTTATTAAGCTCGTCAGCTCGATTCCAGTCATGCTTAATTTTCTTAGAAACCACTAGAAAGCTTGCAATCGAAGGAATGAACATCAAGCAAGTAACCGATAACGCATAGCGAATAGCCTCAAGCCTCGAGTTGTCGGCTTCAAAAACGTCCATCATAATTCCAGCAAAGGTAGGCCCACCGCCTAAGGCAATCATATTTAAAATAAAGAAAAATAAAGCCGTGGACATCGCGCGCATATTAACAGGCGCCAAGGTCTGTGCGATCGCAAAACTGGGGCCTAAATACATGCCTAAGAAAAACAACAACACAGTCGTGCACATTAAGTGCAGCGGCACAGTTGGTACCCAAAGAGTCGCCAAGCCAACTATTAGCGACACAAAAATAGCAATCGCCGGTATCCAACCGTAGGCCCTAATATCCTTGCTGCCCCATTTATCAGCCAATTTGGCTCCTAAGTAGGTGCCACCCACATAGGTCGTACCATTAATAACCCCTAATACGATAACAATGGTTTTAAAACTAAAGCTCGGGTCCAATGCCACTAGGTACTTGGTTTGAAATGCCGAAAATGCATAGGAAACGAACGAGCCAAATGCGATACCGAACGCCATAAACCACCAAGACGGAATCTTGAGCAAGGCTTTCAATGACTCCATAAAGGGCGGCTTGATGATCTCAACACCTTCATCAAATTCCTGCGCACCGCGCACAGGCTCTCGCAAGACCAATCGAACCACAATCGCTAACGCGATACCTGTAAGGCCGAGAATAATAAAAATACGCCGCCAATTTACCGCGTCGGCGTCCGCACCAATTAACGTCGCCGTCGCTAGATACGCTGACATTATTCCCAACGGTATTCCAATCGAATAGATTCCTAAAGCGCCGGCTCGCTCCTCTTTAGGGTAGAGGTCAGAGATAATCGAATGAGATGGAGGGCTGCCACCAGCTTCGCCAATCCCTACGCCCATCCTTGCCATGCCAATCTGTAGAAAGTTATTGGCCAAACCCGTTAACGCAGTAAAGCCACTCCATGTGGCCAGCGCGATCGTCAGAATATTGACTCGATTATAACGGTCGGCCAGCCAAGCTATGGGAATCGCCACCACTGTGTAAAATGTCGCGAAAGCCAAACCGATAAGTAAACCTAGCTGAGTATTAGTGAGCCCTAAGTCTTTCTGAATGAACGGCGCGAGTATTCCAACAATTTGACGGTCAATGAAATTGAAGCCATAGACGATGGTAAGCAAGACCAACGCAAACATTCGATACCTTTTCCCCACCTCTCGATTATTCGACATAGCACCTCTTAAACCCAGCATTTACTATAAATTCATTCATTATTGATTCACTATTTATATTTAAGGTTTTATCTTCGCATAGCGCAGATTTAGTATTCCAGTTGCATCAGCACAGCCCTCTGGGTTGCACCAATAAATCAGCCGGTTAAAGCGTTCGTATACAGACCTCGTGTAATTCGATTAACTCGCGTAAAGAGCTCAATACTATGCAGTTGTCCGGTCACCGTCAATGAAGTCTCTGAGCATATTCTCAATGCGGTCATTCTCAAAGATTGATTGAGTCTACCGCAGACAATCATCAAACTTTCACCTGCTTGCGACGAAAATCAGGCTTGTAGAGTCTTTAGCTTTGCATCACAATGATTCCACGACCTAATTTTTTACGAGGAGCCCCAACAATGATTTCGAGAAAAACCCTAAAAACAACCCTATTAATAACGACCATTTTGAGTTTCGGCGCCAGTCTTACTGCCACGGCGCAGGCTGACAGCATTGATAAAGCCCTCGCCAAACAATCAGATAAAGCGAAAGCCCGTTATCAATATCGAAACCCAAAACAAACATTGGAGTTTTTCGGCATCAAAGAAGGCATGACGGTTGTTGAGGCGCTTCCTGGTGGTGGCTGGTATACCAAAATTTTGCTCCCAATTCTTGGCGAAGACGGCAAACTTGTCGGTGTTGATTACCCGCAAGAGATGTGGAGCAACTTTAACTTCATGACGCCCGAGAGAATCGAAGAGAAAAAGACTTGGGTAGACACTTGGACCGAGAAAGCATCAAGCTGGCGCGAAGAAGGTGATGCAAGTGTTGCTGCATTCAAATTCTCAGCCATGCCTGATGCCATGCAAGGCTCAGCTGATGCGGTGCTGTTTATTAGAGCCTTACACAACTTGACTCGCTTTAACGACAAAGGCAATTATTTAGAAAGTGCATTGAAGGATACCCATGCAGTGCTAAAAGACGGCGGCGTGGTGGGAGTTGTTCAACACCAAGCCAGAGAAGACCGACCAGACAGCTGGGCGGATGGAAATAACGGGTATCTCAAACAGAGCTTTATCGTCGCCAAGTTTGAGTCACATGGCTTCGAACTGATTGGTGAAAGCGATGTTAATGCCAACCCTAAAGATCAAGCGAACGAAGGTGATATCGTATGGCGGCTGCCTCCATCACTGTCGGGCTCGAAGGATGACGAAACGAAAAAGGCGGCCATGCTTGCGATCGGTGAATCAAATCGCATGACTTTGTTGTTCAAGAAAGTTGGCTCGAAAGAAGAAAAGTAGCCATACTTCATAAAAATGACGTTTCTAAAAACCGCCGGGGCTTGGCTTAGCGCCGCACTGTTAAGCGCGGTCACCACCAGTTTTGTTTCAACGCATCAAGTTTTGAATGCGCTTGGTGACGTTGGAGCAAGCATTGAACTGGGGCAACGCTTATCAATGATGGCGTCCGACCTAGGAATCCTACAAGCGCTGTTCCCAGTGGTGGCGGCGAGTTTTCTAGTTGGGTTTTGCATAGCCGAACTTTGCACTAGGTTCATATTTAATAAACGTCAATTTTGGTTCATTCTTGCGGGCGCATCGTCAATTGTTTGCACTCTATTGTTAATGTCTTACCTCATGAATCTAATGCCCGTCGCTGGCGCGCGAAGTCTCACGGGCCAAATAGCTATTGGAGTCTGTGGCGCTCTCGGGGGACTGTTGTTTTTCCGCTTAACAAATCGAACAGCATCATCTCCAATTGAATGACTGACCGATTTGAACTTTATTACATTCGATATTAAGAGCAGTGTTATGAGTAAACACAAATCAAACCGCATACCAAAATTTATTTTGCTGTGCTCGATTTATTTAGCAAGTTCAATCGCTTCTGTACATGGCGATGACACACAGCAAACACAGTCATTATCCGGCGTTAGCTTTGACACAGTTGTAAAGGGCCTTAAATCACCTTGGGCAATGGCATTTCTACCCAATGGTGACATGCTGGTGACCGAACGTTCTGGCAGTCTGAAAATCGTCAGGAACGAGAAAATATTAGGAAAAGTAGCCGACGTGCCCGAGGTCTACTTTGCTGGCCAAGGAGGTTTACTCGATGTCATGCTTGATCAAGATTTCGCAAAAAATAGTCGGATTTACCTCAGCTTTTCTCATGGAAAACGCAGCGCCAATGCCACACGCTTGATATCAGCTAAATTAGTATCCACCAATCAAGGTTATTCACTAAAAGATCAAAAGGTTCTTTTTACCGCGCAGCCAATGAAACGCACTGGCCACCATCATGGCGCTAGAATTGCACAACTCAATGATGGCTCACTCATTATGACGGTTGGCGATGGGTATAATTACCGTGAGCAAGCGCAAACCCTGGACAACCATTTTGGCAAGATTATTCGAGTCGACAGTGTTGGTACCCCCCCCGCTGACAACCCATTTATTGACCAGCAAGACGCGTTGCCAGAAATTTACTCGTTCGGCCATCGAAATCAACAGGGCTTGGCAGTTGATGGAAATCGGATCTATCAACACGAACACGGTCCAAAAGGCGGTGATGAAGTTAACATCATAGAGGCTGGCACAAACTATGGTTGGCCAGTTGCCACTTTTGGCATTGACTACAACGGTGCAAGTATCAGCCCGTTTACCTCATACGAAGGCATGCGCTCACCAACCATCAACTGGACCCCATCAATCGCTCCCAGCAGCATGGCTTTACACAATGGTTTTTTATACGTTACGACGCTTGCAGAACAATCAGTTAGAAAGCTATCAATTACGGATGGCAATATCATTGATTTAGGGATCGTCTATAAAGAATTGAATACACGTCTGCGCGATATTGCCAGTGCCCCCGACGGCCACTTATACATTATGACCGACGGCTCAAACGGCAAAATAATCAAGGTCACCGAAAACTCTGGCCTTTAGTAATCGTGATGGTTGAAGATTAAGGTGAGCGATAGTTCCTCGCCTAGCGAGATAAATATAGTAGCGCCTCTTAGCGGAATAATCGAAACCGTAGAGGTTCGCGCTGGCCAGAAAGTCAAGCGTGGTGATTTAATAGCTTTGCTTGAATCAATGAAAGTGCATGTTCGGGTCGAATCTGACCTCGCAGGCTATGTAGAACATATACGTGTGCAACCAGGCGACAACATTGAGCGTGGCGCGTTGATAGCAATCATTAAAACTGATCATGTTGATGTCTCGAGCGCAGTAAATACTCAGAAAGCTGACCACAAAACTGGCCAAGAAACTGGCCAAAAAAATATTGCAATACCACATAAGAGTATCCAAGCCTGGCGAGATAGACAGGCGCTAACGCTAGATGAACACAGAGTTGACGCTGTTGAGCGCCGTCACGCTAAGGGGTATTCCAGTGCTCGAGAAAACCTTGCGAGGCTTTGTGATTTCAGCAAATTTCAAGAATACGGGCAATTAGCTGTCGCAGCCCAGCGACAAAGACAGGACTACGAGACGCTTAAAACCACAACGGCGGCCGACGGAGTAATAACCGGCATTGGCAAAGTCTCTGGATGCTTAACCGCATTACTTATCAACGATTATTCAGTGCTTGCCGGCACACAAGGCTTCTTCCACCATCAGAAAATTGATCGTTTACTCGGCATAGCGAAAACGCAGAAACTACCGGTTATCATGTTCACCGAAGGCGGTGGCGGCCGACCTGGCGATACTGATGTATCCACTGTCGTATCAGGGCTTCAATGCACCACATTCAGCACTTGGGCTGGCCTGAAAGGTGTGGTGCCCAGAATCGCGATTGCCAACGGCTATAATTTTGCAGGCAATGCCGCGCTGTTTGGCGCTGCTGATATTACCATCGCCACCAAAAGTTCTTGGATTGGCATGGCTGGCCCGGCGATGATCGCCGGGGGTGGCTTAGGCGATTTTAAAGCCACTGAAATTGGTCCTATCGACGTCCAATCCCGCAATGGTGTGGTTGATATTGTGGTTGAAAATGAAACCCAAGCCTGCGACACAGCTAAACAATTATTGTTACTGCTTAACGGACAGCGGTCAGATGAATATACATCTACATCTCAAGAAGTATTGCGTTCAATTATGCCGACCAGCCGCCGCCAAACCTATGAAATAAGAGAGATCTTAGAAACAATTGCTGATCGGGGCACATTGATTGAGTTGCGGAGCGAATACGGTGGTTCGATTGTCACGGCATTAATGCAGATCGAAGGCACCACCGTAGGTATTCTGGCCAACGATTGCTCTGTCATGGGTGGCGCAGTCGACGTTCATGCGGGCCGAAAGGCCGATCAATTCATGCAATTTTGCGATGATTTTTCGTTACCCATTGTGTCGTTTTGCGATACTCCGGGCTTTATGGTCGGCCCCAATCATGAAGAGACCGGTGCGGTCAGATCACTCGCCAAGCTATTTAGCACCGGCGCACAAATTAAGGTTCCGTTTTACGCCGTGGTTCTCAGAAAGTGTTATGGCTTGGGCGCACAAGCCATGCTGGCTGGCAGCACACAGCGCCCCATATACACGATATCATGGCCAACGGGCGAGTTTGGCGCCATGGGCTTGGAAGGCGCCGTGAAGCTTGGTTTTAAGAAAGAGCTAGATGCGCAAGACAACGAAGTCGAACGACAAAAGTTATTCGACGCATTGCTTGCTAAACAATACGAAGACGGTCAAGCGACCGAGGTCGCCAGTCTGTTGGAACTTGATGCGGTTATCGACCCCATTGACACTCGCGCTACTTTAGCTCAACTTTTATATTAAAGTCGCACTCATTTGATTGCCGTTCAAATTTTAACAAGCACCGACCAGAACCATTAAAAGTTAGTAAACGCATTTCATTTAGATGGCCGAAACTGGCATCATGCAAAAATCAGATGGTTTAAACACCAAATTAAGGGAGCACACCTTGAAGAAGCTACTAACCACAGGACTCAGCGCCGCCTTTCTAATGCTTGGCGCTTGTACATCAGAACAATCAACTTCTCAGCCTACTAGTGAGGTTGACACTGCTGGTGAAAGCGCTGGCGATACTACTGAGAAAAGTGTCGGCCACGGCATTAAAAAACTTGAATCAGTGAACAAGGTTGGCGACGAAATTGTTATCCCGTATACAAAATACGAGCTAGACAATGGCTTAACCGTGATACTTCACCCCGATAAGTCCGACCCCTTAGTGCACGTAGACATTACCTATCATGTCGGCTCCGCTCGTGAAGAGGCTGGCAAATCTGGCTTCGCGCATTTCTTCGAACATATGATGTTTCAGGGGTCTGAGAATGTGGCTGATGAACAACATTTTGCATTGATTACCGAATCGGGCGGCACCCTTAATGGCACGACTAATAGTGATCGAACGAATTATTATGAAACAGTGCCATCGAATCAACTCGAACGAATGTTATGGCTAGAGTCAGATCGCATGGGTTTCTTTTTAAATGCAGTAACGCAAAAGAAATTTGAAAACCAACGAGAAACAGTTAAAAACGAGCGAGGTCAGAATTATGATAATCGACCATACGGTTTATTATGGGAACGCGTCGGCGAAGCTCTTTTTCCAGAGGGGCACCCTTACTCTTGGTCAACAATTGGCTATATTGAAGACCTAAATCGTGCTGACCTAAATGATTTAAAGCGATTTTTCTTACGTTGGTATGGCCCCAATAACGCAACTCTCACCATTGGCGGTGACCTAGACGAAGAGCAAACCTTAGCTTGGGTAAAAAAGTATTTTGGCGGTATACCCAGAGGCCCTGAAGTGCCTGACCCAATTTATGAAAAAGTTACGCTTGATGCCGATCGCTACATTTCGCTTGAAGACAATGTGTCGCTTCCTCTAATGTTCATGTCGTTTCCCACTGTGCGCGCATTTCACCCAGATGAAGCACCTCTTGACGTCTTAATGAGCATCTTAGGCGACGGTAAAACCTCATTGCTCTATAAAAACTTGGTCAAATCGGGCAAATCAGTGCAAGCGCAAGCCGGTCACGGCTGCCGAGAATTGAGTTGCGAATTCACGCTGCTCGCATTGCCAACACCCGGCAATACTTTAAAAGACCTCGAGAGTATTGCCAGAGCCTCTTTTGATGAATTTGAAGCGCGTGGCGCGAATGATGATGACCTCGCACGAGTCAAAGCCGACATCGTTTCGGGAAAGATATACGGGCTGGAGAGTGTCTCTGGCAAAGTCAGTCAACTTGCGGCTTACCAAACATTTCGCGGTAACCCTAATGCAATCACGGCCGACATCGCGCGCTATGAAAATGTCACAAAGGAAGACGTTATGCGCGTTTATAAACAATACATAAAGGGACAGCACGCCGTTATCATGAGCATTGTGCCCAAAGGTCAAACGGCTCAAATAATCAAGCCAGATACTTGGCAACGATACGAGCGTAAGATCCCTGAGTCGACAGAACAAAGTGAGCTGGCTCTACGCCCTGGCACTTCTGACTTTGATCGCTCGGTCATTCCGGCTTCAGGGCCAAACCCGAGTATCAAAGTGCCCGCGCTGTACAACACCAAAGCCGGCAATGGCGTGCCAGTCATCGGGGCCGTTAACGAAGAAGTTCCCACCACAGCGATAAGCATTCGAATTCCGGCGGGTCAAAACCGTGAACCGTTGAGCAAGCTTGGTTTGGCCAGCCTTACCGCGAGCATGCTTGATGAGGCAACCCTAAACTCGACTTCAGAAGAGTTGTCCAACGAGCTTAAAAAGCTCGGCTCGTCAGTTAGCTTCAGCGCCGGCGACAGCTTTTCTACCATCAGTATCAAATCACTGAGCAAACATATTGATCAAACCTTGGCAATCGCTTTAGAAAAACTAACGCAACCCAAATTTGCCGAAGAAGATTTTACACGATTGCAAAAACAACAGATCGAAGGCTTAAAGTTTCAACAAAAAGAGGCAGCGCCAACGGCAAATAATGCTTTCTCAAAGCTGCTTTTCGGAACCGACAACAGTTTTGCATACAGTGATAATGGCACTGTCTCAACCGTTACAGCTCTGACACTCAATGATGTGAAAGCGTTTTATCAAAATAACTATGGCCCAAATGAGGCTAGTATTGCCATAGTTAGTAACCTAGATGACGCTAAGGTCAGCAAGACTTTATCCGCACTAAAGCCCTGGAAAGGCAGGAACACAGAGGCACCCAAACTGGCAACTTTTCCAAAAATTGCAGGTGGCACACTTTACATAATTGATAAGCCTGGCGCCGCTCAGTCTGAAATTCGCATTGGTAAACGCGCCCTCAATTACGATGCAACCGGTGAATATTTTAAGGCTAGGCTAATGAATTACAACCTTGGCGGTGCATTCAACAGCCGCATCAACTTAAACCTTCGTGAAGACAAGGGCTACACCTATGGTGCAAGATCGGGCTTTAGAGGCAATGAGTTTAGTGGTCAATTCAGTGCCCGTGCCGGTGTTAGAGCCGATGCGACTGCCGCATCGATCATCGAATTCCGTAAAGAAATTCAAGGATTTCAGACTGACGGCATAACGCCAAGCGAGTTGAACTTCATGAAGAGTGCGATTGGGCAACGCGATGCCAGGGGCTATGAAACTCCCCGTCAAAAGCTCGGGTTTTTATCTGAAATCTCGAGATACAAGCTTGATCGAAGTTTTGTTGATAAACAAAATGCGATCTTGAAAGATATGACCGCCATAGAAATCGATGCGCTGGCTAAAAAACACCTAGAGCTGGATGACATGATCACTCTAGTAGTTGGAGACAAAGCCGTAATCATGAACAGCCTAAGCGAAATCAACTCTAACATCATTGAACTGGATGTTGATGGCAACCCGATTGAAAGCTCCGCTGAGGAATAAAGTTTAGCTAAGGAGTGCTATTTATCCAAGCACCTTTGCGCTCTTTAACACAGCACCTTTATGAAAAGATTGCAGTAAACAATAGCGATGATGCCAAAAGCATGCTGGCATCATCGCTTTTTTATTTAATTCGATGTTGTTTATGAATGAATTGCAGAAAACTCGGTAGTTAACATATTAACCTACGTTTCAAAAGAAACTGCATATATCATCGAACGGCTTGCGCTGGATATCTGGTACGGTAGCGCCTTCGCCGGGATAGCCCACAACAAGCAACATAAACGGTTTTTCATTGCTTGGCCGCTCGAGAATTTCATTTAAAAATTTCATCGGGCTGGGTGTATGAGTGAGTGTCGCCAAGCCCGAGAGATGCAATGCTGTGATCAACATACCGGTAGCGATTCCAACCGATTCAGGCATATAGTAATTTTTGTGCTTAGCACCCTTTTCATCAACAGAATTTCGCTCAAGAAAAACCGCGATCAAATACGGTGCCACTTCCAAAAATGGCTTATTTTCATCGGTCTCAAATACTTTTAAATCGTCGAGCCATGCTTGTGGGGCTCGTCGATTATAGAAATCATGCTCTTCGGCTTCCGCGGCTTTGCGAATTAGCTGCTTGGTCTCCAAACTTTCAATAACGGCAAAATGCCAAGGTTGCTTATTCGCACCGCTCGGTGCCGAACCTGCGGCTTGAATCGCATTTTCAATTATTCGGCGATCCACTGGCCGATTGGAAAAATGCCTTACACTGCGTCTTCGACTGATCGTCTGTTCAAAATTTTGCGACGCATCCAACATTTGGCTCGGCGTCATCTCTCTAAAATTCAATAGTTTTTGCATGTTTTCGAAATATAGGTGTCAGTAAATTGCACGCTTGGTACTGATATTCTAATAAAATATTCGATGATAGTTCGCACCACCAAGACCATAATGCACATTCAAACGGCAGCCTCTAGCCAACCCAAACCAGCCAAAACTAGCGATACCCAGGCGCTTGAGACAATGCGCTCACTGCCGCGTAAGCCCAATGAGAACCTAGATCATATTCCAGGGCCGACAGGTTTACCACTGATTGGGTGTTCTCTCGACATGATTAAAGATGCCCCGGATTTTATGCGCAGGCAGTTCGACAATCATGGCCCGGTGTTTAAAGTAAATGGCTTTGGTTCTACCTCATTAAATTTCGCAGATGTTGATGCTGCTCGAATGATGCTGCTCAATAAAGACAAAAATTTTTCCAGCGAATTAGGTTGGGCACGTGTCGCAGGCTTGCTGCGTACTGGTATTTTATTGCGTGACTTTTCAGACCATCGAGTTCATCGACGTGTACTTCAGCAAGCCTTTAAACGCCCGGTACTAGAACATTATGCCGAGCAACTTAATACTCAACTGCAGCACGGAATTGAAGCTTGGCCCAAACAATCCACGTTTAAGTTTCAGCACGCGCTCAAGTCTTTATTACTGGATAACGCCGCGTCCTTATTTATGGGGGCAGAACTTGGAGAGGAGTCGGCAAAGCTTAACTCAAATTTTGTTGCCCTACTGAATGCGACTGTCAGCCTAGTCAGATGGAAGCTACCCGGCACTTCTTGGACGCGTGGTCGCAAGGGTACGGAATTCTTACGCGCTTGGTTGACCAAACAAATTGACCACCGTGTCAACAGTGACAACCCAGACTTCTTCTCGACCTTGCTCAAATTATCACAAGACCCGGAAAGTGAAATGAACTTGGAAGAAGTCATCGATCACACTGTATTGCTGTTGTTTGCCGCGCATGACACGACTACCAGCACTATCTGCACCATAGTATCAATGCTTTGTGAACAGCCCGAGTGGCAAGAAATATTACGCGAAGAAATGAGTCAGTTAAGCGACACTACCTTGCAGATAGATGCGTTTAAACAGCTGCCGTTAACCGATCAGTTTTTCAATGAAGTGTTAAGGCGTTACCCGCCGATTTTCGTAATTTTACGTCGATGCATCAGCGAATTTGAATATGCCGGTTATCGAATACCAGAAAACTCGCAAACCAATGTCAACATTAGCCTACTTCACCATCACCCCGATTACTGGACCAATCCTCACAAGTTTGACCCAGATCGGTTCTCAAATTCTCGCGCAGAACACAAAAAGGACATGTTCCAATTTCTACCTTTCGGCAGTGGCGCACATAAATGCCTTGGAATTAATTTCGCCGAAATTCAGACTAAAATTTTGCTATTTCACTTACTGCGCAACTATAAGGTAGAAACTGCCACTGGGCGAAAAACAGCGTTTACGCACTTGCCAATGCCGCTACCTAAAGATGGCTTACCGGTAAAAATAACTTCCATTTAGAACTTTCTTATTTGCGAGTCTAGTGCTGATATAACAAGGCTATAACGTTATGCCAGCACAGGCTTAGTGCCGCCATAACACTTTAAAATAGTCAAAATTTCGCCGCATGCCTCTGGGGCAATTCAACCAATTACGCTATAGTCGCGCCTAATAGATTTTCATAGTTTGCTGTTACATTTCTTATAGAGATATCGAAATAGGCAAACCCTGACCCGCACACTCAGGCATGAATACAGAGGCACAGGCATCATGAGCACCTTAATAATGTTAGCAATAGCGCTTTTTTGCGTTGGCTCCATGGGCTACGCCTACGCGATACGTGGCGACGCACGCTGGGAAAGCGTTGGGGAATATATTCGCAAAGGATGGCCCCTGTTCACGCCCTTTAATTGCCTGTTGTATTTGTTCACCAAACCCGAGGCAAAACCGGCAATCATGAATGTCAGTGAGTTTCCGGAGCTTGCCAAATTACACGAGAACTGGGAGACCATTCGCGACGAAGCTCTCGCTCTGAATGCTGACGGCGGTTTTGACAAAATTGGCGATAAAGATTCAGCGTCATTTTACGACATTGGCTTTCGCACGTTTTATAAATACGGTTGGACCAAATTTTATCTAACCTGGTACGGTTACAAACACCAGTCGGCTCTCAGAGCTTGCCCGAAGACCGTAGAATTACTTAGCCAAATCCCGTCGGTCAACGGTGCGATGTTTTCGATTCTACCGCCTGGTGGCCAGCTAACCCGCCATTTAGACCCTGTAGCGTGTTCGCTGCGCTATCATCTTGGTTTAGCCACCCCCAATGACGACTCTTGTTATATCAGTGTTGACGATAATAAATACTCGTGGCGAGACGGCGACCCGTTTTTGTTTGACGTTACGTTTTTGCATTACGCACACAATGATTCTGACAAATTGCGCGTCATTTTGATGTGTGATATCGAACGCCCAATGTCGCCCATTGGCAAGCTACTAAATGCGCCCTATAAGTGGCTCATGAAAGCTACGGTAGTTCCAAACACCGACGAAGACAAAAAAGGCTTTGCGAACCGAGTATTCAGCACCTTAGTACCACTTTTAGAACGTGGTAAGCGGCTAAAGGAAACCAACTTGATCGCCTACAAAATCTTAAAATACTGCGTGAACGGAACCTTGATCATGTTAGTCGCCGGCCTAATATGGTTGTTCTTGAAATTGCTGCTTTGGATTATTTAGCGTAAAAACCGCTTTATTTTGTTCTTATTAGGCCAGCCGTAAATGAGAATGATACCGATTGCTTTTTACATAAAACCCCAAGAACCGCATGGAATGGTAAAAATATCGATAAAAATGTCGCCGAAATGTCATTTTTTTTACTCTTCACTATGGAATTACCCCAAGTCTTCTGATTTAATCACCACATCTCAATAATTGTGATTCTGTAGTACGGACGTACATATAAATACAAGATGTTTAAAGAAAGCAAAATTAAAATCAGAACAGCCGATATACCGGTAGAGTGGCTAAACGCGCGCTGCCGAAATTTGATCTCGAAATATGCGGTGATTGCCCATCGAGTCGACGGTACTGTACTCGACTTAAGCAGCAACAAAATCCTCAGTGATTTAAGTCGCCACACAAGGTCGACAGACACACCAGAACTAAAAAATATTTACAGTTCAATTAAGCACGAGTTGCGCAAGATCGTCTCATCACCTTCCCTGAAAATGACGATAAATATAATGTCTCAGAAACAAAGCTATCTTGAGAAACACTATAGTCACTAACCGAGTATGAAGTGATAGTGCTGCTTGCTGCTCCTTAAAGTATAGGCGCTCCTCAAGTCATAAAGCAGCTAGAGCAAACACACAGGAAGTGATCTAAGTCAGTAAAGGTAGAGCCCTCAGCTAATAAACAGAGCCCTCAGCTAATAAACTGAGCCTTCAGCTAATAAAGAGCCTTCAGCGAACTAATAAAGAGCCTTCAGCGGACAAATAGAGAGCCCTCAGCGCACGAATAAAGAGCCCTCAGCAGACCTAAGAGCTACTGACCAAGCCCTAACCTTCGGTGAGCAAGTTTCGCAGTTGCGCTACACCCGAATTAGCTCTTGATATATAAGAACTCATAACCAGTGAATGATTGGCAAACATGCCCATACCGCTGCCGTTCAGAATCATAGGGCTATCTACAGACTGTTGAGTCGATTCTAACTCGCGAATAATTTGTCGCAGTGTCGGTATGGCATTCTTATCATCTAGCACTGGTTTAAAATCAATTTCAGCGGCTCGTAGGTAATGAATTAGCACCCAAGCAGTGCCGCGTGCCTCGTAAAAATTATCATCGATTTCGAACCACGAGCTGCTCGCGATTACTTCACTCGATGTTTTGGTTGATTGCTGCGCATTGGCGTCACCAGCCAAGTCGGTATTAATTCTAATCTGAGGCCGCGCTTGACTTAATCTAAGCGACAAGGCGCCCAGCCTTTTCTCGACCAAGCTTAACCATTCGTTTAGATTATCTGCGCGCGCGTAAAACTGCGCATCTTGCTTAGATGTGTCTTGCAATCGGGTTAGGTACTTTTTAATCGAATCAGCGCCCTTCTGGTACTCACCTTCAGCTGACGGAAGCATCCACGAGTCGCTGCTAACATTGAACTTAGGTTCAGCAATTTCTAAATCAGGGTCTGGAATTGATTGTGTTTGTGAACGACTGTAATCGTTTCTAAGGGTTTTGGCTAAGTCACGGATCTGCTGAAGTACACCAAATTCCCAATTGGGCACGTTATCCATAAAAATACTGGGTGGAGTTACGTCATTACTTAAATACCCACCACGCTTATTCAGTAGCGTTTCAACAGACTGAACTAGCATCGAGGTGGTGGCAACACCAACAATCGGTTTTTCAATGCTAGCGGCCTCTGGAAGAGACATAAAGTCAGGTTCGTGATCAAAATACCAAGCGACCAGCAACAGTAGGAAAAGCAGTCCTGAAATGCCGATGAAAAAGGGGTTTCGTAATATGGCCATACTGCCTCTAACTATCAATGGTCTATGTTTGCGATTCTGTGAGGGCATTCAAATGCAATTTAAATGCGAATAAATCAACATGTGGGTTCAGATACAATTTTTACAAGACAGACCGATAAGCATTACAGCTAAAAGTGATGATTGTCCGGCCACTTGTTTATCAAGAGCATTATAGTAGATTATCGGTTTTCAAAAATACATCAGCAATGAAAAAGGGGTAAGTCGAAACTTACCCCTTCAGGTCTTTAGGCCGCCCCGCTTCATTCATTGGTGGGGCTGCGATGTCTTCTTTCAGCTATTTTCAGCTATGACCTCAACCGACCGCCGCTTTACACAAATCCGTAATCTCCGACCATTTACCTTGCTGCACAAGGCTGGTTGGCGCTACCCAGGTTCCACCTACGCACATCACATTAGACAACTCTAAGAAGTCATTGTAATTGTCTTTGCTTACGCCACCGGTAGGGCAAAACCGAATATCCGGAAACGGTCCACCAAGTGCTTTGATTGCGCCTATTCCACCCACCACCGTGGCTGGAAATAATTTACACTCATTCAAGCCATTCTCAATAGCAAACAAGACATCCGTGGCACTCGCCACACCTGGCAAATAAGGAATTTTTAAACGTTTTGCCGTCTCCAGTAGACTCGCCGTAATACCCGGGCTAACAATACCATCTGCGCCTGCTTCAACAACGGCCTCCATCTGCTCTGAGGTATTAACCGTGCCCGCCAAGATCAACATCTGTGGAAACTGCTCTTTAACAAGCTTAATGGCTTTTATACCAAAATCATTGCGCAAGGTAATTTCAATGACACTGATTCCACCATCTAATAGTGCCTTTGCTAGCCCTATGGCTTGCTCTTCATTATCGATTACGACTACTGGCACAACTTTTTGGCCTTTAAGTAATTCGCTCACATTTGGTGTTGCGGACATGCCGACTTCTCCTGCTTTTTATAGATGATATTAGTAATAATTAAATGGCTGACGCACCTTTGGTGGACACGCCAACAGCGGCTCGCATATTGGCAAACAAGCCGCGACCCAATGAATTAGAGGTAGGAGGTTGTTGAACAGCAACACGATCAGCCAGCTCACTGTCGCTGACTAAAACCGACAGCTCGCCTGAACTGCAATTAACGCGAACAATGTCGCCCTCTACCAGCTTTGCCAGTAAGCCACCCTTTTTCGCTTCTGGGCTTACGTGCATGGCTGTCAAAACTTTTCCAGAAGCGCCTGACATGCGCCCATCAGTGACCAAGGCAACCTTAAAACCTCGATCCTGCAAGATGCCAAGATAGGGAGTGAGTTTATGCAGCTCTGGCATTCCGTTTGCGGCTGGGCCTTGAAAGCGCACGACCGCTACATGGTCACATTCGAGCTGCCCTTGATCAAAAGCCACTTTAAGCGCCTCTTGCGTTTCGAATATTTTACAAGGCGCTTCAATGGTTTGGTATTGCGCTTCCACCGCCGAGATTTTCACAACACCGGTGCCGAGATTTCCTTCCACTGTGCGCATACCACCTTCAGCGGCAAAAGGCGCTTCAATGGTCGATAAAATTTCGTCATCACCACTGTGTGTTACCGGTTCTCCCCACGTTAAGGTTCGATCAGCGTCGATCTGAGGCTTACAGGTATAAGCGTCGAGACCTTGACCCATAACATTTTTAACGTCTTCATTAAGCAGACCTTTCTTGCGCAATTGATGCACGATAAACGCCAACCCACCGGCTTGCTCAAAATGATTCACATCGGCTTGCCCATTAGGGTAAACGCGCGCGAGCAATGGCGTGATACGCGAAATTTCGTCCATGTCAGACCAATTTATTTGAATGCCAGCAGCGGCAGCCATCGCAATTAAATGCAAGGTCAGATTAGTCGAACCACCGGTTGCCATCATCATCACAATCGCATTGACCATCGAGCGTTCGGTAACCACTTCAGCTAATGGCGTATAATTTGCGCCCTTACTGGTTTGGTCAAGCAAACGAATCACAGATTCTTTAGTAAGCTCTGTTCGCAGCAATGTACCTGGGTTTACGAATGAGGTGCCGGCTAATTGCAAACCTAAGGCTTCCATCAAGGTTTGGTTGGTGTTCGCTGTGCCATAAAAGGTACAAGTGCCAGCGCTGTGGTACGACGCAGACTCGCTTTCCAATAACTTGGCCTTATCAATTTCGCCGGTCGCAAACTTCTGTCTGGCGATTGCTTTTTCCTTATTTGGGATACCCGAAGGCATTGGGCCAGCCGGCACGAACATCGCGGGTAAATGGCCAAATTGTAAAGCGCCAATCACCAAACCCGGCACAATTTTATCGCACACGCCAAGACACATAATACCGTCGTAGACATCGTGCGAGAGAGACACGGCCGTGGCCATAGCAATTACATCACGACTGAACAAGCTGAGTTCCATGCCCGGTTGACCTTGCGTAACTCCGTCGCACATCGCCGGTACTCCGCCCGCTACCTGCGCCGTAGCGCCATTGGTTCGTGCGGTTAACTTAATAATATTGGGGTAGTTTACAAACGGTTGGTGAGCCGAAAGCATGTCGTTATACGAGGTTACAATTCCTATATTAGCGCCTTGACCGGCAGGTATTGCTTTCTTATCTTCATCCGATTCCGCGGCAACCACATGCGCCCAGTTACTGCACGATAAGCGATCAGGTGCTGGTGGCGCATTTCGCATCTCGTCAATCATGGCAAGATATTCTGCTCGCGACTCTGCACTGCGTTCTATAATTTTGTCAGTTATATTTTTAATCATTAGAGAGAGTAATTCCCAGCTAGGCGGCGTAGTAAACGTTTAGAGGTGTTCGATCTTGAAAAATAGCAGCACGAATAGGCAGTTCAGTTGCAGGCCCGCCACCACTTACGGCATTTTCAAACACAGTCAATTTATCCACGCCGGTAAAATGCAACACCAAATATTCGGTACTAAGTAAGCTCGCCAAGCTCCAGGTAATTCGATTAACCTGCGTACTTTCAGAATGGCATGTCAACAAAGGCTGTGAATTCTCAAGCGACACTAATTCAGCAACATTGCCTGCGTCTGGAAAAAATGAAGCGGTATGTCCATCGCCGCCCATCCCAAGAATCACCACATCAAAGCCTCGCAAATTGGAAACAGACGATTTAGTTGCCTCGCAATAGTCGGCAAGCACTAAAGGGTACGACGCTTCGACCGTTTGCGCAGGTCGATATAGGGGCACAAAACGCGGCTCAATAGGCAGCAGCTTAAGTAAGTTGTCTTTTAAAAAGGCAGCATTGGACAAAGCATGCGTTTCCGGAACGCAGCGTTCATCGACTAGGGTAATGATCACTTTCGACCAATCAATCGCGTGCTCGGCTAAAGCCCTGAATAAGGGCTTGGGAGTTGAGCCACCTGAAAGAGCAATCACGGCGTCGCCCTTTTGAGCAATCGCCTCATTGATACCAACAACGAGCTCACCGGCCAAGTTCTCAGCTAAGCTCTGGGCATCGGCCCCTTCGTTCCAGGAAATATTAGGAGAATCTACGGTGTTCATGGTCAACCCTAAAACACCTGCCATTTTCGCTTATCTTGGATTAACAAGCCAAGCGCATCGTCTGGCCCCATCGAACCCGACCTATACGGTTTGGACATTTGCCCGGTTTTTGCCCAGCCGTCGAGAATTCCGTCCACCCACTTCCAGGCACCACGTAATTCATCGGAACGCATAAACAGCGTTTGATCACCGCGTGTAACATCTAACAATAAACGCTCGTAAGCACTTGGGCTGCGATGTTCCTCGAAGGCTTCTTCAAACGAAAGGTTTAAGTCCACGTTCTGTAAACTGGTACCTTCACTTAAGCCCGGCACTTTGTTCATCATGCTCATTTGCACACCTTCATTAGGCTGCAAGCGAATCACCAACTGGTTAGCATTGAGCATATTGGGGTCAACATCGATAAACTTAAACACCACAGGCTTAAACTGAATAACTATCTCCGAATAACGATTCGACATGCGCTTACCGGTGCGCAAATAGAACGGCACGCCCTGCCAACGGTTATTCTCAATTTCGGCTTTAATGGCAACAAAGGTTTCAGTGTCTGATCGGCCATCTGCGTCTTTTTCTTCTTTGTATCCAGGCACTAACTCTTGCCCAATCGAGCCCTCAGTGTATTGCCCGCGAATGGTATTTTGAGTGACGTTAGAGACATCAATGCTTTTCAAGCTACGAATAATTTTTAGCTTTTCATCGCGAATATCATCGGCTTTATTTCTGGCCGGAAACTCCATTGCCACCATGCACACCAATTGCAACAAATGGTTCTGGACCATATCTCGCAAGGCACCGGACTCGTTGTAGTAACTCCATCGGCCGCCAGCGCCAACGCTTTCGGCGACAGTGATCTGCACGTGATCAATGTACGTACGATTCCACAATGGCTCAAAGAAAATATTAGCAAAACGCAGTGCTAACAAATTCTGTACAGTTTCTTTACCCAGATAATGATCAATCCGATAGATCTGATGCTCTTGAAAAACTTCGAACAGGGTATCGTTAATTTCGTTAAACGAGTCTAAGGACTCACCTAAGGGCTTTTCAACGACCAGACGTGTTTCATCGCTTACTACGCCGGCATCCCCCATTGCCTTACAAATTGGTGCAAAAATGGACGGCGGTGTCGACAAATAAAAGACTATTTCATTCGGGCCAATTTCATCACGCATGCGCTGCATGTCTTCTGAAGACGTTGCATCACCGGAGAATTGCACTACACGCTCGCAAAAACTGCTCCAGCTGTCGTCGTCAATGGCTTTTACATAATCGCTCTTTTTAACCCATTTGCGCATATTGGCGATAAACTCATCCGCCTCGTAATTGCCTCGTCCGAAACAAACAACTTTGGTGCAGTCCGCTAATAAATTCTCACGATGCAAACTGTACAAAGCTGGGTATAATTTACGAAAAGCAAGATCACCTTCACCACCGACGATTACGATATTACAGACTTGCAGCATTTCAATAGGCCCCTGGGTACTGCGAGAATCAACCCGCGTATGCGATTTAGTTAAGATTTCAAAAACGAGTTCTTGGTTTAAAGAAGTATATATTTATCAGTGCGCGAAAATGGCACTTACTTTCTAACCAGACCCCAGAAAACTAATGTCAAAAAAATCAAAAACATCGCTAAATGTAATTTATTTACATATTTTAAGCGTTTTTGTCACTTATTTCAAATTTAAATGTTTTTTTATTACAAATTTAACGATATTGGTGTAATTTATACAATCAAAAATAAAGCAATCTTATAAAAAGCACTGCAACTAATACATCTATTAAATGACCACGCCAACAATTTTAATCGCCGATATAGGTGGCACAAACGCTCGTTTCGCATTAGCCGATTCGAGCACGCAACAATTCACGCAAACCCAAACCTTGCAAGCCGCAGAATTTGAGCGCCTAACGGACGCTATTAATACTTATCTAAACTCACAAGATATTTCCGATATTCAAGGTATATGCCTTGCCGTGGCGGGCCCTATCAAAAATGAAGCGGTGGTGTTTACAAATAGCCATTGGCAAGTAAACTGCGCTGACTTGCGCACCCAATACGGCATCGAATTCGCGCAACTGCTTAATGATTGGGAAGCGATTGCCCACAGCCTTTCTCACTTAGCCTCAGACGATCTCAGCGAAATCGGAGGAGCCTGGGAAAATCTGGCAAAAGAGGATTACACACTGGGCGCTCTCGGCCCCGGCAGCGGTCTCGGAACCTCGGGGTTAGTGCATCGAAGTGGTCATTCTTCGCCAATCATAGCCGAAGGTGGTCATGCAGGGTTTGCTCCAGAGAATAGGCTGCAAGTCGAAATTCTCGATTACCTACACCGTAAATTCGACGACCGTGTTTCTAGAGAGCGACTATTGTCAGGCCCCGGCATCGTCAATATTTATGAAGCTTTGTGTGAAATAAATAAACAAGATAATGCCGGCATAGGTGCATCAGACATTGCAAACCAAGCGTTCAACCACAACGACCAGGTATGCCAACAGACATTGGAGGTGTTTTTCGAAATATTAGGGCAAGTCGCAGGCGACATCGCACTCACTCTTGGGGCATATCAGGGTATGTTTATAGGTGGCGGTATTTGCCAGCGCTATCCAGAGCAATTGGCAAGAAGTAATTTTCGCCGCGCTTTTGAAAATAAAGGCCGATACAAGTACTTAATGAAAGACATCCCTACTCGCTTAATAACTCACAACAACCCGGGCCTATTGGGCGCCAGCGTATATGCCAAAGCCACGCTTAGCACAGCGCATAGTTCATAGCAGCGCACAACTCACAGCTTGCAGCAAAACGCATTGGCTCTATTTACAATGCAAACAATTCTCCCCGGCACAGGTTTGTGACGGGGGTTTTAACCAGCTGTGATCATCGCCAATCTTAAACGATGATCTAAACGCTACCAGAGTTTAAGCGGCTCTCGAATTAATGCTCGTGTCCACCAGGGCCATGTACATGACCGTGGTCGATTTCCTCTTGACTAGCGTCGCGTATTTCCTCGATTGACACGTCAAAATGCAACTCTTTACCCGCTAAAGGGTGATTACCGTCTACGGTGACTGTTTGATCATCCATACTGGTGACCACGACTGGCACTGGGCCTTGTTCAGTTTCAGCTTGAAACCGCATTCCGACATCCACTTTATCGATTTCTTCACCAAACGCTTCGCGCGGCACCGTCTGTATCAGCGCGTCAACGGGCATTCCATAACCTTTCTCCGGCGCGACAATCGCACTTACCTTGTCACCAACAGCCTTACCAACTAATTGTTCCTCAAGCCCAACAATGATGTTTCCAGCACCGTGTAGGTAAACTAATGGCTCTTGCCCTTTCGAAGAATCGAGCACTGCGCCTTCAGTATCTTTGAGCTCGTAGTGCATAGTTACGACAGAGTTTTCTTTAATCATGATCAATCTCTTGGCCACACGGCCGGTCTCCGCCCTCCAATTAAGGGCATTATTATTAGCTTCGAACGGCTCGTATATTACTCACGCATCGCCTACCCACTGGATAGCTCGATTTGGTGACCGTCAAACTGAACTCACGGCATTGAGCCCATTTTCACCATTCAAGAAGTTGCGTGATCATACGCAAAAGCCAACTCAAGATACAGCCCAAGTATGGCATTAGTATTCACTACAACTAAGGCCTTAAGTTATACTCTTGCGCTATTGTGAACCGACATAACATACGACTAGCCTAGTAAGCCTATTATGAGTGAATATCAATCGACGCTCGACGGTCGTAGACGCACCGACAAAATGGCCTCCGCCGCAGAATACTGGTGGGCGATTTTAGCCTTGTTATTTACCTTCTGGTTATTCCACCCTGACCTGTTTATGCTTCGCGAAAGCCCCATGTTTGGTGACTTGTGGAGTAACAAAGACCCCACGGTAAGCTGGAGCGCATACATGCCCGGCTTACGCGAATTTCGTTATGAGCTGTTCGAAAATGGCAATATTTTTTGGTCTCCTCACCGGGGCTTAGGCCAGCCAATCTTTGGTAATGGCGTGCAAGGCGCACCGTTGTTCCCACTCACATTGGCGCAACTGTGGTTGCCTGACCAAATATTTTGGTCAATTAATCCTATGTCGCGCATTTTTCTAACTGCGGTAATGCTGTTTTTGTGTGCCCGCAACCTCTTTAATCTGCCGTGGATTCCCTCTTTGGTCTTCAGCATACTCGCGGCTTATAACATCAATGTCTTTCGTTGGATAAATCACCCTTGGACTAACGGCCTATTAGCTGGCGCATGGTATTTGTATTTTTTAGTTCAGGTTAGCTTGCCCTCAAATTTCTCAAGCAAGCGCCAAGCCCTTCATTTGATTGGACTGGTACTAGGTGTCATTGGCATGGTAACCAATGGGTTTCCTGAGGCGTCAGCGGTATTTGCTTTTGTTGTTGCTTTTATTTACCCCACTATAATCATCGCCAGATGGTCGGAATTCAAACGCCACTTTGCCAAAACAGTGTGGCGACTTGTGGCAGTGCATCTCGTAGGGTTTGGTCTATCAGTGGTACAAATTATAGGCCTATTGGAATACATCGAATACACCCAAGTGATGGGGCTGCGCGATGGTATAAGTGGCAATGCATTCAAGCCACATGACCTCGCACCATATCTAAATTCGCAACTCAGTATTTTTTGGCGAACGGATGCGCAACGCGATTACATAAGTTTTACTGTTGGAATTATTGGTGGTTTTCTTGCTCTACAGGGCCTACTCAGCCTAATACTAGACTCTAAACGCCACAGCCGAGTAACCAGCTGGGTCGGCATTGGTTTTGTTTTATGCATGGCCTTATTTGTGATTAAAGCATTCGGCTTATCGAGTGCCGTTGAATGGGTATTCAGCAAAACACCGGTACTGGACGTCAGTCATTTTCCGCTTTACTTCCCACCCATGTTTTTCTTTGGCAGTGCGTTCTTCGCAGCATTGGGCGTTATTGCCTATGGCTATCCGACGAGCAACAAACGAAACTATCATGCGATCAAATTGATTTGGGCGCTGCTCAGTCTAGCCCTATTAATCTATGGCATGAAAAGCGTTGTTAATACATTCGCTGAGATGGGCGCTAGGGATTTTTGGACAATGCAATTTCAGAATAATGGCTTTGCGTTTGTTTGGCTATTCCTAATCATCAGCTTCGCGATCATCAGCTTTCATTTAATTCACCTACTTCGAATCAATCTGCTAATTAGAGTGTTACCCACCAGCCTAGTGGCATTTTTGGCTGGTGTGATCGCCCTGCTGGGTGTCGTGCTAGAACAAAAGCACACGGTCAAAGCCAACTTTGTAGATATAAACACACATCGACTGTTTCGTACCACGGAAGAGTGGCTGGCAATCGAGGAGGCAGTATCAAAATCAGGTTTGCCAAAGCACGAACTTCGTACACGAGACGAATCTGGTGATTATATTCAGACCGGCTTAGCCACCATCGACAATGGTGCATCTGCGATGTTGCCGGCCGAGCTTAGATTAGTGAGACGAGCGCTATACGATGCCCCATATGGCGGTTACATTCCGCTTCGCAATGCCCATTTTGATTGGTCTGGCTGGTTACTTTCAAATAACCTAACCACCATTCATGCAACCACATTTTCGAAACCCGACTGGTCCGAATACAAAACAAGCACAACCATAGAGCCCTCTCACGTTCGGACCGACCCTAGCTTTGATCTGAAGCGGGAAAACCCTATATTTATTGCCGACTGGGTAAACAGTCAAAGCCTGCCCCACGCCACCACAGTGTGGGCAAAATTCGATGATGGAAAAAACCACCGATGGATGCTCACCAATAATGGCGGCAAACGTGCTAAGACCATCGATCAAAAAACCATCACCTCAAGTCTATGGCGCATACGGCTGCCTATTCATGAATTACCGTTACAAAACTACCAACTTACGCTTCGAGTAGTGGATGAAATAAACAAACAATATCAGGACTCATCACCAATACCACTGATATTAAAAAAGCAGAAAAGCGAGTTGCAAGAACAAGGCATTTTGAAAACGCCAAGAGACTCACTATTGGTGCAATACGACAACGGTACACGCTCGATCTATTTCGAACACAACGCGCTGCCGCGCGCCTTTATAGCGAGTGAGTGCGTCACCCATGCCAGCGACCAAGAGTCGCTGACATTACTTAAAAATGGCATCGAGGTTTTGCAAGGCATGGTCGCCATCAATTCCGCTACGAGCAACTATTGCGATGACTATAAAAACCAGTTCAGCCGTGTTGCAATTGAAGCCGACAATGGCTCAAGCCTAGAGTTCGCGTCAGTGACAGGGCCTGCCCTATTGTTCTTAAATGACAGTTATTATCCTGGATGGATAGCTCGTGATCTAAACTCAGGCGAAGAATTACCAATTGAACGATCTAACGTTGCTATGCGGGCCGTGTATCTACCCGACAGTAGAGTTTATAAAATCAAGATGGACTACCAGCCGAACTGGCTAATTTGGGTAAAGCTAATTTCCTTGTTAGCGCTCGCTCTGCTGGTTTGGTTGATCACTGGCATTGTGCGGCAAAAACGTAACAATAACGAAAGGGTTTTGTCCTGACAATTGGTACTCGACTGAAACCAATGCATCAAAATAGCTCTCCGGCTGTATCGAATAGGCATTAAAAAAGCCTAACCAAAAGCGAATCCTCACCTTTGGTTAGGCCTACCCCACCACAGAGCCTTGCGCTTTTGACCCTACTCTACTCACGCAAGACCTACAGAGTTCTTTTCAGTGGCTATCCATTCTCTACTGATTCAATCGATACGGTCACTTCTGATATTACTACGAATACCACTAATGCCTAGATTGACGACTCGAATGCTTAGCTTTCTGATTTTGTACTTTAATAGTACTCTGGACAAACGTATGTTTTCTGTCCCGGCTGAGACATTTAGGCTTAGATTTGAGTCCAGAAACGTCAAAATCTTGATTAATGACATTAATTAACACTTCGTGGTCTAAGCCAAGGTCAGCAATGCCTATATCGAACACCAAATCAAACAAACGCAATAAAGAGATTTTATGCGTTTGACCAGAGCGCTCAAATAGCGAAATCGTTAAGATACGGAAGTTACCAAAAGGCTGATCTCCCAACAACATGCCAATGCTGTGTTTAAAGCGCCCAGAGTTTGCTATTAAATCCCAGTAGCGGGCAAAGCGCCCCATAAATTGCACATCTTGATACGACACCACATCGCTGGAAACTATGCTAAATGGCGGGTTCGGATTAAACGCCAATTGATGTTGCTGGGTATGTCTAATGATAGGCGAACCCTTTAAGCGTTTTAGTATGCCCACTTGAATCTCGTGCGGCCTAAGCGCTACCAACTCATTAAAGCTCTCTGCAAAACTCTCTAAAGACTCACCCGGCAAACCAAAAATCAAATCGGTATGCAGGTAAGCTTTACTCTCATTTTTTATCCATTCAATATTAGCTTTGGCCTTGGCATTATCTTGCCGACGGCTAATACGGCTCTGAACTTCAGGATTAAACGTTTGAATACCCACTTCAAACTGCAATTGCCCTTCTGGAAATTTCGCAATCATTTCCTTCAATGCGTCGGGCAAATGGTCTGGCACGACTTCGAAGTGCAAAAATAAATCGTCCGACATTCGATCCAAAAAAAACTGCATGATCTTAAGGCTGTTTTTAACCTTAAGATTAAACGTACGGTCGACAAATTTAAAATGGCGCGCACCGCGATCATACAGCTCACTCATCTGATCTAAAAACAGATCAAGATCAAATGGCCAGGCAGTTTTATCCAATGCCGACAAACAAAACTCACACTTAAATGGGCACCCTCTTGAGGCTTCCACATACAGCACGCGGTGCTTGATAT
This sequence comes from uncultured Gammaproteobacteria bacterium, assembly GCA_964516915.1. Classification (GTDB taxonomy): domain Bacteria; phylum Pseudomonadota; class Gammaproteobacteria; order Arenicellales; family Arenicellaceae; genus Arenicella. Next base: position 33,730 of record CAZEXS010000032.1, read on the forward strand.
CCTGACCATCGTACAAATAGTACGGCATTTTGATATCCGCAAGCTTGGCCTGCTCACCGGTAATAATCTTGGTTTCGCTAATCGGCGATTCACCTAGAAAATCGTCTACAAGTTTATAAAAACTGACTTCTCCCCAGCCAGTGATAACGTAATCAGCCAATTCAATAATCGCCTGCCCATCTTGCTCATAACTAACTTCAGGGCCGCCGAGAACAACCACGATATCCGGTGCCACGGTTTTAAGTAGCGCGATCACTTTTTCAGTTTGCACCACGTTCCAAATATACACACCAAAGCCAATCATTTTAGGCCTAGCTTCGAGGAGTTTTTCCACAATGTCTTCAGGGCGCGACTCCAAGGTAAACTCTTGAATAGCACACCTCGATTCATACTCACCTAAATTGGCTTTCAAATAACGCAAGCCAAATGCGCTATGGATATAGCGAGCATTTAGAGTGGCCAGCAAAATATCTTGTGCCGAGTCTTGCGAAGCGTGCGAGTGTAAAGCCGCCGCATTGAGATTAGGTTTAGTCATTCTGAGCTATTTGGTTTAAAACGAATGCGGAAGCAACAAAAGCAAAACTGCCGGTAACGTGTGTGATTGACCCTATACCACCGGCGCAATTAAGCGCATTGGAACTACCACCTTCAGGGTTCTGCGGTGGCCGTTGAGCGCTCAAGCCACCTTCGCCATCAGGGTAAACCAACTGCTCATCAGAATATACACAAGGCACACCGAAAGAACGTTTTAGGTTGCGAGCAAAACCGTAGTCTTGTCGCAACAGTTTTCGAGTCTTAGCCAACAACACATCGTGCTGTGTGCGGCTTAAATCACTTTGGCGAATTTTAGTTGGGTCCACCTGACCACCCGCGCCACCGGTGCAAATAACATTGATTTTACGGCGCCTACAATGCGCAATCAAAAACGCTTTAGTACGAAAATCGTCAATGCAATCCACCACGAAATCAAAACGTTCAGTGATTAAACTGGGGATATTATTTTCATCAACAAACTCATCGACAATAGACACAGTACAAGCTGAGTTAATAGACTCAATACGCTGCTTCATGACCGCTGTCTTATCTCGGCCTATTTGATCTTCCGTCGCCACCAATTGCCGATTAATGTTTGATTCGGCGACTACGTCTAGATCTATTAAGGTGATTGAACCGATCGCGCTGCGCGCCAAACTTTCGGCCACCCAGGAACCAACACCGCCTATGCCAATAACGCAGACATGCGCGTTTGCCAAGCGTGCTAAGCCTTGGTCGCCATACAAACGTGCAATGCCGCCGAATCGTCGTGCTAAGTCGGCGTCGTTTTTTTTGGGTAGACTCGAAGAGTCGCTAGTTGGGTTCATAGAATAAAGTTTATAAATCTGTGGTTTTTCACCGGCTATATTTAAACCGTGCTTCGCCTAAGCTACACTGGCAACATGACCGCAATCATCGACACTCATTGCCACCTAGATTTCGCCGCGTTCGATTGCGACCGAGCCCAAGTATTGGAGGCATGTCGACTAAATCAAGTTAGCGACATTATAGTGCCAGGCGTGAGTAAAGACACATGGCAAAAGACCATCGACCTTTGTAATACAACAGCCCTGAGCAATGACAATGCACCGAACAGCCACAAACAAAAAACCCAGCTTCACTTAGCGCTTGGATTACACCCAATTTTCATTGATCAGCATCAACCTCAACATTTGAACTTACTGAATGAAATAATATCGAGCACTAGGCCAATTGCGGTCGGTGAAATTGGTCTAGATTTCTATTTGAAGAATCTTGATCGCGAAAAACAGCAGGTATTCTTCGCCAAACAATTGATTATAGCAAAGCAAAATGCCCTTCCCGCCATCATTCACGTAAGAAAAGCACACGACGAATGCCTAAACGTACTAAGCGAAGTAAAGGTGGAAGGTGGCATAATCCATAATTTCAATGGCAGCATTCAGCATGCGCACAAATACATAGAATTGGGTTTTAAACTGGGGTTTGGCGGAATGCTCACGTTTAGCAGGTCCAGAGTTATTCGCAACCTCGCCAAGCAAATACCCTTAGAAGCAATCGTTCTCGAAACCGATGCGCCCGATTTAACCGTTGAAGCCCACAAGGGAGAACGCAACAGCCCTGAGTTTTTGCCTCACGTTTTGCAGGCACTGGCCGAAGTAAAAAATATAACGGCACCGGAAATTGCGCGAATCACCAGTGAAAATGCAAGATCCGTGCTTAAGCTTCAACATTGATAACAAACGAACTGGTTTTTTCGCCAAACTAACATTAGGTCAAACCCATACAACCATGAAAAACACGTTAAGCGCAGCAGTCATCCTTATCGGCAACGAGCTTTTATCGGGCAGTATTCAAGATAAAAACTTGGCACACATAGCTAAAGAGCTTGAAGTTAGAGGAATCAGAATTCGTGAGACTCGAATTATTCCTGATATCGAAAGCGAAATCGTCGAAGCGGTTAACCACCTGCGAGCCAAGTTCGACTATGTATTCACTACCGGTGGCATTGGCCCCACGCATGACGACATTACCTCAGACTCGGTAGCGGCCGCATTTTCCGTTAACAACATTATTCAACAGTCGGTGTTCGATCAGGTAGAAGCACGTTTCAAAGAAAAAGGTATACCGTTTACTAAAGCCGCTCAACGCATGGCTCACGCCCCAGAAGGCGCCCAAATCATTGCCAGCAAGCACTCCATAATTCCGGGTTACCGCATTGAAAACGTATTCGTTATGGCTGGCGTACCCAGCATCATGCGCCTGATGCTTGAAGGTGTAATACAGCATTTGGATACCGGCTTACAGATTCACAACATGGCGATTCACGCCAACGCCGGCGAAGGTGAGATTGCGGCTGAGCTAGAAAACATTCAGAACAATCACCCCGATGTTGATATCGGCAGCTACCCACAAGATAAAAACTCCGAATTCAGTGACTACAAAGTGATCTTTGTAGCAAAAGGCACTGACCTAGACGAACTAAAACAAACCTGTAATGAAATTTTGGCCGCTTGCGCTAGGTTAGGGCGCGATGCAATTAAGGTGTAAGCATTAACATTTAAAAGCTTGAACTCGACCAGACGCTCCAAAAAACTAGGTTAAATGGTAAGCACTTTACAAACAGCTCAAAGTCGACAGCTTAAACGCTGCACTTTAACTAGGCGTTCTTCGAATTAACTCATGAAAAAACTTCTAATATTGGCTTTAGTTATTATTCTATTTGCAACATGTTCACTTTTCATGCTGGCTTACACAGAGCAACCGGATAGACATTTTCAAGAGTATTCTGCAGACTTACACAATGGAATGTGGGTTCCAGATATATTTCCACATGATATATCTTCCATTCAGGAGCAACATGATATTGACTCAAACGAGGTCTGGTTAAAGTTTACTCTTGGCAAAACCCCATTAGACCTTTCCAGATTCAAGCAAATACAAAGTAGTGAAATTCACTTTTCATCGCCACGTTTCGCCAACTGGTGGCCAGATTCATTTCCCAGCAGCTACGTCTTCTATAATGGCTCTTGCACTGGTGGCGATGTGTCCATTCTTGCTATATCAGCAAGCTCACAGGTCGCATACTGGTGGTGCTAAAGACCGCTTAAGGCGACTTACAGACGTATGCCGAAGGCGAGGCGTTTCAAAAATCCGCATTAAAAATGGTTGGCCGAATTTAGTTTTCTATAATTGGGGTAGTCGCGAGCACGTGTCTGAGCAAAGCGAGTTTGCGCAGCGCCAATTATAGAAAACTAAATTCGGGTACCCCGTAGGGGCCAACATTTGCGGGGTCTTTCTTTGCTTCGGTTTCTTTGGACAAGCAAAG
>CAZEXS010000033.1:0-36023 GCA_964516915.1 uncultured Gammaproteobacteria bacterium
AAATTAGTGCGGCAAAAAAACTCGTGCGACGAGTTTTTTCAAGAGTAGATTTACTCTCTGACTCACCCGAATCTGGGCGAGTGCCACCTGAGTTAGGTAGTAAAAGTTACCGTGAAGTGATTGTTGGACCTTGTAGAATTTTTTATCGCCTAATAAATGACGAGGTTGTCATTTTGTACGTAATGCGAAGCGAGAGAAATTTAAGAAAATATATCCTTGAGGAGCGTAGGAAAAATGAAAACTAACAAGAATAAACAGAATGGGACAAGCTAGTGCTTGCCTCTGTTATGGGCGTTAGTGTGATGAAAGAGACAAGCACGCGTTACAAATATAACGCTGCAATACAAGGATTCTTACTTTGGAGTTGCTGGGCGTTTTACGTAAATTATAAAGTCAGTATTTTTGCTGGCATTAAAGCAGGCTTAGTTCAGGGTCTTTTTAGCTTTTTTGCCACGTTAATTGTGATTTTCTTATTAACTAAACTGTATAACTATTTCGAATTAAGGGTGCTTAAATTGTTGGCTTCACCAACCATTATGATTGCGGGTTTATCAACCATTTTGGTTTCTGCGCACATAGTGGCAGAAACGCCAAAGATACTACCAACTATTGCGCCATCGCTATTGGTAGCAATACTGTTTATTTCATTTACAACATATAAATTGGCAAATGCAAAAACACACTAACAAGAATAAAAACGGTAACGCCTTCGGCTCGGACGCGCATTTTGCGCGCCCGCTTTAAAGGCGTTATGTTGATTAGTAAATTATGATTTGGTTATCTCTACTAATTTGCTTCATCTTATTTGTGTTTATATTATTCTTATTTTTGAATAAGTTAAGTGCGAAAACCTATCGACCGACTAGCGATCAAGTAAAATCAATTATTGAAAGCACTATAGATGAATCGATAGATTATCCAGCTTTTGATGAATTTTGTTGTGTCAAAATTTCTTATGATATTAACTTCGACAAAATAAGAGAAAAATACGATTACATTGTTAGTAACCCAAAGTATTTGGATGAGAAAAAAACAAATGATTCTATCGTTCCGCTTACAGCGGAAGGAAAGAAACAACTTGCTCAATTAATAGGTAGTCTAGATGCATCGACAACATAACAAGGCTGACCATAAGAGCGCACTTACAGTGCTTGGACGCTCACTATGTTCGCGCCCATGCAAGCGGCGTTAGAAAGAAAAACACTGAAGGATTACATAACGATGGGAAAACACATAATATCGATCATCTCTTTTGCTGCAGCATTCTTTGCTGTCCAGTATGGCATGGACTACTACAGAGAATATTCTTCCGTGAATAAGGCCAACGCGGAAATCGAAGCCATAAGAGAAGAAGTCCGAAAAAATAACCCAGATGAACCGGAGGTTTTGGCTGTTCAGGAGGCAGCCATCAAGAAAGCAGAGGAAAATATCAATTCCAAAGGTACAGCAAAAGAAAAAGTACAAACAGCGGCTGGCACTTTTCTTGGCTTTTACCTTGTAAATTTCAGGCAGCGAGCTGAGTATTGTCAAAGTCAGGGCGTCGACATCTCTCCTTTTACAAATGCTTTTAAAGAATCACACCAAAATGAATATTCCATAGCTGTAAAAGCCATTTCAGCGGTACCGTCAGATGTTGAAAAACTTTATAAAATGCTAAAGCCACAGTTAGAAACTGTTATCGAGCAAGATATGGAATTTATAGCTAGCGAAAATGGAGTGTCATTACCAGGGGCATGTAGATTAATATCTGACAATGCGGCGATTCTAGTTCCCGATATGCACATATCAGTTATGCAGCCCGCAGTTCATAGCGTCTTAGTCTCGGGTACTTAAATGCTTTCTAACAAGTCATTCAATGCCGCCTCACGGCTGGACCTTTGCACTGCGTGCTTCGGCCTATTATTGAGACGTTATATGTACTACATTGTTCTAGCCCTGATAGTGATTTTGTTTCAGAATTCAAAAGCAGCAGAAACCGAAGATCATTTGAGTTGCGGTTATCATCAGGAGGAAGTTAACTTCGCAGCAGTAATTTGGTATTCGTTTAGTGATCTGGAGAATTCTTACTCAATTGCCAGTGGCGAGGCATTGGAAATTGAGTATTCTCTTAGTGAGCAATGCGTAAAACTGGTTGATGATGGGCTTGGTGTCTTTTTTGAGAGTGTAGATGGTAAAGATAATTTGACGATCCGCGAGGATGGAATAAGTGATGATTGTCTATACATGTCTATATCAAAGTTGGATGTAAATTCTCCTTTTGAATTTTCCTCAAAATTCAAAAGGAGAATTTACGCTTCTAGGATAAAAGAATCAGCAACTATTTGGTTTACAGTTAAAGATAGGGAAACCATAAAACTTGATTCCAATGGAGAGTCTTGCATTGAAAGATACATATAACAAGTTTAAAAATCAAAGCGCCAGCGAAGCTGGCTCGGACGCGCAAAAAGACGCGCGCCCGTTTTAAGGGCGTTGGTTTGACTATGGAAATGATTAGTCACACACTTTCTTTATTGCTAATAATCGGAATTCCGATTTATATTTTCTCAATCGATCAGTTTTACAAACTGATTAATGAAATTAAACCAAAATGGCTAATTCAGAAAGGGTCTTTGAGCTTTTTTTATCAAGGTATGCCACCTATATGTAACCCAAACATATCTCTAGCCGTAGTTGTTTTGGCATTTAACGGAAAGTGGAAAAGTATAAATAATGATGAAGTTCAAAAGTATGCAAACAGAGTTCGTGTACTTTTACCCACATTACTGATTTTATTATTAAGTTTAGTGTCGGGGAGTATTTTGAATGCAAACTAACAAATCAAATAAAGCCGGCCGCTCGGACGCGCTAATCGCGCACCCGTTTTTGAAGCGTTAAGTTTACTGGATGGAAATCAGTGTTGATTATCAGCGTTCTGAGTACTTAGAAGTTCTCTACGACGCATATCCAATTATCGCCATTTATCGAAAATCAGGAAAATTACCTACTAATCAGCCAATTTGTGGCTTTTTTACCAAAATTCTTTTGACTAGCATTGGCTCCATTAGTTTTTTCTTCAAAAAAAGGGCGGTGGGAAATTGTAGGTTTGTCTTTAGAGAAAATTCTATTTCTAGAAAATCAAAATCTGGTGATGTAAGTTTTGAATTTTCAAAAGTAAACTATATTCTTGTTTTATCGAAGTCTTTTCTAATTGATATTGGCAAAGGGGCAATGCCAGTCCCATATAGGTGTTTTAATGAAGGACAAAAATACTCTTTTGAAAAAATGTATAAAGAAAAAATACACAATTACCAAAGCAATGAAACTTAACAAGAACCAAAATGCTGCCTACGGCAGTTCGGGCGCGTTATCTATACTGGAGTTGAAGTGTGGTAAATATATTTGAAAATATGGATCTTAACTTAGTGCTACTGCCGGTTATTATATTTTGGGTATTTGTCAGTGTGTTGTCTCGAAAGTTTATGTGGAAAAGTACTGATGTAAGAACGCGAGCTCTTAGACTGCTTAGATTAGAAATGATAATGCTTGGCGTTTTTATGGCAATACTATGGTTAAGCCTTCCCTTCGTTCCCGGGTTATATTCTTTCGGTTACCCTGATTCGGTTAGACAAATAGAAAGACCGGAAGAAATACTTCATTACTTACAAGAATACAACCGAGCAATAGTTCGAACAACTCAGGTACTGTTGCTTACACTGATTTCGTTCATTGTATTACTTGGTAGCTTTTATCGTTATTTCAAAGTAGTCGGTCCAAAAGAAAATGATAGATAACAAGTTTGCTGCGGTCGTTTCACTCACTTTACGGGGCGTGTTATGAATCCTTCTTGTCCGATTATGTCTCGCAATAAGTTGCTCGCTGTTTGCGGCGGCATAAGTTACAGTTCGAAAAACTAGATGTTAGTTATATTGAAAATTAGATGAAGAATATATTACTTAAAATTGATAGATTAGGTGGCAAGTTGTTCTTTAGAGCAGTTTCCGTAATCCCTATAACGTTACTGATCGTGGTCACAAAGAATTTGGTAGCAAGCTTCAATCAAGGAGCGTACGTAACGCTAATAGTCTTGTTGATTCCAACTGTACTTTTAGTGGTATTAATAAAATATTTGTGGAGCTCGAAAAGGACGGTAAGCGATATCGTAGAAGCTAATTCATAAGATGAAATTAGACTTTTATTATGTGCCAATTGTAGGGAAAACGCACTTATAGGGTCGGTCCCGTAAGGCTTTCACTGTTTGTCGCGATATATTGCAAGTTTAGTTTTATTGAAGAGTGATATGAAAAAATATCACTAGTAAATCGCTGCTTGAGCTTAACCCAAGTTTTGTATTTCGTCACTTTGGTAAGGTCGCAAGGCGAAGAAAAGTACTTGGTAAAAGAGGGGCCTAAAAACTATGTCTATTCTACCTTCAGATCTTGAAATAGCACTGGAGATCAGTTCGTTCGACTCGATTATCGGGGAGCCATTAGTTTATTTGAATAGATAAACTGGGCAGCTACATTATGATTCTGACGCTTCAGAAGATAAACTACCCGAAGACATAAACGATTCTATAAAATACGTATTAATGCATAGTAAAAAAGATCTGGGTTTATGAAAGCCCTTGGTATTGGATTTTGCCTATGAGTTTCTGCCTAAACAGCTTAACGAGGTTCAGGCAATATTTAGTAGAAGAGGGGCGTATCAACGTTATAAAGCACTTCTTGCAACTCTCGATAAGTTAGATGACTGGTATAACTATGAAGCTGAAAAGCAAAGGGATGCATTAATTCAATGGTGTGGGGAAAATGCAATAGAGGTGTGTATTGAATAAGGCAGTCGAGGCAAAGATTGCGTGCATCGCCCAAAATATCAGTAATAGAGCAGTCACACCCAAAAGGTAGAACTTAAACGTCAGTAAATAGGAGATAAATATGCCAGATAGTATTACGACTTTTTTCGAAGCATGGCAAATTGAAAATGCCGATCTTAGAGCCCAAAAAATAACTGGCTCTGTGAGCGAAAATATAAGTTATGACGATCCACGTACGCCAGAGGCCGTAATCGGTATTGCGGCATTAACTAACTATGTGGGTATGTTTACCGAAAATGCCCCTGGATGGTCGGCAAAGGTTATAAAAAGCGACACTGTTGGCGGAGTGACTCGTGTCACCGTCGCTTTCGGAGGGGCTGCACCTGACGGCTCGGAGCAAGTTCAGTTGGGTCAGTACTACGTAGAAAAAGACGGTGACCTCGTGTCACGTATGGTGGGCTTTGTGGGGACTGGTGAGTAGATTAGATTTGCGTCGCAAAGTCTCTATGGTTGGTCTAGGGTCTCTACCTGCATTGTTCTCAAGCGAGGCGTTTAGTTTATAGGCTTGGTTTTGAATGAAAAGGTTGATATTCCTTATACTAAAGTTATTCATTGCCACGGCAGTTGCTCTAGTTTTACTAATGGTTGGTGTTGTTTTTACGACTGTGATGTACCAAAGTCAGCTGGGCCCCGGTGACATGGGGCGAACATGGCAGGACATTGCGTTAATAACAACCGTAATATTTCTATATTTAGGTTATGTCATTAAAGCCATAATAGACTTCTTCAAGATAAAGAAGATTGAAGCAAGCTAAAAATAGAAGCGCAGTATAAAACGAAGCCCGGCTTAAACAGCACTTTATGAGCGTTGGCTGCACAGAGATATAAATATGAATTCAATGGATATTAGACCGTTCATTCCTGCGGTAGATTTTGAAGCCTCAAAATTGTTCTATCAGGCTTTGGGCTTTACCAGTGACGATGCGACGGATGACCTGACTATTATTAGTAGTGGTAGCTGTAGCTTTTTCCTTTACAAATATGATGAAGAGAAGCTTGAAAATAATTTTATGCTTCAGTTGGCAGTGCCAAACATTGATGATGCCCTTGAGTCCATCAAAAAGGCTGAGGGTTTTAATACAAGGTATGAGGGAATCACAGAAGAACGTTGGGGAAAGGTTATCTACTTGTGGGGGCCATCAGGCGAGCTGTGGCATGTTACTGAACATGCAAGCGAGTAAGATAAAATATTATCATGTTGATAGGGCGCCGCAAAAAAAGCGACGCCCGTGATCGAGGTGTTAGCAACAGCAAGTTTCACCGCAACATTTACAGGTTTTCTTCTGACAACATTCTGACTTTTTACAATCACATTTACAGTTTTTTTCGCTCATAGCTATTCTCCGATTAGAAGGTTAAGTTGTACTTTTTTCAATTTTTGTCGCAAGAGCTCTAAGCTCTTTTGCCACGTTAGTTCGGTCAAGGCTGTAGGTTCTTTCTCGCCCTTTCTTGTTTAATTTTAAAACGCCGACATCAGCCAGAGTTTTTAAATGACGGGACACAACGGATGCATCGACATTGCAGCAGTCACAGAGGCACATCACGTTTTGAGGTGTTTCACATTCACATAATTTGTAAACTAAAGACAGCCTATTGAATTCTCCTAGTGCTTTTAGAAGTTCAGCGGTTTGTTGAATTTCATCGTCTTTCATTGACTTATTATTGCATAGTTGCATAAATATGCAACTATTTAGGTGTTAAAGATTTTACCTTTGTAACTTAGTGTGGCTCTAATGAATAGCAGGCCAATACTGGATCACAGCTTGTATATGATCTTGGTTTAGATTAAAACTAGTAGTGAAACAAAGCCTCATACTTTGCTGGAATGATTTGATCGTACCAATAGATGCCGATGTTAGGCGTCTTGAGGCTTTCTAAATTTTAAGGTGAATAATATGAATAAGGCTCTACAAACTATGATTGATAACATGCCTGAGAAGACAGGTAAGAATCTAAAAGAGTGGCTTCAAATATTAAAAGAGGAGAATTTTGAAAAACATTCAATGGCTGTTAATTTTTTAAAGAACGAGCATGGAGTCACACATGGCTTTGCAAACACGATTGTTGCGTTGTCAAAGGAAGATCCTAATTCGTCCGAAGATTTGGTAGCCAACCAATATAGTGGTAAAGAAAATCTCAAACCGATCTATGAAAAGTTGCTACTCGAAATCAATAAATTTGGCGGAGATATTACGGTCACACCGAAAAAGGGGAGTGTCAGTTTTATTAGAAAAAAGCAGTTTGCTTTAATCAAAGCCGCAACGAAAAAAAGAATAGATTTGGGATTAAAACTGACTGGAGTAGAAGTGCAAGGTCGGCTCGAAAATTCTGGACCGTTTGGTGCCATGTGTACTCACAGAATTCAATTGAAAAATATTTCTGAAGTTGATGAAGTCGTTACAAAGTGGTTATTAGAAGCGTATGAAAGGTCTGTTTAATTAAAAATTAACTAGTTTTTTTGGCGCGCGCGATCAGCTAAGTAAATTAAATGTAACGCAGTATTGGATAGGGCGAACAACCGCTTGGGGTCAGAAAATGGTTGAAGGTTATCGATTTAGCGATAATAGAAGTGAGATGGACGTTGAAGCAATCCATGACTTTATATCCCAAACATATTGGGCTAAAGGCATACCGCTTGAAACATTACAGAGGGCCATAAAAAGCTCTCTCTGCTTTGGTTTGTTCACTGATCAAGACCAGCAAGTTGGATTCGCTCGAATGATTACTGATTCAGCCACGTTTGCCTATCTTGCCGATGTTTATGTGATTGATCAGCACCGAGGAAAAGGGCTCAGTAAATGGATGATGCAAGAGATAATGAGTCACCCCCAAATGCAAGGTCTTAGAAGAATTGCATTGGCGACGATGGATGCCCATGAACTGTATAGAAAATACGGATTTACCGAGTTGGCTAATCCCGAAACCTTTATGGAGAATTGGAATCCAGATGTTTATAAAAACATATAAAAAGGCATTGAATTTAGAGTGCAGTTTAGAGTGGAATTTGGAGTTCAACAGAAATAGCTTTGCGGGGGCAGGCTACGACTGTGAAGAAGAGTAATTAATATAGCCGGTACTTGGAAATAATGAAATTAACCAGCGTTTTACCGCCACAGGACTCAGACTTTCAAGCTTTGAAGTCCGGGCTTACAAGTTATAACGAATCCTTCACAGGTTCTGTTTTGAATGAAAAGGTAGCGGCCTTTGTTAAAGACGAATCTGAACAGGTTGTTGGTGGGGTACTTGGAGAAATTAACTGGCACTGGATGCATGTTCAAGGTTTGTGGGTGGATGAGAATATTCGAAAAGGTGGTTGGGGTTCAAAGCTATTAGAGTCTATAGAGCAATATGCATTGGCCAAGAATATTTCTAATATACGATTGGAAACCACGACGTTCCAAGCGTTGAACTTCTATCTTAAGTCGGGTTATTGGATATTTGGTGAATTGCCAGATATGCCAAAGGGTCACACTAGCTATTTTTTGCGCAAGAAACTGGTATAAAAGTAGAAGTTTAGGTGTGAAAGTTTAGGCGCGCTGGATATGCGCGCCCAAGACAATCGATGGATGATTTCTCACCTCTTTTCGTCAACGTTTTTTTAACTATGCACAAACAGGGCGATTGCCCGAGCAGTTAGTGGGTTTGAATTTTTTGACTGAGCTTCTCAGCTCTTTCATTGTGAAAATTCGAGCATTGTGTGCTGTAGCAATTTGTTTAACATCCAGCCCTAATTCGTCTATCGCCTTTAGCATGTCTACGCTGTTTTGGTTTGCTGTGGGTAGCCCGGTTGCAAATGGTGAACCGTAATGGTCAGCCATGAAAAGCAATTTGTCCGCGGGTACGTACACCAGTAGATAACCGTCCGCGTGAATTGTTGATATTTCGAACAGCTCAACTCGGCCACCGCCTTCTCCCAGGGTGCTGCGCTTGTCAATCGAAATGATATTGTTTCCTTGGAGCTCAGAATCCAATCTGCCGGCAATGACGTCAACATTAGCTGCCACGGTCACGGCTTTGGCACCGAGCTTTACTGCATCGTTAATGCCATCTAAATGGTCGGCATGATGGTGTGTGATAATTTGATAGGTTAGTGGTTTAGAAACGTCATTGTTTCTTTGATAGTGTTGATATCGTTGAGCTAAACCTGCACTGCCACCAACGCCAATTGTGCCCATTGATGTATTAACGAACAGAGAAAACGCGCCGTTTTCGCCAACATGAACCGCGCGTTTAGAGAGTGGGTTAGCGCTCATGGTCGACGTGTCAATTCGTTCCCCTTGCTCGGCGAAACCAGCGGGCACCCTGAATAATGAGTCTGGATAAGCCCCGTTAAACTTTATTTCTTTCTTAGTGCCTATTAAGTTGGGTTGACCGTCTAAAGAGAAATGGATAGTCGACGCGTAGGTGATGCCATTATTTTGTTGGTAGTCTGAAAATAGATAGCTTAATCGCCCAAAGGCTTGATGTACGCGCACCATTTTTGAGATTAAAAAGGTTTCAGAATCTATGTACAGGTGCAAATCTGGGCTTTGAGTGAACGGCATTGTGATAACTTTATGTGGCCGATTCAAATGATTCTCTGATTCCTCCAAGATAGCTTCTTCTCTAACCCTATTGAGTTCATATACCAGTACGGCATCTGATGTTCTGATCGCGCTGCCCCCGAACGCGCGGTAGTCTGCGTTGTTAGCCGTACCGAAGGTGTTATTTTGAAAATTGATATTAAAGGCACTTTTACCATCGCTTATGGTTGAGCCTTGAAACGAACCTGCGCGCCCGGTGTTTAGCGTGTCGAAAGCGCTTCTGCCCGTTTCAGTTTCCACAATCAGGCTTACCGCTGTTTTGTTTATTTCGGTGATGCTTGGGGAATGGCTTTGACCAGTCGCGGGGCCTAAATAGTGCTCATATATTTGATAGCTTTTAAGGCTAGTAACGGCATCGCCCCCATAAGCATGGATAACCTTGTCTATGAGGTCATCTTTATCGTCGGCCATAATGGCAAACGGTAATATCGTTGACAGAATGAATAGGCTGATTAAATAGTGTTTCATCATTGCTCCCGTGCTGTATCAGAGTGGAAACTCTGAAAATTATTATCGTTTTAATACTTAAGCTTAGAAATAATGATTCAATACAGATGCAAAACGTCGCATATGGCACTAAGGGTGCGGTGCACATTTGCGCAGCGTTATTGTGTGAGCGTTGGACAATGCTCGCGCTATTAATGCATTTTCGTTAGTATTGCGGTTCGCTCAACTTAAAACTGTGTTAGTTTTGGCAAGCCGCTAATTCCCACTTAGGGCATTCTCAAAGTCTTTGGTTATGCGCGTAAACTCGCTGGAGTATCTCAGGTCAGTTGTGTTTTCCTTTCAATATAGAACCCAACGTATAAGATGATCCATATCGCTCTCCACTTTGTAATTCCAGCTCTTATCGTTCTGGTGTTCTTTCGAAAGAATTGGCAGGGCGCTTACCTAGTTTTAGTCAGCACAATGCTGGTGGACTTAGACCATTTAGTGGCCAACCCTATTTATGATGCCACGCGGTGCAGTATCGGCTTTCACCCACTGCACAAATTAGGGTTCATTTGTTTATATGGAATACTTTGTTTTATACCTAAGACTAGGTTGGTAGGTCTTGGGCTGACCTTGCATATGGCGCTGGACTCAATTGACTGCCAAGTCACTAATGGAATATGGATAAATTAGTGCGCCGCGCAGCTTGGGTCTAATTTGTTTTAAACCCATCAAACAATTCCTTACTAGAACACTAAAGTTTTTACTTTATCGATTTTAGGTACTGCTGTAACAGTGCTTTCAATCTTTGCGGTTGATATCGTTCGTCGTTACCGGTTAAGCCAAATGCTTTGCCTATAACCGCTTCTAATTGTTCGCTGCCGGGGTATTGTTGATTTATCGCCATCATGGCCATGATGGCTTGTTCAGCGGCCGTGTAGTCTTGATATTCGCCATTTGCACCGAACTGAGCTAGCTCATTGAGTATCAGCTGGCTGTTCTCTTTAGTAATGGTGGTGCGATTAAAGGTGACTTCGGCTTCTTGAGTTAGTTGTACTAAGGTTTCTGCGATGGCTTTAACGCTGTTGCTTGATTCACGCGATGCGGCATGCAGGTTTCTAATATTTTGTTCAATGCTGGCTTGTAGGCGTTTATCTATCGCACCACTGACGGCCGCTAATAGAATTAGGCTACCATCGTTTAAGCGTACTGAGCCTGGTCGCAGCCCAACCGTGCTGGGTCGTTGCTGCCATTTAGGGTTGTTTAATGATTTATGACAACTGTGGCAGTTGAAAAGCGCTATTTCTGGAAAGCCTTGCGGGTGCTCCATGAGTTTGCTGCTCAAGTTTATCGCCGTGGCTCTTGCGTGTAACGCCGCGCCAATTAACATTCGATTAATCGGGGTATCGTAATCGCTACGACCATCACCTTTACGTTCTAGATAGTCTTGATCTATGTCGTAGTGCTCAGGTTGGCGTGCGATAAAGGTATCTAGCTCGAAACTAAGCCGAGGGTGCCCAGCACCCATGATATTGTGGTTGGCGAGTTTGTCAGCGGTTCCAACATGGCAGGAGGTGCACAACTGAGTTCGGCTGGCCAGTGGGCCAGTAGGGTACATGCCATCGGCAAAGTTTCGCTCGGCATTGTAGGGCGTGATGGTGTGGGTACTAATCCACTTTTCTGAACCACCGTGGCAGGCTTCACAGCCGACCCCGTCACTGATATGAAACTCGCTGCCGCGTTTCTCAACCGGCACGTTATCCGCGTGGCAATCTAAACAGATGTCGGCGGTGGCGGCGTTTGCTAAACCCAGTTTTTTAGCAATGCTTTTGGATTGCTCATTTAATAGCGTTTTATAAGCGCCAGCATGACGATCATTAAGTAACCAAGTGTGGTATTCGTTTTGACGAACATTGCTTGGTTCATTCAACATCCTAACCCCATGGCACATCGAATTAGCGCAGGTAGCCACGCCTAGATGTTTCTCTTGCGCGTAGTGGGGCAGGGTGGGCGCGTTGTCGTGAACGGCACCAGGAGTGTGTGCCGACCACGCTAAGGCTGGCACTACGGCCGCCAGCAGGTAAAGGCTGTGGATTAAACCTTTAAAGGGAATGTGTCGCGTCGCTTTATTTAGCATCGACTCGGTCCTTTTCATCAGGAGTATCATTCACCGTCCAGATTTTGCCTTTGGTGTTTTGATACATTTTCTGCATTTCTTGTTTGTTCAATGGTCTGGAACCCAATCGTCCAAAGACAGCGATTTGCCCACCGGTTTCATCAACACCTCGGTCTCGATCTAAACCTTTGGAAAGTGCAATTGCCGGCGACTTGGTTTTACGCCATGCAATTAACTCAGGCCTTGGTTCAGGGCTAAAACCGTAGAACTTAGGTTGCGAGTCGGGTGAGGTTAACTGCAGCACTTTTAAGCCGTTTTTGCCGTCGGCAACGTACGCAAATAAGCTGGCATTAGTACTACCAACCACCACGTCACGAGCGTCATTTAGTTGTCCCTTAGCATTGAATTTTTGCAGCAGTTTCATCTGCGTTGGCTGTTTAACATCGACAATTGCCAAGCCTTCGTTGCCTGCAGCCACATAGGCGTAAGTTCTAGCAACGTAGATTCTTTGAGCGTCATTCATGGCGATGGTGTTATTGGGCAAGAGAGTTGGCTCTTGACCCTGGGTAACATCAACCACTTTCAATCCGTCGGCATCGGTAACAAATAAATACCTAAACTGTAGGGCGGTCGCTCGGCCGTCATTCAGTGGAATGACCTTAGTTACTTTGGGTTGCAGTGGGGCATCCAAATCTAAAATTACCAGACCGGCATCAGCAATGATGTAAACGTAATGGCCGCCAATAGTAATGTGTTTTGCGCCGTTTAAAATACCGCCTTCGTTCCAAACAAGCTTTGCTTCTAAGTCGTTGTTGCGAAATTCACCGTCGGCCAAGGTATTGACGTCAACCACGACTAGACCGCTTTCACTGTCTGTCACCAATGCATAGTTATAAATTGGGTGGAATGGTTGTTCTTGGTTTATGTCGCGCATCAATTCGCCTTGATTACGTTCGGGCGCGATGTTTTGATTGGTGGGCAAGGCCATACAGGTGGCATTTTGGGTTTTAATACGCGTGTCTTGCCCGATGGGGCTGAACGGGGCTGTGACAAAGCGCAGGCTATAGCCTTTGTTAGCGATATTCGCCACGTCATACGCTCTAAAGCCTTTTTTACCCTCGGCAACGAATAAGTATTCGCCACGTAATTGCAAACAGGAGGCGCGAGCTGAGCGATGGCTATGCTCGGTTTTTAGCTTTTGCTTGCGCTCTTGATGGTCTTTAAACCAGTCAGGGTACGCGTATTTTTGCAGATAGCTGCCGATCACCGCTTGCGGCTCTTCCCACTCGGTGACGGTCACGGCTGAGATACTTTTCTCGCCGCCGACCCAGGCGTTATAGCCCACAAAATTCACAAAATTGGTGCCTTGCAGCAGTAGCTGCGCCATGATCGCATTATTGTCGTTTTCCTCAGACAAGTGACAATCAGTACAGGTTTTGGTTTCGGTCAGACGTGTGGTGTGCGGAAAGTGTGGCGCAAACGCTTGTGAACTGAAACCGCTTGACGCGATAGGCGGCTGTTGAATGTAGATTTTTTCGCGGTTGGCGTTGGTTGACGACAATATCAACGCTGACGATGACCTTACTGGTGCGATACGACCGCCATTGATGCCACCACGACGACCCAACTGAAACATTTGGTCGCGTGCTACTTGCGGGTTATAGGTTGCGTAGTTTCTTGACTCGCCGCCTTCATAGTGATTTTTGTCGGTTTTCCAGTTGGCTTCAATCGGTAAATGGCAGCCAGCGCAACTGGTGGTCCAAGATGTGTGGCATGAATAGCATTCCATCTCTTCGTCTTGGTGAGCGCGATTGTCATACGCAACCCCATCTCCCCATTCTTGCTTTTCGGTATCATTGCTAACTGTTTTAGCCCGAGACGCTTTGGAATTGTATTGTGGGTGATTAGGGTTGATCGTGTCTTTCACCAGAGACATTTCCCACTCAAGACCGGGCGTTAATAATGAACGCTGGATCAATTTTCCATCGACCCATTCGAAACGTAATTTGCCATCGGGGTTGCGCAATGTGGCCAACTTGTTACCACCGGGTGGGGATGCGGGGCCTGAAGTGGTTAGATTGGGGTACTTATCGGCCGTGCCGTGGCAGTCCACGCAGTCGATTTCGACAGCATTGGCTACTTCGCCATAGATGTGGCCATTGCCGTGAGAATCTTGTGAGAAGTGACAGTCGGAACAATGCATGCCTTTGTCAGCGTGAATCGACGCCATGTGGACGCCTTTCTTGAATTTCTCAGGGTCTTCGTCACTGATTTTTGCGCCTTCGGCATCTAATAAATTGCCTTCACGGTCGCGCTTATAAACGGCTCGAAAATTCCAGCCATGGCCGTGATAGTCAGCGAACTGTGTGTCGTTGAGTTTCGGGTTTAATTCAGAAACCTTAGCCAGAAATTCTGGTTCACCCCACTTACCACGAATAGCCGCTTCTTCTGGGTTACGTTCGTTGATCTCTCGAATTTCGGAGTCGGTTGGGTACTTTTGTTCCTCTGGCCACATGTGCGGAGCGTCTGACTCGTAATCCCACATTGTGTAACCAAGGTAGGTGTTCACGAACATATTTGGCTGATGCATGTGGCAGATCATGCATTGCGAGGTTGGGATTGCTCGGGTGAATTCGTGTTTGAGTGGGTGCCCCGATTCATTTTTAGGAATGGTCGGGTCAGATGTTTGCGTGACACCTTGATGACCGAATTCGGCATACGGGCCGGAGTGTTTCGGGTCTCGGTCGTTGGCGTACACCACATGACAACCTGAGCAACCGGATGATCGATAATCACCTGGGTTATCGTTGGTGCCGAGAAACCAAGAAATAGGGTCATTAAGCCGTGTCTTGGTGATGTTGATTAGCGGCACGGATATGCGAGCACCGGTGCCGGGGCCACGGTTAGACTGGCGTATATCAGGCCGGCCAGGTTCTTCAAGCCTTTGCAACTGCCCTAGCGCATTGGGTAAGCCAGTTTCAGGAAACAAATTACTAATGTTGCGGCCACCTCGTTCGAATACTCGAAACACATCGCCAGGGCGCACCGTTTCCCAGGCGGGAAGTGGCGCTAACGAGGGCAGCACGCCGTGTGCTTTGGCCAGTTCTCCAGCGTTTTTCATTGGCGGCCCATCTATCGATGCGCCTATGCCTTCACGCGTATACGCTTCGCCGAGAATGTAGTTTTTGTAGGGAAGGATGCCATTGTTGTAAGAGGCTCCGCCCCACAGCATGGCGCCGGTACTCATCAGGCTACGCTTGGCTGCCTTAATGATAGGTAAGTGGCAGGCACCGCATGCTTCTTCGGCAATGCGATAGTCGCCAGGGTTCACAAAGCGCACGTACTCAGGGCTTTCAGTATTCAGAATCGTATACGAGTGCGGTGGATTGGCGCTTGATGGGTAATGCCAAGTCTTAGGCAATGTTGGCTGTACATGAGCCGAATCTATTGCCGCTTGATAATCAGCGGGGTAGCTTTTATAGCCCTTGCCATGCTTTTTGCCATGATCATCACCGTGGCTGTCAGAGTCGTCGGCTTTCTTATGTTTGGCATCATAATGGCTTGAATCGCCATGCGCTGCCTCGCCTTTCCAAGTGACCTTCGAGTTGCCGCCATGACAATCGGTGCAGCCTAAAATCACACCGGGGTTGCTGTGCATGGTGTGCCGGTCTGTGGATGTATGACACGAAACGCAGCCCAATGATTTGTCGTCCGCAGCCGATTGAGTTTGTGCTTTTGGCGCAGGTGGGTAAAACGGATAGGTTACGTCTACTGGCGTTTCACCGCCCGCGGCAATCACGTTGCCTGACCATACCCCGCACAATAGTAAGGTAATCGCACAGGCGAATGCATGGCGCGCTCGCGCTGAAATTGGCCGAGTGCGGGGTGTCCCTTTTGTCATTATTAACTCAATGGTTGTTTGCATTTATACGGATAAATAATTAATAAGCCAGAATTAGGTTGGCGAGCACCGAATAGGGGGTGCCATCGCCATACAGGTCTTCAAAACCACTGCCAGGATTTAAAATTGCGCCGGATAAGCGAAACACAGCATTTTGCGTGGCAAAAGGCCGCCAAATAAGTGCGGCTGACAAGTCTTGACCCACATTACTGCGAATACTGGTTTGGTTACGTGCAAGCTCTAAACTTGAAGTGTCATCAAACCACATCTGATTCAGGTTCAAAGACAGGCGAGTTTGCGGGGTGATATCAAAATCGGCACCAATACCAATAAGCGTTAAGCCAGGATTAGTGAAGTTTGATTGCCCAAGCTCTTTCGATGAACGCAGGGATGGAATAATTGAATTGCGGCCATTTAAGGCGACACGCCCACCGCCGATAAGCGGCACGCCTTGGCGAATAAAAAACGCGGTATCGCCGCCGGCAAACTGCGGGTTTTCAAATATCGCGTCAAAGCCTGTTTCATCGGTATCGAAAGGATCGTCATCACCGCTGGTATGCAAAAAAGACGCTCTAGCACGAATCCAGTCATAGTCTCTTGATAATTCGGCAGCAAAGAAATACGCGTCGATATCCGTCTCTTCATTACTGAATACGCCGTTTGATTGATCACCAAAGGCGTAATAGGCAGAGTACGTTAGGTTATTGCGACCGAAGTGACCATCACCACTTAATCCTAGGTAGGTGACGTCGTAATCACGGCCACGCTCGAACCCTAGAGAGCTGGGGCGCGCGATGAATGAGTTGTCATCGAAGAAAAAATCGTCGGCTTCACGGTTGCGGTTATGCGTGATTGACGCTTGCGATATAAAGCCTAGACTGGGGAAGTCTTGCCAGTACAAGTTCGCGAAAAATATATCATCGTCGCGCAGCGAGTCGGCAATATCGTTTAAACCGCTGTTTAGTTCTTTCTCTAAGCGCCTAAACCAAGCCAGATTGTATTGGAATATATTGTTGTTTCGCGTGCCAAACAAACGCACTCCAAACTGGTTGTCTTGGAATAGAAAACCCCGAAAGTCACTGGAAAAAGGCTGAATACCTATCCGTAGACTGTCGAAATCGTAACGATCAGAAACATTGCGGATGTGGTAATCCCAGAACGCACCTTGAATGCCGATAAAGCCTTCTGTTCGCGTCGTACCCTCTTCGGGGTCGGCTTTCAGAATCCCTCGTTCGTCAACTACCGTATGGTTAACATTAAATACGGTAATGATCCGAAACTCGTGATCGGGCGGGCGAAACACCGTATCACCGCGATAGAGTACCGTTTCGACAATGAGGTTTTCATTAATTAGGTATTGGTCACCATCGGCGATTAAATCTAATTGGCTTGCATTTCTGGTGGTGGCTGCACCGACCGGTAATGGAAAATTGCGAGGTTCGTAAACGGTGTCTGAGATAGCCGACAAATTGAAAAACCAATCTTTGCCCGGTTTGCCAAAAATAGGTTTGTCGCCTTTTAAAGTGTTGTTCCCGTTGTATGGGTCCCACCAGCGTTCAGCGTATCCAAGGCTATCGACAATTCGCCATCGATCCGGCACTGGAGCCGGGTCAGCCAGTAGCGTGGGGCGAGGCGCCTGCAAGCGATTATCTCGGCAATCTTCAGCCTCATAGCTTAATACTGGAAAGCCTGGACGACGACGTTGCCTAACTTCTTCGCCGTTAAGTTGCGTGCAATCAAGCGGTGTAAATAGGCGCGCTTTTTCGGCATCGCTATTGTTTGAATTGCCTGGTGTGACAGCCAATGGCGGCAAGCTGTCGGTCGCCGTAGTTTTAGTGGACGTTTTTTCAGCATGGTTTAACTCCTTCGCATGATTGTCGGCGTAGGAGGGCTGCAGCGCGAATGTTAGCGCAGTCAACAAAACGGGTTTTGCGACGCGCAATGCCTTGATTAGTTTACTTTTCTTAGGATTGATCATATTCAGGTATCGGCTTACTAGCATTACTTGCCATTGCAAGGAAAGGCCTCAGTAGAATCTATGAAAGGCGCTTGCGGGCAATTAACGTAACGCAAGCGTACGCCCTGTGGTGACAAGGTATCGGCACGAATAGCGGGGTCAGCGTTGTTTATAGCGCCGCCAAGCTCTAGGCCTGCATTATGAAGCCCTAAAAATGAAATCATGTCATCTTGATCTACGCCGTCGCCCGATACGCCAATACCGCCGATCAACTGCCTACCTCGATAAATCGGTACGCTGCCGGGGAAAATTTGAATGCCGTTCGGCAAATTCGGTATCCCAGTACAATTTGTCGTTAGTGAGGTGATTAAGTTCGCAACCATGTCATACTGAAGGCCCACATTAAATGGACTCCATTGTTCGAACGGTCGGCTAAATGGACCATGCGGATTGCCATTAATGCCATCCGGGTAGAATGGTCGCGAGAGATTTCCGCCTGCGCGATCAGAGAACGCCACACCATCGGCTAAGGCTGTGGGACCAATGAAAGCGCGTGCGGCATTAGTATAATGTTGCAAGCCATGGTTTATCAGAATTTGTCCGGCATCTGGCCTTGAAAAGAACGCCGCTGTGCGCGCTTTTTGTAAAGACACATCGGTACCGAAAATCGGGGCGTCATCCGTTCGAGCAATTCCGAGAATGACGCCATTACTGTCTACAATCGAGATGCTGACTCTGGCGGATGAATCCGCCGGGTTACGAATTTGTGCACGAGATCTATAGGCCAATCGCAACGCGTTTGCGATTAAGACTTGAACTTCGTTGGCAGTTAAGCCAGCGGCATCTGTGCCATCTCTAGGTATAAAGCGGTCACCCAGTACAACGGCAGGAACCCCAAAGCGTGTGGTGCCAACAAACCCAGACTCTGGGCTGCCAAACGGCACTCCCGATTGAAGTGAGCCGTCAAAAAAACCATCAACCGGTATTAACTGACCATTGCCGCTTAACGGTTCAACGCCGTTGCTACTTAAGCTTGAAATACTAACGTCAGAGTAACGAACCAATTTACCATCTAAGGTGACTTGGCTGAGGGTTGCGGGTGCGTCAAAGCCACGTGTGCCGGCTAAAGCAATGAGCTCGTCTACATTACGATCTAAATCAGATATTGAGCGGTCGATCGAGTAGAGACCGTCTGCAATGGCGCCTATGCCGCCAACCACTTCGCCATTTTTATAAAGAGGAAATCCACCTGGGTCTGCTGACAGGCCTAATGGCGCGGGTTTTGGGCCTTCAGTGCCAGATTTGACCGTGAGGTCTGAGCACGCCAGTTGGCTAAATTGCACACCAAAAAGCGGTCCGGCAGGTTGGTTGAATTCGCCAGGATTAAAATGTTCTTGAACAATCTGACTGGCGACTCGAGTGCTGAATGAGTTTCCACCACTGCTTAGATAATTGCCGGTGACGGCTTTGGATAGGGCAGCGAATGACGAAGGAACTACCGCCATTTCGAGGCCGTTACCCGCCGGCAAGCCCCTTCCTGAGCTAATCGTCACTTGTGGGTTGGCGCCGTTCATTTGATAAACGCCCAATGCGTTACCTGATCGGTCAACCACAGCAATGGTAGCTGGAGAGTTTACGGCCTTTGCTTCAGCGATTGCTCGCCCTAAAATTTGCGCAACCTCGCCCTGGCTAAGTACGTTTTGAGCTAGGACATTGTGCGCAGAAAACAACACGCCTATTGCGCAGGCCGCGCAGAGCATTTTCGTCGAACTGTTTTTAATGGCATTTTTAACATGCACTTTGATCATCGTAAATTCTCCAAAAAATATTTTACGCTGTGTTCTATTTTTATTTTTCAATTCGTTCAAAAGTTCACCAAAGTCAGTTTGCATCACTGGTCTTTAGTAACTCACTGCTACTCACTCTCTGCTTCCCGTACAGCCATATTAATTGCGAGCCTCGCTAAGGCTGCGAAACTAAATGTTTATCGGTTTTAGGGTGCTGGCCTTTAATTGCAAAGCTGCCGTTCATGAGCGCCGAGTTGTTCAAACGTAATGCCGCGGAATCGGTCGGCTTACCCCAAGGTGCTTGGTCCGGCAAATGAAATTCATGACAACCAATACAAGTCGTCGGAAGTTTGTTTTCATGAGTTCGCGAACCAGTATGACAGGCTTCACAACTCGCAAGGTCAGGCATTAAAACGTCGGTGGCATCTTCCGAAGAGGTCGCATTGTGGCAACTGGCGCAAGCAAATGTTTTATGACTCAAGTGATCAAAGTCAGACTTAGGCATCCAGTTAGTTGTTAAGCGAATGGGGTTTACTCGCCATTTCGATAAATGTTTACCGCTGTCATCGATACTTGTTTCATGACAGGTTTTACATGTGGTTTGTTCAAAAATTTCTTTTGCAACACTGTTAGCTTTGCCCCAAGGGCTGGCCAAGGTTTGCTGCTGCTGTTCACGCTGAACCACCGCTTTACCTGGGCGTCTGAGCATAAAATCCTTCACTTCTTGTGCGGTTGGCTCTCGTCCCAGCTCGGCTAGTAAAAATTGGCGCGAATAGTATTCTTCCAGTGTTAATAACACGGTATCAGGGTCGCCATGCGGCACCACGCGATCGGGAGCGGTTTCATCAAACACCATGGTGTGGCAGTCACTGCAATGATTGACCATGTTAATTGGCTGCATTAATTCCCCAGCGTCGTCATTTAAATGGCAGCTATTACATTGCAATATTCGTTGGCCTTCTGGAGCGTCGATGCCATCTGGCGCTAAATGAACATCATGCGGAAATACCAGGTTAGATTGTTCTTTAGGTGAATCAGCAAGCGCAACCCGTACCGTTTCCCAAATCGTTTGGTCGGCTAGGCCATTTGGTTGCAGCATGGAAACTTTAAATGCGGGGTGGGGTTTTTTAGTGCCGCGGAGCTTTTGTTCGCTGCCGAAGCTATCCACGTCTATAAGATCGGTATTGGCTACCCCAGTTTCGGCCATGTCATTGTGGCAGGCAACACACAGTTGGTCATCTTGGCGGACAATTTGCAATGGGTCTTCATGTTCAAGATGGCAACTTGCACAACGTGAATTTTCTAATTTAGCGACGTCGTGTTTGTTGATATCGAAGTGATGATTGGTGGCTGCATGGCAACTCAGGCAAGTTGTGTCTTGCACCACTTCAAAACCATTTGCATGGCAGGCATCACAATTTTTGTTTAGGTCTGGGATTTGATGCGGTGGTGATAGATCGCCAGAAATCCAAGAGTTGTCAGAAGGAAGGGGAGAATTACGTAGCGTCTTTGCTAGGTCTTTATCTCCCAAGCTCAGTAATGGGATGATTAGAAATAAACTCAAAATGCCGACAAACAACAACCAGGACGGCCAGCGCTTACTTAATCTGGTTTGTTCTAAGGAAACCTTGTGGTCGAAATTGTCTTTGTTGGAATTTGCCATGAGGTGCTACCAGTAGAAGAAAACAACGATGATATGTACGGTTAGCGCGGCCAGCAGCCCAAAAGAGAGGGGTACGTGAATATACAACCAGGCTTTCAGAATCGAACGAATTTGGATGTCGCGCCGCACACGTGCTAGTAAGGTTTGTTTTGCGGCAAAGCTCGCCAAAAGATTTTGAATCAGACCTGATCGCTCGCTGTCTTGGGTTTGAGATAGTTGTTCAGCGAGAACTGAAATAATTCGTTCCTGATTCGAGTTCTCTACCTTTTTTTCGTTCTCGTCAATCATTGACGATGTGTCTTTTGCTCGCAATTGTTGCCATGCACCGCCGCCAATGCTGCAACCCACCACAGCACTGTCGACCAATTGACTTAAGTTTGCTGCTTTGGCGTTTTTAACGCATTGATCATCGAGCTTTTGTAATTGCTCTAGCAAGCTGTCAAGCGTTTCACCAGAACGGTTACTGGTCATTAAATTGGGGTAGCGAATATAAGCATAAATACCGAAAAAGCCGCTTAAGATGACGGCCACCATTAACACATATGCGAAGGTATGGATGTTATAGCCGAATTGCAGCCCGCAGTGCAGTGTGGCAATTAATAACAGAGCGGTACCTAAGTAGACATGAGCCGATGTCCAGCCTTGAACTGACCCCATATTTGAGTTGTAGCTTCGTTTACGTACTCCCAATAACATCAGCCAGACGATCAACAAGGCACCTATTGTGCCAAGTGTGTAACCCAACCAAGTGCCGCCATTAGGCGAGTTGATTGGTTGATGCCAATAATACGCAATAGATGACGCTAAACTGAGTGCCGTTGCCACCCAGAAATACCGTGCTTTTTTATAATTTGTTATTGATTGATACACAATTATTTTTTTTAGTGAAGTCTATTCAAATAACCCATTAAAACAGTGTTGTCAGCATAACTATTTTAATCAGGGTTGGTGTATGACTAACCGAATCGTTCGCTAACTAATTCGACAAATTCTTTAGGGTTAAACCGCTTCGCCGCGCCGGTTGGACAGGCTCTTACGCAAGATGCACCGCCGGGTAAATCTTTGCAGGCATCGCATTTAACCGCCTTTTTAACGTCGCTGTCGCCTCGCGCAATTTTGCCGCCCGGCCCAGGGCCTTTACCGGTCAGTAACCAATTCAGTAAGCTAGGTTTTGGTGCAGGGTCCTTTTGCAGTGAAATTACTTCATAAGGACAATTGCGTACGCAGTTACCGCAGCCAATGCAGGCCTCTTGGTCGATATAAACCTCACCGTCGGACGCTCGATGAATGGCGTCTGGCGGGCAGTCTTTCATGCAGTGCGGGTGCTCGCAATGACGGCAGGCAATGGGCACGTGTAGGTCAGCAAATGATGCGCCAGCTTCGCGATTTAGCCTTGAATTGCCATCGTGCGATTCGGCACAGGCTTTTTCGCAGTTGTCGCAGCCCACGCACAGCGCCTCGTCAATTAACAGAACGTCAGTACCTTCGCCAAGGCCTTCGCTCATCAGAAAAGACATTAATTCGCCGCCTTTTGGCTGAGCCTCCATGCGCGCTTCGACCGTTAGGCGTTCACGCATATGGTCTTGAACTTGCGTGCGCATTAACTTTTCTTTTTCAAGTAAGGTGAGAAATGACTCTCGGCTTAAGCAAATTGTTTCTGTTCGCACGTTTGCGCGCGCGGTATCGTTGCGTATGCCTTCGCCCAAAGCGCCGGTTTCACCAAAATAGTGGCCCACCGGCATGTAAGAGGTGATGATTTCTCGGTTGTTACTTTCTTTGATGGTGGTCACCGAACCCACCCGAATTAAGTGCACTTCATCGCCTTCATCGCCTTGGCGGTAGATGTCCTCTTCGGCATCATAGGTGCGAAGTTCCGAATTATTAATCACTTCGGTAAGCTCTGAGTGAGCCGTATTTGGCGTAAATTTCGAATGAATAGCCCGCAACATAAAGGCTCTATCGAGCGTTAGTTTTACCGAGTCCACCGAGTTTTGCAGCTTTACCATGGTACGACGCGGGGTTTCAATCACCACGCAGTCTTTACCGGCGAACACTGATGCGGTTCGACGTCGACCCGAAATTAGGCTTTGCTCACCAAAGAAACCGCCTTTATTAAAGTGGAACTCGCCAACCCCGGGTAATTTTACATAAGCGTTACCGTCAGCCACCACGAAGAACGTGTCGGTGAATTCGCCTTGCACGCAGAGCGGCTCGCCTTCTGGTACCAAACGAACGCTACTGTCGAGAATGAATTCTCGAAATGCCAAAGGGTTGATGTCTTCGTAAAGTGGCGACACCTTTTGTAAATAGTCGAGAATCTCGCTGACTGAGTTGTCGTATGGCAAACCGTCGAAGGCCTCTACTAAGAGCGGGTGATCAGCTGGCTCGATGTCGTTACCACGAATGTACTCAACTACCTCGTAGCCTTGGTTCATCGCTTGTTTAATAAGCGGATAACCACCAAGCGCCCCGATGATGTACATCCCCGGGACGTTGGATTCATACTGACTGCTTAGTTCTGGAAGTGCTGCAGGGCTATCACTGGGAAATTCGATACCGAAAGACTCCACCAATCCGCGCTGCGGTATTGCGCCTAAACGCGCAATGATTCGATCAACTGGAACCGGTTTTTCGCCGGTTGGCGTGCTCAGAAAGAATATATAGCGACTGTCGTCTTCTGGGTTTTCTTCGATTCGGGCCGGGTTAGACTCATAATGACACTCGATTAGCCCATCGCTGATGTGCGACATTATTGAGTCTAAGTTGCCTTGTTTGGCACGCGCAAATTCGTCGCGCCGGTTGATAATATGAACGGTGTTGTTGTTTGCCAGACCGACCGCATTTTCAATGGCTGCGTCACCTGCACCGACTATTGCTATGCGCTCGCCTTGGTATTCATCGGGGTCATCTAATTGGTATTGCACATGTTCGAAGTCAGCACCAGGGCAAGGTAGTTTACGTGGATTGCCTTGTACACCGATACCTAAAATTATGTGCTCAGCTTTTAGTTGGTCACCATTAGTGAGCGTTACAAGGAAGTCGCCTTTTGCGCCTTCTATAGACTTAACTTCGGCACGGTATCGAATATTGGTGTTTGTGTTGGTAAGGCCTTCTACCCATTTGTCTAATATGTACTCACGGGTGCCAGCTTCAAACTCCAGCGGGCTTCTTAATGGCAGCCGATTTGGCGTATCCATTACGTGTTTGCCTTTTTGGTATTTTTGAATCGTGTTTGAATGTTTGGGGGATGCCTCTAACAGAACGTGCGACACACCCAACTCAGCCGCATGAGCCGCTGCACTCATTCCGCCAGGGCCTGACCCTATGACCGCTACTTCAAACTGCTCCATCTAATCGCTCCTTAAGCAATTCCACTAACCAGGGGTAGGGCAATTACCAGCTTTCGATGATCTTGAAAGGAGCGTTTCAAGCATGGCTTTTAAAATAAATAGCTTTTAAAAGATACTTTAAGCTAGCCAGTAATAACTCAAAAAAAGCGCTGTAACGACAATCAGTCAAGAATAGTCAGAATGCTCTAACTCCATCCAATACTAACGGTGTCGTCGTTTTTATAAAGTTGGCTTTTTGATGCGCGTTTCATCGACCTAATACGCTCAACTGGAACTATATCTAAGACTAACTTTAATCGAAACGTCGCATTGAGTGTTACTGAAAACTTACCCAAACAAGATCAAATATTCTGGACCCATCCACATTATTTGTTTTGACCTTGGGTTTATAGTAAAGCAAAAAAAATGTAAATTAAAGTTAATAATGAAGTTCGAGCGATCAAGGCCTAAAAAACGCGATGGGTTTGACTTATTGCTTAATGGCGTTCAACATTAGGCTCGGGTCTTAGTAATAGATACGGCTAGTAAGTTGATAAGCACTTGAAATAAGTACTTTAATAGGTATTTTAGATCGGAATTTTAGATCGGTATATTAGATAGATGCTTAGTAGACATCTTAAGTAGCCGCTGAATAACAAGTTCGAGCAATGCGACATTCTGATGAGCTAAGGATTAGGTTGGTTGAACGGGGTTTTCCAAACATGATGCAAGGTATGGCAAAAATCAAAAAATACTCTCTAATTGGCATCGGCAAACTCGCACGTGATGTTGGCGCAAACTGTTTTCTCGGTGCGTATCGGGGTGTTTATGCTCTGATCGTTTTCATGCTTTGCTGTTTTTCAGTCAATTCTCAAGAGGACAATGCAAGCCAAGCGGCCAAACATCTAGGAGTGCCAAGCTGTTCACAAAGCACCTGTCATGGCAGCAATATCACATTTGCCGACTCTAATATTTTACGCAATGAGTTTAGAGTCTGGAATGAGAACGACCCGCATGCTAGGGCATACAAAACACTGTTGTCCGCAGATTCACAGCGTATCGCAAAGAATCTAGGGATTGGCTCCGCGGAGAGTTCAGACCTTTGTTTGGGATGCCATGCCGATAACGTGCCACAAGAACAACGTGGTGATGAGTTTGCCATTGCTGATGGTGTGTCTTGCGAAGTCTGCCATGGTGGTGGCGAAGACTATCTCTCAATTCACACCTCAGGCAATCATCAACAGAGCCTTAGCAAAGGCTTATATGCCACCGAAGATCCGTTAAAACGCGCTGAGCTCTGCGTGTCTTGTCATGTGGGTAATGATAGTGATCGAAAAATCACGCATGAAATCATGGGCGCGGGTCACCCTAGGCTCAGTTTCGAGCTGAATACATTCAGCAGTATTCAACCTGCCCATTATCGTGTGGACGATGATTACGTTGAGCGTAAAGGCAATATTACCGAGCTTCAGATTTGGGCGGTGGGGCAATTGGTTGCGGCTGAGCAATTTCTGGCTAATGTGAAGAGCTTTCCTAAATCTGGCTTGTTTCCAGAACTGGTACACATGGATTGCCTTGGTTGTCACCAAGAAATGAGCAATGTGACGTGGACGGCAAACCCATTGACTAAGCTACCCGCGGGCGCGCTGCGTTATAACGATGCGTATTTGATGACGAGCTATCAAATAGCGAAAGCCGTGGTGCCGGAGCAAGCTTCGCCATTATTGAGCCAGATCAAAGGTTTGTTAGATGTGGAAAGTGTAAAAGTAGGCGACACTCAAAAGATTAATGCTTTGCAAAAGCGCATTTTGAGTATTCGTAATGCGTTAATAGAAACACCGCTTAGTACAGACCAAGGCTTAGTCATATTAAGTGCACTGGTGGACGTTGGCTTGGCATCAAGTCATCGTGATTACGCGTCAGCAGAGCAATCAGCGATGGCGATTAATTCTGTTTTAAAGGTGCTGGATGCTGAACAAGATCTAACTCGATCAAGAAAAGACATCATTGAGGGTGTCGATACCCTGTTTGATAGTTTGAATGATGAAGACAACTATAGACCTGCTCGATTTGTTCGAGGCTTGAAACAGGTTCGCCAGGTCTTAAAGCGCTAAACTGAGTCTCCGAAGCCCACCCTCTACTACCAACTGCCTACCGTGCCTAAAACTATTACGACTCAGCTGGATGCGAAGTAAGCTTGAGTAAAGGTTAGTCTAAGTTGAGCCCTTTGCTTACAAATCGCATGTCAGAAAAAAAATTCGATTACATTATTGTTGGCGCTGGATCGGCTGGCTGTGTGCTGACTAATCGCCTAAGTGAGGCATCAGATGTTTCGGTGTTGTTGCTTGAAGCGGGTGGCAAAGACCCCTGGTGGGAATGGAAAATACACATGCCAGCGGCGCTCGCCTACCCAATGAACGGCACCGCTTATAATTGGGACTATCACACCGAAACCGAACCGTATTTAAATGATCGAGTTATGCATTGTCCACGTGGCAAGGTGTATGGCGGCAGCTCTTCCATTAATGGTATGTGTTATATACGAGGTAATGCGTTGGATTACGATCGTTGGGCGCAGCTTGATCAAAGTATGAATCATTGGAGCTACGCGCATTGCTTGCCTTATTTTCGCAAAGCCGAGACGCACACTGGCGGGGTTAACGAGTATCACGGCGCTGCAGGGCCTTTGTACGTCACCAAAGGAGGTTCTGATAACCCCTTGTTTGACGCTTGGATAAAAGCGGGTCAAGAGGCAGGTTATTCGTATACCGAAGATATGAATGGCTACCGACAGGAGGGGTTTGGGCCTATGGATCGCACGACTAAGCAAGGTAAGCGAGCTTCTGCTGCAGCCGGGTATTTACGCTTAGCCTCGTCACGCCCCAATGTCACGATTTATAAACGTTCGTTGGCGACTAAGCTTTTATTCGAAGGCAAAAAAGTGATAGGCCTTGAGTATCTGCGTAACGGCAAGCGAGAAAAGGTTTACGCCAACACTGAAGTTATCTTATCGGGTGGCCCCATCAATAGCCCGCAACTATTAATGTTGTCAGGAGTAGGTCCACAGCGGCACCTGCAAGATATGGATATTAAAGTGCGGCATCACTTGCCCGGTGTGGGGCAGAATTTACAGGATCATTTAGAGCTGTATTTGCAAATGGCGTGTACGCAACCGATCTCTCTGTTCAAATACTATAACCTGTGGGGCAAAGCCGCTACCGGTGCCCAATGGCTGTTGACCAAGACTGGTTTAGGAGCCACTAACCATTTTGAAGCGGGTGGTTTCATTCGAAGCCGAGCCGGGGTCGAGCACCCAGATATACAGTATCATTTCTTTCCCATGGCCGTGCGTTACGACGGACAAAGCCCCAATAATTCGCACGGCTTTCAAGCCCACGTAGGGACCATTCGCTCGAAAAGCCGAGGTTGGGTTAAGCTGCGCTCTAATAACCCCCAAGATAAGCCTAGAATTCGCTTTAACTATATGTCGCATGAAGATGATTGGCTAGAGTTCAGGGCCGCGGTCAGGCTGACCCGTGAGATTTTCTCGCAAGCGGCTTTTCAACCGTATGCCGGTGATGAGCTGGCCCCAGGCAGCCATATTCAAACCGATGATGACATTGATGATTACCTAATGAACGCCTTAGAATCGGCCTATCATCCGTGTTCGACTTGTAAGATGGGTATTGATCAAATGTCCGTGGTGGATGATCAGTGTCGAGTGCATGGGCTGGCGGGTTTGAGAATAGTGGATTCATCCATCATGCCGGACATCGTGAGCGGCAATTTAAACGCACCCACCGTTATGATCGCCGAAAAGGCGGCAGGTATGATCAAAGGCGTGGATACGCTTGGCAAATCTGAAGCGCCGTATTTTGTAGCTAAAGACTATTTAACAACTCAAAGATAACTAAAGTACGATTTGATAAGATAGAATGAATCTAGAAATTAACCGCCACATTTTTATATATTTTATCTATGAATACTAAAGGCCCACAATTTAATGCTGCTGGCGCGGCGGAATTAGTACAGCGAATCGTTGATACGGCCAAAGCCGCATTACCTGAGTCGGTTTCACATGACGTGCGTGAAAATTTACGAGCGGCCATTCAAGAGGTGATCAGTGAGTTGGACGTGGTTAGTCGAGATGAACTCGATACACAGAAAGCGGTGCTCAAAAAAACGCGGGCTAAAGTCGATGAAATGGAGCAACTGATTAGTGAGCTGGAAGGCCGGTTGAATAAGTAAGCCACCAAACAAGCATAGATAGATTTATAAAACGTAAAAACGGTGCTATTAAATCGGCCGTAAAATAAAAAAGGCCACTCGAACTGAGCGGCCTTTTCTGGTGTTGCTACTTCGAATTAGCAAAACATATCAATGTTTTAGATATTGGTATGTCTTAGAATTCTTTTGAAATAGTGAACACAATTCGGCCGTCAGAAAGATCGTCACCGAAAAGAACCTCTGCATCGCTGCTGGTTCCCCAGTAAGTCACATCCCAACCGATGTCTGAATCGCCACCGAAACTGCCAGAAACGCCGGCAGAGTAGTAATCATAATCATCGCTGTCGCCACTTACGTCGTAGCTACCATATGCAACGGCAAGTGATACAGCTTCAAGGTCATAGCCATAGCTAAGTTCGTATTGGTCGCCCAACTCGTCGCCAACAGAGTATGTGAAACCAAGGCCAGCATAGCTAACGCCTGCATAAAATTCAGTAAAGTCAAGGTCACTTGAATCTGAAGCGCCGTGATAAGAATAACGAATTAGTCCAAAATCAAGACCTACGCCATTATCAAGCTCAGTTCCCCAGCCGCCATAAATGTCTAGTTCTAGACTTTCATTGCCACCGAAGTTTACGTTTGAACCCCAAACGCCAGCGTAGAAGCCTGACTCATGACCATAGTCAAAACCACCTTGAAGAGCAGGGCTCTCATCGGTGTTTTGTGAAATGCCACGCCATACATAGTCAGTAGTTAATGCGATGTTGGCAGTAATTTCTGCTTGAGCTGTTGGTGCAATCACCGCAGCGGCGATTAAAGAAGCTGATAAAGCTTTAATAGAGTTTTTCATATATTCCTCTTGTTTCTCTTCTAAAAAATGAAGGGGATAACGTTTTGTTTATGTCATCGGACACTTATAGTTCGATATTTTAGCTTAAGCAAACAACATGCCAACTTTCGATAGTAGGCATTTTGTTGGTTTTGCTCGCTTGCTGATGCGCATAAGACCGCAAATCGCGCTCAATTCCAAGCCCATCGCTCTAAATAGGTGCAAGTGTTTGCAAAAATGCACAATTTGGGAGCATTGAAATGCGGTTTAGACCCACTTTGGTGCAATTTTACTATCCAGTCTGCATAGTAAATTAAGGATTAGTACTGATTTGAAAAGTTGGCACGCGGCTTGCTTTTGTAAATTTGAATAAATTAGCCGACGTTTTGTTGATTTGGTTATCAACGACTCATCGAGTAACAAGTTCCATACATTTAATAGTCGTTCCATTAAACAGTAGTTCTACAGTAGTTCAATTAATTGTTACGCCACTATTAATAAAACATTAATCCAATAACCAAAGGGTAAGCGTGCTATGAAGCTAATCACAGCCATTATTAAACCATTCAAGATTGACGACGTGCGCGATGCTCTCGCGGGTATCGGCATTCAGGGTATGACCGTAACTGAAGTAAAAGGCTTTGGCCGTCAAAAAGGCCATACGGAACTGTATCGAGGTGCTGAGTACAACGTTGACTTTATGCCAAAAATTAAAATCGAGGTGGCAGTCGCTGACAGCCTACTCGACCAAACTATCGAAGCCATTACCGAATCCGCTAATAACGGCAAAGTGGGTGACGGCAAGATATTTGTTGTAGAGCTGGACCAAGTTATTCGTATACGCACCGGTGAAACTGGCGAAGACGCCATTTAGTTTTACCTGAATACAGATTTAGATATCAAATAGAGAGACAACATCATGGAAAATCAAATTTTTCAATTATCTTATGCGCTGGACACCTTTTATTTCTTAGTGTGTGGTGCCCTTGTTATGTGGATGGCCGCTGGCTTCGCAATGTTAGAAGCGGGTTTGGTTCGTTCAAAGAACACCACCGAAATTCTTACAAAGAACGTCGCTTTGTACGCGGTAGCATGTACGATGTACATGTTGGTTGGCTACAGCATTATGTATCCAGAGCTAGGCAGCTCGTTATTGAGCGGTATTACTGGTGACGGCGTTGCCGGAGCAGAAGAGCCTGCAACCTACGCACCATCTGCTGACTTTTTCTTCCAAGTTGTGTTTGTTGCAACGGCCATGTCTATTGTGTCTGGCGCGGTTGCTGAGCGCATGAAGTTATGGGCATTCTTAGCTTTCGCAGTAGTAATGACAGGCTTTATTTACCCAATGCAAGGAAACTGGACTTGGGGCGGCGATGCGGTATTCGGTTTGTACACGCTTGGCGACCTTGGCTTCTCTGACTTTGCTGGATCAGGTATCGTACACATGGCGGGTGCGGCAGCAGCGCTATCAGGTGTATTGTTCCTAGGTGCGCGAAAAGGTAAATATGCTGAAGACGGCACGCCTCGTGCGATTCCAGGTGCAAACCTACCAATGGCTACCTTAGGTACTTTCATCTTGTGGATGGGTTGGTTTGGCTTTAACGGTGGTTCTGTACTTGCGACTTCTACTGTAGAGAACGCTAACTCTGTAGCGGTGGTTTTCATGAACACCAACGCCGCAGCAGCTGGTGGCTTGATTGCCGCTCTACTATTAGCTCGAGTTTTGTTTGGCAAAGCTGATCTAACCATGGCATTGAACGGTGCTCTTGCTGGTCTAGTTGCGATTACCGCTGAACCTTCTACGCCGACACCTGCATTAGCGACTTTATTTGGTGCAGCTGGTGGTTTGTTGGTTGTAGGTTCGATTCTAATGTTAGATAAACTGAAAATTGACGATCCTGTTGGCGCAATCTCGGTTCACGGTGTAGTCGGATTGCTTGGCTTGTTGTTAGTGCCGTTGACTAATGACGGTTCTTCATTTTCAGGTCAGTTGATTGGCGCAGTAACCATCTTCGGTTGGGTGTTTGTAACCAGCTCGATCGTTTGGATAGCGATTAAATCGGTTATCGGCTTGCGAGTAACTGAAGAAGAAGAATTCGAAGGTGTTGATATGTCAGAATGTGGCATGGAAGCATACCCAGAATTCACTAGCTAGGTTAGATACTAGCAAGGTTAGATACTAGGTAACTAACTACGATTTACGTAGATCTTAATTACGGAAAAGGGGAAGCAATAGCTTCCCCTTTTTTGTGCCTATTCATTGCCCAAAACGGCGACCAATTAAATCAATTCCTTTTAATGCCAGTGGCTTAGCTTTCCATGCTGATGGGCTCATTAGTTAGAAAAGTTTGGTGTGATCATTAACTTAGGCTATGATCGATGAAACACCATTCATAAAATGAATAATTGTGAACCTATCTAATATTGACTTAAATTTGCTGGTTTATTTCAGCGTGTTACTTCGAGAAGGTAACGTAACCAAGGCGGCAGAACATTTAGGCTTGAGTCAGCCAGCGATGAGCAACGGCCTACGCCGGTTGCGCAAGGTGTTTAACGACCCTTTATTAGTTCGCACCTCGAATGGCATGATGCCGACTGATAAAGCTCAAGAGCTTCAGCCACTAGTGCAAAACGTGCTTTCGCAAATTGAGCTGTTTGTGCAACCTACAATTGAGTTTGACCCTACCAGTTCACGCCGTCTGTTTAGAGTGATGGCAAGCGACTACGCTGAAACCACACTGTTGCCGAGGGTTCGTTCGCGAATGGCGATTGAAGCACCCGACACGGCGTTGGATATATTGACGCCCAGTGATGTTACCTTTCAAGACATCGAGCTAGGCAACGTTGATTTGGTGATGAATCGATTTGACCAACTGCCGCAGTCATTGCATTTGTCGGTGTTGTGGAAAGATAATTTTTCTTGCGTCATGCGCCAAGACAACCCGTTTAGAGATGATTTTAATTTCGATAAATATTTAAAGGCAAATCATGTCTGGGTTAATAAAACCGGCATGGGTGTTGCAACGGGTGTGAACCCAGATGATGTGCAAAAGCTTGGTTGGGTCGATATCGCGCTCGACGAACTGGGTAAGCGACGAAACATATCCGTGTACACGCGACACTACATCTCGGCCATCCAATTGACACAGCAGCAAGATTTGATTGCCACGGTGGCCACACGTTCGACCCACCTTGTTGAGCATTTTGATAACTTGGCCATTGTGCCAGCGCCCTTTAATATTCCAAATATTGAACTCCACATGGTGTGGAGCCCATTGTTGCACCATAATATTGCACACAAATGGTTCAGAAATGTGATTCGAGAAGTGGCTCAAGAAATACAAGCTGAAGAGGCCGCTGCAAAGTAGTTTGGTTTTGCCAGCGACCCTTCAGCAGATAGAAATAGATTGTTTGGTTAAATCGTTTTAGATTAAACTCAATTTAAATTTAGCGAAAATAGAGATGAAGCAATGGACGCTTTATTTTTAACGCGACTGAAGCATTAAAGCGATTATTATCGCCAATAAATCATAAGGAGAATGATATGCAAGGTTTGGATTTCGAACCCCTAGAGAACATTAAATCATTGGCGATGGTGCGCAGCCGCGCGGTAGTTGGCGTGGACGCCTTACCTGTGATGGTTGAGGTGCATTTGGCCAATGGCTTACCTTCCTTTTCGACGGTGGGCATGCCCGAAACGGCGGTCAAAGAAAGTAAAGATCGGGTAAGAGGCGCGATTCTAAACTCTGGCTTCGAGTTTCCAGCTAAGCGGATCACGGTGAATCTAGCGCCGGCCGATTTACCAAAAACCGGAGGGCGTTTTGACTTGCCTATCGCGATTGGGATTTTAATGGCTTCTGGTCAATTGCCGGGTGCAAATATAGCCAATATCGAATTGATTGGAGAGCTGGCGTTGAACGGCGCGCTTCGAAAGGTGTCAGGTGTTCTGCCAACGGCCTTAGCCTGCGGGCAGGCAGGGTCTGAGCTGGTCGTGCCAAGTGATAATGCTCAAGAGGCCAGTCTTGCGGAGCAAACAAGCATTCGGCATGCCAACCATCTACTGCAGGTGTGCAAACAACTTGTTGGGCAGGGCGAAATGGCGCTTTGTTCCTCAAAATTAGAACATGATGAAATATCAACGTCGCTGGATATTGCCGATGTTAAAGGCCAGCCGCAGGCTAAGCGTGCAATTGAAATTGCCGCATCCGGTGGCCACAGCATGATCTTTATTGGCCCACCTGGCACCGGTAAAAGCATGCTGGCCTCAAGATTGCCTGGCATATTACCGGAGTTAAATCAGCACGAAGCCTTGGCCACGGCGGCAATTCAGTCAGTGGCCTTCGGTGAATTTGATGTGTCGTCGTGGAAACGGCGCCCATTCAGGTCGCCTCATCATTCATCTTCGTCGGCTGCACTGGTTGGGGGAGGGTCAGTTCCCAAACCGGGTGAAATTTCCATGGCGCATAACGGTGTGCTTTTCTTAGATGAGCTTACCGAATTTTCACGTGTTGCCTTAGAGCAACTCAGAGAGCCCATCGAAAGTGGTGAAATTCACATTGCCAGAGCCAGCCGAGCAGTGACTTATCCCGCAAATTTCATGTTGATTGCGGCTTGTAATCCCTGTGTTTGTGGGTTTTTAGGCGACACCACTGATCGTTGCCGATGCAGTGCCGCTAGCATTGAAAAATACCGAGCAAAACTGTCTGGGCCAATGCTTGATAGAATTGATATTCACCTTTTTTTGCCTCGTATCGATATGGAAATATTGCAGCGTAAAAATACTGAATCCGAGACTTCAGAGGCTATTAGAGAGCGCGTGGTTCGCAGTCGCGACCGACAACGTGCTCGACAGGCTAAGCTTAATAGCCAGCTTTCCAGTCGTGAAATAGAGAGTCATTGCGAACTAAGCGACGAGCACCTGAATTTTTTGGCTCGCGTTTGTGAAAAACTGAATATGTCAGCGCGAGCTTATCATCGAGTATTAAGGCTTGCGCGAACCATTGCGGATATGGGCGGTGAGACTTTGATCAATAAGAACCATTTGCTGGAAGCCATAAGTTTCCGGAACTTAGATCGGCAGTAGCCTGAGCGTTTGGGCACAAAAAAACCCGATGTGTTGCCACATCGGGTTTTTTGAACTGATTTTTGATGATTGAGCTTAAAGCTGGATGATGTTCTCAGCTTGTGGGCCTTTATCGCCATCTTTAATTTCGAATTCAACCTTTGCACCTTCAGCCAAAGTTTTGAAGCCGCCGCCTGAAATAGCGCTGTAATGAGCGAAAACGTCTGGGCCGTTTTCTTGTTCGATAAAGCCGAAGCCTTTAGTTTCATTGAACCATTTTACAGTTCCAGTAAGAGTAGCCATAGGTATTTCCTGTTAAAGCATTAATAAATTGTCTAAACCATGCGAGCGTTTTGCTGCACGCGGTTTATGGTGAAAATTGTGTTACGTGAAAAAAGCGGTTGCTAAGAAAAACCGAAGTACTAATCCACACAGACTGTTTATTAAAGCTGACGTAGTTCTTAGTTGACTCAGTTGTGCTTAAGGTCGATCGCACTTTCAAGTGCCCGCATTATAGGCTGATAAATGAGCGAATAAAATAGCCTGTTTGCATTTAACTTAGTTTATAAACTAAATTGAATCAAAGACCTGGCTACAATTATGCCATGTGCAACAGGAAGGTATTCAATCTCTACTATTGAAACCGACTGAAATTAGGTTTTGAGTCACTGTCGGCATGTTTTAAAAAGGTCTTAATCATGGCCCGGAGTGTTTTGTCATCGGACTCTTTGTAAATCTTGATTAACTTTTTTTCCAGCTGTGGTTCAGAAATCAGTGTTTTGTGGCGGTTCTTTAGTGGTACTCGGCGTTTGATATGAAAAAACAAACTAACCATTCTGCGATTAAATTTCATGGTAGGGTCCTCCTTAGTTTAATCTTGTAGGGGTGGCTATAGACTAATTTATCAATTAGTCATCGCTTGCTGCCTTAGAGCTTTCCTCTTAACCGGGGGTAGCAGTTAAAAAGCCTAAATTGAGAGAATTCTTCGAGTCACTAATTCTCAGTTTTTAGGGTCAAGCTAATTGTTGCTTGTGTTATATGAGGCATCGCATGTCGAGTTAGTGCTCTTGATGCTTATCCTCTTATTTTTATTAAAAATTACTTATTAAAAGACTTATCCAATTTTCTAGGAACAGACTATCCATTATTGGATCATTTCAAATTCTGCATGAAGAAAGTGTGATCTGTCAACTGATTGTTATAACAATCAGTGTTTTTCGGGTTGATTTGAGCAATGCTTAACTGAATCTATTTCCTTATATCTGTAAAGGTCATCGAGCAAAAA
>CAZEXS010000034.1:0-35197 GCA_964516915.1 uncultured Gammaproteobacteria bacterium
CTACTAAGGGTATGACTCGAATATTCGACTCGTCGGCAGTCGCCTGCTCGCTAACAGCACTATCCGAACCCGTGTCAGTGGCGGCTTCAGTAACGATAAGACCAGTGACGACCTCTTGAGTATCTTTTTTGGTCTCGTTGATAACCCAGTCTGTTGTTTGATCGGAAAGTTGATCTGAGGGTTGCAGGGCAAGTTGATCGGAAGATTGCGCGAAAAGTTGCGCGGTAAAAAAACTCAGTAAAACCAATAAAAAACATTGAACTGCGGAGCGCAGTTGTCCGTCACTGTGGCTGCACTTTATTTGGCACCACCGAGCTCTATCGGTTCCGAATTTCATAAGCGAGAGAATTTTATTTATTCTTATTTAGTTAATACTGACCCTACCATGGAATTTTTCATCATTACTAAATCTTAATGATTTCACATTAATTGCATACTCGAACCTCGAAATATGCACCCAAGTTAACAACGCCTTGAAGATGATGCCGCCCTCAAAATCACCCA
Source organism: uncultured Gammaproteobacteria bacterium (assembly GCA_964516915.1). Classification (GTDB taxonomy): domain Bacteria; phylum Pseudomonadota; class Gammaproteobacteria; order Arenicellales; family Arenicellaceae; genus Arenicella. Next base: position 505 of record CAZEXS010000034.1, read on the forward strand.
GCACGTCGGCACTAGCTGCTTTAATCTTCAATAAGAGACGGTTCTATTTCCAAATGAACACCGAATTTCTCTTCTATATCCGTTTGTACAGCGACGGCAAATTTCCTTATTGCATCGCCGCGACATCGCTCAGGATTAATTACCACTAAAGCCTGTTGATCATGAACCCTGACCCCGCCTATTTGTTTTTCTTTCCAACCCGCCGTATCAATCAACCACGCCGCCGCTAATTTAAAGCGCCCTTCTACTGCAAACGATACTAGGTTTGGGAATCTTGCTTTTAAAGCCGCATGCCTAGTATTGCCAATGATCGGGTTCTTAAAAAAGCTGCCGGCGTTGGGAATGTCAGCCGGTGAAGGCAATTTTTCAGATCGAATTTTGACCACCGCTTGGAACACGTCTTTGGGGCTTGGTGGCTTTGTCGATGCATTGAAAGTTTCGCTAGCAAAGTATTGTAGCAATGCTGGGTAATCTATGCAGACTGCCGCTCGCTTCGACAGATTAAAAATGACGGCTGTAACAATTTTTTTGCCAGCCCATTGATGTTTAAAACGACTGTCGCGGTAATCGAATCTACATTCAGCCTTACTCAGAGTTTGCAGGGCTTGGGATTCGACATCAAGAACTTCTACTTGGGAAATATAAGATTCAACCTCGACCCCATAAGCGCCAATATTTTGGATAGGCGCGGCGCCCACCAAACCCGGTATTAGCGCTAAATTTTCCAGGCCAAACCAGCCATTTTCAACACAGACCTTCACAAACTCATGCCAGTTTTCACCGGCCGCCACTCGCAGAACAACATTTGCATGATCTTCGCGCACAACCTCAATTCCTTTTAGCGCGATGATAATTATTAGACCAGGATAGTCGTCGAGAAACACCGTATTGCTGCCTTCACCCAGCACCATAAAAGGCAGAGATAACGCATGTGCTTGCTCAATTGCATCGCGCAATTGAGCAAGTGAGGTAGCTGTGATGAGCCCTCGCGCACGCGCAGGGACAGCCATCGTATTGTGTTCTGTTAGATCAAACCAATCTGCGGTCTTTAATGATTTAGCGATCACGACGGCCAATTGTTCGTGCAATCTTCAATTAACTTAGAACCAAGAAACTCACGCAGCAGACCTATACCAGACCGATAAGCTCTACTCACCGCTATCTTGAGATTTAGCGGCTTGCGCAGCCGGGCTCAAGCGAATATGTAAATCGCGCAACTGAGTTTTATCAACGTCACTAGGCGCGCTGGTTAATAAGCACGATGCTTTTTGCGTTTTCGGGAAAGCGATAACGTCTCGAATTGAATCGACTTTTGACATCATCGCAGTAATCCGGTCGATGCCAAAGGCAATACCACCGTGTGGTGGCGCACCATAGCGTAATGCATCCAACAAGAAACCAAATTTTTCTTCGGCTTCATTATCATCAATGCCCAATGCTTCAAAGGCTAATTTTTGCACATCAGTTTGATGAATACGAATCGAGCCGCCGCCAATTTCAGTGCCGTTAAGTACCATGTCATACGCCCGCGAAAGCACATCACCAGGGTTGGTTTTCAGTTCATCAATTTGATCAAGCTTGGGGGCCGTGAATGGGTGATGTAATGAAGTCCAACGACCGCTGTCTTCGTCGCGTTCAAACATTGGAAAATCAACAACCCACATTGGCGCCCATTCAGCTTCGACCATATCAAGATCAAGACCAATTTTTACGCGCAGCGCAGCTAAGGAATCATTAACCACCTTGGCTTTATCTGCGCCAAAGAAAATCAAATCTCCGCTTTGCGCGGCGGTGCGCTCAAGCACCGACTGCAATGCTTCATCAGACAAGTTTTTAACAATCGGAGATTGCAAACCGTCTCGCCCAGCCGCCACATCATTCACTTTGATATACGCTAGACCACGCGCACCATAATTACCAACAAAATCTGTATAGCCGTCAATTTCTTTACGGCTCAGCTTTTGCGCGCCGCCAGGTATGCGCAACGCCGCTACACGCCCATCATCGGCGTTGGCTGGCGTAGCAAATACTTTAAAGCTTGAATCTTTCATTAGGTCGGTAACCGACACTAACTTCAATGGAATTCGCAAATCAGGGCGGTCAATACCATACTGCTCAACCGCATCCGCATACGTCATGCACGGAAACTCGGCAGCCAACTCAACGTCTAATTTAGAGTTGAACAAGCCGCGAATCATGTCTTCCATCATGCTCATAATTTCATCTTCATTCATAAACGAAGTTTCAATATCAAGCTGGGTAAATTCAGGTTGACGGTCGGCACGCAGATCTTCATCACGAAAACATCGCGCAATTTGATAGTAGCGTTCAAAACCCGACACCATTAGCAGCTGCTTAAAAAGCTGAGGAGACTGTGGCAAGGCGAAAAAATCGCCTTGATGTACCCGGCTAGGCACCAAATAGTCTCGCGCGCCTTCCGGTGTTGATTTAGTCAGAATCGGCGTTTCGATATCCACAAAATTTTCATTTTCTAAGAAATCTCTAAAGTACTTAGTGACGCCACTTCGCAAACGGAAAATCTTTTGCATAGGCTCACGGCGCAAGTCAAGATAGCGATAACGTAGTCGCACAGCTTCGCTCACATCGTCTTCATCAAGCTGGAACGGAATCGGATCAGCGCGGTTTAAAACCACCATATCAGTCGCATAAACTTCGACCATACCGGTAGGCATATCCGGATTCGTAGTGCCTTCAGGGCGCGGGCGCACTTTAGCGGTGATTTGCAGAACGTGTTCGTTTCGCACTGTTTCCGCCAACGCAAATGCATCTACTGCATCAGGGTCAACCACCACTTGCAGCACCCCCGACGCATCACGCAGGTCGATGAAAATCACACCTCCGTGGTCACGACGACGATGCGCCCAACCAGAGACGGTTACAACTTGCTCTATAAGGGTTTCGTTTACTTGGCCACAGTTATGGCTACGCATTGGATTCATTTTTTATCTCGTTTCGCTTTTCGCTTTTCTTTAGCACGGATTTCGGCGGCTATTTTCTCAGCCTCAATAGGGTCATCCAGGGGGTTAACAACACCCGCAGACAGAATCATTTTCAAACCAATTTCCACAGGTATATCTAGGCGCTTAATATCGGATGGCGGCACCATAATATAAAAACCCGATGTGGGATTTGGGGTTGTAGGAACGTAAATGTTAGTCAACTCTTGGCCAACCACACTTTTAAATTTTTTCGGTGTATCACCGGTCACAAAAGCCAGCATCCACATGCCACGACGTGGATACTCCACCAATACCACCTCGCGAAACGACTGGCTTGCATCGGCAAACAAGCTTTGGGTGATTTGCTTGACCGCACCATAGACCGTTCTTACCAATGGAATGCGAGACAAAATGGCCTCCCATGCGGCAACCAGACGGCGACCGAAAAAGTTCGCCGCAATCAAGCCGGTGACGATCACCAAGATCATGGTGAGTATGACGCCCAAACCTGGCACTTTGAAACCAATCAAGGTTTCTGGTCGATACGCGATTGGTAGCAACAATAAAGTTCGATCAATCAAATTGATCGCAAATGACAACACCACAAAAGTAGCTACCAAGGGTAGCCAGACTAAGAGCCCTGCGACAAAATACTTACGTAAGCTGGTCATATTGATGTAGTGACGTATTGGTTAATGGAAATCGAAATAGATCACCAGCTCAATCCGAACCGGTGGCTGTCTTAGTTGATGCTGAAGTCGAATTATTCGAACTATTCTTTGAACTAGACTTACTATCAGCCTTATTGCCTGAAGCTTTGGTGTTGCCAGCCGAGGTATTGGCGGCCTTTTTCTCTGCCTTTGCACCAGAATTCTTAAAATCGGTTTCGTACCAACCCGTGCCCTTTAGCTTAAACGCCGCAGCCGTGACCTGCTTCTTTAAAGAGGGCGCATTACACGCCGGACAATCGATCAACTTTGGATCGCTCATTTTCTGAAGAGCCTCCATTGAATGGCCACAATCAGTGCATTGGTATTGATAAATCGGCATATTTCTTAACTAAGGGTATCGTAAAGGGCGTAAAACCTAAATATATAAGTAAACTCAGCCCACAATTAGCTAAGTAACCATAAAAACACATACGCCCAGGCAAAACTGGCGCGTGATTATACTTTGTGCGAAGAAATCATTAAAACGCTTTTAAGCCAAATACTGGTTTAAAGCGGCCTTACTGGGCCCAATTTGGCCGCTAACGGCCAGCAATGGTCATATCTTCTATGACAATTGAACCACATTGCGTATTTCCGCGATCATCTCGGTCTGTACCAATGGCCACGATATTCTGAAAAATATCCGCCAGGTTACCGGCGACGGTCACTTCTTCAACCGGATACTGCAATTCGCCATTTTCAACCCAGTAACCCGCCGCACCACGAGAATAATCACCGGTAACCATATTAATACCTGAGCCGATCAGCTCAGTCACTAATAAACCCGTGCCCATTTGGCTCAATAGAGCCTCAAAGTCTTGCCCCGTATCGGACACCGTCAGATTGCGCACCCCGCCTGCATTGGCGGTTGACTGCAAACCAAGCTTGCGCGCCGTATACGAGCCTAAAACGTAACTTTGCAACACACCACCTTCAACAAGCGGTCGATATTCTGGCGTGGCAACGCCTTCGCCGTCGTACATCGAACTGTTTGCACCGCCTAATTTATGGGGGTTTTCAGCGATTGTGACAAATTCAGGAAACACAGGTTCACCCACTTTATCCAGCATAAAACTGGCTTTTTTATAGATGGCTCCGCCTTTGATTGCACCCACTAAATGGCTCACTAAGCTCTTGGCCATCATCGGGTCATACATAACGGACGCGCGTGCACTGTCTATCTGACGTGCGCCAAGTCTGCGCAATGTTCGTTCGGCGGCGCGTGCGCCAATCGATTCTGGGCTGGCTAAATTGGCGGCATTTCGATCACTGTCATACCAGTAGTCGCGCTGCATACCATGATCATCGGCACCAATCACGGAACACGATAAACTATGTTGACTGCCCGCGCCGTTGCGTAAAAAACCATGCGAATTAGCGTAAACGGCATTGCCGCTGTAAGAACTTACCGAGGCACCTTCAGAGTTACTAATGCGCTGATCGGCATCTAATGCGGCGGCTTCACAACGCAGCGCAATATCCACCATTTCCGACATATCGGCATTCCAAGCGTGGTGCAGATCAAGGTCCTTATCTTGCGTAGCCATCATATCTGCATCGGCCAAGCCAAGACATTCATCCGCGCCGGTAAAACGTGCGATAGAGATCGCCGCATCCACCGATGAACGAATTCCTGATTCGCTCATATCAGCACTGCTGGCTGAACCTGTTTTTTGGTCTTTATAGACACTGATCACAAGCTGCGCATCATTGTGTTTCTCAACGGTTTCCAACTCTTGTTGACGCGCCGAAATCGAAATACCGACGCCCTGATGCAAAGCCGCTTCAGCCTGATCCATCCCTTGTTGCTTGGCGTAGTCGATTGCAATCTCAGCCGCGCGCACTAAATTTATTTGACTCATAAACTAACTCCCCCAACCGTCAAGGCATCCATTTTCAAGGTTGGTTGCCCAACGCCAACCGGTACACTTTGACCGTCTTTTCCACATACGCCCACACCCGAATCGAGCGCTAAATCATTGCCAACCATACTGATCGTTTGCATGGCCTCTGGGCCATTACCAATCAAGGTAGCACCTTTTACTGGTCGAGTAACTTTTCCGTCTTCGATCAAATACGCTTCGCTCGACGAGAACACGAACTTGCCGGATGTGATATCGACTTGCCCACCGCCAAAATTAACCGCATAAATGCCGTTTTTGACTGATTTAATAATCTCTTCTGGCTCATATTGACCAGCATGCATATAGGTGTTCGTCATTCTTGGCATGGGTAAATGTGCAAACGACTCGCGCCGGCCATTGCCTGTAACGCCAGTTTTCATAAGCCGCGCATTGTGCTCATCTTGCATGTAACCTTTCAAAATACCGTTTTCGATTAATACGGTGTTTTGGGTGGTGTTACCTTCATCATCAACGCTGAGCGATCCACGGCGGTCAGCGATAGTACCGTCATCGACAACCGTGCACTGCGTTGAAGCAACCTGTTCGCCAATACGGCCAGAGAATGCTGAGGTACCTTTGCGATTAAAATCTCCTTCAAGACCATGCCCCACTGCCTCGTGCAATAAAATTCCCGGCCAACCTGCGCCCAACACAACTTCCATGGTGCCGGCCGGCGAATCAATCGCCTCGAGACTCACCAAGGCCTGGCGCACGGCTTCATGTGCGTAATGCTCAACAATATCGTGCGAAAAGTAATCCAAACCAAATCGACCGCCGCCACCCATTGAGCCACGTTCTCGTTTGCCATCTTGCTCAACAATAACCGACACGTTCAGACGAACCAACGGTCTGACATCGGGAATTTGGCGACCGTCACTGGTAACAATCAGCACCACTTCATAAACCGCTGACAAGCTTGCCATTACTTCTTTAACCCTTGAATCACGAGCCCGCGCCAGTCTATCCGCAAGCTCAAGAACCGCTACTTTTTCAGTATCTGGCATGGCCGCTACTGGGTCTACACCCGCATAGAGTGCTTTATTCGATTGCGGCTTAAAAAGACTGGTACGGGCAACATCTTGGCCTTGACGACCAATTGCGGTGACCACATCTGCAGCCGCATTAATGGCCGCCAAATTTAGATCTTCACTGTAGGCGAATGCGGTTTTTTCGCCGCAGACAGAGCGTAAACCAACACCCTGCTCGATGTTGAAACTGCCGGTTTTTACAACGCCCTCATCAAGCGACCAAGTTTCGTGCTTAGAATACTGAAAATAAAGGTCGGCAAAATCGCAGTCCGCGACATTGGTCATTTTATGCATTAGCGCGTTTAGGCTATCTGCATTCAAGCCTGTTGGCTCGAGCAAGGCCGCATCTGCGATGGATAAAGGTTGTTCGTTCATATTAAGTTATGCCTACTACGGTATTCTGACGGTTCATTTGCCAATACATCTGTCTTCATCACTAGCCATAAGTAACGCCGGTGTGAGGGTTGATATTTTAGCAAGCTGCGGTTTTTGAAAATTTATCTTTGGAAGTTATCTCACGCCTTTATGCGTCTGTGGTTATGCACCGGAAAACGGCCTTTGAGCGCCTCTATTCCATCTAAGTCCAAATCAGCGTAAAGCAAGCCCGTTTCGGTTTCGAGACGCGCTATTACATCACCCCACGGGTCAATAACCATACTGTGCCCCCATGTTTTTCGACCATTTGCATGCTCACCGGTTTGTGCGGCTGCCAGCACAAACGCCTGATTTTCGATCGCGCGAGCTCGCAACAATGTCTCCCAATGTGCTTCACCGGTATGGTAGGTAAATGCGGCTGGCACGGTTATCATCTGTGCACCCGATGCAGCGAACTGACGATACAACTCAGGAAAGCGCAGATCATAACAAATTGATGCACCTAAACGTACGGTGTTTTGATCAATGTTGAGTGTGTGCAGCGAGGTGTTTTTGGAAGTATTCGAGCCAGCCTGATACGAGTCTGACTCTCGGTACGTCTGGCTGCCATTTTGGGTAGCCACATCGACATCAAATAAATGCAATTTATCATAGTGTCCGAGCGGACCGCTAGGGCCCACAATATGACATCGTGCAAATGGCTTTTGTTGCAACTCAACTCGAGTTGGTAATGATCCGGCAACAATATGCACTGCGTGGCGAGCCGCCATGTCAACTAAAAAGCGCTGTACGATAGTTTGATGATTGTGTTGACCGTCATATTGATTATTGCTTTGAACGTCACTTTGATCAGAGCCATCCTCCATCAACTCTATGTGTTGTTCAGCACGGCGCGCAGGCATTTGCGCGAAATTCTCCGGCAACACCAATAAATCTATAGGGTCCGCGTCACTTAAGGCACGCTCAATGATCCCCAAGTTTTCATGGACATTATTTGTGCTGTTCATTTGCAAACAAGCAACTTTTACCGTCGAGGTGTTTTGCATTGGGTTTAGCTTCATCAAGACATAGTAAATTAAGCAGTGAGCATGATTAAAGCACTACTTCAACATCATCTGCAAAAATACGGCACTTCTACTGGCACCAACCTGCGACCTAAGGCGTACAATCAGCCCCCTCATTTTGATGACTGTTTTGTTTGCGTAGTTAAGCCGCCTTTGGACTCAAGCGGGTTACCTTCAGAATCAATCTCAACCATCTCAAAGTCTTCCCAGGTGCCCTTAGCCTGATAGCTCACAAAACTCGCACGCCGCATATCGTCTTTAAAAAATTGTGACGTCAAAAACACCAATGCACCGGCTGTCGGGTTTGCTAAAGCGCTGAGCAAGGTCAAATTACCGCCCAACTCGGGTGAAAGGTGAACATCCATATCAATCAACTCTTTGTCGAGATCAAGCTTGCCTTCCATGCGTACAAACACCGCCGGTGTGAGTATATAGGCGTCTTGCAAAATCGCTTCACCATTAGACAAAAGCCCCCGATAACGCATGCGGTCAAACTGCAGACCACTGGCAAACACATCTCTAAAATCAAACACTAGTCGACGCGCAATTGTGTTGAAATTCAAAAGACCCAGCAACTTGCCTGAGCCCGGCTCGACCTGAACCAGTTCGCCATCCTTAACGAACAGATCAAACTTGCCGTTCAATCGCGAATATTCAAATTCGTAAGGAGCACCAGGCCATTCAACGGTACCTTCAATGCTGCCTCGCCCTTTGCGGACATAACCATTAAAGTCCATATCATTGAGAACCCCTTCGGCTTCATCAATACTGGTACTAAAGTCAAACGAAGATACAGAGCCATCTACCTTGGTATTCGACCAATCACCTGCGGCCGTGGTTCTGATTCCATTATGAACCAGCACGAACTTGTCAAATTTCCAGACATCACCCTCAGGCAAACCATAAAAATCCAAGGCTCCTAGGCTACGCCCGTCCATATACAAACTATCGATCGTTAGTCTGATGGCTGGGAAGTCTGCTGGCACCAATTCCTTATTAATCGGCTCTACTGGGGGCTTTATATCACCCACTGGGCCGACGATTAATTTTTCCAGGTCGAATGAATACTGCCCTATGTCATCACGTGGCTGCATGTCAAAACGGCCGCTGACGGAATCTCCGGCAATGCTACCAGCCCAATCCCATCCATCCTTCGTTGTCATTTTAATATCTAAAGCGCCAAATGGTCTGCTTACGGCCGTTGCCGATGGCGTGACAATTGAAACACTTCTCAAGGCATCTAAAAACTCAGTATCGGCAACCGGATTAATTGGCTCAAATACAGCTAAGTCGATCACCGCCTCAACCAGCTCATCAACATCCAATGCTGAGTGCTCGATCGAAAAATGAATCCCATTTGACAACTCTGCTTGCGCAAACTCCGCATCGTTAGATTCAAACTGGCCAACCTGAACCAATCCGCGATCGAGCAAGCTTGGTTTTGGCGCTCCCTCAATCATCGGGTTGGCTTGAAATTCTGCGCGCATTAAGTCGCCGTACTCAACCTCTAAGCTTTGCATCGGCGAATTGCCATTGATGCGTTTACCGCCAAGATTCATTTTTAAGGAAAACGTCGATGGCGTATCTGCCTCTTTTGCCAAAGGCTGCGGAGCAGAAACAGTCACGCCGCGCAAATCTGAATTAGTATTGATCAGCAAATTAGAACCATCTATATCCACCGTGCCCTGCCACTGGGATTCACCCGAAAACAAAGTTAACAGGTGTTCACCAGCCCAAGGCGACAACCGGTCAAGCTGAGCAATACCACTCCCTTGTAACTGCATTTTAGGTGGCGAAGTCTGCTCTGTGGTAACCAGTTTTGCGGTGGTTAAACCACCCAAAAACTGCGCGGTAATTTGATCAGAACTTACGGTTTTTTCGGTGAAGTTCACGACTGAATTAAGCTCTGTTAATGGCACACCTTCGGTCAGCATTACGCTTGCGTCGTTAATGGTCGCTGTACCAGAAACTTTTAACCCCTTAGTATTTTGCAGCGGCAACTCTACAGCAACGTCAATATCAACAGACCCAGCCAGCGGCTCTACAGGCAATACTTCGGGCCTCTTTTCACGCTTTATTAAAGGCCCTTGAAATACAAAGGCCATACCTTTGGCCAAGCTCATTGAGCCTTTGCCTTGCAGCTTCAATAAACTATCACGCGAGAATATATTTTCGATGGTCAGTGAAGTATCGGTCACTGGCTCACCATTTAAATTAAGCACACTTGGCGTTACCGTTAAAAAATCATTAACCAGATGCGTATGGCCATTTGTATCGGTTGCCGGCGGCCAGTCTTGTGCGGGAGCATAGTCAACGATGACCGAATCAAAGTCTGCGCTAACGCGTAGCTCGGCGTTACCCTCTTGCATCGCGCTAGGTGAAAGTTCGCCTTTATAGCTGGCGCGACCGTTCGACATAGAACCGGCCTTATAGGCCTTGCTCAACCAGCTTCGAAACACTTTGACCTTATCTACATTTGGTAAATACCCAGACAAGGCATTCATGTTCGCCACGTCAAATTTCGCCGTTGCATCTAAAACCAACGGTTTCTGACTGTCGCTTGCCTTGACGGCGATAACATCACCATTCTCAAAACTAAGCTCATCAACAGCATCAACCTTAAATAAATCACCCAGACTTGATACTTTTTTATCCTGATTGTCGATGATTAAGTCGGCGTTTAAGTCATAGATAGAAAGGTTAGGGTCAGAGAAGCGGCCTTGATTAAGCGATAAATGAAACAAACCTTCGGCCACGCGCTTCCAGGTAAATTGACCTTCGGCGTTACTGATCGGAAAACTAGCTTCGTAAAGCTTGCTCCACTCAAACGTCGAATCAACCGCGGCAAAGTTAAAGCTACCGCCCTCTTTACTGGCTTTAAGTTCGCCATTTAAATTGGTCAATGCCGGCAAAGACTCAAGTGACCTAAAGTCAATATCAGTTGCCGAAGCCTTCAAAGACCAGTCGGTCAAATTCGTTAACGCCCCACGAAAACCAAACTCAACGTCGTGTAAAAGGCCTGATAACTGGGCATCCAATATCCAGCGGGTCTTCTCAGCCAAGCCGCTTAACGATAAGAAATCGCGAATGCTATCGACATTCAGCTTAGCAAGCCGAATATTACCAATCCCATCTTTAACCTGAAATGATAAATCCCCTGGCTTAAGCAGCTGTTGATCAAGCCCACTGATAAGTTCAACGGACGCATCCCAGTCCTCGACAAGCATTGGATTTCCATCGACATTAAGTGCGGCGCTAACTCGGCCTTTCGGTGTGGAGATTACTCCACGTGCCGAACGTACTTGCTGCAAGCGCTCATAGACAAACGAAATGTTAGAGTATCGTTGCACGGACCCGTCGGACTTGCGCCAGCGAATATCACCATCGTGCCAAGCCGCATTATACTGGTCCAGTAACCAGGACAATAGCCGCTCTCGATTAACGCCAGGGCGTTTATCGCCCGACAGTGTGATGCCAGCAATTTTGAGCTTATTGTTAGGCAAAGTAACAATTTCTAAGCTTGGTCGCTCGACCACAAATTCGGTAAAACGTGGCCAAAAAGTAAATAATGAGCTTGGACTAATCATCACCGTAGCGCGGTCGAACGACAAGGCGTCGGCGTTTGGTGTATCACCCTCTACGCGAAAGCCAATAATGCTTAAAGCCGGGGACATGCCTATCCAAGTGGTTTGCAGCTCGGCGATATGGACCTGGCTACCAAACACCTTAGTTAACCTATCTTCTACTAGGCTTTGATGCCGTTCAGCGTAACCAAAGTACGCAGCCATCCCTGCCCAACATAAACAATAGAGCAAACACAGTAGGCCAATGATTTTAGCTAGTAGTTTCAAGTTACCTGATTAGGTTAGGGTTGTTGATGTTTACCATTACGCCAACACAATTTCATAGTCTTGCTGCTGAAAGTGAGGGTCCACCTGTAAGCTAATAGAGCGCCCGATAAACTCTTGTAAGTCGGCCAAACTGCTGGCCTCTTCATCAAGCAGCAAGTCTACGACAACCGGCGCTGCAACGATGGTATATGACTGCGCTTTAAACTGTCTATCTTCGCGCAGCAACTCTCGTAAAATTTCGTAACACACGGTCTGTACGGTTTTCACCATTCCGCGACCATCGCACATCGGGCAAGCTTCGCACATTGTGTGCTCTAGACTCTCACGGGTTCGCTTACGCGTGATTTCAACCAGGCCCAGTGGCGAGATATCACTGACATTGACTTTAACTCGGTCTTTAACAATGGCCGTTTCCAAGGCCAGCAGTACTTGTTTTTTGTGCTTGGCACTTTGCATATCAATGAAGTCGACAATGATAATGCCGCCAAGATTGCGCAAGCGTATTTGATGAGCAATCGCGCTCGCCGCCTCTAAATTGGTCTTAAATAAGGTTTCTTCTAAATTGCGGCGACCGACAAAACTACCTGTATTTACATCAATGGTGGTCATGGCTTCAGTTTGATCGATGACCATGTCACCACCGGATTTGAGCATCACTTTACGCTGCATTGCGCTTTCTATTTCGTCTTCAACTGAATAGAGCCCAAACAGTGGTTGTTCACCGGGGTAGTACTCCAATAAGTCGACCGCTTCAGGCACCAGTTCTTTGGCGAACTCCACCGCTTTATCAAATGTTTCACGGGAATCGATGCGGATTTTTTCAACATTATCATGCACTAAGTCTCGCATGGTTCGCAGCGCTAACGGAACATCTTCATGCACTAAGCTTGCTGGCTTCGCGGTCTTCATAGCGCCGGAGACATAACCCCACAGGCGTTGCTGAAATACAATATCATTGGCCACATCTTCATCGCTAGCCGACTCAGCAAGAGTCCTGATAATAAAGCCACCGCTCAAAGATTGTTCTTCAATACAGGCTTCAACTATTGAACGCAGACGCTGACGCTCAACATCACTCTCAATTTTTTGCGAAATACCAATGTTCTCACCACTCGGCAAAAACACTAAATTGCGCGATGGCATGCTCAATTCAGTGGTAAGGCGTGCGCCTTTTGAACCAATCGGGTCTTTCAAAACTTGCACAAAAACCGATTCGCCCTCGTGCACCAAATCTTGAATAGAGGGTACTTTTTTTATAGGTTCAGCGGCAAAGGCCGGGTCGTTTCGCGCTATGTCGGCCGCATGCAGAAAACCATTTTTATCTAAACCGATATCAACAAAAGCCGCTTGCATACCGGGCAATACTCGCACGACTTTGCCTTTATAGATATTACCCACTATGCCACGCGACAAGGTTCGCTCAAGATGCAACTCTTGCAAAACGCCGTTTTCGATCACCGCAACGCGCGTCTCACGCGGCGTAACATTGATGAGAATTTCTTCTTTACTTGCCATGCAACCCTATTTAAACCTTTGCCTCGTCATTGATTACTCGCTACTTGCTCTAATGTTCTACTAAAATTCATTGAATTACGTTGATGACTCTCAGCTTTATTACAGCCAGTTTAGCTGGTATTCCGCTAACAACTGATTTACTTCGCGAAGAGGCAAACCGACCACATTGCTATAACTACCATGAATTTGCTTAACCCAAGCTGAAGCAAACCCTTGAATAGCATACGCACCTGCTTTATCAGCGGGCTCACCAGTTTCCCAATAGCGCTGCATTTGTTGTTCATCAATCCGACCAAACTCTACATCAGTGACGCTCAATTTGATCTGAAATTTACCATCATGCAACAAACAAACCGCCGTCATGACTTGGTGCTTATTCGCACTTAAGGCAGACCAAATTCGTTTTGCATGGTCCATGTCTCCGGGCTTACCAAATACATTATTACCCTGCACAACAATGGTATCTGCCGATAAAATCACTTGATTCGGCAAAACACCTAGATCGGCATATGCTTGCTTGGCTTTATCACGGGCCAGGCGAATCACGAAATCTTCAGCCGGCTCATTATCGTGCCGACTTTCATCGGTATTGGTTGCGTGCACAGAAAATTCGACCCCCATACTTGCAAGCAAATCGCGCCTACGCGGCGATGCGGATGCCAAAATCAGTGACAAGGGTGGTTTGTGCATGTTTAATCGCCTCGATGATAAGGTAAGTTAGCGTTTATGCTCCATGCGCGATACAGTTGTTCGGCCAGCATCACTCGAACAACAGGGTGCGCAAACGTCATGGCCGACAATGACCACTTAATCGAAACCTGTCTGAGATAATCAGGTTCAATGCCTTCAGGCCCGCCAACTAAAATGGCCACATCTTGACTTTCATCCACCCAGTTCTGCAAATGCCGGGCTAAGTCTTCGGTGCTGATATGCTTACCTTTGCGATCTAATGCAATGGTCAGGGCACCACGAGGGACGGCGTCTTGTAACGCCTTTGCTTCATCACGAAGAATGCGGGCCGTATCGGAATTTTTGCCGCGTTTCTTGGCTTGAATTTCTACTAAATCTAATGCACATAAGCTCGGCATACGTCGAGCATACTCTTGGTACCCTAGCTCTACCCATTTGGGCATTTTAGTGCCCACGGCTAATAGCTTGATACGCATAATTAAATAGGCTCTTAGCGGTTAAACTTAGTCGTCACGCTCCTCACGGTGTTGCTCAACCAGTTTTCTTACATCCTCGTCCCAAAGTTTTTCGAGGTCATAATAGGCTCTGACTTCGGGGCGCATAACATGCAACACCACGTCACCAAAATCGACCAACACCCACTCGCCAACATCAGAGCCGTCTTCGTTTAGCGGTTTAACACCTTGCGTGCGCAATTTATCGGATGCCGTGCGCGCTAACGCTTTTACATGGGTATCCGATGTGCCACTGGCCACGATCATGTAATCCGCAAAGTCAGAAATATCCGCAATGTCCAGTACTTTGATGTCTTGCCCTTTTACGTCTTCCAACGCGTCGACCACTTGGTCTTTAACTTGATCAGAATTCATTGTGGTGCCTAATTTTGCCTTGTCTAATAATGTGTTTGTAAATCAGAGCCTTCACGCTCGATGTCATGTGTAGCATACAACTTGTGCTCTCGAATATAGCTAAGCACCTTGCGATCTAGAAAATCACGCACCATTCGTGCGTGTTCTGAGCTCTCGTCAATCAACGAATCAATCATCGACGATGACGGTATGCCTGTTTTTTGAAACTCAGCCAAAGCATTACGCAGCTGTGTCGATGACACGTCAATATTGCTATCACTGAAAACCCACAGTTTGCCGCTTTTATGCTTCAGCAGTTCGGCGGGCGACTCTACCAGACGTGACTCTAATTCTCTAGGCACTTCGAGCGGATATCCAGGCCGATGCATTACAACCCAGTTAACCGACCGCATTAATTCTTCATATTGCCGCCAACTGTGTAAATTCTGCAGACTGTCGCCGCCTATTACCACACAAAGTGGTTTTTCAGGATACCGTTTCTTAAACGCGTATACCGTATCAATTGTGTATGATTTCTGTGCTCGAACGATTTCAGTATCGTCTGCCAAGTATCTTGGCTCATCGAGCAATGCCAACCCAAGCATTGCGAAACGATGAGCTGTTGAGGCGGTAACTTGGTCCTTATGCGGCGGTCTAGCGCTCAACACCCAATGTAAGAGTTCCATCGGCAGCCTATCAAGCAATTGGTCTACTGCCTGGCGATGCCCTAAATGAACAGGGTCAAAAGTACCTCCGAAGATACCAATCATAGATGACTAGGTCCGAATATGACCATCGCCATATACAACGTATTTTTGTGAGGTTAAGCCTTCAAGGCCTACTGGACCACGCGCATGCAGCTTATCAGTACTAATACCAATTTCAGCGCCTAAACCGTACTCAAAACCATCAGCAAAGCGCGTCGAAGCGTTCACCATTACTGAACTAGAGTCCACTTGTCTAACAAATATGCGGCTGGTGGAGTAGTTCTCCGTCACAATACTCTCGGTATGATCGGAACTGTACTGATCGATATGCTCGATTGCTTGTTGCATATCATCAACCACGCGAATCGATAATATCGGTGCCAAATATTCGGTCTGCCAATCTTCTTCCGTGGCGGAGTTCATCGCAACGATCGCATTACTGCGTTCACAGCCTCGTAATTCGACGCCAATGTCGCTGTATTTCTCACGCAAGGGTGGCAATAATTCATCGGCTCGGTCTTGATGAACCAATAAAGTTTCCATCGCATTACACACGCCATAACGATGCGTTTTAGCATTTATTGCAATATCTATCGCCTTATCAAAATCAGCATCTTTATCAAGATAAACATGACAGACACCATCTAGATGCTTGATCACCGGCACAGTCGCATCTCTACTGATTCGCTCTATCAATCCCTTGCCACCGCGCGGCACAATTACATCCACGTAGTTCGGCATACTAATCAGTTGCCCCACCGCCTCTCGATCGGTGGTTGCGACGACTTGCACTGCGTGCTCAGGCAAACCCGCTTCAGCCAAACCTGCGGCAATGCATTTTGCAACGGCTTGATTTGAATGGATCGCCTCAGAACCTCCGCGCAATATCGTCGCATTACCCGACTTTAAACATAAGATGGCCGCATCAACCGTGACATTCGGACGCGATTCGTAAACAATGCCAATCACACCCAGCGGTACTCGCATTTTACCCACCTGGATGCCACTGGGCAAAAAGCTCATGTCGGTAACCTCGCCTATCGGATCGGCAAGTGCGGCGACTTGACGACAGCCTTCAGCCATTGCATAAATGCCTTTTTCTGTCAGTTCCAGGCGATCAAGTAAGGCGGCATCTAGGCCTTTTTCCTGGCCTGCGATTAGGTCTTTTTTATTGGCCGAACGCAGAGCATCGACATTGCTTTCAAGCTGACCGGCAATAGCTTGGAGAGCTAAGTCTTTGTCAGACCTACTGGCCGCGGCAATCGACCTTCCAGCCGCACAAGCCTGACGCCCTAGCTGCTGCATATATTCGGAAACGTTTTGTATTGTCACTATACTACTCGGTTATTTCAGTTCTCTAACTACTTGGGGGCTATTTTACTGGCACCGTCTTAAAATGTCTCATCTGAGCACTAAAAACCACCGCCAAATTTAGCGGCGATCAGCCAACTTTAAGCCTAGAGCTACAAAGATCAACCAAACACAAATCGGCACACAGTTGTTCAATTTGATACCAGATATCGCCTACGTCAACATAACGTTGACCTTTGACTGTTTGATCCAGGTGCGCTGCTTTCTCCAAAGCCTCCGCGCATTGCGATACGTTCAGCCTTGTCAGCGCTGCACCAACAATCGGTTCACGTTTGCTCCACACTCTGTGTTCTTTAAACAATTGATTGCGCGAATTGCCCATTTGTTCACCTGCCGTAATCGCGGCCAACATACGTATTTCTTTTACTAAGGCCCAAATCACGATCACCGGCTCCACGCCTTCACTTTTGAGACGGCTTTTAATACGCAATACACGACTAAAATCACCCAATAGTGCCGCATCGGTAAGTGCGTACACATCAAACCTGGCTTGATCAGCAAGGCTTTGCTCCAGCAAATCCAGTGTCACGGCGCCGTCAGGGGCCAGAACCTGAAGTTTGTCGATCTCTTGCGCGGCGGCCAGTACGTTCCCTTCGGTTTGTTCTGCCAGTGTTTCGGCAACCCCGGCTTCCAATCGCAAAGCTCGGCTTTGAAAGCGCTGTTTAACCCAGCGAGGAAACTGCTGTGGTGAAATATCATAGCCATCAACCACCCAGGCTATCGAATCAACTGTTTTGAACCATTTAGCGGAACGCTGTCGTTTATCCAGCAACGGCATTAAGACAATCAATATATCGTCTTGGGGCAAATTATTACAATACTCTACAATAGCCTTGGTGCCCGCCGCGCCCAAGCTTTTGGGTACCCGCAACTCTAAGATTCTTTTTTCAGAAAACAGTGACATCGCCTGCCCGACACCGGTTAACGATGACCAATCAAAGCCGGTTTCTACTTGATATTTAAGCCGCTCTGTAAAACCCAGATCCTTAGCAATTTTACGCACTTCATCAAACGCTTCTTCGACCAATAAAGGTTCACTGCCATTAATCAGAACGATCTTGGGCAGGGTATCTTCACCACAGGCCTTTAATCGCCGCCCTAGATCATCAATCGCCACCTTCATGATTGAATTTTAAGCCCATGAACGCCAAAGTCATCAAGTAAAACGAGCATGGCTGTTTACTTTACGACGGGGTTCTCAACCTTACTCGGATCAAAATCAGTAATTGACGCTAATTTACGAATCACTTTCAATACCGCTTCTTCTTCCATGTCTTCAAGTAAGTCAGCTTCTTCAGACTCTGACTCTATCACCGCAGATGGGTCAAAATTATAACGTCGTGACTCCACAACACTTGCCGGTGGTCGTATTGGGTTGCCTGCTGAGTCCAATAAGGTATATCCGACGATAAAATTAATGTTATAACTGTTGACCTTACCTCGTTCATCTAATGTTCCAATGGTGCGATTAGACTCGGCGCTGGTGATCGACAAAACCACATCACCCCCTTGAGGATTACTGACCAAATTGGCACCTAACTTTGTCAGTCGCTTTTCAAGTAAGTCTTTAAACGAACCTTTTGGCCCGTTTACGTACATGTTCTTTAATCCGTCGGTTAAGGGAATGTTTCCACGTAAATGAAACCCACACGCGGTCAAACTGATCGCCAATGCAAACACCGCAACCAACCGCACACATGGACGTTTCGCATTGGTTCTAAAGGAAAATAGTGACAACATGGTTATTACCTATTCTGTTTTTCTACGTTTTATTTATGCTCTAATTCTATCGTATGCGCACTGCCAATGGGCTTAATTCGCGACAATATTCACCAGTTTATTAGGCACAACGATGATTTTTCGCACGGTAAGCCCTTCCAAAAAGCGTTGAACATTTTCATCGTCTTGAGCTAAGGCCTCAATATCCTGTTTACTGGCTGAGGCAGCAACACTAAGCTTTGCACGCAGCTTACCATTCACTTGTATCACGTACGTGATCTCATCTTTAATCAGCGCACTTTCATCTACCGCCAACCAACCGCTGGCGACCAAACTCGTATCAGCGCCATATTCGCTCCATAAATACTCACACATATGCGGCGTTACTGGGGTCAGAATTTTTAATAATGCGTGGCATGCTTCAGCAAGCACCTGATCGGCATGTTCAGCCATGCTGGCAAAATCAGCCTTTTCAATAGCATTGGTCAGCTCCATGGCTGCCGCTACCACGGTATTAAACTGCTGTCGTTGGTAATCAAAGATGGCGCGCCGTACGATTGTATGCGTTTGCAGTCGAAGTGCTTTAGCAGCCGTATTCGCACCCTCTAAACCCTCAATGGCTTGAAGACGATTGGCGGTGAGTACTTCTGAGTGCTTTTCGAAAAGATTCCATACGCGACGCAAGAATCGTGCACCGCCGGCGATCGCGTCGTCATTCCACTCCAACGATTGCTCAGGTGGAGCAGCAAACATCGTAAATAACCTTACGGTATCGGCGCCATATTTATCAATCATGCTTTGCGGATCTACGCCGTTATTTTTCGACTTCGACATTTTTTCAATGCCACCCACCACCACTTGCTCGCCATCAGCTTTAAGTGTGGCGCCCTTAATTTGACCCTTATCGTCGAACGACAGATCTACTTCGGTGGCATTAAAAAACTCTCGTTTGCCCGCCTCGTGATCTCGATAGTAGGTTTCTGAGGTAACCATGCCTTGAGTCAGTAAGCGAGTGAAAGGTTCATCTGAATCGATCAGACCAACATCGCGCATCAATTTGTGAAAGAAGCGCGCATACAACAGGTGCATAACGGCATGTTCTATGCCACCCACGTATTGATCCACCGGCAACCAATGATCAGCGCGCTCATCAAGCATCGCCGTGTCTAAGTTAGGACAACAATAACGTGCGTAATACCAAGAGCTTTCAAAGAAAGTATCAAAGGTATCGGTTTCACGTTGTGCCGGTTCACCGGTTTGCGGATGAATAGTGTCAATAAACGACGCCATCTTTTTAATCGGTGAACCAACGCCATCCATCACCACATCGGTGGGCAGCTCCACCGGAAACTCAGTTGCTGGAGCGGCCTTGCCTTCATTGTCGTATACGAACGGAATCGGACAACCCCAGTAACGCTGACGCGACACACCCCAGTCACGCAAGCGATAATTGATTTGTTGCTGCCCCTTTGCATTGTCGACCAACCACTGTGTTATCGATTGTTTGGCTTGCTCGGATGTTTGACCGTCAAAATCACCCGAATTTCTCAAGATACCTTGATCTGTATAAGCCTTCTCGGAAATATCCAGCTCACCCTCACTCGGATAAATAACCGGTTTTATCGGGATTTTATATTTGGTCGCAAACTCAAAATCTCGCTCGTCGTGCGCAGGCACGGCCATGACCGCACCTGTGCCATAAGTCATCAATACAAAATTTGCGCACCAAACCGGCACCGTCTCACCGGTCAATGGGTGAATCGCCGAAACGCCCAGATCAATACCCAGCTTGTCCATGGTTTCCATGTCGGCTTCGGCAGTTGAGCTCTGCGCACATTGCTTCCTAAAATCCGCTATTTCGTCGTTACTCTGTGAGGCTTTTACGGCTAACGGGTGTTCTGCTGCGACTGCCAAGTAGGTCACCCCCATAAGAGTGTCTGGTCGAGTCGTAAAGACATTGAGCGCTGGTTCGTCAGCCACAGTAAACGAGACTTCGGCACCGACCGATTTGCCAATCCAATTGCGTTGCATGGTTTTAACCGCATCGGGCCAACCATCAAGGTCATCTAAACCGCTTAGCAATTCCTCTGCATAGTCGGTGATTTTAATAAACCACTGTGGGATTTTTTTCTTCTCAACCAATGCACCGGATCGCCAGCCCCGTCCATCAACAACTTGCTCGTTGGCCAACACGGTCTGGTCGACTGGGTCCCAATTAACTTCAGACTCTTTTTTATACACCAAGCCACGCTCATAAAGCTTGGTAAAAAACCACTGCTCCCATTTATAGTAGTCTGGTTTGCACGTTGCTAGCTCTCGGCTCCAATCATAGCTAAAGCCTAATCGCTTTAGCTGCCCGCGCATATTTTCAATGTTTGAGTCGGTCCAAGCCGCCGGCGCTGTTTTATTTTGAATCGCGGCATTTTCGGCGGGTAAGCCAAAGGAATCCCAACCCATTGGGTGTAGCACATTTTTACCTAACTGGCGCTGATAACGGCTAATCACATCGCCGATCGTATAGTTTCGCACATGCCCCATGTGTAGCTTTCCTGAGGGGTATGGAAACATTTCTAAGCAATAGAACTTTTCTCTACTACTGTCTTCAGTAACTTGAAATACCTTATTTTCTTCCCAATTTTGCTGAATTTGAGTTTCGATTTCGTTTGGCGAGTATTCTTTTTGCATGTTGTTAAACCAAATATGGTCTGTATTCAGTTAAAGCCCAGCGTGCTGATACTATGCTAGTTGGTAACATAACTGCTGTGCTAGTTGATGTAATAAATTCGTTGATGGTTGATCAATCTATGGATTGTCTTTATATATTTCGCAAAACAGTACGCAAGACCACAAGTGTAATGACACTTGTCGGCCGACTGACCGTGTTTATTCCCGTGCTTCCGACATGGCCGCATGCTGTAATGCACCTGCGCGTTGATATATAGCTCGCAACATTGAATGCAGACCATTACTTCGAGTAGGGCTTAAATGGTCAGTAAAACCAATATCTTTAATAAAGTCAGGCTTGGCTTCCAGTATGTCAGCCGGAGCATGTCCGGAATAAACTCTCAAAACAATGGCCACTAAGCCAGAAACAATGGCCGCATCACTGGTACCATTGATAACCAACAAGCCATCGTCTAACTGCATGTTCAGCCATACTTGCGATTGGCAACCTTGAATTTTATTAGTCTCGGTTTTCCAATCATCAGAAAATTCAGGCAACTGTCTGCCTAAATCGATCACGTGTTCGTAACGCGACATCCAATCATCAAAAATTTCAAACTCATCTACTAATTCGGCTTGAATTTGTGCAATTTTGCTCATGATTTCAACCTTCAATTCGCCATGTAGTGCCGTTAGCGCCATCTTCTAGTACGACATTTTTATCGGCTAAGATATCTCTGATTTCATCAGCACGAGCCCAGTTTTTATCTGCCTTTGCTTGTGCACGATCGGCAATTAAGCCTTCGATCTCTGCCGCTTGAGCATCATCGCTATCGCCTGCGAACCACAACTCAGGGTCTTGCTGTAGCAGTCCTAACCAAGCACCGCTTTGTAGCATCGCTGCTTTCAACACTGTGCGTTCTTGATCAGAGCTTGCGGTGTTCGCTCGTTTGGACATAGCAAACAGCTCGGCCAGGGCCATGGGAGTATTAAGATCATCGGACATCGCCGCATCAAACTCCGATGGGATTTGACTGCCCACGTCGTCAGGAACATCAATGTGCGCCATTTTCCGCAAGGCTCCGTACAACCGGTCCAGACTGCTTCTGGCCTGTTGCACCACATCGTCGCTCCAGTCGAGCGGCGCACGGTAGTGTGCTGATAATAATACGTAGCGAATCACTTCGCCTGAGATGTCTTTTGCAAGGTCCTTGAGCAACAATACATTACCAAGAGACTTCGACATCTTCTCGTGGTTCATATTTATCAAACCGTTGTGTAACCAGTAGTTCACAAATTTGGCGCCATGCGAGCAAGTTGACTGAGCTCTCTCATTTTCATGATGAGGGAACACCAAATCATTGCCGCCGCCATGAATATCAATGGTTGGGCCTAAATGCTTAGCTGCCATTGCCGTACATTCTATGTGCCACCCAGGCCGACCGCGCCCCCAAGGACTAGGCCAGCCGGGTTGATCATCAGCGGAAGGTTTCCATAAAACAAAATCGCCTGCATCCTTTTTGTACGCGGCCACGTCAACCCGTGCACCCGCTAATAACTCGTCAGGGTTACGTTTTGACAGCTGCCCATAATCTTGATACGAACCAACACTAAACAGCACGTGGCCTTTTGCCTCATAAGCATGCCCTCTATCGATCAAAGACTGAATTTCTTGATGAATCTCGGCAACATGGTCGGTTACCTTAGGCTCGATGTCGGTTGGCAACACTCCGAGCACGGCTAAATCATCATGATAGGCCTGCGTGAATTTTTCACTGATAACCGAGATATCAACACCTTGCTCAGCCGCAGCGGTGTTAATTTTGTCATCAATATCAGTAATATTCCGAGCATAAGTTAACTTTGGATACTTGGCTCGTAAAACACGAGCCAGCACATCAAACACCACCGGCGGGCGAAAGTTTCCAATATGGCAGTAGTTGTAAACCGTAGGGCCACACACGTACATCGTAACGTGATTCGGGTCTATTGGTATGAACTCAGTTTTGGTCTTGGTTTCGGTGTTATATAACTTCACGGCAGGATCGGAATTGGATCACTCTAAACGCGAGATTGTACCAAGCTTTGTAGGGGTTTACGCCCATTCCATAACTATTTATTTGAATTATGGTCGTGCACCTGTGCTGACCAGCTCTACTGAACAACTCTACTCAACAATTCTATTCAACAACTCTATTGAACAGCGGTGCCAAGGCAGCTCAAAGGGAAAGCTTCTATCGCCCTAAGGTGCCTGAAAAATAGTTTCGCTCTCGTCTAAATAGCAAACGTATACAAATTAAGCTCATCACCAAAAATATAACCACCATCCATTCTGGCATACTAAGAATCAGCGTCCATTGCACCTCGGCGCATTCGCCGCTGCCTTGCAGCACCGAGTTAATCACTTGGGATAGTGGGAAAGAATCCAACATAAAAGCTAAGTCGGGGCCACACTCAGGCACTTGATCTTCGGGTAAATGTTGCAACCACACTTGACGCCCCGCTACCGCCAAACCAAATATTGAAAATACGGTGGCGCCAAAAGCAAGGATCTTTGCAAATACTTTGCCCGGATTAAACAAAATGCCCAGCAAGCAAAATGCGGCGACGCCCAGTAAAGCAGCTCGCTGAAACATGCATAATGGGCAGGGAGCCAACCCACGATGTTGCTCGAAGTAAAAATAAGCCACTGCAATCAGCCCTAAGCAACCCACCAGCCCCAGCCAATACCAACCTTTTGCAATCACCGTGCTCTCCGAATATTGTAGATAATATTAAACGCCCGCCGTTTATAACATTAAGTATACACCAAGTGTCTTGGATCAGGCTGCTCGCCTTCTATTTCACCATATAATTGACACTTTTACTCAATGCTCTATTCCTCTAAATAGAGAGCGCAGCATATTGGTTTATCAGCTTAGAGTTTCTCTATGGCCATTCGACTATGTAACTTTCGAGTTCGTTTTCGTCCACGTCTTTTTGAAATACTACACGCCCCTGCACAGACCTTTTGCGTTGATGTACGGTGCCTCGATCTCCCGAGATCAAATGATGCCATTCAGGTAAATCTTCACCCAATAAAAGCAAACGATACGCACAGCTTGGTGGCGCAAATTCAGCGGCCTGCTCAACGTTGCCTGCATCCATGGTAACGCAGCTCGGCACACGATCGCTGCGATTATCATAATCAGTACAAAGACATGAATTATCATTCAACAGATCACAAGCCACCTTTGTGAACACCAATTGCTCGGTCTCCTCGTCCTCTAATTGGGTCAAGCAGCACTTAGCGCAGCCATCGCAAATCGATTCCCATTCATCCGAACTCATTTCGAACAGGGTTTTAGTTTCCCAAAACGGTTTTTGCTTTTTTTCGACGCTCATTTGTTTATCACTTTCAATCGCCTTTAACTCGCATTAGGCTCGCACGTAACTAGGCTTTACCTAATCAGGTGCGAGCAACAATTTTTGTGACCATACTCTGGTCTTTTCGGATAAATTCATTGCCGCATAGGCTGGGCTACTTGATGGCAGGTCTACCCAGCGAATCTCTGGAAATTTGTCATACACACCTTTGCAATGACGTTGGAATATTTTTCGCGCGGCTAAACCATTAAACGCCACTGCTTCAATACTTGGTTGTTGACCAAAAAAGCTCGAAAAATCATTCACGACCTCTGACGCCAACTTGATGTCACTGTCTAAACTTCCGGGCCTTTCGCAGTCGTACAACACATCCCAAACACTGACCTTGCAAGCTTCTAATTGCGCAACGCGTTGCAGATAGTCGGCGTCGATATTAACGTCAAACAACTGAGCCATAATGGGCCAAAAGGCGTTTCGAGGGTGTGCGTAATATTGTTGAGCTTGCAAGGATCTTTGTCCAGGCATAGAACCAAGGATTAAGATCTTTGGGCTAGGCCCTAGTATCGGCAAAAACGCAGTCAATTTATAAACTAATACAACTCAAAAGCGCTTGCATCTCAAAAGCGTTAGTAACACGAAGCAATTAACATTTAACCAACATCGTAATCGCGCTGCGCCATTCGCACCACTAACTTAGAAATATCGGTTTGAACCTCTGGGGCAAAACTAGGTATATCCTTGTCGATATCGCTGTAATAATCGTAAAAACCATCATCCTCCTTTTCCAGCGCCAATAATTGCAGACGATGATAATGATATCGATCACTTTCTATCTGATTCCCATGCGAAATATCCAACAACTGGCGAGCGAGCTCCGTGTTGCCCTCGGCAATAAGTTGGCTAAAACGTTGAGCAAAATTTATTGCCTCGTCTTGTGCTTCATAGTCTTCATCGAGCAATAAGGCGCTGAACTCATCATCGCTAAACTCAGTAGCTGTGAACTCAGACTCGCTAAAGCTAAACGATGCTTCATCCGCCTGAACTATCTGATCTTCCACCTGATCAACCAAAACATCATCGAGAGGGTTCGGCTGTTGCGCTGCTGATTGGTCAAGAGTGGCGTTTTGAACCTGCGCTGCCTGTGGCTGCACTGTTTGTGACTGTACTGGTGATTGCGGCTGTGTTTGCGTATTAAACTCAACATGATGCGGGACATCCATCTGACTTACCTGAAAGTCAACAGCCTTACTTTCCGCACCAAAATTCAACGAGCTCCATAATCTAGCGAAACGTTTTCGCATTAGCAGGCCCAGTATGCTAAACACGCCTATTACAAGGAGCAGCCAAATATACTTAGGTATGCTTTGGGCTTCTTCTTGCGCCACTAACTCTTGCGATGACACCGGTTCTACAACCGTCTGATCTTCCAGCACCATCGTCGATTCAATCTCACCTTCTTGAATAAAGGACTTCAACTCGGCTACTTGATCTTCAAGCGCATCAATGCGTTTATCTTTCCGACCAAGTTGCTCAGTCATGCTGGAAATGGTTTCCGCTAGCGAGCTGATAATTTCTTTCGATTGGTCATCCTTAGGGCCAACTAATGCACCATCATTGGAGACTTTTTGGTCTAAACCACTCAATTGAAACTGATCTGATGACAAATCTGCTGACTCGGAATTGTTGATCGACTCATCAGGACTGTCTGTTAGCTCAGAAACATCAGTATCATTTTCGTCAACACCGCCTTCGGCCGTGGAAGCCGAATCTATTAAGCTAACCGCCTTGGTGGCTTCAATATTCTGACGAGCAGGGCCTGACAGTTCTTTCAACATTCTGTCGGCTTGCACATCAGATACCGCTGCAACCTCAGCCGCACTCGGTATCTCTAGATATACGCCTGCTCGCAAGCTGTCAATTCGATCAGTGGAAAACGCTTGTCGATTACGCTGATAAAGTGCCCACATCATTTGATTATTAGTGACGTTCATCGCCGGGCTAATACGCCGCGCCACCCGCCAGAGCGATTGACCATCTAATACAGCGCCGAATTTGGCAGGAATAGCACCCGATTTCGCCCAATCATATGGCCCCATTACGGAGTTTGGCGATTGAATTCCCAACGGTTGCGTTCTGATTGGTTGAGAGTTAAGTGCTTGAGAGCTAAGTCGTTGAGAATTGAGCGCTTGAGTTTCAATAACCGAGGGGCTAACGCGTGTATTGGTATTAGGCCGCTGATTTTGCCTTTGTGAAGGTTGGTAATTTAGCCTTCTTGCATCGCTCGGCGAGAGGTCGAGCAATACCGTAAACTGCTTGCGAAACTCATTGCCATTGTCCACCAGATTCAACGCGAAATTGAAATAAGGCTCATTAACAACAGCTTGTGATCTAATTAAAATCGACAGTTGCGAATTTGATCGGCTCAATTCGGCACTTAGCCCACTGTGTTGAGAATCGTCAATGCGCTCAAGGTCTAGCTGTAAAGTCTCTGGAGACTCTACATTATAAAGAGGTATTTGCACCAACAGGGGCTGACCAATGTAAGACTTTGTATTAACGCCGCCAAGCCCTAGCGAATAGGCAAGCGGAGAAGTTAGAGCAATGCCCGCAAATGACACTGCTGTTAAAACGCATTTGGGCAATACTAAGCCTGACATATGCTTGCCTTCAAATTGTTTTATTCCAACTGCCAATTTTGTAATTGAGAACCCCACGAACTGCGACCCCGTTTTGTATTATTAGCTACTTAGTTGTGCGCATCGTCCACACTAATTGATGCACTGCGGCGTTTCAATGCTGTGAAAAAAAGATTGTCTATATTTTACAAACGTAAATCTAAATAAATCCAACTCAATCTTTTAATCAAGCGAATTAAACATGCTCTGATTAATTTAAACTCTGACCCAAAATCATAAATCCATACCCACAAGCAATTTTATAGTATTAGTCGCCAATTGCACGCTGTTCCAGCATATAAACCGCCGGCAGCTTTTTGCCTTCAAGAAATTCTAAAAACGCTCCGCCACCCGTCGATATATAAGAGATTTGATCGGCTACATTATACTTATCAATTGCAGCGACAGTATCACCACCGCCAGCCACTGAAAAAGCACTAGACTCGGCGATGGCAAGCGCCAATTGTTGAGTACCCTCACCAAATTGGTCAAACTCAAATACACCAACCGGCCCGTTCCAAAGAATAGTGCCTGCGTTTTTCAATATATCAGCAAACTGCTTAGCCGTCTCAGGCCCGATATCGAAAATCATTTCATTATCAGCCACATCACTTACTTGCATAGTTTTAGCAGCGGCCGACTCCGAAAATTCAGTCGCACAAACCACGTCAACCGGCACAGGTATAGCGCCATCAGCGGCTTCTGCTTGTTGAGTAAGCCGCTTAGCCTCGTCAAGCAAATCTGCTTCATACAAAGACTTGCCAACTTCATGACCCGCTGCGGCGATAAAGGTATTTGCGATACCACCACCAACAATAAGTTGGTCTACTTTTGCTGAAAGAGATTCGAGAACCGTCAGTTTTGTTGACACTTTAGAACCACCAACAATCGCTACAATAGGGCGAACCGGGTTATCTAGGGCTTTGGCAAGTGCGTCCAACTCATTGGCCAATAATGGGCCAGCGCAGGCAATAGGTGCATATTTGGCAACGCCAAACGTTGAGGCCTGTGCCCTATGAGCCGTTCCAAACGCATCCATGACAAAAATATCACACAGCTTGGCCATGCGTTGAGCGAGATCATCGTCGTTTTTCTTTTCTCCGACGTTGAAACGCACATTTTCACACAGCACTATTTGACCATCATTTACGTCTACGCCATCAAGCCAGTGTTTTTGCAGCTCCACAGGTTGACCTAACAGTTCGGCCAACCGCTTAGCCACGGGTGCTAATGAAAACTCATCGACGTACTCGCCTTCAGTTGGTCGACCCAAATGCGACATAAGCATTACTTTAGCGCCACTCTCGACTGCCAGCTTAATGCTGGGCAACGAGGCTCGAATACGTGCGTCATTGCTTACTTCGCCGGCTTTAAGAGGCACGTTTAGATCCAGTCGAATCAAAACTCGTTTGCCAGATAACGCCTGGTCTTTCATTCTTAGAACGGTCATTTCTCTAAACCTAAGCCAAGCTGTTGACTGTATTCACAACGTTTTCAACTGTAAAACCGTAGTGTTCGAACAGCAGATTGGCTGGCGCAGATTCACCAAAGGTCGTCATTCCTATTATCGCGCCATGCAAACCGACGTACTTATACCAATAGTCAGAAATACCCGCCTCAAGTGCAACGCGCCTGGTCACAGAGCTCGGCAGCACAGACTCTTTGTACTCGATGGATTGAGCATCAAAACGGTCTGTTGATGGCATAGACACAACTCTTACGGCTTTACCTTGTTGTGTCAGTTCTTGGCTTGAGTCCATTGCTAAAGCAACTTCTGAACCCGTGGCTATTAAAATCACATCAGGCGTACCTTGGCAGTCTTTCAAAATATAACCGCCTTTCTCAACGTTGCTAAGTTGATCTGCATCTCGAGTTTGATGCGCCAAGTTTTGTCTTGAAAAAACCAAACTGCTGGGCTGATCATTCGACTCAATTGCAACTTTCCATGCGACCAAAGACTCTACTGCATCGCATGGTCGCCAAACCGACATATTCGGAATTAGACGCAAACTGGCAACGTGCTCAACCGGCTGATGTGTTGGACCATCTTCACCCAAGCCAATAGAATCGTGCGTCAACACATAAATTACTGGCTGCTTCATCAATGCCGACATGCGCATGCCGTTACGCATGTAATCAGCAAACACTAAGAAGGTTCCACCGTAAGTTTTGAAGCCGCCATATAAAGAAATGCCATTGCTTATGGCGGCCATGGCAAATTCTCGCACGCCGAAGTACAGATAGTTCCCCGATGCATCATCAGCGCTGATGCCTTTTGAGCCGCCCCAAATCGTGTAATTTGAACCAGCCAAGTCGGCCGACCCACCAACCAATTCTGGCAACAAGGGGCCGAGTTGGTTCAATGAGTTTAAACTGGCTTTTCGAGTTGCTACCGTGGCTGCCGCTTGGTCGGCTTCCTGCACTAACTTGTTGGTTTCTTCAGCCCAATTCGCAGGTAGCTCACCATTTAAACGTCGCGTAAATTCAGCGGCAAGTTGCGGATTCGCTGCTGCATAAGCATCGTACTGCGCTTGCCAAGCACGCTCAGCTTGCGTGCCCTTATTGGTGGCATCCCACGCTGATTTAATATCTTCAGGAACCGTAAACGGTTCCGCATCCCAGGACAGGCCTTGGCGCACGAGCTTAATTTCATCCACGCCCAAAGGCGCGCCGTGGCAATCTTCGGTTCCTTCTTTATTAGGGGAACCTTTGCCAATCACCGTCTTGCAGCAAAGCAAGCTAGGTTTGCCAGTCTCTGCCTTGGCTGCGTTTATCGCAGAAATAAGCGAGGCCGCATCGTGGCCATCGACATCTCTTACCACATGCCAACCATAAGACTCGAACCGAGCAGCTGTGTCATCAGTAAACCAACCTTCAACTTCTCCATCGATCGAAATACCATTGTCATCCCAAAAGACCACCAGTTTTCCCAACCCCAGTGTGCCTGCAAGAGAGCAGGCTTCATGTGAAATACCTTCCATCATGCAGCCGTCACCCATAAACACATAGGTACTGTGATCAACGATCGCATGCTCCTTAGTGTTAAATTGAGCAGCCAGTGTTTTTTCAGCAATCGCCATGCCCACGGCGTTTGCGATTCCTTGACCAAGCGGGCCGGTGGTAGTCTCAACGCCAGGCGTATATCCGTATTCGGGATGACCGGGAGTTTTGGAATGCAACTGACGGAAATTTTTAATATCGTCAGCGCTGAGGTCATAGCCCGAAAGATGCAATAGACTATAAACCAACATCGACCCGTGGCCATTTGACATCACAAAACGGTCACGATTAGGCCATTGTGGATTAGCCGGGTTATGGCTCAGAAAATCGTTCCATAAAACCTCAGCTATATCAGCCATGCCCATTGGTGCACCTGGGTGACCTGAGTTTGCTTGTTGAACAGCGTCAGCACTTAGAACTCGTATGGCGTTTGCAAGTGATTGGCGATTTGTCGGTGACATCGAAAAGGCTCCGATTAATAAATAAATTGAAATGCGTTAGATCTCAAACCCTCAACTTGAGGTGTTACTTGCTAAGAAACGGTAACCAGAAGCCAATCGAAATTGACTGTATTAGCGATTCAATACCCAGTGTTTGAGTTGTGGCGCGAAATTGTCCGTAATATAACAAACTTGAACCCTATTTCCTTAATCAAAACAGTGATTTTGAGACAAATTTCAAGGACAAAATCGAATTTTCTGACGGACTAATAATAATATGTATTTAACAGGGCTGTTGGCAAAGTCAAAAAGCCATTTATCAATAGACCTATCAACAAATTGTAAACACAATCAAAAGTGCAACATCAAACAAAAACCGCGCTCGGACACAGCATTCATTCAGCACATTACATGGAGTGTTCTAGCCCAAATTAGGATCTAAAAGTAGGTGAATGCCACTGCAATTGCTGTCAATTTGGGAACAATGAACGACTGCCCTTCGATATCTATAACACCATCAACGTATCGTTTATCGACGCCATCAGGCATCTCTGCAAACTCGAGATTAGGCTCTAATACAACTTGCTGAACATCACCCTGACAGACCAGAGCCGAATACGCTTTACGTGCCGCGCCAGGTATCGGATTAAGCACAACAAGTAGCTTATCGCCCGCGCTGCTCGCCTTCCTTTTTTTCTCAGATTGTTCAGCACTGGCAAAAGTATGCAAGCCAGAAAAATCCATCACGGGTAAGCGTTGGTTACGCCAAGCAACGTGCCCTTGCATCCATTTCGCAGGTGCTGTTTCTAGGCTTTCAATAATCGGTTGAGCGACAATCTCAGCCACGCACTCTTTCGGCAATATCAATGGCCGTGGAGCGGTTGGTAAAATATAACAATCAATGTTTTGCGAACTCATATTAAGCCTATTCGTCGGTTATTGGCCCAGTTCAATGGGAGCATCCAGTTTTAGGTGTTCATTGAACAGTTCTATCAAGCTGTCGATCAAATACGGTTTGCCAAGGAAGGCTGCGCAACCGAGCGCCGTCGCCTTATCGACGTATTTTTCGGTGGCTCGTGATGAAATCATAATCACTGGCACGTGCTTAAGAGATTCCTCAGACTTAACCCATTCCAACAACTCAAAGCCGTCCATTCGAGGCATCTCGATGTCCAGCAAAATCATATCTGGCACTTCTTGACGAAGCTGGACTTGCGCATCTAAGCCATCTTTGGCCAATACCGAATTGATGCCAAGGCCAGTAATATCTCGCTCGGCTGACTTACGAACCGTTAGCGAGTCATCCACCACCATTACTGTTGGCGTAGCATGCGAAACATTGACACTTTGCTCAGACACAGCTACGAATGATTCGTAATAAGATATACCAACTAAGTCGAGCAGCAATACTACCGAACCGTCGGCTCGAATTGTTGCACCGGCGTAAATCGGAATTCGACCTAAGTGCCCGCCCAAGTTTTTAACCACAATTTCTTGGGTATCTAATAATTCATCCACAATAACCGCAATGTTTTGAACACCCGCATTAACCAACACTACCGAAACTTTGCCGGTAAGTACCGCGAGCTTAGAGTCAAAACCCAAATACTCGGCTAAATCGATCAAGGAATACGCCTGACCAGACACGTCAAGTCGCGGCTTATCGGCTTTCAAATACGTGATCAAATCTTCAGCATCAATATTTACAACACGCTCAATTGTGCGCGCTGAAATAGCGAAAGACTCGCCGCCTGAGTTAACAAACATAGCGCTCGATACGGCCAAGGAAATTGGCAGTCTGATCATGAAGTGAGATCCCGGTCGATCGTTTTCAAGATCATAAGAAATGCTGCCTGACATGCGCCTTAGCGTAGTTTGCACCACATCCATCCCCACACCACGCCCAGAAATCTGGGTTAGTTTCTGTGCTGTGCTAAACCCGCTTTGTGAGATATACATCATCATATCTTCGGGGTTTAGAGGCTGATCTTCTGCAAGCAAATTGTCAGCTATCGCTTTCCGACGAATTTTTTCTACGTCTAGGCCTTTACCATCATCACGTACAGAAATGATTATTTCTCGTGCCACTTGTCGACATTCGACTGAAACTTTGCCTGCTTGAGTCTTACCTTCTTTCTTACGAACGGCTTTAGTTTCAACACCGTGGTCAACCGCGTTTCGCAACATATGCTCTAACGCAGGTACCACACCATCAAGAATCGATTTATCAAGTTTTACATCTGCGCCAATAATTTCAAGTTCAACATCTTTATCAAGTTCTCGCGCAGTTCTTCTTACCACCTGCCTTAACTGAGGGCCTACACCGCCAAACGTCACCAAACGAACCTGCATAATTTCATCTTGCAGTTCGCGGTTTAGCCGTTCTTGTTTCTGTAAATTAGTTTCAGCTTTGTATACAAACCCACTGAGTGTGTTTTGAATTCCGCCAAGTTCATCAAGATTTTCTGCCAAACCACGTGACAGCTGCTGAAGCTTGGTATACCTATCCATTTCAAGCGGATCAAATTCGCCACTGTCAGTTTTAAACGCCTCATTGGTTCGCGATGTAATCTTCGAATCTGCTTCAATTTCAAGTTCACGTAACTGGTTATTGAAACGTTGAACATTGCTATAAAGATCATCGATTACAGACTTGATCGACAGCACGTCTTCACGCATTTGCGAGCGATTCATACTGGCGTCACCCACAAAGTTGGTCAGACTGTCTAGCGTATCCGTATTAATGCGTAGTGCAGCCGCGCGGTCACGAGCGGCTTTTTCTTGGCGATCTAAGTCTGTACGTTCTGCATCGGTTAACTCAGTGCTTCCTGGCACAAAGATGCCAGCCTCTACTTTTTGAGCACCGGCCAAAACCTTATCATTGGACTTTTCAGGTGTTTGGCTAGGCGCTGTTTGAGTATCATCGCGCCCTTCTTTCAATAGGCTGATAAGTTCCGGCGGCACATCGATAGAGCCACCATTCGCAACACTATTAACACCGGCTGCAAGCACATCAAACGCCTCTTCCAAGGTTGGCTTAGAGCTCTTAAACTCAGCCGCCTTGCTCATTTTTAAGCCAATAACATGCCCTTGTGTTACCAGGGCGATCTGGGTCAAGCTTTCATCATGAAGATCAGCTTCATTAATCAAATCTACGTAATCAGCCAATTGTTCTTCGAACTGCGGCTGAATTTTTGCCCAGCCGCGCGCTGATTTCCAACGTGAATTAATGTCCGAAACTTTATTACTAATTTGTTCGACACGCTCAGCAATTTCAGCACTGCTTAGCCCCGCTTCGACAGGCTCTGGAATCGGAGCCGTTGCCGATACGTCTACTTGAACCTCGGCAGCCCCATCTTCGCTCTCAACACCCAACGCACCAAGCAGCGCAACAGGAGGGGTGAACGACCTTCTATTTTGAAACTGGTCGGTGGCGGAATCCAAGGCATCAATATATTGCTCTAAGGTCTGTTTAACATTGCGTAGATCATCGTCGTTACGAATAAAATTCGTCTCTAGAAACGATTCTGTTTGATGCGTCAAATTACCTAGCGTGTTCGCTTCTGCCATCAATGAACTGCCCTTGATAGTATGCAAATGACGCATGATATTAGCCATTGGAGGCGCCATTTCACTGAGGCTGGATAAACTTGCCACTTCTTCATCAAGTTCATGCTGCAAGCCACGCATTTCTTCTACGAAAATACCTCTAAGCTCAGCAGCTAACTCGTCTTCTTCCTCGTCTTCGGGCTCAGGCTCTGGCTCTGGCTCTGGCTCTGGCTCTGGCTCTGGCTCTGGCTCTGGCT
>CAZEXS010000035.1:0-34073 GCA_964516915.1 uncultured Gammaproteobacteria bacterium
ATGCATATCAGGGACAAAGTAGGTAATCCGCTTGCATTATAGCGACAAACGCATATTGCCATTAAAACACTTCATCGATCTCACTTAGTATAATGAATAGCGCGTGATATTGGGAGAAAACACACTCTGCTAAAATCGTTGCCGAAAGCGTTTATAAGAATATGTATGAAAATAGCCACTGAAATTTAAACACGGCATTCCTAGCAATAAACAAAACTAGAACTTGAATTCATCTCATTCACTCTCATTAAGCTTTAAATAAACCTAGAAAGCTTAGCCTGACCAGCATTAGCCATATGTTAGGTAGTAAACACAAAACTAACCTTTATTAATCTTGCTTCGGCCAGCCTAATCAATCGGACACAAACGCATGCAAGCTCAAAAAAGCGCAGTACTCTGGCAACTTTTACAATTTCTAGGGGCCTATAAAAAAACACTCATCGCCGCCGCTATTGCGCTCATTTTTACCGCCACAGTCACGCTCGCAATGGGGCAAGGCGTGCGATTACTAATTGACGAAGGCTTTGTCGCGGGCTCCCCGGATAAACTTAACCAAGCCGCATTGTTCATAATTGGTTTGGCCAGCCTAATGGCCATTGGCACTTTCTTGAGGTTCTACTTCGTATCTTGGTTAGGCGAACGAGTCTCGGCCGACATCCGTTTGCAAGTCTTCGATCATCTCCTAACCCTGCACCCACACTACTTTGAGGAAAATCGTAGCGGTGAGATTATGTCGCGCCTCACTACCGACACCACGTTATTGCAAACTGTCATTGGCTCGTCAGCATCCATGGCATTAAGGTCGGCTTTGACCTTTATCGGAGGGTTAATTTTACTCATATTGACCAACCTGAAGCTCAGTTTAATGGTGCTCATGGGCGTGCCTTTAGTGTTGATACCAATCATGCTTTTTGGCAAACGGGTGCGTTCTTTATCACGCAAAAGTCAAGACAGTATTGCCGATGTGGGTAGCCATGCGGGCGAGATAATTCAACAAATAAAGACCGTGCAAAGCTTTACCCAAGAAAGCCGCGAAAGCAAAGCATTTGCTGGGCATGTAGAAAGTGCCTTCGATGTTGCAAAGCGCAGAATCACGCAGAGAGCCATCTTAATTGCCGTGGTAATCTCGCTCATCTTCAGCGCCATCGCAACCATGTTATGGGTTGGCGGCAACGATGTTTTGAACGGTACGATGAGTGCCGGTGATCTGGGCGCATTTGTATTCTATGCAATCATTGTCGCAGGCTCAGTCGCAACCCTCTCAGAAGTAATCGGCGACGTACAAAGAGCCGTTGGCGCAGCTGAACGATTGTTTGAACTGTTGAGCATTGATAGCTTAATCACCGAACCAGACGCTCCCACTCAGGCGACTGATTTACGGCCGACAATGCTATTCAATAAAGTCACGTTTAACTACCCATCACGACCAGACCAAGCCGCTCTATCCGAACTCTACTTAGAAATACCAGAAGGGAAAAGTTTAGCCTTAGTCGGCCCATCGGGTGCGGGAAAATCCACCGTCTTTGAATTGATTCAACGATTTTACGACCCTCAAGACGGCCATATTGAATACAGCGGCACCGACATCAGGCTGTTAGAACCCAAAACGCTGCGAGCACAAATTGCGGTGGTAGCACAACAGCCAACGCTATTTAGTGCCGATGTTATGCATAATATTAGGTATGGCAAGCCAGACGCCAGTACCGAAGAGGTCATCGCCGCAGCTAAGTCTGCCAATGCCCATGAATTTATCGAAAGTTTGCCTGAAGGTTACGGCAGTTTTCTCGGCGAAAATGGTGTGCGTTTATCCGGCGGTCAGAAGCAGCGCATTGCGATCGCAAGAGCCATTTTAAAAGACCCTAAAATATTACTGCTGGATGAAGCCACATCGGCATTGGACGCGCAGAGCGAACGCCGAGTACAACAAGCCTTAGAACATCTAATGCAAAATAGAACAACCATTATCATCGCTCATAGGCTAGCAACCATTAGAGAAGCCGATTCCATCGCCGTCATGGAAGATGGACGATTAGTGGCTCAAGGCTCGCACAATGAGCTGCTTGAAGAATCAGCGCTCTACAAACGACTTTCGGAACTGCAGTTCCAGGATTAAGATGAACAACTAAGCGGATCGCTTGCTCATTTCTATCGCTTGACTGATGTATTCTGGAACAAGCTTTTCGATACAAACGGCTAAGCCATCGTCAAAGGAATCTAACTGGCTAGCAATCGTATCAAAAACCTCATTGACGATAGCGGGTTCAACAAATCGCGTCGCCGCTAGGTGAATTTTTTGATAATCGGTGGTACTGATACTCTCATCATCGTGAAACAGCTCTTCATGCAGTTTTTCACCTTTTCTAAGGCCGGTATAGATGATTTTGATATCCTGATCGGGCTCCTTGCCCGACAAACGAATGAGTTTCTCAGCCAGCTCCGAAATTTTAACCGGCTGCCCCATATCCAACACATAAATACGCCCATCTTCGCCCATCGCACTGGCTTCTAAAATCAGCTGTGTGGCTTCAGTAATGGTCATGAAATAACGCGTCATGTCTCGATCCGTGACGGTGACGGGCCCACCTTTTTGAATCTGCTTTTGAAACTTAGGTACCACACTGCCGGCTGACCCCAAAACATTGCCAAAGCGTACCGTTACGAACTTCGTTTTACTTTGACTGGCCAGCTGTTGACAATAAATTTCAGCCACTCGTTTACAAGCCCCCATCAAGCTACTGGGGTTTACGGCTTTATCAGTGGAGATCAGTACAAATTTTTCAGCGCCAAATTCATGTGCTAAATCTGCAATATTGCGAGTACCTATCGCATTATTTTTGACTACCTCACGCACTTGCCCTTCTAACAAAGGCACATGTTTATAGGCCGCCGCATGAAATACCGCGGCAGGCTTGAATGTCTGAAAAAGGTTTCGGGTGGCCGCTGAGTCGCAAATATCTCCCAAGACAGTCGTAACCTCTACATCAGGAAACCGCTCCACCATTTCCTCTTGAATCCGATACAGGTTGTATTCGCTTTGATCGAATAACACAAGATGAGCTGAACAAACACTGGCAAGCTGACGTGATAATTCCGAGCCAATCGAACCACCTGCTCCGGTAACTAAAACGGTCTTGTCGCACAGACTGTGCTTAATTCGATGCCAATCCAGCTTCACTGGGTCACGACCTA
Organism: uncultured Gammaproteobacteria bacterium; assembly: GCA_964516915.1. Lineage (GTDB taxonomy): Bacteria > Pseudomonadota > Gammaproteobacteria > Arenicellales > Arenicellaceae > Arenicella. The sequence continues at coordinate 3,190 of CAZEXS010000035.1, forward strand.
ACAAATCGTCAATGCGTACTTCCCTCAAGTCAGACAACTTGACTCGGCCACTGACCAATTCGTGCGCGCCAGGAAGCGTTCTAAACTCAACCCCAGCCGCTTCGCACAAACTCACCAACCGCTGCATCTGCTCTTCATTCGCGGATGGAACCGCAATCAATACCAAGTCGATATCCCAGCGGTAAATCAAGTCTTGCAACACATCGGGTGATGCCACAACCGGTATTCGATGAATTTGCCGACCTATCTTTTTAGGGTCATCATCAAGGAAAGCGACGATATTGTAACGATTCGGGTGATTTCTAGTGAGATCTCGAAGCAATTGCTCACCGGCTGCACCGGCACCAAATATCACTACTTTTCGGCCAGAACGCGTGCTGAAATGCCGATCTTTATAGAGCCGATATAGCAATCGAGAACCAGCCATTAAGGTGACTAATACTAATGGGTACAAAATAAATACCGAGCGCGGCACTGAATAAAGTCGATTAGCAACAATAAACAAGGTGAAAGCTATCGCGGCCGTTCCTATCGCCGAAGAGCGCACAATCAATGACAAATCTGGCAATGAAACAAAGCGCCATTCGCCACGATGAACCCCGGTAAAAATATTCACCATCGCTTGCACACTCAAAACCACCGGCAATGAATAGATAGCGGTTTTTAAGAATATGTCAGGAACGGTCTCAAGATTGTAGCGCAGCCAAAAAGCTAACATCCAGGCAATTGGTATTACTAGCAAATCGTGCAACACAATTCGCCAACGAAAGACCAAAGTAAGTAGGGGCTTAAACATTCTTAAACATTAATATTCTAATTTCGACGAGAACACTCAATATAATGAATTAGCTAGCTTATTGAGCCCGCTCTAAGCGAGTCACCCAATAGCCCACAACAAACAACAGAAATAAGGGCACGACCAACAACAAGGCGATGATATCACGGTATAGAACCGATAGAGAGGCAAACAGCGAACATAATGTCATCAAGCAGATTGCTATCATCACGATTTTCGCATGCGAAATACCAAGCAAACCCGCGCGTTGATAGAAATGGCTTCTATGCGGCAACCAAAATTGTTCCCCCCTACGAATACGATTCAAAATAGTTATAGTTGCGTCGACAATAAAAACCGCAAAAATGAGTAGCAGGCTGAGTATCGGAAGGTCGTGACGATTCGCCGCCAAAATTATTAAGGTTGCGTATATTGCACCAACGGTAATACTGCCGACATCTCCCATAAATATTTTCGCGGGGCGCCAGTTCCAAAACAGAAACGCATAACTTGCTGAAAAAATAACCAAGCAAATTATCGCCAGCTGCACATCACCAAGATACAAAAACCAAATACCTAAGGTAATGCTGGCGACAATGGCTTGCGACGCGGCCAAGCCATCCATTCCATCCATAAAGTTATTTAAATTGGCCATCCATAACACACCTAGAACACTCAGTATCGGACCGAATACACCTAATTGATATCCCAGCAACCGGTCTATCCAACCAAATAGAAACACCGTGGCCACGGCCAGCATCACTTGCACGCCGAGCCTGAGCATGGGCATCAAATCAAGTCGATCATCAGCCCAACTCAATGCTGCCCAGCCAACAATCAGCAGAGTGAATGTAAAGAAAAACAGGCTACGCTCATCGAATATAGCCAGTATCAATGTTGCCATGATTATCATAAATACGATCACCAAACCACCGCCACGCGGAATATCGCCTTGATGCATTGAACGACTATTCGGGCGATCGACAATTTGTTTGTCTCGTAAATAACCTACCAACCATTTTAGGCTTAGCCAACTCGCTGTAAACACCGCCGCGAATATCATTCCGAAAACCAACGCCAAATCGGTGGCAGAGTCGATTATTAAGTTCAAGGTAGGTCTCGCTCAGGCTTAATTAAAAATGACTGAGGGCAATAGCCAAAATCCGCTTCAGCATCATGATTCGAGTACACAAGGTCCTGATTCATTCGATCGGCCATTTCTGGGCTGTAGTTAAAACTCGAGAACATAGCGGCGACCCGTAACGCAACCCTTACCAAGCCTAGCGGCAAGCTGATAATTACTGGCTTTATGTCAAGACCTTTAAAAATTCTGCTTACCATATCTCGATAGCTTAATGCCTCACGACCGGCCAGATTATAGATTTTATTGATGGCCGCCTTGCTAGATAATACCGCCATCACAGCGTTCACGAGGTCATCTGCGTGCACAGGCTGACGTTGACCACCTGCCTTGCCGACTAAAACCACAAAACCTCGTTTACGGATAAAACCGGCGATCCGAGAAATATTTTCGTCTCGCCCGTAACCGTAGATCATACTGGGACGCAGAATAGTAAATAGCACATCACATGACTTACAATGCTGTGCAATCTCGGCTTCTGCTTCGGCAAGAAGACGCACCAACTTTTGCTCTTGAGGATCCTTAGAGTTCGTTTTGCTAATAACACTGGTGCTGCTAAACGCTATCAAACGCGTCACTCCAAGATCTGTAAGTAAAGCCAAATTCGCTGTCAGCAACCAAATAGGCGCACAATGGATCATGGTTTGACAATGACGCATTTTTTCGAGCGCTGAGGGTGATGGTGAGGTGTTCAAATCCCAGCTAACTTGCCCAGATTGAGCGCTACGGCTAACGCACAAATAGTCTACGTTTTCTCTGCTTAGCCGCTGAGTCATCGGGATGCCCACCACGCCACTAGCGCCGGTCACTAAGACCTGACTGAGTACTTTAGAGGTGTTTTTATTAACCACGCTTAACCACTCTTAAAAACAGAAACTAGCATCGTCTTTCCAGCTCGAACTAAAAAACTCGCACCGATTCCCAGCTTCACTGCGTAACGAATCGGCCAGCTGTATGTGCTGCGATAGAATTTGTTAAAAAAACGATTCATACCTAAATGTAAGGTCCATAGAACTTTGATTGGTCGCGACTCAGAGCTTACACCTTTAGCATGAATGACTTTCGATGCTGGGACAAAACCAACCTGCCAGCCAGCCAAATCAAACCGTTTACACCAATCAAGATCTTCGCAGTGCATAAAATACCCTTCATCCAATAAGCCGACTTCGTCTATCGCCACCTTTCGTGCAACCATAAATGCGCCAGATATGGCTTCAACTATTTGATTCTCCTCGCTTGAATCTATCTGCGAACCATAATCAAAATTAGCGAACTTTGAAGTGTTTGGAAATAGTTTATCAAGCATCAACATACGAACCAAGGCGGTCCAAGGCGTGGGAAATCGACGTCGACATGTGGCTTGTAAGCTGTGGTCTTCATTTAAAATTCGCCCGCTTGCCAAGCCATATTGTTCGTTCACTGTAAATGCGCCCAGCATCGCCTCAATTGCGCCGTCAGTGAGTTCGCAATCAGGGTTCATTAGCACGGCAAAATCCGCTTCCAAACCAGCTAAAACTTGATTGTTGGCAGCGGCAAACCCAAGGTTCGTATTATTAAACACCCAGTTTATCTTGTCAGAATCACACGCGTTTTGAGCCATGCGCATACTGTCATCAACTGAGGCATTATCGACCACCGTTATCTGATAATCCTCGACGAAACCGTACTCAATGATCGATGATATGGCTCGCGCTAGCCACGCGCCGGCATTGAAATTAACAATGATAAAATGAACACGTTGTGGCGAATCTAAATTCATTTGATCAATCATGCGCTGGCTTAGAATGAAATTCAGCTTTGCCAGACTTGCCCCGTAAACCATGCCAAAGCCCAAGCAACATCATTTGAAGGTTCCGCCAGCGAGGCGCTTTAACTAACCCAAACATAACAAAAATGGCGGCTAGGCGTTGCAAGTCATTCCACTTCCATAAGAAGCTTGCGTAACCGCGCTTATAGAGAGCTACACTATTTCGAAAAATATAGTAGTAACGAAACGGTTGATGCTGTGGGACATTGCGCTCTCGCCGCGCAAATTTCATTCGGTGGGTTCGTTCTCCAAGTCCGTGCTGCATTCGCGCGGCTCCCACGCCAAATGCTTGATAACCTTGACTTCGGGCGCGTAGAAACCATTCGGTATCGACGTGATCAATAAACAGGCTTTCGTCCATACCGCCGATACTTTGCAATGCGGCGACCGAAAACAAACTGCCAGATGAAATCAAAAAATCGGCCTTGACTACGCCCTCTTTAGGGTAACTACGTTGAAATTTTAAGGCACCAAACCGAACAAAAAACGACTCGCTCTGATTGTCGCTATTCAGGTAACACGCGCCCACTGCGCTGACTTTATGTGAAGTGGATTTTTGCCGATGAGCATCGAGCAGACTAGCCACCATATCTTCAAGTGGCAAGCTGTCTTGATCCAAGATCAGCAGATATTCAAACTCGTGCTCAACTGCGAACTTAAGCCCTTGATTATGGGCGGCTCCTAAGCCAAGATTATCTGCATTGAGTACCCGCTTTACATTCAATTCATAGCTTACTAACTCAGCTTGATTAGCCGAGCCATTATCAATCACAAGCACCTCAACGCCCTGGCCAACCAATGCCTTAACTGCTTCGTCAAGCGAGCCCAAATCCGGATTGTAGCTAACAATAACCGCCAGTATTTTCGCTGAATTGGACTCAATGATCATAGCGCATATGGTATCGAAGCATTTCCCAATCAACCCTCAATGCGTCTAACCTAAACAGCTTAGGCAGTTAAGCAGTTGTATCAGTTTCATCAAAACCCACGGTGTTTCTGACATGGTAGATCGGCTTATTCTGGCTCTCGTAATAAGTTCGGGTCTGCATCTCACCAATCAAACCGAATAAAATAAACTGTAGCCCGATAATAAGCAGCATAAAAGCAAATATGAGTATGGGGCGATCGCTCAAAGGCATGCCAAAAAACAATCTGGCGATGGTCAAATAGGTGATTAAGACACCGCCGACACCCCCCAAAACTAAGCCAGGCATACCGAAAAAGTGCAATGGACGAGAATGAAAACGCAGCAGAAACTTCACGGTAATCAGGTCGAGTATCACGCGAAAGGTACGCGATATACCGTATTTGGATTCTCCGGCGGTCCGCGCGCGATGATTAACCTTAACTTCTGCAATATCAGCACCCACGCCACTGGCAACCGCGGGAATAAACCGATGCATTTCACCATACAGAGTGACACGCTTAGCCAACTCTTTACGCATCGCTTTGAGGGTGCAGCCGTAGTCATGCAAATTAACGTCGGTGATACTCGAGATCAGCCTGTTAGCAAGCATGGATGGTAATTTGCGCGATAAATAAGTGTCTTGACGATCGTAACGCCAGCCACACACCATATCGTGGCCTTCCTCAATTTTTTCGATCAGTTTAGGAATATCCGCCGGATCATTTTGACGGTCAGCATCAAGCGTAACCACAATGTCACCCTCGGCGTAGTCCAAACCGGCTACCATGGCCGCGGTTTGACCAAAATTACGGCGAAAACTGATTACCTTAATTTGCGGCATAAGTTTGCGGAAATCTTCTAGAACGCTTACCCCCGCGTCTGTGCTCCCATCATCAACAAATAAAACTTCGTAATCACGACCCATTCCATCCAGCGACTCTTTGAGCTCTTCGCACAGTGACTTAAGATTGGGTTCTTCGTTTAAAAACGGAATTACAATTGAAACGTCCATCGATAAGCCTTAAGTAATATTATTTTTCATTTAAATCAACGTCTGCATTACTTTTAATGGCGGTATTCATCAGTCTTGCCTTTCACTAGTGGAATGCCATACGGCATTTGCATGCTCTAGCGTTAAAAGTCGCACATGAAAGTGGAATTATACGGAATAAGAGACACAAAAGCTCGCTGCTTATTCACTAAGACAATCAACAAAATCGAACAACTTAGGCGCACAAGGGAATCGGCCTGAATTCACTATTTAAACCGAATACCAACGAGTCGAACGTTATTTGACCAGTTAAATTGCCTGTAGAACTATGCGGAATGCTTAGCGTCTAAATAACGCAAGGTATCATTGGTTCTTCGAATTGCCTTTGGGTAAACGCCTTCATCGGAAATTCGAAGGTGCCGACTGTAATACTTATCGACAAAGCCTTTTGTACCCCAACGGCTTTGAAGCGCTTGCAACTCCTTGAAATAGCGTTCGATATGAGTGTCCGACATATCATCACCGCGGCTCACCGACTCATGATGATAGAGTTGCGCCTCGGGCGTCCAAATTATTTGCTTACCGCTTTTTTCGACTCTTAAGCAATAGTCGATATCGTTATAAGCAACTTTAAAATCATCTTCATTGAGGCCGCCCATTTCTTCGAACAATGAACGTGGCGTCACCATGCACGCGGCCGTCACCGCCATCATATTTTGGGTTGCTAGGCATCGCATTTGATAACCCGGCGCATCACCTTGCTCTAAGCGGTGTATGTGACCGGCCGCATTACCCATACCGATCGTCACGCCCGCGTGTTGAACTCGACCATCGCCGAACAATAATTTAGCACCAACAATTCCGACCTCAGGCTGTTGAGCCCAGGCCATCAGTTGAGTCAGCCAATCTTGACTGATAACCTCGATATCGTTGTTCACCAAGGCAATATAAGGAGCGTTGCCCTTCGATGCAGCAAAGTTATTGATCGCCGAATAATTAAACTCGCCAGGATAACTAACGATTTCAACACGATCATCTTTTTCAATCTCGTGAAAATACGCCAAGGTTTCATCTTTTTCACTGCCATTATCGACCAGTATGATTCTGAAATTCGAATAAGCTGTTTTAGTCAAAATGCTGTCTATACATGGTTTCAGCACCTGCAGACCATCACGCGTAGGAATCAACAAGTCTACCGCAGGTTCTTCCATAAGCTCTGAATCGGCAACCAACACGTTGTAAGCTTCTCTGCGATTCCAAAGAATGTTCTTCCATGGTGAGTTCTGTACATGTGGTGGTGGCGTGATTGGCGGCTCAGTGCGGGTGCTGTAGAACAAGGCTTCCGATACGTGCAGCACCCGTGAAACGTCCGCAAACGCCTGCAAGGCTATTTGATAACAGCATTCTTCCGACATAAGCTCATGCACGCTGTGTGACACAACTAAACCACGAGAAAAAGCCACCGCCGGGCCGATATAGTTAAAACAAGATAAATAACAGCGACTGGGGTTTGGCTTAAACGCCGGCAACATCTCCGACACTAGGACTTCAGGGTCTGCATCACCAGACGAGCCCGCAACTTGGTAATCGTGGTCGGAATACACTAATGTTGGCGTAACTTTTGCGTTCCGAATAGATCGCTTGAGCATTAATAATGCCGGGCTGCGCAGATTCTCGGTTAAACGCAGAGGAATCACATAGTCCGCGTCATCCGGTATGGCCCCAGAGGCAGCTTGAGCTTGGCTTACCAGAATTACCCAATCGGGCGGCAACAGCATATCTTTAAGCGCTTCTCGTTGAGATTCTGATTCAATCAGAACCGCGATTTTTGCTTTACCTGCGAAAAGACTCATAAACCGACGCCCGTATCCGCTAAACCTATCCCAGGCGTCAATGTTTTCTAAGTAACCACTCTCTCTGACATCGTGAGTATAAAAACGCAGCAATGAGGTAGAGCGCTCGAAAGGTGCTCGAAACTGCAAAGCCACTGTTCTGAATAAGGCTCGGAAACCAAAGAAATCTCTCAAGTATCGAGCACAGATTAGCAAGGTTCGAAAACGCGCTTCATAGCTCGACAATCTTGCCAGCCGCTCAAATTCAATGGAATCGCTGTGTGCTGTTAAAGCGCCCTCTGGCAAGTAAAACAACATACGATTTCTGCCTGAATGCGCACCGGTTAATAACCGCTCTTGCTCTCGTCCGGCGGCTTGTTGAATAAGTATCCGAGGCACATGATTTAAGTCGCCAGCCACACAAAACTCACCAATGTACCATCCCGCCTGCAAATTCACAGAAGGTAAAGTAAAATCCACATTTGACCACGAGGATTCAAGTCGGTTATTGAGCTTGATGAGAGATTTAAGGATACTCATATAAGAACCAAGAAACGTTTATTGCTCGTGATATCAGAGCGTGGTCTTGCGAAATAAGCGTCGAATTCCATTCAAGAACTTCCAACCGATTGAATTACTCATAATCGCCACCTTGCCTTCAAGGTTTCTGGAATGAGATTCCAATTGAGTAATCTGAGCATTAAGGTGCTCGATTAACTTTGCATCTCTGGGCCGCATGGCGGCATCGCCTGGTTCTGGCAGTTCATAGTCAATTGCCGGTTGGTCAAATTCTGAGACAGCTCTACCCGCCATGGCATCTATGCGTTTTACATCGTCTCCTAGCAGCCACATAAACGAATTACTGTGTTCGGCCAGTGTGTGTGCTTGTGTCAAGGTATTCCACAACTGCGCTTCAGCAAAACCCATGCTTTTCCCTACGCAAAAAGATCGACTGTAATCACGCGACATAATCGAGGCTAAAGCCAGTGCCGCTTGTTGAGGCTCACAATTTTCTCTAAGCACCACAGTGGGAATCTTATAATCGGGAAATGGCAACAAAAGCGTTTGCTCACGGAAGCCCGCGTTGGTAATTTGCCTAATCCATTCAGCCTTACTATAAGTGCGGATACCCGTCGAGTGCGGGTAGTTTTCTATACCCACGAATGGCAGAGCATAATGATCTTCGCTGGCGCCCAAGGCGTACTTCATACCCAATCTATTTTCGATAGCGACCAACACCACACCATCAGCTTTACATGCTCGCCGCCCCATTTCAAGCAGGTCATTCAGCGCTTCTTGATCACTAAGAGCGTCGGAAAAACGGCCGGCGTACTCGGTTACCCCTACAAACAGCACCAAGTCATACTCTGCTTCGGGCAACTGGATTTCATTAAAGTTCGCGGTGGAAATTTCCACCTGTTCAAGCTCACGGCATCGCATTTTGGCCAGTGCTGCTCGAGATGGACTGCCTTCAACCGAATCCACGACGACACCCGGTTGTTCACCTAAATATCGGGTGATTGAGCCACAGCCGCAACCAAGCTCCAGAACACGTTTAACACCAGTCAAGTCGAGCGCACGCAATAAGTTTGCGCGAGCCATGGACAAATGATATTCAGTAGGCCAATCACTTATTTTGGCCTGAAGTTCAGCTGAATCACTCGACAAATCTCGCGCATTTTTCAGAATTTCCAATAAGGCTTGCTCAGATTCGGCGCCATCGGAATAATTAAAATCGGCCGACGCTTCAGCGTCGCTGTAAACGCCCAACTCTGATGCTTGAAATTGGTTGATTGTCGACAAACGGCTTAGATCAGTGCTCATCTGCATCCCCCGAGACTTGATTGACTTCTTCATCTATCAAGAACATTTTTCCTTCTAAATCCACAACACCAAAGGCTTCTTGTGTGTCGCTAACGTGCAAATGAATCATGTCGTAACGCCGATCAATCGCAATATTGTCTTTTTCATTATGATCCTGCGCTATACCTAGGGATAAAAAGAAATCGCCTGCTAATAAATGAGCTTTAAAACAAAACTCTATAGAAATTAAATCACCAGCATGCTGGCAGTTAGGAACGCTACCCTTTTGCAAACGCGAATTGGTTCCATAAATTTCGTTGCCATCATTCATCTTCACGGTCAGGCCATATATGAGATCTTCAATATCATGTTCAAACAATACCGAAAAGCGCACACGAATTTCGTCTCCGCGCTGCACTAAACCGTTAGTTAAAGCGCCATTTTGTAGCAACTCGTAATTGCAAATTTTAGCTCGACCATCGCCCCAGCGATGTTCATTTACATTATACGTAGCTTGAGAAACACAATTATCTTGGGTCGGATCAAAATCCACTGCATACTTACCAGCATCGATACGCAATGTATTCGTGACCGCAACATCAGACTCAAACATCACCTCCAAATACGCTTGCACTACCTGCTTGGGAGAACCCGTCATTTTCAGCTCTCCACCATCTAACATGATTGCGCGGTCGCAATGCTTCAACACACTGTCGGTCGAGTGAGTAACAAACAAGATGGAAACCCCCTGCTCTTTCAGCTGATCGAGCCTGCGAAAACACTTACGTTGAAAACGCACATCGCCCACGGCAAGCGCTTCATCAACAATTAAGATGTCAGGGTTCATATTGATTGCGACGGCGAACGCCAGTCGCACGAACATACCGCTGGAGTAGGTTTTCACCGGCCGATGAAGAAACTCTCCCAAACCACAAAATTCAACAATATCAGGCAGCTTTTGATGAAACTCATCGCGACTAAGCCCCATTATAGAGGCGTTTAGTCGCGCGTTTTCCATGCCGGTAAACTCCGGGTTGAAACCCGCACCCAGTTCTAACAAGGCCGAAATTCTTCCGGAGGTTATAAAATCGCCATTTGTTGGCTGCAAGATGCCTGCAATGATTTGCAGTAAGGTGGATTTTCCGGAACCATTCTTACCAACAATGCCAACAGTTTCACCGCGGCGCACTTCTAGGTCAACGCCCTTAAGTGCCCAGAATTCCTGATAATATTGTTTTGATGGGCGAAAGCTCTGCCACAGTCGGTGAATGGGTTTTTGGTATGTTTGATAGCATTTTTCGAGCTGAGAAACACGAATAACCACGTCATTTTCGGCATCAGAAATATCATCAAGTAGTGTTTGGGGTGGCGACTTAGATGACATCGGCAAACCCTTCACGCGTGCGCTTAAAAAACCAGGCGCCCACAGACAACATGGCAAAAGCCGCTATCGTGTAAATACCTAAGTCTTGCCAGTTTGGCATCTGCCCGAATAAAACCACCGCTCGAAATTGCTCAACCACCACGGTCAACGGATTTAACCAGTAAACCCAAGGTTGAAGTGATACAGGAATCAAACTAAACGGATAAACAATTGGCCCCATAAACAAAAGCACCGTCATAAATACGCCCATCACTTGGCCTAAATCGCGCACATAAACACCTAACACGGATACCAACCACGACACTCCCAACAAAAATATCATCAACGGTGCCAGTACCACGGGCGCAAGCAGCGCCGTTGCATGCAATTGATTCCCCATCAGCAGATAAATCACTAATAAAATACCGACGCCTAAAACCATATGAAACATCGCGTTGGCGAGACTAACAATGCTTAAAATTTCCAACGGAAAAACAACCTTTTTCACATACTGAGCGTTACCCGAAATCAGCGTGACTGAACCGACCATGACCTCAGCCACCAAGCTGTGGCACAGTAAACCAGCAAACAAAATAATACCAAAATCTAAATTATCTTGGCCCGGCACACCCCATTTAGCTTTCATCACAAAACCAAAAACAAAGGTATACACCAACAGCATCAAAATTGGGTAGACAAACGCCCACAAAAAACCCAACTGCGAACCACGGTAACGCTGTTGAATCTCCCGCTTAAGCATTTGTAAAAACAGATACTTATGACTGAGTAAGCCTGAAATCATATCAAAGTTATAGTGGACCTAAATAAGTAGAATCGAAATGGCTATGGCCTAATCAATCTCTGGGAACTGATGTTTGTTTTCGAGAATCATGGTTAAATACTTACCGTACCCACTCTTTGCATACTGTGCTGCGGCACGTTCAAGCTCTTCGTCACCGATAAAGCCTTGGCGGTAAGCGATTTCTTCCAAGCAGGCCACCTTAAGCCCTTGTCGGTTCTCAATTGTCTCAATGAACATTGACGCCTGCAAAAGTGATTCATGGGTGCCCATATCGAGCCAGGCTAAACCACGTCCGAATACTTGAACAGACAAATCTCCCCACTCCAAATATTGCTTATTGATATCGGTAATTTCGAGTTCACCACGTGGCGATGGTTTGATGGATTTAGCCACATCGACCACGCGATTATCGTAGAAATACAAACCTGTCACCGCGTAATTAGACTTAGGCTCTGCTGGCTTTTCTTCTAAACTAAGGGCTTGCCACTTATCGTCAAATTCGACCACGCCGTAACGCTCAGGATCGTGTACCGGGTACGCAAATACCGTAGCACCCTTTTTTTGTGAACCCGCAGCCTTTAGGCTTTTGCTAAGATCGGCTCCGTGAAAAACATTGTCGCCCAACACCAAAGCGCAATCATCATTACCAATGAATTCTGAGCCAATTGTAAATGCTTGCGCCAAGCCGTCGGGCGAAGGCTGAATGGCGTACGAAATATTTAAACCCCATTGAGATCCGTCTTTCATCAACTGTTGAAAACGTGGCGTATCCTGAGGGGTCGAAATAATCAAAATATCGCGTATCCCGGCCAACATTAAAGATGACAAGGGGTAATAAATCATCGGCTTATCGTACACCGGCAGCAATTGTTTAGACACGGCTTGCGTGACAGGGTGAAGACGAGAACCCGAACCACCTGCTAAAACTATTCCTCGCATCATTGAATCTCCAATAATTTATTGTATTTATTACTTATGACCCAGCCGGTCACCGCTGTAATCGCCACTGACTTTGGCTATCCAATCAGCACTCGATAGATACCACTCAACGGTTTTTCGAATGCCTGTTTCAAAGGTTTCTTCAGGTGTCCACCCGAGTTCACGCTCAATTTTCGCGGCGTCAATAGCATAACGACGATCATGACCAGGCCGATCAGCCACAAAGGTAATTTGGTCTGCATAGGCTTTGCCGTCATCTCGAGGACGTATTTCATCAAGTATTGAACAGATAGTTTTAACCACTTCGATATTGGTTTTCTCGTTATGCCCGCCAACATTATAAACTTCGCCATCACGACCCTCAGTCACAATTGTCCACAAAGCTTTAACATGATCATCAACGAATAACCAATCGCGAACATTATCGCCCTTACCATAGATCGGCAAAGCTTCGCCCGCCACGGCTTTCTGAATGATCAGTGGTACTAGTTTTTCAGGAAATTGAAATGGCCCATAGTTATTTGAGCAATTAGAAATTACCACCGGCAAATTATAGGTCTTATTCCATGCGCGCACCAAATGGTCAGAACTAGCCTTACTGGCTGAGTAAGGTGAATTCGGCTTATATCGAGTCGTTTCAGTAAACAAACCACTTTCACCCAAGCTGCCATAAACCTCATCGGTTGATATATGGTGAAACTTAAACGCCGATTTTTTAGCGCCGGTTAAGGTTTCATAGTACTCACGTGCAACTTCCAGCAAATTATAGGTGCCAATAATATTGGTTTGCATAAACTCACCAGGCCCGTCGATAGAACGATCAACATGAGACTCCGCCGCAAGATGCATAATGTAATCAGGTTGATACTGGTTAACCAGCTGACGCATGACTTCGGCATCGATAATATCCTGCTGATGAAAATGGTGATTGTCGCTAGCGTCAGCGCCACCTAAGGAATGCAGACTGCCGGCATAGGTAAGCTTATCGACATTGATCACCACTGTATCCGTGTGATTAATCAAATAGCGAACCAAAGCAGAGCCAATAAAGCCAGCGCCGCCAGTTAAAAGTACGATTTTACTCATTATTTAATCTCTAAATCTAAGATAATGTTAAGTCGAGTTGCACTTCGACTCATGTTATACATTTTCGTCTTCAGTTAAGTTCTTGGGTTCTTGCTGCTTAATTTCTGTTTCTTGACCGGCTTCGCTATTTCGATAATTCATTGTCAACAACATCGGCGGCACCAAAACTCTTGTGGGTGACACAACATGTTCACATTCGCGCATCATTGAGTCTGTTTGTTCCATAGAGGTGATTACCACACTGTCATAGCCACTTACATCGGGCATTATGGTAAACACAGGAACGCCAAAAAATTCATTGCGAAGTGAACTCGGTTGATAAATACCAACAACGGGCATTGCCGCCTGCTGGGCGCGCATTAAAGCAATCTCTGTCAGGTCTGACAAGCCCATTAATAACAATCTTGGCTTCTCACCTTGCAAGTCTGCGATATGGTTTGCCAATAAACCTGTGTATTCATTACCGGCCTGACGAAATAGAGCAAATGACGTTGTGAAAAATTCACTGGTCAGTCTGGCTTTTTCGGCAAACCCGGTCGGCGTCAAGTAATACAAATATCGGTTAGCGGGTGCCGTCGACACCTTAATCCAACCCTTCTTCACACATCGCTTAAGATATGAGTTAGCCAACCCTAAGGCCACACCCATCTCTTTCGCCAAATGGCGCTGACTTATGTCATCTCTCTGATCAATGGTCTGCAAGAGTTCCAGCGTCAGTTGGCTTTCTTTGCTTTGAGCATCGCTCGCCCTGGCATCCGGGTCACAAAGTTGGGCAGAATCTTTTAGCAATTTACTCATTGATACAGTATGAAATATTCAAACGCGAATAGCTTAGACCAGCCAATTAAACCGATTAATCTGATTTGAATACCCAAGTAAAATGCAAACATTTCAACTGAGCGTTCATTTTTTGAACACTATAGTCGCCAATCACGCTAAACACAAAGTATTTTATCAATCAGGCATCACTATTTAGGTAGTTGATTTTCGCATGACCATAGGAGTAAACACGCCGCCCCTCCTCTAAAGGTCGAGAGTTTAAAAGTCGGGAATTTTGAGGTAGAGAGTTTAGCCTTATGAAAACGCAAACACCGCGCCGCCTAAGTACGCAACTCAAACCCCTCATCTAACCAGCCAATAACACCACCAATCATTTTTTTAACCGGCCGACCAAGTTTCGCCAGTCTAACCGCCGCTTTGTCAGCGCCATTACAATGAGGCCCGGCACAATAAACCACAAATAAAGTATCTGACGAATATGCCGCAAGGCTTTTTTCGCTGATTTTATGATGAGGTAGATTCTCGGCCTGCGGCAGATGGCCAGCTTGATATAGCGACAGCGCTCTGACATCCAATAACACAAAATCTCGGCGCCCATTGCTAACGGCATGATTAACGTCCCAACAATCGGTTTCGAATTCAAGTAAAGCTTGATAATACTCGAGTGCTAGCTTGCTTGGTGCAGCGGCTGGCCTTGCGACAGATGATGGCATTGATATTCTCCAAATTTGATGACTAGACGAAACATTCTTGCGATTTGAACGCTTTGTGAATAACTGAATTCTCGTATTTAATAAGCGCTTCGCCAATTGGCTTTAAAGACATTATTCGTTAATATCAAGCCATAATGAAAAAGATAGCAATATTGGCACACCGTGATGTGGCAGTCTTCGAGTTAGCTTGTGCGACAGAACTCTTTGCACTTTCTAGACCTGAATTTGATGATTGGTACACAGCGCAAGTTGTTAGCCTGTCACCGGGCCCATTTGAATGTACAGGTGGAGTGCAACTTTCCTGTGTCGAGATGGCCGACCTAAACACCTTTGACACACTGATTATCCCGTCTTGGCCAGTCACGCAAAAGCGCATACCGCAGACCATAGCCAAACCGATTTTGGATTTTGCAAACCGTGACGGCCAACTGCTCAGTTTCTGCTCGGGTGCATTTTTACTCGGGTACTTAGGGCTTCTAGACGACCGAGACGCAACAACCCATTGGCGCTATCAATCCCAATTTGAACAAGCTTTTCCAAGCTCGCGTTACCAAGCGAATATTCTATACACGCTAGACGAGCATGTGGGGTGCTCGGCGGGCAGCGCGGCCGCTATAGATTTGGGCTTAGCGGTCATTCGCCGTGATTTTGGCAATGATATAGCCAACTCAGTTGCGCGACGACTGGTACTTAACGGGCACCGCAAAGGCGGCCAAGCGCAATTCGTCGAAACCCCAATAAGTCACCAATCAGACCGGCTTGGCGACACTATGCAATGGGCTAGCGCGAATCTATCTGCCAGCATTTCGATCAATACACTCGCGCAGCGCGCTAGCATGTCTAGACGCAGCTTCGACCGCATCTTTCGAGCTCAAATCGGTCTTAGCCCCCAACAATGGTTGCTTACTCAACGCATTAGTTTGGCCTGCAGACTACTGGAAACCGGCAACTCAACCATCGAACACGTAGCGGCTCATAGTGGTTTTTCCAGCGCAGCAAGCTTACGGCACCATTTCAAACGTCAACTCGCCCTATCACCTCGTCAATTTCGTGATAATTTTCGTCGCTGACAGCACACTGGCATTAAGGTAATCTGTCGCTTTGGGTAATAGACTTCCCTTTACTGCTCTGCAGTTATGGAGCCTATGCCGCGATTAAAATATTTATAAGCCACTAGAGAACCACTACTTTTGAGCTAATACTTATAAGTTACTAATAAGCCCGATAAAACGAGGATATTTACTTGACCATGCCAGACGCCATTACAACCCACTACAGAGCTTGCCATTTGTGCGAAGCAATCTGCGGCCTAGAAATTAAAACACAAGGGCAAGAAATTCTTTCAATAAAAGGCGATAAAAAAGACCCTGTTAGCCAAGGCTTTATCTGCCCTAAAGCGACCGCAATTGCGGATATTCATAACGACCCCGACCGCTTACGAATGCCCCATAAACGAGTGGGCGACGATTGGCATGAAATCTCTTGGGACGAAGCCATCGAACTGACCGCCAAAAAATTAGTCGACGTGCAGCTGCAACACGGCGATAACGCGGTTGGCTTTTTTGCCGGTAACCCTGGCGTTCACAATTATGGCAATTTAACCCATGGCCCAGCGTTCAGGCGGGTTTTTGGTTCGAAAAATCATTTCTCTGCAACATCGTTAGATCAATTGCCTCATCAGCTCACTTCATGGGCAATGTATGGACATCAATTCGCGCTCCCAATCCCAGATGTAGACCACACTCAATTGATGGTCATTATGGGCGGCAACCCTTTGGCGTCGAATGGCAGTATTATGACCATTCCCAATGCACCTAAACGCCTCAAAGCAATCAAAGAAAGAGGCGGCAAACTTGTGGTAATTGACCCACGACGCACCGAAACGGCTGAGATTGCATCGCAACACCTGTTTATTAAACCCGGTAGTGATGCCTATGTATTAATGGCAATCATCAATACACTTTTTACTAATGATTGGGCGCACACAACACACCTAAGCCAGTACACCGAAGGTTTAGAGCAGGTTAAATCGTCAGCCGCGGGTTTCAGTCTTGCCTTAGCAGAGCAAAAATCGGGCATACCGGCTAAGCAAATTGAGCAAATAGCCAAAGACTTATCGACCACTGAGCGTGCGGTAATCTATGGTCGTATGGGTGTCTCGGTTCAAGAATTTGGCGCTCTATGTCAATGGGCAATTCAAGTGATTAATCTGTTGATTGACGCCACAGATACGGTTGGCGGAGCCTTGTTAACGTCACCGGCATTTGCCTACGTAACAAAGGGCGCTCCTGGCGCAGGCTACTTTAATCGTTTTACCTCAAGAGTCAGTGGCTTGCCGGAGTTTTCTGGTGAACTACCCGCGGTAACGCTGGCCGAAGAAATACTGACACCCGGTGAAGGTCAAATTAAAGCCATGGTCACCATTGCTGGCAACCCGGTCATATCCAACACTAACGCCAATGCAATGGAGCAAGCATTCGAGAGTCTGGATTTTTACGTTGCCTTTGATTTTTACATTAACGCGACCACTCGGCACGCCGACTTGATATTACCGCCCACTAGCCCACTGGAGCACGATCATTTCGATATTGCCTTTCTGCGTTTTGCCGTACATAACAGCGTGAGAATGAACCCGGCTGTTTTCGAACCACAAGCCGACGCTCTGCATGATTGGCAAGCTTTTAATGCCGTAGCTAAACGAGTAGCCCAGCTAAAGGGGATAGAATTCAAAGAGCTGCCAGCGCCGGATAAGCTTGTTGCGTTTGGTATTGAAAATGGTTTCTACGGCGAACAACAAAATCCATCGTCGGCCTTGACCATGCAAAAGATTATGGCGGCACCTCACGGTATCGACTTGGGTCCATTGGAACCGAGTTTGACAAAGCGCATCGCTACTAAAAATGGCCTGATAGATGCCGCGCCTGAATTCATTATTAACGATCTAAAGCGTCTGGCCGACGCAGCCGAACAAACCAACAGTGATGACCTTTTGTTAATAGGTCGTCGCCACGTTCGCAGTAACAACTCATGGATGCACAACTATCATCGATTAGTAAAAGGCAAGCCGCGTTGGCAACTGATGATGCACCCCGACGATTTGGCCGCGCGTGGTCTTAAAGATCAAGCCAACGTCATTATCAAGTCCAGAGTAGGTGAAGTCACCACTACGGTAATCTCGACCGACGAATTAATGCCAGGCGTGGTCAGCCTACCGCATGGCTGGGGTCACAATAAAAAAGGCGTAAAAATGAATATTGCCACACAGCAAGACGGCGTAAACTGTAATGAGCTAACCGATGAAAAGTTTAT
This sequence comes from uncultured Gammaproteobacteria bacterium, assembly GCA_964516915.1. Lineage (GTDB taxonomy): Bacteria > Pseudomonadota > Gammaproteobacteria > Arenicellales > Arenicellaceae > Arenicella. Next base: position 21,438 of record CAZEXS010000035.1, read on the forward strand.
TGACAAATTATGCGGTAATGCCGCGTTAAACGGCGTACCGGTCACGGTCACGGCGGCCTGACCAATCCGCTTAGTAGACGCATCAAAATTCAAAACAGAAACTACCAAAAATACTATTTTATTTATTTTACAAACGCACCTATGATGTAGACAAGTTAGTGAACACTTGTATGGTATTTTAATCGCTGTATTACTTTGACTCCCAAAAAAATACCATAAATCCAGCGATAGCAGAAAACCGGCAAGCCAGTAGGACTTATCAATTAGAACACGCCCTTTAAATTAGGGCATTCTAATGGTCAGGTATAATTGGCTAATCAAGTATTATTGGCTAATCAAGTATTATTGACTAATCAGGTATTGTTGACTAAATAGTCATCAAAAATTTGTCTCACTAAGTTAAAACCATTCCCCATAATAATTAATATAAAGGAAGCCAATACTTCATGAGTTCAGAACATAGGATCGAACCAAGCCTTGACACCCAATCAACTGAAGAAGACTTACACATAGAACGTTTTGTATTTACCGGCTCGGGCGGCGAATATTTTGGCATTTGGATTGTCAATATATTACTTTCAATTCTTACCCTGGGTATTTACTCGGCCTGGGCAAAAGTAAGAAACAATCAGTATTTTTACGGCAATACCGTCTTAGATGACAGTTCGTTTGAATACACAGCCACGCCAATGCAAATTTTGCGCGGCCGCATCATCGCATTAGTGCTGTTTGTTCTTTATTTTTTCGCCGAATCATATATTCCCTCGCTATGGGCTATTTTGGCATTTCTATTATTTCTCGCATCGCCCTGGATAATAATGAAATCTCTGGCATTTAATGCACACCACAGCGAATATCGCGGTATAAAGTTCCAGTTTCACCAGAGTTTTTGGGATGCCGCTAAAACATTCATCCTGATACCAATTGCGGCATTTTTACCCGCCATAATACTGTCCATTGTTTTAGGGTTTTCGATGGAAACAGGCTTAGGAATTGATGCGGCCATCAGCAATGGCGGCGCAACAAGCATCCTTTCCTCTGCGCTTCCAATTATCGTTTTTTTAAGTTTTCTAGCCGCCTACCCTTTCATTATTTATATCAGCAATCGTTACATAATCTGTAATCATGCTTTTGGGGGCCAAGACTTTCGCTTTAGAGTGACCAGCCCAAAGCCTTATTTTTGGATATTTCTAAAAGCCACTGCAGTTGTGCTTATTGCCATGGCATTTTTCTATGGCATCATCATGTTGCTTACTCCCAATCTAAAAGACTTTGCCGCAAGTAATTCTCAGGGTTTAAGTGCAGGCTTTTCGTTAGGCAAATTAGTAATTTATCTTATTGTAGGCGTGGCTTATGCGTTTTTAATCGCCTATGTAAAAGCCAACACTTATAATTTAGCGTATCAAAATATCGCCATCGGCAAACACAAACTTCGCGCCAAAGTGAAAACCGCCGACTTGGCAATTCTCTATATTACCAATACGCTCGGCATAGCATGTACCTTGGGGATCTTTATCCCTTGGGCGAAGGTTCAAACTGCAAAATTCTTCGCGGCTAATACCGCCTTACAAGTAAGCGGAGACCTTGCTAGCTTTGTGGCCACACAAACCGACTACCAGAACGCTTTGGGCGAAGAAATTGGCGAAATGTTTGATATCGACATAGCACTTTAGGTCGTTCCCCGATGATCCATGGCTTTTACAGCGACGGCGAATCGAGCAAACAATTTGAAGCTCAGCTGGGCCCTGCCGAGCTTGGGGCCATCGCGTTAAGGTTTGATAATCAAGAATTGTTATTCTCAGTCGAGGACGTAAAAATCAGCTCTCGGTTGGGCAACTCTGCTCGCTATATTTCTTTGGGCGATGCGGGTAAGTTTGAAACCCGAGATAACGATGCCGTCGACCTGCTGGCCAAACAACTCAACAACGACTCTGGTTTACTTCACAAACTAGAGAGTAATACTTCCCTAATTGTCATCGCCACTTTGTTCACAATAGTGGTGGGTTGGGCGATGGTTAAATATGGAATTCCCTCAGCAGCCGATGCCATTGTTGACGCCCTTCCCGAAAAAACCACCGACTACCTAGAAGGCACGGTTTTAAATCGCGTTGAACAAGAACTTTTTGAAGAGAGTGAGTTGAGCTCTGAACGTCTAACCGAACTTGATGGCTTGTTTAACTCGGTAATGACAAAGCTGAATATTGTCGACAAACACTATGTGTTCAAAATTAGAAATGCCGAAGAAAGTGTTGGGGCAAATGCATTGGCGTTTCCTAATGGCACCATAATCATGACGGACCAGCTGATTGAGCTAGCGTCGTCCGACAAACAAATTGCTGGCGTAATGGCGCATGAATTAGGGCATCTCGATGCCAAGCACAGCCTCAGGCAAATTGTGCGCGGCTCCATATTCTCATTTCTAATCGCATCGATTACTGGTGACGTCTCAGCAGCATCGTCTGCTGTTTTAAGTGCACCAGCTGTTCTAATGGAACTAAAATACTCGAGGGAATTTGAAACGCAAGCCGATGAATACGCAATAAAATATTTCGATTGCGACGTTCAAGGGCTAAAAGAGCTAGGTGACTTTTTTATCGCCTTGGGCACGATCGATGATCGGATACTTGAAAAAGGCCATATCAAAGAAGCCTCAGAAAATACCGAAGAAAAACCAAACGTTTCTGGTTTCTTATCGACCCACCCTGCTTCAGGTGAACGCCAAACTAGAATCGAACAACACATTCTAAAAAATTGTACTGACTAAAAATATTGCGCCGTAAAAGTCCCACACTGACGCTTAACGTGAGCCTTAGAAGCTCTAAATAGCAACTCTAGATAGCAACTCTAAATAGCAACGCGAAACAGAAACACCAATTTGCAGCTTTAGATATCCACTTCGAGAATACGTAGTAAATCTTGCGCGTGCTCAGAGGCCGTGCGCCCAAGACCGGTAAGGTATCCCCCGTCAGCCTGTGTAATCAGGCCTTTAGCGTGAAGGCGCTCAGTAGCGGTAATAACTTCTTGCGATGCTGTTGAATGAACTTTAATTCCCTCTTGATTGGTATCAAGATTAAATCGTGACAACAATTTCAATTCTTCAACTACCTCGGGGGTGTATGGCATAAGCAACCTATCATGATTAATTTCATCCAGTTAACCACAATACGAACCTCAGCGCAAAGCTGAAACAAATAGCACGATGTCGACAGATCGGCTAGCTGGCGGCTCTGTAATCCTAAAAGCTGTGGGCACTAATCCTAAAAGCTGTAGGCACTGATTCTAAAAGCTGTAGGCACTAACCCTAAAACTGAGTGCAGATAGCTCTCTATTGTGAATCGCTTTTATGGTAGATCCGCACACCACCAACGAAGGTGCTCAAAATCGAAATATCCAATAAATCAATCTTGCGGTCCGTTGGGTCCTGATCCAACACAACAAAGTCTGCTAATTTGCCCACTTCAATTGACCCTAAAGACGCTTCTTTGAAAACCTGGTAGGCTGCATTAATAGTCACTGCACGTATCGCCTGTTCACGAGATATTCGCTCTCGCCTGCCGATTATTTGACCACTGGATGACTCTCGGTTAACCGCCGTCCATAATAACCTCATTGTTTGCATTGGCACCACAGGGGTATCTAAATGGATTGAGTATCGCAACTCATTGCGTTGTGCACTGCGTGCAGGGCTCATGCCATCGGCACGCGCTCGCCCCATGAAGAGCCTGCGATGCCGATCGCCCCAATAATAGGTGTGTGCGCTGAAAAAAGAAGGCACAACGCCCAACTCTTTCATCTTAGCTAATTGGTCTCTTCGGGCCATTTGGCCGTGAACAAGAACTGTTCGATGATCGAACTCAGGCGCTTTTTTTAATGCCATTTCAACTGCGTGTAAAATGTCGTCTATCGCGGCATCACCATTACCATGAATCGCAAGCCGCTGGCCCGTAGAAAAGTAGTTACTGACCAGTTCAACCAACGCATTGCGCTCGATCAGAGGCTTTCCCCTATACGCTTTGTTGTCGTCATCCTGATGGTGGTGCAATAGCTGCGTGGGCTGCACATGATACGGTTTACTTAAGTAGCCCGTATAACCCTGAATACTGCCGTCGACGACTAATTTAATTGCCCCTACTTCAAACATATCAGTGTTGTCACGACCTATCTCGATTAGATCCTGTTGCGTGTACACATCCTGCAAAGGCCACACGATAAGTCGCTGCTTTGTTAGACCTAATTTAGACGCCCAGCGCAGACCGTCGGCCTGCTTTCTATCAGCGGCACCATTCTGTGCGCTGGTTATGCCTTGAGAGGCGTACTCTTGTGTGGCCTTTTTTAAAATATCTACGATTTCAAACACCGAAAAATCAGCGGCATGGCTAAGTGCCTCAAGCGCCGCTGTTTCGAGCAGCAAACCCGTGAGTTCACCTTGCTCATTTTTAAGGTAGGCCCCACCCTCGGGAGGCACCGAGTCTTGATCAATTTCTAAGAGTTCCAGCCCTTTGCTATTCACCACACCCATGTGCCCTGATACATGCAAAATAAAGATCGGACGGCTACTTGATACGGCATCCAATTCGGCTCGGGTCGGGTGGCGCGACTCTTCCATTTGACTGTCGTCATAGCCTAAACCAAACAACCATTCGTTGCCTGGTCTCTGATTCGATAATCTCCGCAGTTCATTCTGTAGCTCATCAATATTTCTAATCAAACCGATCGGTGGTGAATTTAGATCAGCTGCAAACTGATATACGCCAGAACCCGGGAAATGGCTGTGCGCATCGATAATTCCCGGCATCAATGTTTTACCCGACAAATCATGCACTCTGACAGACGCTCTGTCGGCATGAGCTTGTATCAGTGCGGTGATTTCCTTGGTGGAGCCCACCGCTATTATTGTTTGGCCTTCAACCAGTGCCGCTTCATACCTTGAGTCTTGGGAATCAACCGTGATTACATTGGCGTTAATGAACGCTTGTAGCGCAGGAGGCTCTTCTGGCGATAGTTTCCAATACAAATAAGCGCAACCGCACAGCAAGACCAAGAGCAAAACCTGCAATGATTTAAAAACTATTTTCAAGGATAACCTCTGGTAGTTTCAGACTATAAATACGAGCGCTCTATGGCCTTTTCGAATAACAAATGTACCTCGTTTTCTGAACATTTAATACGGCCAATCTGCTCGGTTAGATAAATTCGGTGCTACTTTAGACTATGATTACGAAAAAACACGGATTCATAGCGACATCAAAGAACACAATCATCAGTCATAGGCAAAGCCTCTTACTCAGGGTTCAATGACAGGTCAGTTTTGCCATTTTCGACCCGAAAATTTACGCTACACTGAGCCAATTAAGCAAACACGGTATAGACTAAACCAAAGAATACATTTAATTGCTGGATCTTAGCACTGACAAATAACATTGAATCAATACACTATTTCACCGTTAAAAATACTGGCCATAACGATGTGCATCGTTACTCAGAGTGTGTTTGCCAGTCCGTTAAGTACTGCAAGAAAAAGTCTTCACAACGCACAGTTCTGCTACGTTCCAACCAAGAATAACGTCAGTTATAGTGACGTTCTATCTCTCCACACTGAAGAACCCGCACATCATCAAGCCTATTCAGACAACCCACACCAATACGGAGAAATTTGGTTACCCTCCGCCAGTTTTTCGGCCAAAAAGCCGCCATTAATTGTGCTAATTCATGGTGGCTGTTGGCTTAGCGCTTACGACATTAAGCATACCCATGCGCTAAGCACCGCCTTGCGACACTCAGGCTATGCAGTGTGGTCAATAGAATATCGGCGCAGCGGTAATAAAGGCGGTGGTTGGCCTGGCACTTTTAATGACATCGAGCTCGCGCTTGAGTGGGTTTTAAACCAACCAGATACACCTTACGACAATCGTAAGCTTGCTATTATTGGGCATTCAGCGGGCGGGCACCTAGCACTTCTTGCAGGGTCAACATTTAGAAAAAACACATCTATAAAAGCCGTGATCGGGCTCGCGGCGATTACCGATCTTGCAGCGTACGCACGAGGCAGCAATAGCTGCGAAACGGCAACCACAACCTTCATGGGTGGCAGCCCCGAACAACGTCCTAACGAATACCGCCTTGCCAACCCTGTGACATTACCAATGCATTTTAATTCAATTCTTATTCATGGGAGTTTAGACACCATTGTTAACCCAGCACAAGCTGAGAAAATTGCAGACGCTAGAACAATTCTGGTTGAAGGTGCAGGTCATTTCGATATGGTGCATCCAGGCACTCAAAGTTTTCAAGAGCTACTCAAGCAACTGGGGCAACACCTTTGAAAATACAAATCATAGCCTATTCACTAAAATACGAACTAACACCTGAATGCAGGTTTAGCGACTTAGCAACATTAGGAACAGTCAATGACCACTCATAAGATAATTATAATTGGCTCTGGATTTTCAGGCATTTGTATAGCCTTAAAACTTAAACAAGCGGGCATTCACGACTTCATAATTTTGGAAAAAGCCAGCGAGCTTGGCGGCACCTGGCGAGAAAATTCCTACCCTGGCGCCGAATGCGATATTCCCTCGGCACTTTACAGCTTTTCGTTTGAGCCAAATTCAAAATGGAAACATGTCTGGTCAAAACGCAGTCAGATTTTTCAATATCAAAAAGACGTGGCAGAAAAATATGAGCTTATGCCTCACTTTCGTTTTAACCAACGAGTGAGTAGCGCGGCGTACCAGGATCAATGCTGGCATATCCGCACGCAAGATACAGAGTATCAAGCCCAACATTTTGTTAGCGCAATAGGTCAACTGCATGAACGTTTCACACCCAAGATCGATGGAATGGAGACCTTCAAGGGAGAGCAGTTTCACGCCGCCAAATGGAATCACGATGTCAACTTATCTGACAAGAACATCGCGGTGATTGGGTCGGCGGCCAGTGCCGTACAATTGATACCTGAAATTGCCAAGCAAGCGAAACAAGTTTTGGTATTTCAACGAACTCCGAATTGGATGATCGCCAAACCAAACCGTGTTTACAGCAAAGTTGAACGATGGCTGGCCGAAAAAGTTCCGATATTGACCAAGATCTACAGAACCAATTTGCTGCTACAGGCTGATTTCATTCTCCACCCGGCACTCAATGGCAATCCCCTTGCAGGCTGGATTGTTCGTAAACTAGTGCACCGAAACTTGAACAAACAAATTAAGGATCCAGCCCTGAAAGCCAAGCTGACGCCAAAATACACCATCGGCGCCAAGCGAATTCTGTTTTCAGACACCTTTTACAAGGCACTCACACGGGACAATATCGAACTGGAAACCAGCGCCATTCAAAATATATCAGTTTCTGGTGTCCACACTGTCGACGGGCGGCTTATTGAAGCAGATGTAATCGTCTATGCTACCGGCTTTATCACTAACCCCTTCTTCAAGTCCATCCATATTGAGGGCCGGGAACAGAGCTTAAAACAAGCTTGGCTAAACGGCGCTCAAGCTTACCTTGGTGTCTACGCGCATGGCTTTCCTAATCTTCACATGATGTATGGGCCCAATACTAACCTCGGGCACAACTCGATAATCATTATGATTGAAGCGCAATCGGATCTGATTGTGCGCAATATAGTGGAGCTACATAACAACAAGCAAACCACTTACGAAGTGCCGCGTGAAACCGAAGACGAATACAATCAAGCTCTGCAATCAAGGCTCAGGAACATGGCGTTTAGTAAAATTGGCGATAGCTGGTATATGGACAATGGAAAAATCACCAACAATTGGGCCGGCAACACCTTTGAGTACAAAAAACTGCTCAGAGAAGTTAAGCTATCTAATGGACAAGCGTAGTATTGTTGAGTTGAGTCAAGTCAAGGCAAAAGCACTAAGCCTTGACCTCGGTTTCCAGCTGCGTTTTGAACAAATCCATTAAGGTTTCAATATTATTCACATTGGCGTAGTTGGGTCGTACAATAAATGCAATACGGCGATGCGGGCCAGGTTCAGCCAATCTCATTGTTTTAAGTTGCGTGCTATTGATCACGAGGTGCTCGAGCGCCATGGCAGGAATCAATGTAGAGCCCATATTGCCAATGACTAGTTGAATCAAGGTACTCAAACTGGTCGCACTCAAACTCTTGGCTTTATCACTGCCCATTCCGCAAGCAGACAAGGCTTGATCTTTAAGACAATGCCCATCTTTAAGTAACATCAACTTTTGATTCTCAAGCTCTTTAGCGGTCACTACTTCATTAGCGCTGCTTGACGGGGTACCGTGACTAATCCAATAAAGGTCTTCTTCCCAAAATTCAAACGTCAACAAGCCGTCTGTGGGGTATGGGAGCGCCAAAATCGCCGTATCGATTTCACCACTGCGCACCATATCAACCAATACTGCAGACTGTTCTTCAACAACATTCAATTCAAAATCAGGGTACTGTTGATTCAAAGATGGCAATACCCTTGGCAATAAATAGGGGCAAATGGTCGGGATAATTCCAACCGACATTGGATAGGTCAATACCGCGTCGTGAGATTGCGAGAGCTTCATCAAATCATCCACTTGCACTTGTATATCTTTGGCTTTATCCAAAAACTGCTGGCCGATTGGCGTGACCAATACTTTCTTATTATCGCGTTCAAATACCGCGAAACCCAGCTGCTTCTCCATTTCAGAAAGCGCGGTACTCAGCGCAGACTGCGACACAGTGCAGTATTCAGCTGCCTTTCTAAAGTGCAACTGCTTTTCTACCGCCAATGCGTAACGAATCTGTTTTAATGAAATCATGTTTGCTCCCAATGAAGATTGCTTTCAAATATTAAGCTACAAAACGACACACAACAACAATCTATAAATTAGATCATAGCAATCTAATCAATCTAATTTGTAAAATTCGTTTACTCACGTATTATCTCACCATTGCTTAGTTATGCGGCGAGCAAATTCTGCCAAACACTAATCATTTTAACGTTAAATACTAATTTTTTTGGAGACCCATCATGGCTGTTATTAACACCCAAGTTAAACCATTTACCGCACAAGCATTTCAAACTGGCGAATTTCGCGAAGTCACTGAAAAAGACTTAGAAGGCAAATGGAACATTTTCTTTTTCTACCCTGCAGACTTTACTTTTGTTTGCCCTACCGAATTAGGTGACTTGCAGGACAAATACGCTGAATTAAAAAGCATGGGTGTTGAAGTGTACTCAGTATCAACTGACACGCATTTCTCACACAAAGCATGGCACGACACATCTGAAACCATCGGTAAAATCGATTACGTAATGCTGGGTGACCAAAACGGCACAATCACCAATAACTTTGAAGTTATGCGCCCGGGCGTTGGTCTAGCCGATCGCGCAACGTTCATTGTTGACCCAGACGGCATTATTCAGGCAATGGAAATCACGGCAGAAGGCATTGGCCGCGATGCAGACGACCTATTGCGTAAAGTAAAAGCAGCACAATATGTGCGCAATAATCCTGGCGAAGTTTGCCCAGCTAAATGGAAAGAAGGCGAAGAAACGCTTGCGCCGTCTCTTGATTTAGTTGGCAAAATCTAAGCCCATTAAATTATTTATCAGCCCGGCAGCATTGTTCTAAAGCATGAGTTAAATCTATTGCTTTGAACAAGCAGAGCGCGGCCGGGCTCGATAACCACAAATGAGAAAATCACTATGTTAACTCCAGACATTATAAACGCACTTAAAGGCTATACGGCAAATATGCAAAATGCCGTGACCTTTGTATTACAAACCGGCGAGCATTCAAAGCGTGCGGAGCTAGTCGATTTTCTAACACAAGTCAGCTCAGTGTCAGACAATCTGAAATTCGAAGAACGTGACGCCGGCTTACGCAGCCCCATCACCTTTGAATTAGAAACAGATTCATCTACCGGAGTGCAATTTTCTGGTATTCCAAGTGGCCATGAATTCAACAGCTTAATTCTGTCGGTTCTCTGGGCGTCTGGAACGCCAATGAAACTGGATGATAATCTCACTGCCATACTGTCCACACCGCTGTCTAAAGAGCTGCATTTTGAAGTTTTCATAAGTTTAGACTGCCACAACTGTCCAGACGTAGTACAAGCGCTAAACCAATTTGCGTTGATTAACCCTAACATCACCACTGAAATGATCGATGGCGGTTTGTTTCGCGCGATGATCGAAGAGCGTGATATACAAGGTGTACCAAGTGTTTACCTGAATGGCGAGAAGTTTGCTAATGGCAAGACAGAACTTAGCACCATGGTCGACACCCTGACCGAACGTTTTCCTGAATTGAAAAACACCGAATTTAAAGGCCCTAAACTGCCGTTACAAGACGTGACAGTGATCGGCGGCGGACCCGCTGGTGTTGCAGCCGCAATATACAGCGCGCGCAAAGGCCTAGCCGTTACCTTGGTCGCCGATGTGTTAGGCGGACAAGTAAAAGATACTATGGGTATCGAAAACCTAATTTCAGTATCAAAAACCACCGGACCAGAGTTAGTGGGTAATATGCAAGCCCATTTGGCCGACTACGACATCACTATAAAAGAACATGTGCGAGTTGAAGAGATTGTCAAAGGCAATATCAAATCTTTAAGCCTCTCTTCAGGGGAAGTCATTGACAGCAAAACCGTGATCATTGCCACCGGCGCACGGTGGAGAGAACTCGGGGTTCCCGGTGAAAAAGAGAACATTGGAAATGGCGTGGCCTACTGCCCGCATTGCGATGGCCCGTTTTTTAAAGGCAAAGACGTGGCGGTTATCGGTGGCGGCAACTCTGGAATAGAAGCCGCTCTAGACCTGGCCGGTATTGTTAAATCGGTCACGGTGTTTGAATTTATGCCAACCTTAAAAGCCGACCAAGTATTGATAGATCAGGTAGAGAAACGTGATAATATTTCGATTCTAAAAAATGTTGCCACCAACCAGATCAACGCGACAGATGGCAAAGTCAGTTCGATTGAATACACCGACCGCGAAACTCAAGCCATAAACAAATTAGACTTGCATGGCGTGTTCGTCCAGATTGGCTTGGTACCCAACAGTCAGTTTGCAAAAGGCGTTATTGATATGACTCAATACGGTGAAATTCAAATTGACGAACGTTGCAAAACATCCGAAGAGGGAATTTTCGCCTGCGGTGACGTCACAACCGTGCCCTACAAGCAGATTGTGATTTCAATGGGTGAAGGTTCGAAAGCATCGCTGTCGGCGTTCGAATACTTATTGACTCATGAAGTGGCCGAAGACGCCAATGAAGAAATCGCCGCCTAACGATCAAAGTATCGTTTATGATTACAAAAAACTCTCACAGGCTCGAATTTATAAGCAAAAACAAAAGGCTTTGTATTAGGTGAAAAAAAACATCCAAAACGAATTCGTGGTTCTAGACCACGAAAAAAACGCCACTGTTGAGCTATGCGATTCGAGCCTCTATGAAAGAATAGGCCAAAACTATGGCGAGTTTATTGGCCATGAACTGATTTCATGCCATGAGTTTTCAGAAGATTGGCCAAGCTGGGAAATACACCCACATGGTGACGAAGTGGTTATTCTGTTGTCAGGTAAGGCAACACTCGTACTCGATTTAGGTAATGAACAACAACAAATCGAATTATCAGAACAGGGAGACTATGTTTTGGTGCCAAGAGACACTTGGCACACAGCAAAAATAAAGGCACAGAGCAAACTACTTTTTATTACGCCTGGCCAAGGAACGTTGAACAAAGACGTGTAATAACCGCGCTGGCGATTTTGTTACATTATCGGCAGACGAAAACACCGCTAGACACTTCTAATTCGATCAAGCCTGTACTTCTAATATAAAACATTAAAAACCCGGCTTCTAAAAATAAAGCCACAATCTGGAAATACCAAATTGCGGCTTTAACATCGTCGCGCTACCAACTGTAAAAGAAAGGCCACACAGCCCTTCGAGAGCCGATTACATCATGGATTGTAAGTAATTCTGTTCACCCACTTTGGCAAATAGCTCAATCTGAGTTTCCAACCAATCGTAGTGCTCTTCTTCATTATCTAAGATTGAAGCAAACAGATCACGGCTCACATAATCTCTTACCTTTTCACAGTGCTCGACCGCGTCACGATAAAGTGGAATTGCTTCTTCTTCAAGACGCAAGTCACACTGAAGCATTTCAAGTACGTTTTCGCCGATATAAAGTTTGCCCAGGTCTTGTAGATTTGGCAGCCCTTCTAACATTAAAATTCTCTCGATCAACATATCAGCATGCTTCATTTCATCGATCGACTCAGCGTATTCTTTTTCGTTCAGTTTTTCCAAGCCCCAATTTTTATACATGCGGGCGTGCAAAAAATACTGGTTGATTGCGGTTAGTTCTAATCTGAGAGCCTGATTTAACAGCTCGATAACACCTTCTTGGGCTTTCATTGTGATATCCGTTGTGTGTCTTTGTATTCAATACAAAGGTTTAATTTAAAAATTGACTATACCCCAAAGCAATAAAAATATCACGTCTTTTTTATTCTAAGTCATTGTTTTTAATAAATAAAACTAAAGATAAAGATTCTCATTATGGTTTCGAGTCTCGGGCGCAAATAGAACTATTTATGCAAATGAGAATCGTTTCTATTTACATTATAAAACCTTTCAATTAAGATCATATAACTGTAT
>CAZEXS010000036.1:0-33399 GCA_964516915.1 uncultured Gammaproteobacteria bacterium
ATATAATGAAAGTTAATTACAAAATAAAGGAAAAGGACACTATTTATGAAAAATAATTACATAAAAGGTGCATTGTTAGTCAGTATGTAAGCGATGTTTTGGAATTCACTTACATTTTTTAACAAATGTGGTTTCAGAGGCGGCTCCACTAATGCTTTTATTTAGCTTAATGAGGCAAAGATTTGGACTTAAAAGGTTTGAACTTAAAAGGAACAGTTGACGAATTTCCAGAAAAGAAAATTAGTGATGCTGATTTGTGCTTAAGTTCTACAGCTTAGAAACACCGCAATTATAATCCTTCAATTCTCAAGCCCCTGGGCCATGCAGGGCCCTAATCAGGGGCGGGGCAGAGTGTTGCTTTATGCGGAATCCTTTCGCGTTACCGTTCTATATGTCTATTTGGCAACAAAATGCCGGTGTTAAGGTTCGTTAAACTCATTTAGCTGCCAGTTGTATTGATATTCAACAGGTCCACTGTAATCCTTCAGTTGGCCTGCCAGTTTAGATGGCAGGTGTACGCTTAACGTATTTAGGACCTCGGCTTTATTTGCGCCAAAATCTTCGCTATACCAGTCAAAGATGCTGGAAAGTGTGAGTGTTCCATTCTGTAAGGTCAGGCCTCTTTCGTGTGTTAGGAAAGATTGCGCGGCTTTGTTTAATAGATTCTCAGTATTATTTTTGGTGAATGCTTTCTCTTGCAAGTCTGGGCAGCCAATGCTGGCGCAATTTACTGCAAAATGTATACGATAGTCTTGCCAAACCGGGCGTAAAATACTGTGCTCTATGTGATTCAAGCTAAGCGCTTCGCCGGTAATTTCGACTACCTCATCATTCCATGGGCCTGTGGGCAGTGGTGAGCTGCCAATCTCTTTGATAGATGATACCGGGTAGTTCCTGACCACAACTTGAATCGTCAATGCATTATATAGATTGACCCAATACGCGAATTGCTCTGCTGAGTTAAACTCTCGAGGGTTCAATTGGCTGAGGTAACTGATGTATTTATCCAATGAGTCTGTACCATCGTCGGCTAGACCCTGATAGTCGAAGGTGTTTATTTCTAGGTTTTCATCAAACACTAAGTAGTCGTCGAGCACAGCTTGCCAAAGTTGATGATCTATAACCTTAGTGCTTTGGTTGTTCGAGGTAGACCAGCTTTGGGTTACCGAGCCATCTTGGCTTGGCGCCAGAAGTTTATACGCGATTAGGGTACCTAGCAGCAGTGTACTCACACCTATTAAGGTACTCTTGAGTAGTCGAGATTTTGATATAGACATTATGGATTTTCAAATTAATTATCGGTAAAGCTCGTCACTAAGCTCATTACTACGAGCTTGCCACCATAGCCAAAAAATGGTTGAAAATATGCCGTGCGCGGCACCTATTGTTCCCTTAATCGTGCCGCTTATTTTCGAACGGCCGCGTCTGCGACGAGTCGTTATGTTTAACTCAGAGTAGGGCAAACCATGTTGAATCGCTTTGACTTGCATTTCGGTTGTCCAACCAAATTTTCTGTCTTGCATATTCAGTTGTACTAGGTCGCGGTAATACATGGCTCTAAACGGCCCTAGATCCGTGACCTTGGTGCCCCATATAAATTGAATCATTTTACTTGCAATGATATTGCCCACTTGTTGGTGGATGGACATGGCACCACGTTCCTGTTGTTTGACCTGCCGCGCACCGACCACTAAGCCGCGATTACTCTTGAGTTGTTCAACCATTAGGTTAATCTCCGGTGTAAATACCGAATGATCACCATCTACAAAAACCACCACGTCGTTACCTTGAACGCCCATATCCGCCAGCTTAGCCATCGCGCTCAGACATGCTGCGCCATAACCCATTTCAGGCTCGTGAACCACGGTAGCCCCAGCTTCAATAGCAAGTTCCGCTGTATTATCAGTTGAAGCGTTATCACAGACTATGACCGTATCTACAGAACGAGCGTCACCATTACGTTGGTTCAATAGTTCTGCGACAACATCAACGATATTCTCACTCTCATTAAACGCGGGAATTAATACGTGAACCCGTCGGTTAGTTTTAAATTGATTCTCTTTCATGCTTTTAAGAGACCGGACACGAAGTTACAATCTTTCGGACACTCACCATTAAATTTACGATGCTTTCAGAACCCACTCGCTCAATGAAACTTTTGTGTCTCCTTGCCGGGTCCGTCTGCACGGCTGTGTTTGCCTTTTGGCGTTTTAATACACAAGCGAGCGGTGAACTAGACCTAAGCGATTTTCTCATGAGCAGCACAGTGGCCGCCTTGTTAACTTTTTATGTGTGGTGGCGATCGTACAAAACACAAATCGACGTCTCTTGGCATATGGTCATTGGTTTTGCCTTGTTATTCCGTGTGATTGGGGTTGGTGCATTCCCAATTCTCGAAGATGACGTGTTTCGTTTTTTGTGGGACGGTCGTCAGACCGTTGAGATCGGAAGCCCATACAAGTCAGCACCGGCTGATCATTTTGAGGAAGAAGGCTTAGATGAGCATTGGCAGTCGATACTCGATGTCATCAACTATCCTGATGTTAAAACGGTTTATGGGCCGACGGCGCAATACGTTTTTGCATTGGCATATTTAGTCGCACCTGGTGATGCATGGGGTTTACAGTTATTGCTGTCAATCGCAGATATGTTACTTATCATTCTGCTTTTAGCTGTAACCAAAGCACGAAATGTATTGTTGTATGCGTGGTCACCTTTGGTATTAAAAGAGTTTGCCTTTAGTGTGCACCCTGATGTGCTCGGGGCGCTGTTCTTGCTATTAGGCTATTGCGCAGTTCGTGCTAAATATCCGTTAATTGGTGGGGTCGCAATGGCATTGGCCATGGGTGTGAAAGTGTTTGCAATAGTCGCTGTGCCACTGATATTGATATTCAGTTGGCGGGCGTGGCTTAGTGCCGCATTCACACTTTATCTTTTATCACTTCCGTTCGGTTTTCTTGCTGCCTGGCTACCTGACGGTTTAGCCACAATGAGTGAAGACTGGGTGTTTAATGCGCCGGTGTATTTAAGCCTGTTTGGCTATATGCCCATGAACTTTGTTAAGGGTTTTATGGCTATTGTGTTGTTACTTGGTTGTGTTTTGATCTTTTTTAAAACACTCAAAACAACGCACTGGCATCAGCCGCATTACTCAGAAGGTTCCATGCTAGAAAGCCCTATCAAAAATACTGAAGTTCCACGTATTGACCTGATTTTCGCCTTACTATTTTTCTGTATGCCAGCATTTAACCCTTGGTATTTGGTGTGGATGCTGCCATTTGCTGTTCTGCGCCCCATGCTTTGGTCTTGGACTGCATCGGTGGCTGTTTTACTTGCCTACATCAGCGGTATCAATCTACAAGGTAGCGGGCTGGAGTTGTACCAACAACCTGTTTGGCTGGTTTTCTTGGAATTTGGCGTGGTGATCGCCGCCGCCGCAATGCAATCACCTTTACAGACCATTTTAGCTAAAAAAGCCGGATTAACCTAAATACAATTTGTACCGTTTGTTTAAGTAGTACAACACGTATAGCATTTCGTCTCGTGTTAGCTGTTCTGCAATTTTGGTCTCCGGGGCCTCACAATTGATTAGGTGTTGCGAAAAATCATTGTAGGTGGATCGCTTGTGAGCTTTAACCGAAGAACGCTTTAGTGGTGTTAATTTACCATCTACATCGAGGCAATATTTCAATTTGCCTGCGCTAGACTTGCGACCGGAATAGATCGACTTTCCTATCTCATAAGTCTGATCAATTTGTTTCGCGGGACGAGGTTGATTGTATGATCCAGAACCACCGCCATAGCTGCCTGAAGCAAATGCCGCGCCGGCCGATAAAATTGACAGGGAAATTGATAGGAAAATAAGGGTGAATTTTGCGTTTATCGTTCTCATTGTGACGTCTCGTGGTTTATATCTAATTGCACATTACCTCTATTGACCGGAGCAATTGAATATTTATTACTGAATATATCGACCTGTTTTGAGAATTAAAATGTAGGCTATTCAAGTCGCTACTAACAAAGAATTGGATAGAAAAAGCGAATAGTAATAGGTACGATGACCTTATGATTAAAAAAGACTACCTCGATGCTTCCAAAACTGTTAGCCGAAGAGCTTTCGTCGGCGGGCTTGGCGCGATTGCCGGGCTGACCCTTATGCGCGCAGACCATGTATTTGGCGACGATCTTTCAGGCCAATCATTTGAAGAGTTGTTTGCGCTCTTCCAGAGTACATTATCGACCACGCAAAGTGAGCATACCTACATGTCCAGTGATGCTCCTATTCGCCAAGTGACCTTAACTGAAGCGGTGCAAAAAAGCCCTCACATTGGCACGTTGTATAATAAGTATCAGGCCAGTTTGATACGTCATATGTATGGCCACATGCTGTCGTCTCAAGGCTTAGACTGGATGCAAAACACCATCAATTTAGAAGGCCGTTTTGACGGGGCTGCCTTCAAAATATATTCCCAAGATGTAGGCCGTGCTTCGCCTGAAAATTCTCAGGTTGTGATTAACGGCGGGCATTTTATGGTGCGCTCAAACGGTTTGCGAGAAAACGCGTATGCATTGGGTGGGCCGATCTCGTACGGCCAACAGGTAGGTAACAATAAATATCGTGTGGAAGGAAACGCCTATAAAGCTCATGGTGATGCCGTTGACCAATTTCACAGCATGCTTAGCGATGCGGAAAAACTGGCTGCATACCAAGAATCACCGCCGCATGAACTACTGCTACAAACTCAAGGCGCTGCAGCGCCTTATCCAGGCGTGAGAATTGGCGATGTTTCGGATGCCGCACAAGAAGTAGCACGAGAAATGTTAAACACGCTGTTTGCCGGTTTTACCGCGGCGCAGCAAAGTGACGCATGGTCGGCACTGGATGAAAATGGTGGGGTCGAATCATTGCGCTTAGCCATGTACACGGATTATGGCTTTTATGAAGATGGCTCTCGCTATGCTGAATTAAGTGCCGAGCAACGCCGTCAACGTGGTCGACCGTATATCCAAGTTTGGCGAATTGAAGGGCCTGCTTTAGTTATTCACTTTAAAGGGCACCCCCATGTTCATGCTTATATGAACATAGTGAGAGACCCGACAAAAATCGCGATAGGCAGCGAGCTAACAAACATTGAGCGTCCATTAGGTACCTCAGCAACTCAAAACTTGCTTACCGCAATGCTTAAACATCAAACCAAGGAAGTGCTGGCCTTTTACCCGGACTTATTTCTTGGGCGACTGTCTCCGGGTATTGTCAGCACTGGTAGCATCTATGCTCTAGACCCTTATGCCAATAACATTGTTGTCGCCGAGGTCGTAACCGAAGACATGTCATCAGAGTTAGCGCAAAGTTTACTGAAGCAAGGCGTCAGACCCATTGCCGGAAAGCGTTACAGGGTGGCTACTATCGACTATATGCTGCAAAGACCAGACATATTTGGGCAGGCCGAAAACGCCACTTCTGGCTTTGGGTCCGTGCGAGAAACGTTGATAGACTTTGTCCGCGATCAAGATTTAAGTCGTTACCAGGTCTAGATGATTTATGGAAAACCATGGATAGACTAAACGTGCACTCAAAACTCACGTTCATCGCCGTAATCACCTTAGCGGTGGCTGGTATTGTTGTGTCGTGGCTAAGCTCATATCGTATCGGGTGGGTAGACATGTCATTCGGCTGGCATGCAAGTTTTGATCGAACGGCGTCGGCGGTGGCCGTTGGGATTGCCTTCGCAAGCACGGCGAGCACCAGTATCGCCTTGTCTGATTTTCGAAATCACGTGATTGGCTTCGCGGCAATTACGATTGCATCATCGACTATATTGCTCGGTATACTTTTAGACTGGTGGTGGGGCGTCAATGTTATCGCTTCGCTGATTGGCGCCGTGGCGATGATCTATTTTTCTAAATACACCTTGCACCAACAAAACAGAAATGTGTGGGCAACACTTATTTTAAGTGTTGCTATTTTTCTATGCGTTTTCAATTTTATAGCGGCCGCTTCTGTAGCTGGCGACATTGGCAAAATAGTGTTTTGGTCGCAAGGAGATTTGCTTCAAGCGGGCAGCTACAGCTCATTAGGGCTGTTGTTGAGCGTGACTTTGTTTGTCTGGCTATTAAAGTCTGATTCAAAAGAAGTGCCAGCCGCATTATTATTTGGTTTGGGCATCGGCATGGCCGGCCCTCTGTTTTTTGTTGGCTGCCTTATTCCACAACTGGTACGAAAGTGTTTGGGAGCAGATAGAGGTGCCTTGTATCTGGTGGCCAGTGCGGCAACTGGCGCTTTATTGGTCGTTCTTGTAGATTCGATACCCAGATTGTTACTTGGCGGGTACTCACCCACGCTAATTATCCCAATCGCCGTCGTATCAATACCATTGCTACTGTGTTTTGAGCGTTCAAAAGCTCTGTCGACATTTCCCAACAATCGACGTGCAGCTGTAGAAGCCATTTTGATTGGTTTGTGGGTTGTTGGCTTTATAGTGCTGTTCTTTCACATCATTGACTTCGCTAGCCGTGCCACTTGATGTGTTTTAAAAGGCGATAGTCATGCATACATTTGCGGCACTACGTCTAAGAGTATTTACAATAGGTTTTGGACAGCTTGGTGTGTGTCTACTAGTTTTTGTTTTGGTTTTGCCACTAAGCTGACAACGATGGCGACCAAGCCCGCTACTAGGAAGCCCGGTACTAGTTCATATACAGTCGCACTCAAGCTGTTGCCATTAATCTGTAGTGGTGCGGTCAGCCAGAATAGTACTGTTGATGCGCCGGCAGCCATACCTGTTAATGCGCCCATTCGAGACATTTTCGACCAGAATAAGCTAAGCAGGATGACAGGGCCAAAAGCGGCACCAAATCCGGCCCATGCATTGCTGACTAATGACAATATTGAATTATTCTTATCTTGTGCTAACAGTATCGCAAGTAAGGCGACCGCAACCAGCGCACTTCGACCGACCATTAAGCGCTCTTTTTGACTGGCGGTGGGGCGTATAAAGGTGTAATAAATGTCTTCCGTTAGTGAGCTTGAGGCCACTAACAATTGCGACGAAATCGTGCTCATGATCGCGGCTAGAATTGCCGCCAATAGAAAGCCAGCCACAAAGGGGTGAAATAGAGTGTTGGCTAGAAAAATAAAAATGGTTTCTGGGTCGCCAATATTTAAATCATTGGCACTGACATAGGCGGCGCCGATTAAACCAACGAGTACCGCGCCACTAATTGAAAAGAACATCCAAGACATACCGATTCTTCGTGCCGAGCCGAGATCGTTGACGCTGCGAATGGCCATAAAGCGCACGATAATATGTGGTTGTCCAAAATACCCCAGCCCCCACCCCAATGCCGAGATCGCGGCCAGGATGGAGATGTTGCCAAGGCTCAACATATCGGTGGGTAAGCTTGTTAGTTGGTCGCTTACGGCACTGACGCCGCCAGTTTGGGTCAACGCAACATAAGGCACCAGGATCAGCGCAATTAGCATAATGCAGCCTTGCACGAAGTCGGTGGTACTTACCGCCTTAAAGCCGCCAAATGTGCTGTAAGCGATTACCACACCGGCGGTTAGATAAACACCGAGGTGATAATCCAGATTGAACACTGACTCAAACAATTTGCCGCCAGCAACCACGCCAGAGGTGGTGTAAATTGCAAAGAATAATACGATGACAATCGATGACAAAGTTCGGAGAGTGTGCGATGTGTCTTCAAAACGTCGCTCTAGATATTCGGGGATGGTGACTGCGTCGCTTAAGTGTTCGGTATATACTCGCAAACGAGGTGCCAATAATAGGTAGTTAAGATAGGCGCCGATGATTAGACCGATGGCGATCCAAGCGCCTTGAATTCCGCTTATGAATATTAAGCCAGGTAGCCCCATTAACATCCAGCCACTCATGTCAGAAGCGCCTGCTGATAAAGCTGTTACGGCTGGGCCGAGTTGTCGGCCGCCGAGCATAAAGCCGGCTACGTCTTTTTCTGTCGTGATGTAGCCATAAACTCCGATGCCAAGCATCATTAAAAAGTATATGCCTATCGCTAGATATAATCCTGTTTCCATTGTTTAGCTACCAGAGTTTCATTTGCCAGAGTTTCGACTACTTAAGCTTCTACTAATTAAGTGTGAATTGCCCGAGTTTCAAATATCAGCCTCTTAAGCAACAGAAGCATTTAGTGACAGAGTGTAAAATCAAACAAGGCCTTGGTAAGACTGGCTTAAACAAGGCCTCGATAGAACAGTGCTGTGTCAGAACCTAGTTTACGCTAGGCTCTGACGAACTAACAGAACTAGAAGTCGGCTTTTACTCGAAGGTAATAGCGACCGCCACCTAGGCCGGCAGGGTGGTTTAATGGGTAGATTGCGCCCAAGAAACCGCCGTCACGACCTGTGAAGCCTGCTGTTGTCCACTCGTCCGGGAAATTATCGAACAAGTTTTTCGCGCCAATGGCGACGTTTATAGCGTCAGTTGCTTGCCATGAGAGTTCAGCATCCACAAGAATTTGTGGGTCCGTGATCACCGGCAATGTTTCATCGTTGAACAATGATTCGTAGGCTTCGCCATAGTAATTAAAGCGAACCAATGCATTGAACGGCTCAAAGTTATGATTGAAGCTCAACGTGGTACGAATGTCTGGCACTGAATCTTCAACTTCCGTGGCACGACCATCGGTGACGGTAACGCCTAGATCTGTCACTGTAGTATCGTTATACGCTAAAGCAAGCGTTACATTAGTATCCGAATTGGCCCATTGAATTGGGTAGTTGGCAACGATATCAATCCCTTTGGTATTGGTGTCGAAGTCATTCACAAAAAACGAAATCTGACTCACCGTGGCCGCTTCAGGGCTGCCGTTGGCGACTAAAAAGTCTCGATCCGCTTGCGTTACGTTGCGAGTTACTTGGGCAATTCGTCCTTCAATATCGATATCGTAGTAATCAACGGTCAAGTCCAGATTTCCAAACGATGCGGCAAAACCGAAGCTGATATTGTCTGCATCTTCAGATTCTAGCTGCACACCGCCTAAGCGTTGAGCAATTGGGTTGGTACTAGCCACCACCAACGATTCAACAAGTTGCCCATTGGCGAAACCGGTCGCGGCACGTTGAAGGTTCTGCTGACCAACGCTTGGTGCTCGAAAACCAGTGCTAATCGCACCGCGCAGGCTAAAGGTATCGGTAATGCGGTAGCGCAAAGAAAGTTTGCTGTTGGTGGTGCTGCCGAAGTCGCTGAAGTCTTCGTAACGTAATGCGGCGCCGACTAATAGTCGATCGGTCACGTCCGCTTCTAAATCAATGTAAGCCGAAGTGGCGTCACGGTTAAAATCACCTGAGACCGCTGGGCTAAACCCTTGGAAGCCATTGGCGCCGACTGAAAAGCCTTGCGATGAGAACGGGCCGGCGACATAAGATTCCAGTTGCCCAGGTTTGATTTCAAAATTTTCATCATGATATTGAAGACCAAAAGCAACGTTTAGGTCAGATGCCATGCCGGCAACCGGAATCGCTTTCGAAAAGTCAGCATTGATGACAGTTTCAGTTTCGATCTGAGAGCCAAGATTAAAATCAACGGGCGATGCAGCGCCGAGCGAGGCATTGACTGTATTGAAAATCTGATATTCCAGATCATTCTTGCCATTTACAATGCTCACGTCGTAGGTCATACCTCCGGCAAACTCACCGCGAATACCCGCGGCTAAGCTGTAATCCACTACGCTGCCACCAAAACGAGGAGTAAAGCCGCCAGGGAAACGCGAATTGAATGCGAAGCAATTGGCGGGCGCACTATTAATGAAGTTTTGGGCGGCGCCAAAGCTCGAAGTCGGCAGCGCACCAGTGGGGCAGCCAGCGCCGGTCGAATCAGCAAACAACACATTACCGTCGGCGGCAAATACACCAGAACGATTCGTTGGGTTACGGTAGAAAAAACTGCCGTCTACATCACGGGTTGCGTAGTTAGCGAAGAAATACGCTTCTGATGTGTCTGACAATGGAATGGCTGAATTCAAGAACAATTTATAATCGTCTTTTACTTCTGGCGCGCCCCAAACCACAACTGGGTTTTGAACCGGAAAGCCCGCCGCGGCAAGCGCCGTTGCGCCGCTGTTTGTGCCTTCACCATCTTGCACACCACGGCTGGTTGGATCGGCATCTTTGGCTTCAAATGACAGTACTGCGAAGCCACCGTTGTCGCCCAAAGGCATGCCTACTGAACCTGAAATTTCGAACTGTTGACCATCACCTTCAAAAGCTTCACCGTATTGAACGTTGATTTGGCGAAGCGTTGGATCATCTTTTAGCGCGAAGTTAATCACACCAGCGATTGCGTCTGAACCGTATTGCGCTGATGCACCATCACGCAGTATTTCAACTTGTTTTATCGCCGCGCCAAATAGTGGCGTAACATCAACGCCTTGAGCACCACGGTTGGTGCCTGAAACGAATTCCCCGACCACGGCGCCTCGGTGGCGACGTTTGCCATTTACCAGAACTAAGGTTTGGTCTGAGGCCAGCCCGCGTAAATTCACCGGGCGTACTAGGGTTGCTGCATCGGATATTGGCTCTCGGCTTGCATTAAGAGACGGGATCACATTGGTGAGCGCGTCGATAGCATTGGTATCACCTTGGCGAGTTATTTCCTCAGCCGTGATCACATCAACCGGCACGGCGGCGTCCATCGCAGAGCGTGGCGCTGCTCGGCGACTGCCAAGTACGGTAATTTCTTCGAGTTCCGAAGCGCCATCCTGCGACTGCGCTACGTTTGAATACGAAGCTCCCGTGGCGAGTGATATTGCCAGAAGCAATTTAGTATATTTTGGTTGCATGATGCTATTTCCTCTCTTAATGGATTGTGGTTTGACTGATTTGGTTTTGTGTAAGTCTAAAAATTCGTGCGGCTCGCTACATTGATGCGGCTAATAGCGTTGCATTACCGCCAGCGGCAGTGGTGTCTGTGCATACGTGTCTCTCATGCACGCAGGCTGTGGCTAAGCTGTCATCGCAAACGAGCCGCAGTATGGCGCCTTCACGTTTGGCAAGGCATTTTCTAGTGCGTTGTGCATCGCTGCCACTGTCGCTTAAAGCAATCACGTTTACACCCGATACACGGATAAGCAGTTCTCGTGCTAGAAAGCCGTCGATGGCATATTCGCCAATCGCGCCGGGGCAAACAATAATCGGTATGCAGCCTTGTTGCTTTGCGATCAATGCTTGCGAGGCTGCGGTTTGAACGCTGGGCCCCAGACACAGCACAATGCCCCTGGCGTATTGATACAGAAGATTTTGTTCACCCGTTGGGCCAGGCATGAGGGTTTCGCTGATGGCATTTTTCGGCCTAGTGATAGTGTCTATTAGATTCTGTAATGTGTTCAGGTCAACAGAATTAGCGTCTGGGTCAGATTTGTGAATTGGCTGATCGCGACAGTCGTCAGCATGTTGACTAACGCCAGCAGGTTCACAGAAGCGTTGCAAGTACGAAGGTCCGCCTGCTTTTGGCCCAGTGCCGGATAAGTTTTCGCCGCCAAATGGCTGAGAACCTACTACGGCACCGATTTGATCTCGATTTATATAGATATTTCCTACCTGCAGTGTTTTGGCAACCTGATCGGCCCGTGCTGTAATGCGTGAATGCAGGCCGAAGGTTAAACCATAACCACTTTTATTAATACTGTTTATAACACTGGAGAACTGTTCTGATGAAAATTTGGCGATGTGCAAGACCGGTGCAAATATTTCTTTCTCCATTTCTTCAATGCCCGTTACTTCAATCAGGGTTGGGGCAATGTAGTGGCCTTGCAGTTGAGTATCAATGTTCAATCTTTTTAAAACTTTACCATCAAGCGTTGCTTGTTCTATATACGCTTCCACCTCGTGTTGAGCTTGTGCACTAATCAAGGGGCCAACGTCACTGCTGAGATCCCATGCAGCACCAATCTCTAATTCGTTCATTGCGCCACGTAACATTTCCACAAACGAATCGTATATGTCGTCTTGCAGATATAGCAGTCGCAGTGCAGAACAGCGTTGCCCAGCGGACTGAAAAGCCGACTTGATGATGTCTTTAACCGCTTGTTCTGGGAGTGCGGTTGAATCGACCATCATGGCGTTTAGGCCACCGGTTTCGGCGATCAATGGGGCGGCGGGCGCCAAGCCTTCTGCCATGCTGCGATTGATGTAAATGCCGGTTTGAGTTGAGCCGGTAAAACACACACCAGCAATCTTAGGTGAGCCTACTAGCGCAGCGCCAACGGTACTGCCTTCGCCTAAAATAAGCTGCAATACGTCGCGAGGTACGCCGGCTTTATAGAATAATTTAATGGCATAAAAAGCGATGAGAGGCGTGGTTTCTGCTGGCTTTGCGATCACGCCATTGCCGGTAGCCAATGCTGCACTGATTTGGCCAATGAAAATTGCCAGTGGAAAGTTCCATGGTGAGATGCATACAAATATGCCACGCGGGGTATCTAATGCCTGTCGTTTCGCTTGTGCCGCGTAAAAGCGTAAGAAATCGACGGCTTCTCTTATTTCCGCGATAGTATCATTAGGTGTTTTACCCGCTTCGCGAGTCAGCAGTGCGCTTAATTCATTGAAGTTTTGTTCCAGAAGCTCGGCAATACGCATTAATATGTCGTGACGAGCGGCGGCGTTGCTGCCCTCCCAGGTTTTTGCACTATCTAATGCCGTATCAATATCGCTAGCGTTGGCCTGCAGGGCGGTACCGACTATGTCTGTTATCTTTGAAGGGTTTACGACAGTGACTTCTTCGTTGCCTTGGTAAGGTAGAGCCAGTAAAGACGTAGCACGCCATTTGGTTTTCTGGAATTCGGCGCGACCATTTAAAAACCGTTCGTGATCAAGCGGGTCGCTTAAGTCCAAGCCATTCGAATTGAGCCGTTCTGGTTGATAAAGATCTCTGGCTTTGGGAATGCCACTCGCCACATCGCTATTTGAAGTGGTGCCATCATCGAATGTACTGAACGGGTCGGTAATGACTTGGTCAATCGGCACTTCCAAGTCAACGACTTGGTTCACAAATGATGAGTTTGCTCCGTTTTCAAGTAGGCGACGTACCAAATAGGCTAATAGGTCTCGGTGTTCACCCACCGGTGCGTAAATGCGACATTTAATTTTATTGTCTTCTACCAGACGACGGTAAACGTTTTCGCCCATGCCATGTAATCGCTGAAATTCGTAGTTTTCATTCCCATCAGCCAGCTGGATAATTGAACAAACAGTGTGAGCATTGTGGGTCGCGAACTGGGGGTAAATAAAATCACTCATGGATAGCAGCTTCTTTGCGCAGCATAAGTAAGACACATCGGTAAAATGCTTACGCGTGAATACTGGGAAGTGATTTAGACCCTCAACTTGAGCGTGTTTGATTTCGCTGTCCCAGTAAGCCCCTTTCACTAGGCGCAGCATTATTTTTTGATTACGTTGCTTGGCGAGTGCATGTAGCCAATCAATTACGGATTCGGCGCATTTGTTATAAGCCTGCACCACCACCCCAAACCCATCCCAGCCGGCTAGGTCATAGTTGCTTAATAATGCTTCGATAACATCCAGCGAAATATCCAGCCGATTGGCTTCTTCTGCATCGATATTTAGCCCAAGATTATGTTGTTTGGCCAACAAAACTAATTTGGCGACCGTTGGCACCAGTTCGCTCATGACTCGTTGAGACTGCAATGCTTCATAGCGCGGATGTAGCGCTGATAGCTTTATCGAGATGCCGGGGTTTGCCGCCACACTTGACGAACCGGCGTTTTCACCGAGTTTGAGGATTGCTTGTTCGTAAGCGTGGAAATATTGCTCGGCATCGGTCTGCGTGATGGCCGCTTCGCCTAGCATATCAAATGAATAGGTATAGCCTTTGGTGGCCGCCTTCGCGCCTTTTTTAAGTGCGGACTCGATGGTTTCGCCCAGCACAAACTGATGCCCCATCTCTTTCATGGCACGTTTAACAGCGGTTCTAATAACCGGGGCTCCCAAACGCTTTATTGATGACTTTATTAGCTTTTTAATGCTTTCTTGGCTTGGGTTGGATAGCACCTTGCTGGTAACGATTAATCCGTAGGTTGCGGTATTAACCAGTGCGGACGGTGATTCGCCAACGTGCTCATGCCAACTTGATGAAATAAGTTTGTCTTCAATTAGCTTGTCAATGGTTTCCGCATCGGGCACTCGAAGTAGGGCTTCAGCCAAACACATCAATGCAACACCTTCAGCGGTGGATAAACCGTATTCGGTTAGAAACACCTCCATCAAGCCAGACTTCTCATCAGTCCTGATGGCACTTACTAAATCGGCGGCCGTTTCACACGATGCATTGCGCTGGCTTTCGTCCATGGCGAGACGGCTGGCGAGATTTCGAATCACCTGGCTTTCGCTCATTGCTACTTTGTCATTGATTCGGCTTCGCAATTCGCTTAAATCACTTAACGCAGTTAAATCATTTAAATTACTTGGCAGCTTGGTGTTAGTTAGCTGAACGTCAGTTGTATTGATATTGCGCGGATTCATTAGAAAAATAAGTTCTATGTAAATTATTAAATAACCGCAAATAATGATAGAGTAATTGATAAGGTGTTTTAGACCTAAAAATATTCAATTTATAAATATAAAAACTTTTATTTGTGTTTTTTAAGACCAATAGATTTTAAAAGGCTTATAAATGAGGAAATTAGACTCATACAGTAAAGAAATTCTGGCAATTTTGACTAAAGAAGGGCGGCTGCCAATTAGCCATTTGGCTAGGCGGGTGGGTTTATCAAAAACCCCTTGTCAATCAAGGGTTAAATGGTTGGAAGACGAAGGCTATATACTTGGATATAAAGCGGTTTTGAATCATGAAAAACTGGACCAACAACAAGTGGCTTATGCGCAGGTAACCATGTCGGATACTCGGCAAGCGGCTTTAACAGCCTTTGAAGTGGCCGTTCGAGAAATTCCTGCCGTAGAGGAATGTTACCTGATCGCCGGTTCGTTTGACTATCTTGTGAAGATTCGTTCGGCCGATATGAATGCATATCGAAAGGTTTTGGGTGAATCGTTGTCGAACCTTCCGCATGTGGCCAGTTCATCAACCTTTGTATCAATGAAACCAGTGAAAGAGCATTAATTATTGTGCTTAACTGCAGTTATTAGTGGAGTAGGGGTTAATCCTTGTTATCGATTTCAAGCATGTTACCCATCATCACTTCTAAAATTTCGGCAAACTCGGTCAATTTTTCCGGTTCGATACCTTTCCAGAATGCTTCGTTTAGTTTTTCGACAATGACAGTCATTTGAATGGTTACGTCTAGACCGTGATCCGTTATTTGTACGCGTTTTACTCGCAGATCGTCTTGATCAGCTTTGCGTTCGATTAGTTTCGCCGCTTCGAGATGTTTAATCGTAGCACCCAGGCTTACCTTTCCCACATTCATCGCGCGGGCCAGATCCGCTTGAATGATACCTTTACTGCCTGCTCGAACAACGTAGGCCAGTGTCCAACGTTGCGTGCGGGTCAGGCCGATGTGGGCTAAGGCATTGTTCACGATGTTGCGCCGAACTCTGGCAACATCGTGAATTAAGAATCCCGCTGAGATTTGTTCATTGAAAATCATAGTAGATACCTAGGATCGTTCTTTCTCAATACAGTGCGTGATAAAACTTGGATACACGTCGATTATGACTAAGGGCTTTACCGAACCAAAGGCAGAAGCTCGGTTAACTCGCTGATAACATGGTCTGGCTGCTCTTTCAGCTCTCTGAATGCGTGGTCAACTGACAGCTGTTGCGGATTGTAATAAACGCCGGACAGCCCCGCACGTTTTGCGCCTTCGACATCATTAGTCGGATGGTCGCCAACCATCATGGAGACTTCCGCACTCACCGCTGCGCGTTCTAATGCTAGTTCAAAAACGGCGGATAAAGGTTTGTGCGCGCGCGCTTGAGCACTGACAGTAACATGATCTACCATGCTTACTAGATTAAGTTGCTCGATCTTGCCAAGTTGAATGTGCTCCATACCGTTGGTGATAATTCCCGTAACGATACCCATCGACCGAAGCTCTCCAAGAACCTGCTCTGCGCCAGGGTGGAACCACACATTATTTCTGCTTAATGATAAAAACAGATTAAACATCTCTTGCGCCAAACTGAGCTGTCTAGGGCTTGGGACGGCCTTGGTCTCGGCGATACCGTATTCGAAACACTCTATTAATTGTCGTTCTGGGCTTTCTTGATGCTCAAACATGTTTGCCCAGGTGTATTTGGCACGTTTCGTGAACTCAGCGAAAAATACTTGGCGATTCTCCCAGCCTAAATCGTTTAAAAACTCTACATATACCTGTTTGAATAGTTCGGTAACGTCGAGCTTGTTCTGCACTAAAGTTTCATCAAGGTCAAAAAAAACGGCTTTAATTTGTGTCATTGAATATCCTCCTTGTTCAAGAACATTTACTTCGCCAACATTGGTTTCTTAAAAGTTGCCGAAAACGTAATTATTTTACGATAAGGTCAAACTAGTTCTTCAGTTCAAAGTTTCCGGTTGCTTCTTCCCAAGCACGTCTAATAACGAATTCTCGATCTAGCCCTAGTGGGATGCCGACAAACACAATTTCATGATACTGAGAGTCGCTGCTAAGTGTAGCTTGTTTTAAAGTGTCGTCCAAGCTTGCCCCATTTGATAGCGAGGTTTGCCCAATCTCTGCCAGATCTGTCATAAACCCCTGAAACTGCTTTAAGCCTGCTCGATCACTGGTGGCACCGTGACCTGGAATTACTTGGGTAAACTGCATGCTCAGTACATTTTCGATGGTGGCTGACCATTCTTTGACCGAACCCCCGGCCTCTAGGTCAATATTTGGGTAGTAATGGTTAAAGTACAGATCACCCATCACGACGGTATCGTGTTTATGCAGAAATACCACCAAATCACCGTCGGTATGCCCGCGACCAGGGTGAACAACCGTTATTTTTTGACCGCTAAGGTCGAACACTTTTCTATCGGTAAATGTCTCATTAGGTAACAGTAGCGCTGATTCACCTTCCCAAAAATCAGCATCTAAGGCCTTCAGGTGCGAGAGTGTACGCTCTGTTGAAACGACTTTAGTCCCAGCATCGAAGCCTGGGTTGCCATGTGTATGGTCTAGGTGGTAGTGCGTATTAATAAGCAAGACTACCTTTTGACCCGTGAGCTCCTCCGCCTTGGCTTTAATAATCTCGCCTTGCATTGGGAAAGTCATGCTGTCTATCACCACGGCGCCGGAGGGCGTGGATACTATCGTTGCGTTACTGCCCAAGCCCCGAATCACAAAAAGGTCGTCATCCAGTACTTCGACTTGCATCGATCTAATTTCGATAAACGCATAAGTAATATAGCCAACTACCAATAGGAGAGTGGCGCCGAGCACTAGTTTTACTATTTTCACTTTAAATTTCTCTTACTGGCTTGTGTTTTGGTTCGAAGATCACTATAAACCAAACCTTACTATGGCGCACCAGTGTTAAACGCGCTGATCGGAGAACAGTATGTCAGAATCACGAATCGAATTAGTCCAGTTAGAGAATGGCGACATTGCATTGCGTCGTTCAGATGCGCCGGATAAACCCATGGTTACTATCCGTATTTCTGATGAAGTACAAGATTTACTGCCGAATGATAAAATAGACATTGCACAATCGATGGTTGAGGCTGGTATAGAGCGATATCGAGATATTCAGATTGAGCGAGTTGAAGACGAGCATGCCGAACGCGGTATATTGCATTAATCAAGACGCGGTCTTATTCAGTGATAAAAAGCTATTCAGTTTGTAAGGCGTTTTTAAGTTAGAAAAGGTAAAGGTTGAGCCTATGTGGTACGCAATAATGGGGGAAGATTCGGCTGATAGTTTGCCTTTGCGCAAAAAGTTGCGGTCAGCACACTTGGCACGATTAGAGCCACTGCATGAACAAGGCAGGGTATTGATCGTTGGACCACATCCGACCTCGGATAGCAGTGAGCCTAGCGAGGCAGGATTTACCGGCAGTTTGATGGTGGTGGATTTTTCAAGTTTGGAAGAAGCCCAAGAATGGGCTAATCAGGACCCGTATGCGCTTGGTGGCGTATTTGATAAGGTAACCGTAAAGCCGTTTATTAAGGTGCTGCCCTAAGCCGAGTGAGTTTAAGATCAGAACTATTTAAACTCAGAGCTATTTAAGCTTAGAACTAATAACGGTTAGCTCAGTTTAACCAGTCGTTTCGCTAAAATAGCCATTTACCATTAATTTTCGGTGACCGTAGGCTCGATCGTTTCTGCTGTGGCGTCCAGCACCGGTTCAACTTCTTCCAGGCGGCTTACCTGTAATAGAATCCCGAATTTAGGGTGATCAAAATAGTGCTTTTCGTTTAACTTGAGCCGGCGCTTCTCGATCATACGAAAGCCTTTATAATCCAAATCTAAGTTCGCAAACAATAAAGAGTCGGCGTAGATTTTTATAAAGCCCTTGGTATCCGTTTCGACCACAGAGTAGGTCGCTGATTTACTGTAAGGCAGCGACTCCTGGCCCCAAGCAAAATGGTGGCGAAGAAGAAAG
The DNA here is from genome assembly GCA_964516915.1 of uncultured Gammaproteobacteria bacterium. Taxonomy (GTDB): domain Bacteria; phylum Pseudomonadota; class Gammaproteobacteria; order Arenicellales; family Arenicellaceae; genus Arenicella. Next base: position 18,558 of record CAZEXS010000036.1, read on the forward strand.
TCTGACGAATTGGCTATGGTCTGAGCTTGTTCATTAAGTAGTTGGGTGTCAAGTATCCAAGCTTGCGCATTAGTCCTAGGCTGTTTGGGGGCTTGGTACGCATGCGGTTCGGTAACCGTTGAATTGCTCATATTTTCAAACACAATCACTTCCACAATATAGTCCTTTGCGTGGGCCGCTGAAAACAGGCTCAAAAAAGCGCTGATAAGCACAAGGTTGATTGCCGCACGCAGTGAATGGGCGTGCTTAACCGCATTAAGCGCGCTTAGTTTTAATTTGCTCTTCGATATTTCTCTATCGATGATGTCCATGTAATCTGACCAAAGCGCTATCGGTCTTTTGAAGGCCTGATGCTTGGAAGATTTGACTAGTGCATGTTGCATAATATGTTTATCATTTTGCGACGTTTCAATAGAATATGATGCGCCTTAATATTGACCAGAAGTTTATCACCGAACCACTTGAAAATGACCCAATCTAACGATAATAGTGCAAAACGTAATGTGCCGCTCACGCCGTTTAAGCCTCCTTTTGGGTTGAGTAACCCGCATTTGCAAACCGTGTTGTCGAGTAAGGGGCCAAGAAAGGTTAATCGAGATAGGCGTTTTAAACCATATGTCGGTTCGCAAAAGAGGGTGTTGCTGGATGGTGGCGAAGGTATTCGTCTAGAGGGTTATCATAACCAGGTTGTTGCAACAGCCGACCCAGCAGCTGAGCCGCAAGCCGAAGAACTCATAATAATGATTCACGGTTGGGAGGGCAGCCATGAATCAACCTATATGAAATCCATGGCCGCGACTGTGCTGAACGCGGGTTTTGATACTTTTCGTTTGAATATGCGAGACCATGGTGATTCGCATCATTTAAACAAAGGCGTGTTCAATTCCACACTCATCGAAGAGGTCATCCACTCGATCGCCGATCTGCAAAAGCGATTGAATTACAAACGCTATAGTTTGGTCGGTTTCTCTTTGGGCGGTAATTTTTGCTTGCGAGTTGCGGCCAATGCGCATGGCAGGCCGATTAATCTGCAGCAAGTTATCGCGTTTTGCCCGGTGATTCATGCTCAACAGAGCAATGATGTGCTGAATCAAACCCGTAATGCGTTTTATGGCAAGTACTTCGTGCGAAAATGGCGTCGCTCTTTACAGAAAAAGTTGGACTGTTGGCCTGAGTATGAGTTTGGTGAACAGTTAGTCAAACTTAAAACACTGGATCAAATGAACGATGCGTTTATTCCTAAGTACACCGAGTTTTCTGTTATCGAAGACTATTTTGATGCTTACGCCATTGCTGGCGATAAAATGTCAAAGACCATTTGCCCTTGCTATTTGCATTTCGCCAAAGACGATATGATTATTCCGGTAGACGGCGTCCACTTGCTGGCGGACAACCCTGATCTGCATGTCACGATTACTGAGCACGGTGGCCATTGTGGCTATCTTTCCAATTGGCGTGGCGACTCTTGGCAAGATCATCGAGCTTTGGAAATAATTCAGGCTGCCTTGGTCTAAATGATATGAGTCGATACCATCGTCAACAACAGGTGCCACAGATAGGGCTTGAATCTGCCCAGCTTTTATCGCAGGCTCGCGTGCTGATTGTTGGGCTCGGAGGGCTGGGTGGCCCCGTTGCCAGTTGTTTGGCTGGGGCTGGTGTCGGGCACCTGAGTTTGATTGATTTCGATACGGTTGATATCAGTAATCTTCATCGGCAAACACTCTACAGTGAAGTCGATGTTGGTAAATCCAAAGTGGCTACGGCAAGGATAAAATTACAAGCACTAAACAGTGAGATTAGCATTCAAGCCGAAGATCAGGCACTCGACCCTAGCAACGCAGAACAGTTGGTTCGACAGCACACGGTGGTGGTGGATGCCAGCGACAGTTTTTTCGTCAGTTATTTACTAAGCGATGTGTGTTTAAAACACCGTATACCTTTGGTTGCGGCGTCGGTTTTGCAGACCAGTGGTTATGTCGGCGTATTTTGTGGTACTAAAGACCAACCGGCACCCAGTATGCGAGCGATCTTTCCTTCGCCGCCACGAGACGCTCAAAATTGCAGTACCGCCGGCGTGACCGGGCCCAGCGTGGGCGTGATTGCGAGTATTCAAGCGCAAGAAGTGTTGAAAGTTATTCTGAACGATAGCGCTCGCTTATTAGGCAAATTGCTATACCTCGATTTATGGAACTACCGGCAGAATGTGGTCGATTTTCGGCACGTGAAAGAGCCTGAAAAGTTCGCCGGCCTGGAAATGGAATCGAATTTTTTAGAAAGCGATGTCTTGCTTGATGTGCGTTCGGCGACTGAAGTTGCCGATTCGCCGCGAGCGGCTAAACACATCAATATTCCAATTGACAAGTTAGTTGAGAGAATACCGGAGCTCGATAAAAGCCGAAGAATAATGTGCGTCTGTAAAAGTGGCCAGCGAGCGCTGAATGCGGCACATCAACTAATGAATGCAGGTTTCACCAAGGTGGTGGTGGCTGTGTAATAAGCACACCCTGTGCGATGCAGTTTAGCTAAGCCTAGAAAGTGTAGAGTGCATGGCCGTGTTGATCTAACCAGTCTTCATGATTGCGGTAATCGGGCATTTGTTTCTCCACAATGCCCCAAAAACGCTTGGAGTGATTGAATTCGTGGCAGTGCGCTAGTTCGTGAACCACCACGTAGTCAGAGACGGCGGTGGGTGCTTGCAATATTCGCCAGTTAAACGATAACTTGCCCTTACTGTCGCAAGAACCCCAGCGCCGCCGGTAGTCTCTAACGTATATTTGATCGGCTCTTCGTAGCGGCACATCCATTAAGTTGGCGTAATACCGAGCGCGAATTTTTAGTTCATGATAGGCCGCTTCTTTGTACCATTTGACCAACTTGCTTTTGACTCGGTGTTCAAGTGGCGTATGCGAGTTAATCACTGGAACGATGATACGGTTGCTTTGCACCCGCACTTTGGCACGCACCCCTTCTTCAATCATAAGGTTAAAGTTTTGACCGCGAAGTTGTAGCAAGGCGCCGTCAACCAGTTTTAATTCTGGCAATGCCGGTCTTTCGACCATCCCCTCAAGGTGTTTTTCTATCCAGGCGTGTTTGGATTCTATGAAGGCGATGATCTCTCTCTCGGGCATTCGCAATGGCGCTCTGGCCTTCAGACCACGCGCGCTTAACTCTAAACCAAGTGAGCGGCGTTTACTGCGAATTAGCTCAAACGTTCGACCATTGATATCAAGTTGTTTGCCTAAGCCGTTCGCGCTCAACATGGTGTTTAAAAGCTAACCATATGCAGCACGTCGTGCACCAGTTCAAAGCGTTGGCTGGCGTCTGGCATGTCTCGTGAAACTTGGATGCTTTCGGTGCCCGTAAATCGATATTCCTTTGGGTTGCTGGCGATGGTGCGCATCATATTATCAATGTTGATTTGCGGGTTTTCGACAAATTTAACCACGCCTCCGTTCGGGCCAACTTCCAGCGTTTTGATATCGCATTTTGCCGCTTTGAGCTTGAGCTCGGCGATTAAAAATAGATTTTTTGCCGCATCAGGCAGCAGACCAAAGCGGTCGATGGTTTCGACCTGTAGCTCTTCAAGCTGCTCTATTGATGTCGCACTGGCGATACGTTTGTACATGGTCAAGCGTAAGTGCACGTCGGGCAGGTAAGCGTCGGGAAAGCGCGCCGGAATATTAAGGTTGATCTCAACGCGTTGATCGGTGAATGATTTATCTGAGGGGGCGTCGCCAAGCGGTTCGCCTTTTTTAATCTTACGCTTGCGCTCAATGCTGGCAATGGCTTGCTCTAAAAAGCTTGAGTACATGCTGTAACCGATTTGGTCAATCATGCCGCTTTGCGATTCACCCAAAAGTTCGCCGGCGCCACGTATCTCTAAATCTTGCGATGCAAGTGCGAAACCGGCTCCTAAGGTGTCCAAAGATTCTATCGCCGTAAGACGTTTTCGAGCGTCTTCGGTCATGGTCTTTAATGGCGGTGACAGCATATAGGCATAGGCCTGATGATGCGAACGGCCGACGCGCCCTCGCAGTTGATGTAGCTGTGCTAGGCCAAATCGGTCAGCCTTATTAATGATGATGGTGTTGGCAGAAGGCACATCAATGCCGCTTTCAACAATGGTTGTGCAAAGCAGCACATTGAAGCGTTGATGGTAGAAGTCTCTCATCACACTTTCTAGCTCGCGTTCCCGCATCTGTCCATGACCAATCTTGATGCGCGCTTCAGGCACCAAGTCTTGAATTCGGGCTTCCATCTTATCGATGGTTTGAACTTCGTTATGCAAGAAATAGACTTGGCCGCCGCGCCGTATTTCACGGATAATGGCCTCTTTAAGCAGGGCATCATCCCATTCACGAACAAAGGTTTTCACCGATAAACGCGCGCGAGGCGGCGTTGCGATCACGGAAATATCGCGTAATCCACTGAGTGCAAAATTCAGCGTTCGCGGAATTGGCGTGGCAGTGAGCGTGAGTATGTCGACTTGGCTCCTCAATTTTTTAAGTTGTTCTTTTTGGCGAACACCAAACCGATGCTCTTCGTCGATGATCATGAGCCCAAGGTCTTTGAACTCGACGTCTTTTTGAATCAACTTATGGGTGCCAACGGCAATGTCTATGGTGCCATTTTTTATGCCCTTAATGCCTTCTGCGGTTTGCTTGGGTGTTCGAAAGCGCGAAAATAACTCTACGTTAACCGGCCAGTCGGCAAATCGATCGGCAAAATTGTTGTAGTGTTGTTGCGCCAATAGTGTTGTGGGCACCAACATAACAACCTGTTTGTTACCGGCGATTGCCATATACGCCGCACGTAATGCGATTTCGGTTTTACCAAAGCCGACGTCGCCGCAGACCAGCCTATCCATGGGCTTGGCCGCCGTCATGTCGTTAATCACATCATTGATGACTTGCTGCTGATCAGGCGTTTCTTCAAACCCAAAGCCGGCAGAAAACGCGTCGTAGCTGTGGTCGGCCTTAGGAAACGCATGACCAACGCGCGCCATCCTCATTGCTTGAATCTCGAGCAATTCGGCGGCAACATCGTAAGCCTTTTCTTTGGCTTTCTTGGTCATTTTGACCCAAGTGTCGCTGCCCATTTTGTGCAATGGCGCGGTTTCGGGCCCACCACCTACGTAACGAGAAACTTTGTCTAAGGACAAAACAGGGATGTAAATTTTGTCGCCAGCTTGATACTCAATAGTGGCGAATTCATTGGCATCTCCGTCTACTGTCAAGGTTTCTAACCCCCGATAACGGCCAACACCGTGGTCTTCATGAACAACTGGGTCGCCAATATTCAGTTCTGCCAGTGATTTTATTATGGCGTCAGGGTCGCGATTTTTTTCTGACCGTCTGCGGCGCTGAAATGTGCGTTCGCCATAAAGTTGTGATTCCGCAATAACCTCAACGCCCAGCTCTTCTATGACCAAACCGCGATCGATTGGCGCCGTGGTCAGGCACAGCTCATGGCTTGATGCCAAGAACTCGGCCCAAGTGTCGACGGTGGTCGGAGACTTGCCGTCTTCCTTGAGAAGGCCAATCAGGCTTTCTCGACGACCAGCCGATTCAGCAATCAGTAGTATCCGTTGTTTGGCGTTGCTTAAGTACTGTGTGAACTCGGCGTAGGGCGCGTCGGCTCTTGGATTAACGTTGAATGATTTGGGTGCCTGAGTTTTGTACTCAACAATGTGTTTGGCCGATTTCAGGTTTAGATTTAAAATCTGGGCACGGCGATGTGCTTTCAGGCCCGCATAGACTTCATCTGGCGGTAAAAACAACAACTCGGGCGCTAGCGGCGGCCAATCAGGGTTCAAGCTGGCATTTTCGAATCGCTCGATGACCTCTTGGTGCAGCGTTTCAGCATTATCCATCACGCCTTCTTCCAATACGAAAACCGCATTTTCAGGAATGAAATCGAACAAGGTGCTGGTTTGCTCAAAAAACAACGGCAAATAGAATTCGGTACCGGATGGCGCTAAGCCTTTGCTTACCTCACGATACACGATCGACTGCTTAGGATCACCTTCGACGGTTGCTCGAAAACTCTGACGAAAAAAATCAGTACTGGCTTTATCGAGAGGGAATTCACGTGCTGGCAACAGTTGGATTTTTTCCAGCGACTCATTGGTGCGCTGTGTCTCTGTGTCAAACAGCTTGATGCTCTCTATGCTGGTGTCCCAAAGATCGAGTCGGAATGGTGATTTCATACCGGTTGGGAACAGGTCGATTACGCCACCACGCACCGCAAATTCGCCGGGCGACATAACTTGATTGACGCTGTAATACCCAGCGTCGGTCAACCGTTTACGAAAGGTTTCGGTGTCGAACTCATCGTTAACTTTAAGATCAAAGGTATGCGCGTCGATGTAATTCGTTGGCGCTAAGCGTTGCATGAGTGCGGTTATTGGAATGACCAGAATGCCCTTTTGTAAACTCGGCAGTCTATGTAAAGCCAATAGGCGTTGCGAGACGATGTCTGGGTGTGGGGATACCCGGTCGTAGGGTAAGCATTCCCAATCAGGAAATGAAAAAACTGGCACTTGATCGTCGCCAAAAAATTCAAGTTCACGCTCAATAAAGGAGACATGCTGTGCTTCAGAGCAGACGTAGATCACCAATCCCTGCTGTTTTGCCAATTCGACGGTCGCGAGGCTAGGGCTGGCACCATGCAGTTTGCGCCAATGCAATATGTCACCATTTTTAGCCGGCAGGCTGGGTGAGTTTATTGAAGGTGAATCAGGCATGGCGGTGATCTTAAGGTCTTATAAAGCGCGCGATTTTAGCACTTTCGGCCTGACGAGTGGGGTGAGTTTGGTTGCCGATGAAAAGATTAATTAGATGATTGAGCGTTACTCGAATATTTGCTCAAGGCGAACCGCAATTACCATAATGACGGCTGTTCAGAGCTCATCCCGTACCATTCGGGGAAAAACAACATGCTCATTAGTACCGCCAGTTGAATCGCGATAAACGGAATAACACCACGATAAATATGACTGGTTTGTACCTCATTTGGAGCGACACCTTTTAAATAAAACAGCGCGAACCCGAACGGCGGGGTTAAAAATGAGGTTTGTAAGTTCATTGCTACGAGGATGGCGAACCAAACCTGATTGATACCCAGCTCGACTACCACAGAATAGACGAGTGGCAGTACGACATAGGAGATTTCAATGTAATCTAGAAAGAAGCCTAGTATCGTAATAAGCAGCATTATCGCAATCAAAAAGCCCCATTTTTCGCCCGGTATACTGAGCAATAAGTGCTCGACTTGCTCTTCGCCACCGGTATATGAAAAACCCATTGAAAATATAGAAGCGCCCAAAAGAACGGCGAATACCATGGCGGTAATTTTGACGGTTTCGTGGGCACTCTCCCACAACATGGCAATCGAAAATTTTCGATAAGCGATGGCTAGAATAACCGCACCTATACAGCCCAATGCAGACGACTCAGTTGGCGTGGCAATGGCATTGAAGATTGAACCTAGCACTACCAAAATAAGCATTAAGGGTGGAATGACCGCAACCAAGGCTTTAATAATTAATTCACGCTGATTTACTGATTCGTCTTTTGGTACTGCCGGCGCCGCGTCGGGATTCAAAAAAGAGAAAATAAGCACATAGATGATATAGCACGCGATTAACACTAAGCCCGGTTTTAAGGCTGCTCTAAACAAGTCACCAACTGGCACACTTAATACATCGCCTAAGATTATTAATACAATCGATGGTGGTATCAGTTGCCCAAGTGTCCCTGCGGCGGAAATGGTGCCGGTAGCCAATTCTTTGTGGTAACCGTGACGCATCATGACTGGCAGAGAAATTAATCCCATGGCGACTACGCTGGCACCAACCACGCCCGTAGACGCGGCTAAGAGTGCGCCAACCAATATGGTCGATATCGCTAAGCCACCACGAACAGAACCAAATAATTGCCCCATGGATTCCAGTAATTGTTCGGCTAATTTTGTGCGCTGTAAGATGATCCCCATGAAGACAAATAAGGGCACTGCCATTAGAATCTGGCCTTCGCCGTTATCACCCATATTGGAGTAAATTCGATACGGAATTTGCGCCAGTTGCGCAGGGTCTGCAAACATCACTACAAAAGCGATGCCAATCCCGGCAAAAGTGAACGCCACAGGGTAACCGAGCATGAGCAGTAGCAATGCAACCACAAATATTGATATGCCGATCATTTCGCGTCCTTTTGAAGGTTATTAAGGCCGCACCATGCTTGTATCTTCTCTAATAGAAAGGCAATGGCGGCAATAAATAAAAATCCGAACGACAGCGGTATCACGCCTTTGATTATCCAACGATTTAAGAGGCCACCCGGGTCTTGTGATTTTTCACCTATGCCTGTGCTGGTCAGCTGACTAAAAAACTCGGCGACCGATGCTGGTTGGCCACCCAATTGATACGCTGCGATTGTGAAGTTCCAGCCCGCCCAGCACACCACAGCGCAGGTTGGTAAGAGAAACACTAAGGTACCAACTATGTCTATCAGTGCTCGTGTTTTGGGTGAAAAGCGTTCATAGAAAATATCAACACGAACATGCGATTCAGACTTTAGCGCATACGGAATACCCAACAGAAATATGGCGGCATAGAAATGCCACGACAATTCTTCTAAGCCGATTGACGATGCACTAAAAACGTATCTCGCCAGAACGTTGAACGCCATAATGAGCACTAAGGCGATCAACAAAAAACTGGCGATATTTCCAAGCCAAGCGAGCACTCGATGTATGTTTGAAATCAGTTGGCTCATAGAGGATTAGTGGTTGGTTTACGCTTACGTGAAAGTTTAAAATGCTCAGTCTTGTCAAATACTCAGCCGTTTAAGATACGCAGTCGTTTAAACAAGTTGTTTCTAAAAATTCAATCTTTAAGTGTGTCGAGGTAAAGTTTGTCGCCGATGTTTGTCCACGCTCTGGCCTTTAATAAGTAAGCTTCGCGAGATTCTAAGATTCGTTTAGCCATAGCGCTGCGAGCTTTTTCTTGTTCGAGCAATTTAGCATTGGCTGCTTGCAGTGCTAAGATCACATCTTTTGGAAATTGCTTAACCTGTACGTTAGGGTATTGCTGAGATATGGTTTGCCAATTGTCCGTGTTTGCGCTAAACGACGATGTGCTCATGTCATAGGCGGTTAATTTAGCGGCATTTTTTAAAATCGATTTAGCCCAGTCCGGTAATTTTGCCATGCTGTTTTTATTAAAGAAGTACAGCAGCTCAGTACCCGGTTCGTGCCAGCCATTGTAATAATAGGGCGCAATTTTGTGAAAGCCCATACGTAGGTCAAGACCCGGGCCAACCCATTCCAGTGCATCGATGGTGCCGCGCTCTAGCGATTGATATAACTCACCAGCCGGTATGTTCGTTGGAACTGCCCCAACGGCAGCAATCACTTTGCCTGCGAAACCGGGTATGCGCATTTTTAAGCCATTGAGGTCTTCGATGGTGTTGATTTCTTTACGAAACCAGCCGCCCATTTGCATGCCGGTATTGCCGCCTAGCATGACTTCAATATTGTGCTTAGCATACACTTCGTTTGCCAGCTCCAAACCACCCCCTTCGTAGAACCAAGCGGTTTGTTCGTTTTGTGTCATGCTGAACGGCATGGATGAAAAGAACAAAGTGTCAGGGTCTTTGCCGCCGTAATAGTAGGAAGCGGTTTGTCCAATATCGTATTGAGCGGATTTTACCAAGTCGAAGATGCCGAAGGCCGATTTGTGTTTGCTGGCACTGTCGACCTTAATCTCAATTTGCCCGTTTGACATCTCACTCACAAGCGCCGCGTACTTATCAACCGACACCCCAAATACCGGGAAACCTTTGGGCCATGTGTGCGCCAGTCTCAATATAATTTTTTCTTGTTTGATCTGAGCTGTTTTATTATCGCCTAAGGTGTTGGTGCTATTCGCATCAGTGGTTTGATTGCCGCAAGCGACAAGCACAGAACAAACACCCACTAACAATAAAATGTGGCGCGCGCGATGTAATAAATTGCTAGCTTGAAATACGTTGGCTTTACGTTTCATATGGTTGCCCTGGAGATCGTTAGCCAGCGCCTAATGGAGCGGCTCACTAATCAAGGTCTAATTAATATATTGGGTGACGCTATTCTATGGTCAGATGCGTCAAATTTCCAGCACATGGCACACGGTATATAAGGCTTGCTCGGTTTTGGTTTATTGGCTTACTGTGAGGCCTTTATCGTCTGTTTAGCGGTTTCCTGAGCGACATTTATTTGGCGATCTGTTAAATACAGCAAGCCGGCTACTTTGCGAACTAAGTGCCGTTCATGAGCATCGATCGTTTGATCCGCAAGTGCCAGCACCCATAGGTTTTCAATAAGCTGTACGCGCTGTTCATTATTCCAACTATCACAAATTTTCCGCGTGAATCCGTGTAGGCTGATGGCTTCTTCGGCACTGTTTTTTGCATCATCTATTAAAGCGTCTACATCGGCTTCTTTGAGGTTGAAATGCGAACATAAAATAGTGCCTAACTGTTCTATCTCTACGTCATCCACCGAGCCGTCAGAGCGAATGAGTTCGAACATTAAGCTGGCCGCCGCCAGTTGAATATCTTGTTCATTTGGCTGTTGATCCGGCTTGTCTTGCTCAAAGAGGGCTTTAAGTTGTTGTAACATGGCAGTGACTATTTGTTAAATATAAGGATTACGCTAACCGCAGAGGCCTTATGTGATGTATAAATTAGCTGATGTATAAATATGAACTAATTATCATCTTCAAAGCCTTGAAGTAGTGGTAATTGGTTCACATATTATAGTTATTAAAGTGTTTGGTAAACGTGGAGTAAATAATGAGACGCATTTTTTATTTTTTAGCGACTAACGCCGCCATTATGGTGGTTGTCAGCATTGTGATGATGTTTTTGCCAGCCGAGTTGCGCACACAAAACACCAGCTTTTTGATAATGGCACTGCTGTTTGGTTTTGGTGGTTCTGTTATATCTTTGCTTATGTCAAAGTCCATGGCAAAGCGTAGTGCTGGGGTCGAATTGATCACCGAGCCGCGTAATGATACCGAGCAGTGGTTGTTGTCTACCGTGGCTCGACAAGCTGAACAAGCCGGAATTGGCATGCCCGAGGTTGGTATTTTCCATACCGACCAGGTAAATGCCTTTGCCACCGGCGCCAATAAAAATAATGCCTTGGTTGCGGTAAGCTCTGGTTTGTTAAAGGCCATGACGCGCGAAGAAGCCGAAGCGGTTATGGGGCACGAAATTGCCCATGTTGCGAACGGCGATATGATTACCCTTACCTTGATTCAAGGGGTGGTTAATACATTTGTCATTATATTGGCCCGCGCATTAGCCATGGCGATCGATCGAGACGGTCGTGGCTTTGGTTATATGATTGGATATATGGGCGGGCAAATGGTGTTCGGATTCCTTGCCAGTATAGTGGTCGCATTCTTCAGTCGCCAACGAGAATTTCGAGCGGACGAAGGCGGTGCATTGTATTCCAGCAAACAGAATATGATTTCGGCCTTAGAACGTTTAAAGCAAGGTCAAGCAGGGGAGTTGCCAGACCAGTTGGCGGCGTTTGGTATTAATAGTGGTGTGAAGAATTTATTCTCAACGCACCCGCCGTTGGATGTTCGAATTGCCGCGCTAAAAGCCAGCGATCGCTAAACTCTTATTGAACCTTAAAACTCGAATTCGAATTTGGAACTTTAATTGGACCAAAAACTTTGAGTCGACCCTCGAACTTTGGTGGCAAATTGTTTTGCCGCCGGTGGGTTAGCTATGACTCCTGCAGTTTGGCCTGTCTCTGATGCTTTTGAAGATTCTTGAACCGACTGAAAATTATCTTTTGTTATAAGGTGAATTTTCGAAATTTCCGCGCAATCTTACGTGTTACATTTATTGTTTGAATAGTTATGAATCGTCATGCGAATCAATATTAGCTGGTGCTGTTCTGCGCTGAGGATGCTGACGATCACATTTGGCACTCAACATGAAAATCAAAGCAATCGCGGTTGGCGGCACGATCGATAAAATCTATTTCGATGCGAAAAGTAAATACGAAGTAGGTGAACCGGCCATTGCACAAATGTTGGATGTATTGCCAGTCCACCTTGATGTCACCATTTTGCCGTTAATGGCTAAGGATAGCCTTGAGATGACTGACCATGATCGCCAGCAGGTTCGTAAAGCGGTAATCGAGTCGTCCACCGATAAAATCTTGATCACGCATGGAACAGATACCATGCCAGATACCGCTAGGGCACTTGCCGATATTATTGATAAGACCGTGGTATTAACGGGGGCATTGGCTCCTGCAATATTTCGCGACAGTGACGCGCAATTTAACGTGGGTGGGGCATTAGCCGTTTTACAGGCCAAAGAATCTGGCGTTTACATTGTTATGAATGGCCAAGTGTTCGATGCTCTAAACGTCAAAAAAGATCGTAATCTCAATCGTTTTCTTGTTGTTGATTAGATCATTGGTGTCATTGCCTTTGTTATCTTCAAGTTACGATTCGTTCTAATAGGTTGCCGTACTATTACCTTCATCAAAGTGAGCAATAGTACGGCGATGGTATTGAAATGTCATCGGCCTTGATTTGGTAGTGCCTACCTATTTTTAGGCGACCACCTAAGACACTAACAGTTTGTTCACTAATTTCACGTAGTTTGCGGGGTCTTTGAGCTGTGCTCCTTCACTGAGTGCGGCTTGATCAAAAAGTACTTGAGCCCAATCAGCAAAGTCGTCACTATTCTCATCCAGCTGCTTTATCAAAGAGTGTTCCGGATTGATTTCGAGAATTGGCTTAGAGCTTGGCGCGTCTTGCCCCATGGCTTTCATGATTCGCTCAAGATTGGCTCCCGGATCAGTCTCATCAGCAACCAGGCAAGCAGGAGACTCGGTAAGACGATTTGTCAGCCTAACGTCTTTTACCGACTCTGTGAGACTTTCTTTTAATTTTTCAGTAACCGAAGAAAGCGCTTCTTTTTGTTGCTCATGCTCTTCCTTTTCTTCATCACTTAGCTCGATATCACCTTTAGTGACCGACTTTAATGGTTTGTCAGCAAATTCTGGCAAACTGTTGGCCAACCATTCGTCTACTGGGTCGCTCATTAATAAAACTTCAATCCCTTTTTTGGCGAACATTTCTAAATGTGGAGAGCCTTTGGCGGCCTTGTGGCTTTCGGCGGCAATGTAATAGATCGCGTCTTGGTCGTCTTGCATACGCCCCACGTAGTCGTCCAGAGACACAGTTTGCTCATCTGACTCGGTACTGGCAAAGCGCAGTAGCGGCGTGATCTTATCTTTGTTGGCCATATCTTCAACAACGCCTTCTTTGATAACTTGGCCAAATTCCTTCCAGAATTCTTGATAGGTATCTTCTTCGTTTTTGGCGATACGTTGCAACTCATCGAGTATTCGTTTGACCGCTCGGGCCTTGATTTTGCCAATATCTCGATCGCTTTGTAAAATTTCACGAGAAACATTTAGCGGCAAATCAGCTGAATCCACCACACCCTTCACAAAACGCAAGTAGTTTGGCATTAAGCTCTCGGCGTCATCGGTAATGAATATCCGACGCACATAGAGTTTCACGCCTTTACGATTTTCACGATTCCACAAGTCAAAGGGCGCCTTTTTAGGAATATAAAGTAATGATGTGTACTCAAGATTGCCTTCAACTTTGTGATGCAGAGTTGATAGTGGCGGCTCCATGTCATAGCTCAGCGATTGATAGAAGTTTTGGTACTCTTCATCGCTGATTTCACTTTTGGGGCGTGCCCATAAGGCCGTGCCGGTATTGATGGTTTCCAGTTCAGCCACTTCGCCTTCTTTCGGGTTACCTTCATCGTCCAGCGGAACAGAGCCCAGCATTTTGATTGGTAATGAAATGTGCTCTGAATATTTATTGATAACGTGTTTTAAGCGAAAGTCTTCTAAATACTCGTGTTCTTCTTCACGCAAATGCAAGGTGATCGAGGTGCCAGCATCATTGCGTTCAGCGTCGCCTAGCGTGAACTCGCCTTTACCGTCAGATTCCCATTGAAAGGCTTGCTCACTGCCTGCGCGCCGGGTGACTAAGGTCACTTTGTCAGCCACCATAAATACAGAATAAAACCCCACTCCAAACTGGCCTATAAGACTTACATCACCGTCGCTGTCTTCGGATTTGTCATTACCGCTTTTAAGTGCTTCCATGAACTTCTTGGTGCCAGAACGGGCGATTGTGCCGATATTTTCAATGATTTCGTCGTACGACATACCAATACCATTATCACTGATGGTCAGTGTTTTGGCTTCTTTATCGGCGGTGATTGTTACCGCAAGCTCGTCATCATCACTCAGTAATGATGCATCCGTGAGGGCTTCAAAGCGGCGCTTATCGATGGCATCGGAGCTGTTTGAAATTAGCTCACGTAGAAAAATCTCTTTTTGGCTGTAAAGAGAATTGATCATTAGGTCTAAAAGCTGAGATATTTCGGTTTGAAATGCGTGGGTTTGTGGTTGGTTCATAGTCTTGTATACCCGCTAGATCATGGGTGTTTATTAGTTATTACAGTTGCCGGTTTAATAAGGATGATTGCATAAAAAATCAAGCCGCTAATTTTCACTTTTTTTTGACTTAGACGTTGACGGCTTATCGTCATGTGAGTATAGTCGCGCCTCAACATTTTGCAGGGTAATTTCTCTTTTAGTTCCCGCAGCAATCTTGCGGTTTAAAGCGTGTCTTTCAGATGCCCTTCACCATAAGCTTTGTTGGAAAGAGGTTAAAAATTACAACACCGTCGGGGTGTAGCGCAGCCTGGTAGCGCATCTGGTTTGGGACCAGAGGGTC
>CAZEXS010000037.1:0-2001 GCA_964516915.1 uncultured Gammaproteobacteria bacterium
TTCATTTCAAAAAGCGTTGCTGCTGATAGTTCAGTTCGGGCTCACATCGGTGAGATAGGCAAAGCCGGTAATCTTGGCCGGAACAGGCTTCAACCGTCATATCATGAAGCCTTACTTGGTTCCAAAATAGTCATAACCTGTAACCCTAAAAATTGGGAAGGTGATCACCGATTATTTGAAGCCATGATCAGCGGCGCCTTAGTATTTGTAGATCGAATGCAAACGCCGATGAAAAATCCATTACTGGATAAGGTGCATTTGGTCTACTATGACCTTGAGAATTTAGATCAATTGCTCAGCGACGTGATGTTTTATCTTGAGCACGACGCCGAACGACATCGTATCGCCCAGCAAGGCTTCGAATTCGTGCAAAAGCATCACACCTATTTGAACCGTATCGACGAAATCTTAGAAGCCATCGATGTTAAGAAACGGCAAAACGATTTAGATATGGTTTGATAGTTAGTGCGTGTGTCTAGCGCATAAAAAGAGCCGGTAAAATACCAGCTCTTTTGGGTAGATCAAGACTATTAGAAGTTGATCAAATGATTACTTTTGTGACGCAACCCATGCATCGACTTTGGCTTCTACCACGTTCAGAGGCAGTGGACCGTATTTCAAAATTTCATCATGAAATCCGCGAATATCAAACTCATCGCCCAATGCATCGCTTGCCTTGCTGCGGAGCTCTAAAATTTTAAGCATGCCAATTTTATAAGCGGTGGCTTGAGATGGCATCACAATATGCCGTTCCACCATTTTTACGCCATCGGAAACCGCATTTGGCGTATTGTCTGTGTAATACTTTATGCCTTCTTCACGAGTCCATTTCTTGGCATGAATACCTGTGTCGACTACTAAACGGCAGGCGCGCCACAGTTCCATAGCAAGGCGGCCAAAGTCAGAATAAGGGTCAGAATACATGCCGATTTCTTTTGGTAGAAACTCAGAGTACAGCCCCCAACCTTCGGTGTATGCCGTATAACGACCAAATTTTCTGAACTTAGGAATACTCTGTAGCTCTTGCTGAATAGCCAGTTGCATATGGTGACCGGGTACACCTTCGTGATACGCCAATGCCTCCATTTGGTAGGTTGGCATAGCCTTCATATCATAAAGGTTAGCGTAGTAAATTCCGGGTCGCGAGCCGTCTTCAGAAGGCTGTTGGTAGAAAGCTTTACCAGCGGACTGTTCACGAAACGCTTCAACGGCTTTAACCGTCAGGGCGGCTTTAGGCTTGGTGATAAACAGTTCGTCTAAACGAAGCTTCATGGTGTCGATTAAATCGGTGGCTTCATCAAGATATCGATCTTTTCCTTCTTGTGTGGAAGGGTAGTAAAACTGTTCGTCGTCTCGCATGAAGGCCATGAATGCTTTCAGGTCGCCGTCAAATTTGACAGCGTCTTTAATCGCTCTCATTTCGTTGTGAATGCGTGTCACTTCACTTAAGCCGATATTATGAATTTCATCAGCACTAAGGTCTGTGGTAGTGGTGCGCTTCAGCGCCACATTGAAAAACTTATCACCGTCTTTCCATTTCCAAACACCGTCATCGGTATTCGCTTTGGCTTCTAAGTCGGTTAAATTGGCGATTAGCTTTTGGTACGAGGGTTTTACCGAGTTGACTAATGCTTCTTTGGCAGCGGCCAATAATTGATCTTTTTTGCTGTCGCTCAACCCTGCATCTTCTTGGCTGGCTAGTTTGTCTAATTTGCCAGAAAAATCCGCAAGCAATGTGCTGGCTCTCCCGTCGTCAAACGGCGCACCCGTAATAATGTTTTTGCTATCGCGGATTACGTGTGGAAACACAAACTTTGGAGGAACGATATTTGCGTCTGCGCGAGCGTTGATACCGTCGACCAATTGATCAAACAAGAGAGGAATCCCGTTTAAGCGGGCTATATAGGCCTCAGCGTCGCCTACACTGTTGATTCGATGTTGATTGATCAGCAAGGAAACAACGCTTGAGTGTCGCCCAAACATTTGGTTAACCGGGTAGTT
>CAZEXS010000037.1:2101-32728 GCA_964516915.1 uncultured Gammaproteobacteria bacterium
TCAGCAAGGAAACAACGCTTGAGTGTCGCCCAAACATTTGGTTAACCGGGTAGTTGTACAAACGCCATTGATAATCTTCAATCTGGTTTTCTAATGACTGTTTTAATAGGTCGTAACTCAGGGCGGTCGCCGGATCCAATAATTCTCGATTTATCGTTTCGAGCTCTATTAAATTCTCTTTAGTTATTGCGTGTTCTTTGGCCGAATTTTCTTCACTCAGATCATTCCATTCACTCATTCGTTCCGGTCGGCCTAAATACGTGAGAAATTCGGGGCTACGGGCGACCGCTTCTTCAAAAATCCGCTCGTAAAAATCATTGGCCTTTTGGGACTCTCTAGATATCTGGTCAGACGTTGGCGCAGCCGGAATTGTCTGTGGCGTAGTCGGTTTAGGCGCCGTCGTTTGTGTTGGTTCTGTTGCTGAATCACAGGCCGCCAGTGCGGCGGTCATGATTAACGCAATGCTGAGTTTTTTGTGCATTATCGTGCTCCGAATTAGATTGGTAGTTGATGGTTGTTATATTTTTCTATTACATCAACAGGAAAGGTAACTAGCCCTTAGGTTTTGCTATTGGCATTGTGATTTTCGCACCCAATAGCTGACCCAGAAGATAATAGATGAAAAACCGGCAGAAATCGTCGCAGAAATAATGGTTTTGCGGGGCATATTCGATATTCAATTCAGCTTCGGCAACCACTTGCCGTATTTGGTTCGATTAGCTTGGATTTAGTCAGGCGAGGTCTAACGTTGCCTGCTGGTGCGCAAGCAACGCTCGTTAGCAGCTAGTTCAGCACGACCATTAGCCCGATATCTGCATCAATCGAGCCAGCGCAAACATCTGGGTAGACCCATACCAGCTCTTGCAAATCTGTGAGTTCCTTGATCTGTAACCAGCTTCGCGTTTTAAAGGCTGAGTCTTTGATGAACTTGCTGGACTGTTCATCAAAAGCTTCAGGGCCAATGCGTTTGATGATTTCCTGGATTTGGCTTGGCGCAAAAAATTGTTCGCTACGTTCTGCGTTAATGCCTTCGATTTCTTCCAGATCGTTCCAGTGGGTAATTCCGACATTCAAGGTGAGCTTCATATTGTCTTCGAAATGCTGATGCAACTGCGCTAACAGCGCTTTGTTACCCGACATGTCTATGATGACAGTTGCTTTGCTTGAGTCTAATTGGGCGACTTTATCGTATGAGTGCACGGCATCATACAGGTCAAGCCCATTTACCTTTGCTAAATTGCGTTCTGAGGTTAGACCTATACTCATCGGAGCTTTGTCATCGCTGTGCATTGCGTACGCCACGCCAATACTGGTTTTGCTTGATGCGCTGATAATCAAAACTTGTTCAGCGTGGCGCCATGCGCGGCTGGCCAGCATGTCATGAATGCAATAGGCCGTCACAAATAATGGATAAAGCATGCTGCGTTCATTATCAGCTTGGTAGAGCGTTGATGCCGAATCCGCTTCAGAATTGGGTGCGCTACGATAGATGTTATAGCCTGCAGGCAAAGAAGCTCGGTGCTCGGCGCCGTCAATAAAACCCATATCTGAGATCTTGGTCGGTGTCATCACACATTCCTCGGCGGGAGGAAAATAGCCGAAATATCGATCGCCAACATTGATTGCGTCATTATGGGATTCAACCACACTGGCGAAGCCCCATACCGGGATTTCTCCCCATTGTGCTGAAGCATCGTTGCCATGGGCATCAACAGCGGGGAAAAAGGCCCAGTACTTTAAGTAATCACCCAGTACGGCGTAGGTAATATTATTCGCCGTGAATGAAAAACGTTCAATTTTGAGGCGTATTTGGCTTTCTTTGACCGTGAGTGCAGGAGCATCAATTAAGCGCGCTTCATTAAAGTTGCTTTTATTACTTTGAAGTATTTTCATGGTTTTGTTTTGGTCTTGTTAGGTCTTAAAAAGTTATTCAGTTTAGCTCATCGTGTGGCTAGCTGGCATCTCGGCTTCTTATTGCGATTACTTCTGGCATTAGGCGCTTCACATTTTCTATAGCCATTGGTACTGCTTGTTTCATGCGGCCAAGAATGGCCATCTGATCGGGAGTAGTGGTGTCATTTGGCACAGTAAGTGCGGTAAATCCGTCTAAGCGGCAGTTGACTAACCATTCTCGCAGCCCCGGTTCTTGAGACCAACGGTACTGATTTCTCATCTGAGCGGCCATGCCAAGAAGCCAATCTGTATCATGATTGGGCAGTGGAACCAGCCCACAGATATCGTTCTTGATTGCTTCATCTTCATAGTTTGCTTCTATGTGGGCAATAAATCCAGCACTAAAGACCGGCTGGTATGATCGAACGGTTTGCACGCATATCGTATTGCCGTCGAACACTGGGTAACTCTCCGTAACAGGCACCGCACGAGCAGAGCAATCTATGTAAACACTGTTGGTGGGTGTGGCAACCGATGTTTCCGAAAACACAATTTTGTTGTTCTCAATTTTGTTAATACGGCCATGGCGTAAAATATTGCTGATGCGACGGAGTTGTTTTGCTTCAGCCTGGCTCACGGTGGCGCCATGAAACATGCTGGGTCGAACATTTTTATCTAAACGCATGAGTACGCCAGAGTCTTCCAGCCTATCGAAAAGATCTGTGACGGAGCTAGCCGCGCCAAGTGCTTCGAATTGTTTTGCTTGTGTGCCAATTGAATCAAAGAAAAACTCATCGCCAGGTTGAGTGTTTTGGCGGTCTATCCACCAAGCATCACGAGGCATAATCCATGTGATTTTGTCCGGGTCGATTTGATTTTCGAGTAGCCAGAGACAGGCATCAATACTAGTTTTGCCGCCGCCAACCACAACGTAGGCATCCCTAGGGGAATTTAGCTGCGGAAGTTGATTTAGAGGTATGAATTCCACGCCATCGGCTACCGTGAAATTTGGTGTATGTGTGGAAGGCACTGAGGTTTTGAAGTAGGTGCAATCCACGATCTTTCTATTCACCTCTACACGATGTTTCTTATCGCTCATAAGTGAGAAGAATTCAGCCTTACCATTCAATTCCCCTTGGTATTCAGACATCGGGAAATATTTAACCCGTCCGGATGGCAAGAAAACGTGTTTCATAACATGGTCATAATACGCCATCACTTCGGCGCCGGATGCGAGTTCATGCATGCCGGCATTTAGCCCAACTTCGTCTTTTTTACCGCTGCTCAATTCCACCGAGTTGACTCCGTAAAAAAGCGAAGGTTGATGGAGAGTGACAAAGGGGTAGGCATCATTCCAATGTCCGCCGGGCTTATGATGTTTATCAACAATGATGATGTTGGCATCAGTTTCACTGAGCAAAGTATCGGCAAAGGCCATGCCAACCGCACCGGCCCCAATAATAAGGTAATCAGTTTCTAGGTTTATTTCAGTAGATTTAGTCATTGTTTGAGAGCGAGTTGGTGACGAATTAGTAAGCGGAAACACCGCCCACAACAATATTGTCTATGGTTGTACGGAGTTGATTTTTATAACATTGTTATAATTTAATATAACACTGTTATTTCGTCAAGAGCTATTTTAAAATGTCGCTGGTGTTAGTGCGCAAGTTCACGCACACTGTCGTTATGTCATGTGATGATGTTCATCGATGTAATCTAGATTAATTGCAGAAAAATCATACGAGTAGATAGTAGTAGAATGAGTAAGCCAGTGAATAGTGAAGGATCAAGAACAAAGATTTTGGATGCCGCTTCTGCATTATTTTTAGAAGGCGGGGTAGCCGCCCTTAGTGTACGTGCAATATCCAAGCGTGCTGGGCTTTCAACGATTGGCATTTACAGCCACTTTAATGGTAAGCAGGGCGTTTTAGACGCGCTTTATATTGAAGGCTTCAATAAAGTATACGACGCGATGGATATAGATCGTTCCGAAGAGGACGCTATGGAAAATGTGCGTATTTCCTGCCAAGCTTATCTTTCGGTGGCGTTTAATAACGAAGCGCACTACCGACTTATATTTGGTGAAAGTGATACAGGCTATACGCCGTCTGAAGAAGCTCGTGAGGCTGCATCACGTAGTTTCAAGAAACTAGTAACGACTACGGATGAGCTGATTCAAGCCAGGGGCTTGGCAATTGATAAATTACAAGGAGCGCTCGATATATGGGCGGTGATGCATGGCTACGTCAGTATCAGCCATCACGCAATGTCGAATGAAACACTTGATTGGGATGAAATGGCTTTAACAGCGGTGATAACACTGATAAGCGCTTGGAAGTAACACGGTGCATAGTCAGTCAAAGGCTTGTTCGTATCAAAGGCTTGACGAAAGGTTTGAGTCGAGGTTTGCAGTTATCATACTTTGAAGTATTTGATGCACAGAAACAGAGATCAATTTAATCTAATCAAGGATGTGATCTCCATATCAAAAAGCCTTGGCGAATAGCCAAGGCTTTTTAGTTTTACTATTTAATAAAACGCTTTATTTCTTTTCCCAAAACTCGGCATTTTTTATACCCAAAGATTTTGGGTCAAATGAGTATTTTTTAACGCCATCCTTCTTTTGCTTTTCGTAATCTTGCAGCGCTTTGATTGCCGGTTTGCCTAAGAAAAAGATGATTAATATACCGATAATATTAACCCAGGCCATTAAACCAACACCAATATCCCCCAGCGACCATGCAAGGTTTGCTTCTTTAACCGTGCCAAAGAAAACCGCTAAAATTATGCCAACTTTGAGCAAGTTGATTGCGCCAGGAATTTTCACGAAGCGACGAATATAAACCACATTACTCTCGGCAATATAGTAATACGCCATCAGGGTTGTGAATGAGAAGAAAAATAGCGCAACCGCAACGAACGGGTTGCCAAACCCTGGCATCACGCTTTCGATCGCCATTTGTGTGAATGATGGGCTATTGGCGGATGTGTCCGCGGCCACATTTTGGACAATCAATGCGGCAGAATCGGTCCCTACATTGTACATACCAGTGATCAGAATCATGAAGGCCGTAGCGGTACACACGAATAGAGTATCGATGTAAATCGAAAATGATTGAACTAAACCTTGTTGAGCCGGGTGTTCGACTTCTGCTGCGGCCGCAGCATGTGGTGCGGTGCCCTGGCCAGCCTCATTAGAGTAAACTCCGCGTTTAACTCCCCAGCCAATCGCGGCGCCAAATCCTGCCATTGGAGTAAAAGCATCAGCGAGAATCATGCTGACTATCCCAGGCAATTCTGAAACGTTTAACGCAATGATCACACAAGCGGTGATGATGTAAGCCAATGCCATGAAAGGTACGACAACTTGTGCAAAATTGGCAATACGTTTAACGCCACCAAAAATGATGAAACCGAAAACAATACAAATTGCTGTGCCGGTAATGATTTTAATGGAACTGAAATCGCCGCTAGGCGTTGATATTACTGAGCCTTGCCCAACGGTTTGAGCTACTGCATTGCCGATGGCGTTTGATTGAACCGTGGGCAGTAAAAAACCACAGGCTATGATTGTGGCGATTGCAAATATCCAAGCATACCAAGTTTGCCCCATTGCCTTCTCAATATAATAGGCTGGACCACCCCGATATTCACCATTATCAACTTCTTTGTAAATCTGCGCTAAGGTGGCTTCTATGTAGGCGGTCGCGGCGCCAAAAATAGCCACTATCCACATCCAAAATACCGCGCCCGGCCCTCCAAAGCCAATGGCCGCTGCCACACCAGCAATATTGCCCGTTCCAACGCGGCCTGATAGTGAAACAGTAAGTGCTTGAAACGGCGATATGCCTTTGTCAGAGCTTTGGCCGGACATGATCAAATGCAGCATTTCTTTAAACAGTCGCACTTGCAGGAAGCGGGTTTGAATTGTGTAAAAGAGGCCTGCCGCAAGGCACAAATAGATTAGAGCAGGGCTCCAGATCACGCCGTTAATAGCGTTTACGATATTTTCCATAGAAACTCTGTATTACATTTATGTAAAAGGTATGCCCAGTAGAGCGACGGTAGATCAGCCTAACTTAACCAACCTTTGGCGTTGCATGAGCGTGAAAAAAACAGCAGCGCGATCGCAATTATAAAGACGACTACCGGCATAATAAAATTACTTGAGTCCATGGTGTTTTGGACTTTAGCAATTAGAAAATAGTAGCTGTTCTGGCCAATTAGGCCTGCGATGGATATTGCAAACAGCGGTATTGCCAATGGCTTTTTCGCTATCAATGCGATGCTAGCGAATAACCCACCAAACACGGCAATCGCGAAAGCGGCGGTTACCCAACTTGGTTTGGATGTGTAGAGCTCTCGCTGAGCCTCGCTTAACTGCGCGAGTTGTTCGGGCGTTTGCATTGCTTCAGCGACGTAAGCGACAACGCCAATACCGTTCCAGGCGATGGCCAAAATTGCTACTACAAAGAACCACACCGGTGCACTTTTAGAATCTTTCATGGCTGCTTTTCATAAAATAACAAAGTTGCAACAATACCATAAAAGCGGCTACGAGGTTATTGGGTGGCGCTCCCCACACTCTGTTTGCGTTTTTGAACGTTAATAAAATTTAGATAAAAAATAACCGCAGCCGAAACTGCGGTTATTTATAAACCTATAAATATACGTCGAAGTTTAGAACGAATAACTAGCTTTTCCGTACAAGAAAGTACCATTGAAACCAAACGGTGTAAATTGGCTGTATTCAAGGCCAAGTGCTGCACCGAAATCAAAGCTGCCTGCGTCTGCTGCGCGGTCACCTTGCTCATCCGTCAGATTACGAGCACCGAACGATAAGTCAATTCGGTCAGACCATGTATAACCAAGCTCGACATCCAGTAGGTTGTTCGAACCAAAGACGCCTCCGGCTTCATTGTCGTAATAGTCTCCGTAGTGACTCAAACGTGCCATGAAACGAAATCTATCCATCTGGTGAGTACCAGTAAAGTTCCAACGTGTATCAGGGACACCATCTTCAATTTGTCGAACACGGTTGTCGCCTAATAGACCAGCATCCCGACGTACTACTTCTGTGTCAGTTTTGTTGAACGCAATGTTCCAAGCAGTGTTGCCGTTAAGCCATTCTGTGTTCCATGTTGCAACGATATCAATTCCAGTGGTTTCCGTATCAAATTGATTGGTAAAGAAAGAGAATGTGGCAATATCAGAAGCGTCAATGCCTTGACCTGCAAGTGTTGCTAAATCACCAGGAGTTAACGAGAAGGTGTCTGAAATATTCAAACGATCTTCAACATCGATTTTGAATAAATCAACCGTCACATCAACTGAGCCAACTGAAAAGTAGCCGCCTAAGGTAATGTTTTCTGATTCTTCTGGGCCCAATTCAGTACCGCCACGTAGTAGGGCAGCTGGGCTGGTTGATGGAATCACACCTTGGTTAGTTAGTACACCGTTAACCAGTTGTGTCGAAATATTCGACGCGTTTGATTGACCTGGCGTTGGCGCTTTAAAACCGGTGCTGATCGTGGCACGAATACCGGCCGAATCAGTAAGAGTGTAGTTACCACCCAATTTAAAGTTGGTCGTGTCTCCAAAGCCATCAAAGTCTTCATAGCGAATTGCCGCTGCGACCAGTAGTGAATCCGACGCTTGCCACTCTAGATCGCCGTACAGAGATGTATTGGCCCGATCAAATGAACCGGCGATTTGTGGTGAGAAGCCTGGGAATCCGTTGGTTGATGTCGAAAAACCTTGTGCGCCTAAGCCACCGTCAATGTAAGACTCTGCTTGACCAGCGATAATCGAAAACTCTTCTTCCCGGTACTCAGCACCAAATGCCAAGGTGACGGTATCGCTCAAAGGCATGCTGAAATCAGCATTTATGCTAATGTCTTGTTGCTCATACGCGCCAGGATTAAAATCACGTGGCGTGGCGGAACCAAGACTGGCGTTAACGGTATTGTTAATGAAAAAGTCTGCTTCGTTCTTGCCATAGTAAGCGCTTACCGACCAGGATAGTTCATTATTAGTTTCGCCTCTCAAGCCTAATAGCAAAGCTGTGTCAGTGACTTCACCACCAAAATTTGGTGTAAAGCCGCCTGAGATTATCTCGGCAAAACTGAAACATTCAGGGCGAGCTGCAGCACTAGCGAATGCCGTGCTGGTTAAACCGGCTACTGTTCCTGGGATATCGGTAGGGCAGTTGCCAGAACCGTCGGCTGTCAGGTCCGCGAACAATAAGTTACCGTTAGCCGCATAAACACCGCCACGGTTTGAGGGGTTACGATAGTAGAAACCACCTGTCGCTTCTTTATTGTTGTAATTGGCGTTACCAAATACTTCCATGCCATTATCAAGCTCGGCGCCAAAGTTGGCCCAAAGTTTGATGTCTGCATCTATTTCTGGTGTGCCCCAAACTTGTGCAGGGGTACCAACACCTTGTACTCCGGCGTCTATTAGACCGGCCGCGTCATTCCGTTGAACTGAGCGATCGGTTGCTTCCGCTTCAGTCCACTCGGCGGTAAGGTTTAGAAAACCATTGTCGCCTAAAGCGAAACCTTGATTGACGGCTAAAGTGTATTGATTTTCCCCCTCAGTATATTGACCATACTTGAGTTCAGCTGAGCCTTCCGAGGGTGAATTTTTCAAATTAAAGTTAATGACCCCCGCAATTGCATCAGAGCCATATTGAGCGGCAGCGCCATCACGCAGAACTTCAACGCTTTGTAAGGCCAGTGATGGAATTGCTGAAATATCTGGCCCTTGTGAGCCGTCTGAAAGACCGCCACCTAACCAAGTAATCACCGCAGCACGATGGCGGCGTTTGCCGTTCACCAACACTAGCGTATGATCGGGCGCTAAGCCACGAAGGTTGGCCGGGCGCACTAATGTGGCGGCGTCAGAAATGGGCTGATCGTTCACATTGAACGAAGGGACCACATTGCGTAATAAGTTTGATGTGTCTACACCGCCTTGAGATACAAAGTCAGATGCTGAAATGACATCTACGGGTGCTACTGATGCGGTTGCTGAACGCGGCTTGCCACGTGTGCCGATGGTAACGATCTCTTCGATAGGTTCGTCACTAGCGCCGATTTGGGCATAGACCGTAGAGGTGGCTGAAAGTCCACTCATAGACGCTATTGCTAGCGCTACAGCTGTTGTCCTTGGTTGAAAAAACTTCATTAACTACTCTCCTGCGAATTATTAGAATTCGCCATTGTTGTTGTCGACTTTTTGTTATTACGACTTAATTGCTCCACGTTTATGGTAAAAATACTTTTTTCGTGGAGTTGGATCCTAACTTTGTTATTTTAATGCAGCAAGCGTTGTCAGAAAAATTAAGTGATCATTTCTGCGTTATAGCGAATAAAAACAAAATTTTCTGTCAAATTCGAAATATGTAGAAAAATAGCCGACGTAAAATCATATATCTCGCTATCATAATTCTAATTTGAGCCTTGCTAAAAAGGGCTGACTTGCATGGCGCAAGAAGTCCTTATTAAATATAAGAGCATCTCATAATAAAAATCCTCTACCCGATATTCAAAAATATATAAAAAAGGTAATTATGGAGTCATCGAAACATTCTTCCACTCAGCCAATGCCACTTAAGCCAATGTCACTCTGGTTGGCGTGTTTGCCTATTCTGGTGTTGATCGTCACATTAACCTGGAACGTGCTCTTCGTATATGGCGACGATGCCTTGTCTGGCTCTAGCCAAATGATCATTATTTTGGTGGCAGGCTTCACGGCGATTATTGGTTTGTCCAGAGGCGTAAGCTGGGCTCATATACAAGAAAAAATCGTCGCCACGATTGGCAATGCGATGCCATCAATTTTGATTTTGCTTTTGGTGGGCGCACTGGCCAGTATCTGGTTACTCAGCGGCACCGTGCCAACGCTGGTTTACTATGGGCTAAAACTTTTGAACCCGGCGATTTTTCTGGTAGCTTGTTGCATTGCCTGTGCGCTAACCTCGGTAATGAGCGGAAGCTCATGGTCAACAGCGGCCACCATTGGTGTGGCCATGGTGGCGGTTGGACGAGCCTTGGAAATTCCCGATGGTTTGATTGGTGGGGCGATTATATCTGGGTCGTATTTTGGCGATAAAATTTCACCACTTTCAGACACCACTAATTTGGCCGCTGCGGTGACCGAAACCCCAGTGTTTGATCACATTCGATATTTGCTTTTCACCACGGGGCCATCGATGGTGATTTCACTGATTTTATTTACCGTTATCGGTTTGAACTTGGAAACGTCTGGCTCGGCGGTTGATGTGTCAGTTGAACTGGCGGCCATCAAAGAGACCTTTAATATCTCTATTTGGTTGTTGATACCGCCAGTGGTGGTGCTGACCATGATTACTAAAAAAGTACCGGCGATTCCCTCGCTATTCGTCGGTATTATTGCGGGTCTTGTCTGCGCACTAATTTTTCAGCAACCATTATTGGCTGAGTTAGCGCCCACGGTAAAAACCTCACCCATTTTAACAACCGCTGCTTTGGAGCCGAGTTCGGTGTATGTTTTGGTGATGGACACGCTATTTAAAGGTGTTTCAGTAAATACGCCGATTGAGATGTTGAGTGAGTTATTCAGTGCTGGTGGAATGAAAGGCATGCTCGGTACCGTGTGGCTGATTTTGGCCGCCATGACCTTTGGTGGAGTCATGGAAGCTTGCGGCAATTTAGCCCGAATTATGGAGTCCGTTAAGAGTCTAGCAAAAGGCTTTTTTAGCTTGGTGGCCTGCACAACAGGCACCTGTATTGTGACCAACTTAAGTACTTCAGATCAGTATATTTCGGTGGCAATTCCGGGGCGCATGTACAGCGACCTGTATCGAGAAAAAGGTTATGCTCAGGAGAACTTGAGTCGAACGCTTGAAGATACGGGTACCGTTACATCGGTACTAATACCTTGGAATACCTGCGGGGCTTACCACGCCAGTGTGCTAGGCATTGGCACGGTGACCTACCTGCCATTCTGCTTTTTTAATTTAATTAGCCCGTTCATGACCTTATTTTATGCGTGGTTTATGATAAAAATTAAACGAGTAGAGCCAGAAAGTCCTGAGGCTATGCTGTCTAAATCGGCATTAAAATCAGACGACTCCAAGTCAGGGCCTTCAAACTTTTTCACCTAGACTAAACTAATTCAGCTGTTTATAGCGTATGCATTCTAGATTTAAGATTAACGCCTGCTTGGTGTTGATCGCGGCTATATGGGGCTTCGGTTTTGTGCCGCAAAAATTGGGCATGCACTATTTAGGCCCAGCGGCGTTTAACTTCATGCGGTTCGCCCTAGGCGCGCTTGCGCTTATGCCGGTGATTTATGTGTTTTCTCGAAATACAAAATCATTCAACAATGGTGTGACGCAGTTTGGTATGGGCACCGTACGTTTGGGCATGTTTTTGGGAGCTCTGTTATTCATTGGTGCTTTGATGCAGCAATTTGCGTTGTTGTATACCTCGGTCGCTAATGTGGCATTCATTACTGGTCTCTACGTAATTATCGTGCCCATGATTGGCTTTTTCTTAGGCCTGCGATACGCAACCATCGTTTGGATAGGTGGGGTCTTAGCGATTATCGGTTTGTATTTGATGACGGGTGGCGGCGACGGAGCCTCGTCAAAAGGCGATATTATTGCCCTGGTTGGAGCGGTCGCTTGGGCCGCACACATACTTGTGCTTGCTAGAAAAGCCGGGCAGCATCAGCAGCTTGTGTTGTCAGTTTATCAGTTTGGCTTTTGCGCCATCTTCAGTTTGATGTATGCGCTGAGCTTCGAAGAATTACTATTGCCAAAGCAAACCATTGGCTATTTATGGCCGGCGATCAACGGGTTTATCGTGGTCGGCGTGGGATATACCTTACAAGTCCTGGTAATGGATAAAGCTGAACCATTCGAAGCCTCACTGATTTTGTCCTTAGAGGCCGTATTTGGTGCGATAGCCGGCTACCTGATATTCAGTGAAGTATTCAGCAATGCGGCCTTGTTAGGTGCTGTGCTGATTTTGATGGGTTGTGTGCTTGCACAATTGCCACAAAAACCCCAAAACGCATAGAAACGCATAGTTTTGGTTATGATTGAGGTTATGGCTATGGCTGTGTTTGTAGATTAGTGTCAAAGAGCTTGTTCAGGCTTATATCGATCAGAAACTAACAAGCGAAAAATAAGGCAAAGCAAACCGAATTTCATCTGAGCGAGTTATTTAAATGAACTCTTTTATATTATCGCTGGCCTCAAATAATTGGCCCGAGAATTGACTGATTTGGTTTTGTGTTGGGTATGAATAGTACTGCCCATTTTGCTCTTGCGGTTTGGATGGAAACTCGTGGCCCGCTGCTAAATCGTTCACGGCCTTAGCGATATCGTCGCAGCCTTGTTTGTATAAACTTAATGTGTTCCATAGGTAAGATTTATCGAAGCGGGTTGGCTGAGCGCTGAGCTTAATGATTGCGCCAGTATCGATTGAATTGTTTTCGATATAGTGCAGCGTGGTGCCGATCTGAGCTTCGCTATTGAGCATTGACCAGAATGTAGCCATCACCCCTTGATAAGCTGGCAGTAAACCCGAATGCAGGTTTATAACCCCGTGTGTCGGTAGGTCGATCACATGCTGCTGCAAGATCGTCATGTGACGAATGCTGATGATAAGGTCTGGTTGCTGTTGAGCAAGCCGTTCATACGCGGATTGCTTATTGATCGAGTTTAGCTGTTTGGCACCTAAGGCATCGAAAATCGGGCTGGCGTTTGCGATGGACCGATCGTGTTTAGAAAGTTGATCTAAGCTTGATGAGCTAAGTAAGTTTGCAGAGACCTCTGACTCGGTCAACTCTGGTGATTGCTTGGGGGCTCGGTCAGTATAATAGACTTGGTTTGAATGAGTGCTAAGCAGTGGGGCAATATAGTTCAGAGCCAGACATGAGGCGGCATCTTTGTTGCTTAGTACAATAATTTTCATTCGCCACGAATTTGTTCCGTTAGACCCTTAATGAAGTTTCGCAGTACTTGGTTGCCGCAGGCACGATAGTGTTTGTGCCCAGGCTTACGGAATAGGGCGCCCAGCTCTCCCCGCGACAAAGTTGCACCGCCTAACTCCAGAGTCTCGAGCATGTCTTCTTCACGGAACATCAGCGCAATTCTCAATTTTTTGAGAATATCGTTTTTAGTTAACCTGAAATCATCACCTTTGGGTGGTTGGGGCGCTGGTGCGGGTTCACGAAGCCCACGTTGGTCGACCACAAAGCCATCTAGGAAGGCACACAGCTCACCATCCGAGCATGCGATAAAGTCATCTGCATCGTCCTTGGCTAGCCTTGCTAAGTAACCCGCTTTGTCCATCGGCGCATTCGAACTTGGGTCTAAGTTAAAATAACTTACGGCATTGGCATCAGGAAAGTCAAAAGCAAAGCGTAAGCGCCTTAATATGTCATTATTGTTCATGTGTTTTCTGTTTGATGAGGTCTTGATTAGCTACTGAGTAGATTCTGTGATGCGGAACTTGACTCGAATTTTCAACTCGAAATTTAACTATGGTTTTTTAACTATGGTTTACTGAAACGACATAAGGCTATTTCACCAAATAGATTTGGCAGTGCTTTTAGCCCAAATGAGGATCGGCCGTCGGCTCGTACCGCTATCGAAGACTCTATTTGAAACCCTAGGTCTAAGCATAGGGCATGGAAATCTCGAATGGTGCATAGATGTATATTAGGCGTATTAAACCATTTATAGGGCAGCTGCTCGCTTTCAGGCATTTTACCGCTCATGGCAATTTGCCATCGATTACGCCAATGGGCAAAGTTAGGAAACGTGACTATGCCTTGTTTGCCCACGCGCATCATTTCACTGAGAAGTTCTTTCGGGTTGCGCATGGCTTGTAATGTTAGCGACAAGATGACCGTATCAAATGAGTTGCTGTCAAAATGCCCCAGACCCTTGTCGAGATTAAATTGAATAACATTAATGCCATTTTCAATGCACTCAGAGATCATTTCCGGATTGAGTTCAACGCCATAACCGCTGACATTTTTTTCATTTTGCAGGTGTTTTAAAAGGGCACCATTGCCGCAACCTAAATCGATTACCCGACTGTCTCGCGCTACCCAATCACTGATCATCTTATGATCATAGCGCGTTAGAGATGATTCATTCAGTGACTTAATCATGCGGGGCCTCGTGATCGCATTCGCTCGCGATGCGTTTTAAATAGGCGTGCATGACGTTCATATAGTCGTCTATCGCCAATAAAAAAGAGTCATGGCCTTGATCGCATTTAATCTCTGAGTAACTTACGTTGATTTTATTACTTTGTAATGCGCGTACGATTTCGCGCGAGCGTTCGGGCGCGAACCGCCAATCACTGGAAAATGACGTAACGAGAAAGTCAGCGCTGACATTAGCCAGTGCCGTGGTTAAACAATCGTCGGTTTTTGACGCAGGGTCAAAATAGTCTAAGGCCTTAGTCATGAGTAGGTAAGTGTTTGCATCGAACTTGCTCACAAATCGGTCGCCTTGATAACGCAGGTAGCTTTCGACTTCGAATTCGGGTGTGAATTCGTAGTCAAATTTGGATTTTTTACGAAGGTTTCGACCAAACTTCAATGCCATCATGTCTTCTGACAAATAAGTGATATGACCGATCATTCTAGCAACCCGCATACCGCGTGCCGGTGTGGCTTGCTCGCGGTAATAATTGCCGTTATGAAAGTCAGGGTCGGTACGTATCGCTTGCCGGGCTACGTCGTTAAAACCAATGTTTTGGGCGTTCAATTTTGGTGCGGATGCGATGACTAAACAATGTCTTAAACGCTCAGGGAACGTGATGCTCCATTGCAAGGCTTGCATACCACCCAAGCTGCCGCCAGCCACGCATGCCCACTTAGAGATGCCTAAATAGTTGCTCAGTCTTTCTTGAACTCTGACCCAATCGTTTACCGTGACTATAGGAAAATCTGTGCCAAATGGCTGACCGGTCTCAGGATTAATTGAGCTTGGGCCAGTGGTGCCGCTGCAACCGCCTAAATTATTTGGGCTAACCACGAAAAAACGCTCAGTATCGATTGGCTTGCCAGGGCCAATCATAGTGTCCCACCAACCTGCGGTTTTTAATGACTCTTGCTCGCTTTCACATTCATAGTATCCAGCGGCATGATGGTCACCACTCAGAGCATGGCAGATTAGAATGGCATTATTCTTTTGCGCATTGAGTTCGCCATAGGTTTCGTAAACCACTTGATAGCCATCAAGACGGCCTCTGCTTTCAAGTTCAATGGTTTCGTCAAATACGGCTGTCTGAGGTGACACAAAGCCGACGGAATCTGTGGGTGGAAATGCCATTGTGGTAGTCAATATCGTATCTGCGATGGTCGCCAAAAATTAGCGAAAGCCGATTAGCGGTGCTACTAAAATTTGTAATGAAACGTTTAGAAACAGCAACACTACCATCGGTGACAGGTCTAATCCACCAATCGGCGGAATGATGCGCCTGGCAGGCGCCATTATTGGTTCACTAATAGATCTTAATGTCATTAAAATTGGGTGGTAACTGTGTGGCGCCACCCAGCTGGCGATAATGTTGATGAATATCGCTGCCATAAACAGGTAAATGCAGGCTTCCAGAAGAATACCCAGCGCTACCACAAGTATCCAAGGAAACAGGGCGCTTAGCGGTGCATTAATGGACGACAGCATAAACAGAGCCACTATTTTCAATAGGCTAAACGAGTAGGCCAACAGCAAAGTGGCGGTGTCGATTGTGCCAATGCTTGGCACAATGCGTCTTAATGGAATCACCACTGGGTTGGTGACGGAGATAATAAACTGGCCTAGCTCATTTCTAAAGTCGGCTTTAACCCACTGCATCCAAAATCGAAACAGCATAATGTAAAGAGCGAAGCCAATCACGGCTTCAATAAGATAGGAACTTGCGTTGAGTAGGTATTGCATTATAAGCCTGGTAAATTCTGTATCAAAATAAGGGTGATAAGCTTGTTAGAAAGCCTAAGCGAGTTCCTTAGCCAGCTCAACTGAACGTTGCTTGGCCGCATTGAAGGCGTTTTGTACTGTGCCTTTAAGGTCGTCTTTGGCAAATGACTGAAGGCCTTGTTCTGTGGTGCCGTTAGGAGAGGTCACATTATCGATTAAGGTTTGTAAGCTGGCGTCACTGCTGGCCACTAATTCGGCGGCCCCGGCGGCGGTTTGTACAGCCAGTGTTTTGGCGGTATCAGAATCTAAGCCAGCTCGTTCGGCCGCTTCTATCAAACCTTGAATGAACAGCATGAAGTACGCGGGGCCACTGCCTGATAAAGCGGTCACGCTGTCAATATCACCTTCGTTGTTGACCCAAACCGCACAGCCGACTGATGAGATCAGTGATTCGGCTAACTCTCGTTGAGCTTGCGATACTCGTTGGTTGGCATACAGCCCACTGGCTCCTTTGCCAATCAGCGCAGGGGTGTTTGGCATTACGCGTACCACTGGGTAGTCACCGTCCAGCCAGCGTTCGATTGAATCTATGGTTATCCCCGCCGCGATAGAAATGGTCAAAGGCTGCTTTTCTTTGAATGGCACCGCGATGGCTTCGAGCACCGATTGCAGAACCTGGGGTTTAACCGCGATGATCACCACGTCAGAGTTTAGCACTAAACTTTGATTGTCAGAAGACACCACTATGCCGTATTCGTCGGCCAACTTGCGAGTCGCGCTGGTGTTGGGGTCAAACAGCATAATGTCAGTCGCCGCGATGTCGCCTTGCGCTAAAAGACCGCCAATGAGGCTTGAGGCCATGTTGCCTCCGCCGATAAAGCCAATTTTTGGTGTTACCATTTTCGGCGCTT
Source organism: uncultured Gammaproteobacteria bacterium (assembly GCA_964516915.1). Taxonomy (GTDB): domain Bacteria; phylum Pseudomonadota; class Gammaproteobacteria; order Arenicellales; family Arenicellaceae; genus Arenicella. Next base: position 18,842 of record CAZEXS010000037.1, read on the forward strand.
CAGTGTCGGGCATTTTAGTTTCGGACGATGATTGATGTGTGACCACGTTGCTGATAATCCTAGTTGTTTATTATGTTGCAGGTATTGTACGGTTTGCGGCGCCTAAGCCCAAGCAAACTCGGTTATTTCCGTGCGCCAAACAGATCAGTACCGACCCTTACCATGGTTGCGCCTTCCGCTATTGCGGCTTCTAGGTCACCCGACATGCCCATCGACAGCTGGTCAAGCCTCAAGCCGTAGCGTTGATTGGTCAGTGACATAAGCTCACGCGCCTTGGCAAATGTTGCTCGTTGATCTTGTTGATTGTCGCAAGCTTTAGGTATTGCCATAAAGCCTTTTAATTCCGCTTTATGGTCTTGGGACAGCAATTGCACAGTTTGTTCTGCTAATTCAGCGGCCTGTTCGATTGCTACACCACCCTTACTTGGTTCATTGTCTAGGTTTAGTTGAATCAAAAGCTTTATCGGGTTGCTTTTGAGGTTTTGTTCGGCAAGTCTGCGCGCTATTTTCAATCTGTCTACGCCGTGCACCCAATCAAACAGCCGCGCAATGGTCTTGGTCTTGTTTGATTGAATTTGACCAATGAAATGCCAGGATAAGTTCAAACTTTCTAAGGCCTCAATTTTAATCTGAGCCTCTTGCAAATAGTTCTCGCCAAACTCGGTCATGCCGGCCTTTGCGAAATCGGTAACCATTGCTGGCGACTTGGTTTTACTTGCGCCAATCAAGGTTACACTGCCGGCGTCTCGGTTATAGGTCGCCTCAGCGGCACTGATGCGTGCTTGAATAGCCTGTCGCTGGTGTTGTGCGGATTGTTGCTGACTCATCGACCTAGTTCTGGTTATACTGTTTGCTCTAACAAAAAAATAAATTTTACCTTACTACCGATAAATGGCTAGTTAAAACATAGGAGAAGGTATGGATATTGCCGAATTACTCGCATTTAGTCACAAAAACAAATCGTCTGATTTACATATTTCAGCGGGCTTGCCACCCATGATTAGGGTCGACGGCGACATGAAACGCATTGATTTGCCGGCTCTAGACGCGGAAATGGTTATCAAAATGATTTTCGACATCATGAATGATAAACAACGCAAATCGTACGAGGAGCAGTTAGAGGTCGATTTCTCGTTTGAAATACCCAATGTGGCACGTTTTCGTGTTAACGCGTTTAATCAAGATCGTGGCCCTGCGGCGGTGTTTAGAACGATTCCATCGGTTGTACTGAGTTTGGATGACCTGAATGCTCCAGATATTTTTCGAGAGATTTGCAATAAACCCCGCGGCTTAGTCTTAGTTACTGGGCCAACAGGCTCGGGCAAGTCAACTACCTTAGCCGGTATGGTCGACTATATTAATGAAAAGCATCGCTCGCATATATTGACTGTCGAAGACCCCATTGAATTTGTTCATCAAAGTAAGCGCTGTTTAATTAATCAACGCGAGCTCAATAAAGACACGCATAGCTTTGATAACGCCCTTAAGTCAGCTCTTCGTGAAGACCCAGACGTTATTCTGGTCGGTGAGCTGCGTGATTTGGAAACCATTCGCTTGGCCATGACGGCCGCCGAGACTGGGCATTTAGTGCTGGCTACATTGCACACCAGCTCGGCGCCTAAGACTATTGACCGTATTGTTGACGTTTTTCCTGCCGAAGAGAAATCCATGGTTCGCTCGATGTTGTCAGAGTCCATTCAAGCTGTGATCGCACAGACATTGATTAAAAAAGTCGGCGGCGGTCGAGTCGCAGCACATGAAATTATGGTGGGGACTTCGGCAATCCGAAACCTGATCCGTGAAGACAAAATCGCGCAGATGTATTCAATGATACAAACCGGTCAAAATGAAGGTATGCAAACCTTGGACCAATGCTTGTTAAATCTGCTACGCGAACGTTCAATCACCGCCAAAGATGCTCGTTCACGTGCGGTGGATAAATCGAAGTTTATGTAATACGTTATTGTCTCTCCACGCCGTTAGTAAATTAGAAATTATTCGGAGCACCTATGTTTAAGATGGCAGACCTTTTGCGCGCGATGATGGTTAAAAATTCATCGGATCTATTTATTACCGCTAATGCGACGCCGAGTTTTAAAGTAGATGGCAAAATTTACCCGATTGCGGGTAACCCCCTCAAGGCCAAGGAGTCGCAGGAGTTGTGCTACAGCATAATGAATGAAGAGCAAAGGCGTATCTTTGAGAGAGACAAAGAATGCAACTTTGCGATTCACCCAAAACAGATTGGACGATTTCGGGTAAACGTGTTTATTCAGCAAGGTGCGGTTGGTATGGTGTTGAGGGCCATTAAAACCAGTATTCCTTCTTGCGAAGAACTTCAAATACCACCTGTGCTGCAAAAAATGATCATGAAGAAGCGTGGTTTATTGATCTTTGTCGGTGGCACCGGGACCGGTAAAAGTACTTCGATGGCGTCATTGGTGGATCATCGTAATAGAACGGCTCAAGACCATATTATTACGATTGAAGACCCGATTGAGTATATGCACACGCACAAAAAATCGATAGTGATGCAGCGTGAAGTCGGAGTGGATACGGATTCATTCGACAATGCTTTGGTTAACGCCATGCGACAAGCGCCCGACGTGATTCAAATTGGTGAGATCAGAACGCGAGAAACCATGGACGCCGCCGTGGTTTTTTCCGAGACAGGCCATTTATGCATCGCCACTTTGCACGCCAATAATTCTTACCAAGCCTTGGATAGAATATTCAACTTCTTTCCATCTGATCGTCGTGATCAATTGGCGATGGACTTGTCGATGAATCTCTACGGCCTGGTTTCTCAGCGATTATTGCCAGTCAAAGACCGAGAAGGGCGGGTGCCGGCGGTCGAAATACTCATTAATAGCCCGATGATTTCCAATATGATTAAAGATCATCGAATTGATGAAATTCGCAGTGCGATTGAAAAATCAAATGAGTGGGGCATGCAAACATTTGATCAGTCCTTGTTTAAGTTATATGAGGCTGACCTGATCACCTACGATGATGCCATTAAGAATGCCGAATCTGAGAACGACCTGCGATTGGCTATCAAACTACGTGGTAAGCAAGCCGCCGAGACCGAGTTCGGTGAAACCTTAGCCAACGTGACCATTGAAGATGACGGCGATGGATTTTAGGTTTAGGTTGGCTAGTAATTTGCGATTAAGTATTTGAATACGCGTTATAGCTATTTGTTGGCGATAATTTTGTTACACCATTTCGCTATAATTTCTAAGGTCTCATCGCTTTCATAAATGCTGGTGTGCGAGAGTCCTGAGCCGTTTCCCGATGGCGTGCTGACAACCATTTCAGCGGCAATTCCCGGTGGCCCGTCTTCGACCATTGTTTCAATTTCACCGACCCAGCGCCATGCGTCGAAGCCCACAAATATTCTTGAAAGTGTCAGCGCCATCAGCAATATTACCATCAGCGCTGCAGAAATGATTAGACCTTGTTTTAGCAATGGCACGATAAATTCTGGCACCATGTCAGACCCTTGGTAGGCCATCCAAGACACAGTCAGTGCGACCGCGCAGACCAGCAGATAGATTTGCCTGCCACCGAGTCGCATTCCTACGCCACCCAACCAGTTTAGAAATTGAGCGCCGCGCAGTAATCCGCTTGCTTCATCACCACTGGCACGAATCAATAAAATAGGGATGTTAGGGTCTTTATAGCTGAGTTTATCGATGAGAGTGTCCAAACGCGAATCATCTCGATACTTATATTTATAGCGTTCGAATGCGACAAGCCAAGTTAGGCATGCAGGCACCGCCACTGTGAAAACAAATAATGAAGCAATGGTTAGCCAGCTCAGTGAGCCGGGGTCAGAATGTCCCGCCGACCAGATGAATTGCATAACCCCAACCAGCATGATGCCCAAAGAAAGTATCAGCGCAATAACGCTTAAGGGGCGCCTGCGAGGATACAAAAATGGCGTGGCTAGGCAAATTAAGCCATCGACTTTTTGAGCAACGGCGTCGTCTTGTAAGGCATACATGGCGACGTTGCCACCATGGCTGTGTGCCACGACAAAATGGTTCGCTTGGTCGTCTGTTTCTAGAATGTGTTTTTGGAGCTTGGCCGCGCCATCAAGCCTTTTAGCATTTGTCAGGTCGGTAAAGGGGATGAGTCGTTTGCTTCCCCAGGCAGGTGGTGTGCAGAAAGACACGCTTTGTGTAAACTTCTTCGCTAATTTGGCTCGAAAACCATTAGCGTCATCGACGGCAGAATTATTTACCCAGTCAGCGGTGGCCGAAAATGTACCGTGAACTAGCGTGAATTTGGTAGCACTCATGATCGATTCGTTGTTGGGCTTTTGTTCTAACAGAAAGTCGTCGATAAACTACCACAATCGGGCGGAGTTGTGGAGATCCTGGCTTGTCAGGCGTGTTCAAAGCCTTTAAGACAAAGCCTTTAAGACAAAGCGTAGGCCAGCTTGTTTAGTTTTGCTTTCCCACAAGTGCTACTTGATAAGAAACGGCACAACAAGCAGCAGTGACAGCGGCTCCCCACAAAGTATCAATGTAGAGCAATGATGGAGCCCAGCCGGTAAGCATCGCGTAATTGGTGACAGCGTAGGTGCCGTAAGCCGCTGCGCCTAGAATAGCGCCATTAAGCGACGCCTGGGCTATCGACGTTGAGGGCATGACAATCAACCGAACTGCCGCCGCGGCATAACCAAGATAGAACAGGCAGGCAATTCCCATTTTCGGTTGTTCGGCCAATAAGCCGCCGATCTGATCTTTATAAAGTTGTAACGCGTATATGGAGATCCAAAAACCATCGATTACCAAGAAGGCAGCTAAAAACCCAAGGAAGGCTTTAAGCCAATTTACTTTTTTACTATTCATCCTTGATAGCTTACGGGTTTGATATGTGGGTAGCGTGACGATACGCGATAAAGTAAAGAAATTGTTAAAAAACGACGATAGTAGTAAAAACGCAGTGAGGTAATCTCAGGAAGATTGGGTCGATTAAAGTACGTTTGTGTTGGTGGGGTCAACCACGACCGCTAGCTTGCGAAAACCCTATTTTGATACCAATCGATTAGCCTTTGGTCCCCACGTTTCTTGAGCTTTTTTAAGTGAGTGTGGCTTTGATGAGCTGCCCAAGGCATATCTAATGGCCGCCAGTTGAATGTTGGGGCTTGGTTCCTGGTGGCTCGACCCATCAATAATTGCGCCACCTGGCGTTGCAATAGTATGTCTTCATGCCCCAGCCCTTCGCCAATCGTGTATTGATGTATGCCGTTAGTGTGCAACTCAGCGCTATGGTGAACGTGGCCGGTTAGTAAGGGGCCACCACCGCTTTGTTTGATCATATTGCTCAATACTTCAATGCCATTGATACTGCCAACTATATGATCTTCACCGGGCCGAGGATCTCGAAGTGGGCGATGAGTAAAAAACACTTGCCTTGGTCTAGGATCTGCGCATATTTGCTCTATTAATTCGCCACGTAGGCCACCACTGGCCGGAAAAAAGTCGGCTCCGGTATCAAAGTTGATAAAGCGAGTGCCAGCGACAGTAAAGCTGTGGTTAAACGGCCCAAGCTGGTTTCTGAACTTATGGTAAACCAAGCCTTTGTCATTAAAATCATGATTCCCAATTGACACATAACAAGGTATCGGGGCGCTATTAAAAACTTTGAGCGCGCGCGAGTAGTCACCATTTCCGTAGTTAAAGTCGCCTAGGTGCAGTAGAAATTTTGCGCCATATTGCTTGGCCTTAGTAAGACACCAATCCAATTCTGTGTTGCCGCCGGTGTCGCCAATCACCGCAAATTCTATACTTTCGTTATTTGCGAGTGTCCACTCTAAGCCAACTTCCTGATCAATTTTGGATTCTATTCTGATGTTACGGCTTAGACCATCTTGCTCTTCACTAAGCTCAATTTTGTCTTTTGCAATAACGCTCAAAACAGAGTCGTGCGCAATATTATTGACGGAGAATTCGATCATCTCGCTGCGACACAAAATGTTGAGCTTGGGCTCTGGTGCAAATGCACGAAATCGCAGCACATCTGTGTTTGTATCGGCTTTTTCCGTGACAGCTTCGTTTACTAAAATGAGGTCGGTGAGTCGAATTTCGCTGTCTGAATAGCTCAATGCTGTGGGCATTGCGCGAGGTTCAAAATTCAGGCGAGGGTACCTCAAGCCTCTATGATAGCTGTAGGCACCTAAGGCGACCAGAGAGCCGCCAACTAAAAACTTACGTCTATTTTTCATGAGCGGTAGTGTGGCATAACGACGTGCTTGGTTCACTGATTTAGTCGAAATATGTGCTTATTAATAGCCAGCTGTTGCCGACAGAAAGCGACTCAGCTGAATCCATTGAAGCGGGTAACTTCTCGCTGTGTTGGCAGATAACGTCACTCTTTGCAGAGCTATTTTATAATGAGCCGCGGCGCTATTATAAAAGGCCGCGGCGCTATTATAAAAGGCCACAGCGCTAGTATAGAAGGCTGCGGAGCTTAATGTGTTATCAAATGTCTCATCGAATGAGAAAAAACAATTTGTTGGCTCTACCTAGGCCACGCGATACGCGGTAAACTGTTGGCCATGATCAATGATTCTCCTTACTCCATCTAATGAACGAAAAACTCACCTACAGCCAAGTTAAAGATTATTACGGCAAGGTATTGCAAAGCAGCGATGATTTAAAAACAGATGCCTGCTGTACTGATGAAGGCTTGCCGGCTTACTTAAAGCCAATATTAGGTAAAGTGCACGATGAAGTGCTTATTCGTTACTATGGCTGTGGGTTGGTTCTTCCCGAACAGTTAACGGGCACTAGGATATTGGATTTAGGCTCAGGTGCCGGTCGTGACGTTTACGCTTTGTCCGCTGTGGTGGGTGAAGACGGTGAAGTAATCGGTGTAGACATGACCGAAGAGCAATTGAAGGTAGCCGAACAATATCGTGAATACCATGCCGATGTGTTTGGCTATTCGGCGCCCAATGTGCAGTTTAAGAAAGGCTATATAGAGCAGTTGGATGATTTGGGTCTTGAACCGAATTCTTTCGATGTGATTGTGTCGAATTGCGTCATTAATTTGTCGCCAGATAAGCAAGCGGTACTAGAGCAATGTTATGACTTGTTAAAGCCGGGTGGTGAAATTTATTTTTCGGATGTTTATGCCGAACGCCGTACACCACAGCATTTAATTGACGATGAAGAGTTGTACGGTGAGTGCATCTCTGGTGCGCTGTACTGGAACGATTTTGTTAATTTGTCAAAGCAGTGCGGCTTTAAAGACCCTAGATTGGTGAAGAGTCGGCCTTTGGCGATCGAGAACCCGCGACTACAAGAAATGCTCGGCGACCGACGTTTTTATTCGGCGACCTATCGGCTATTTAAAATTGATGACCTAGAACCTGCCTGTGAAGATTACGGTCAAGCCGTCATGTATAAAGGCACTATAGAGCATCATGCCGAAAAATTTGAGTTGGACGAACATCACGTCATCGAAACCGGAAAAGTATTCCCAGTTTGCGGCAATACTTATCGGATGTTGCATGAAACACGCTTTAAAGAGCACTTCGAGTTTTATGGCACTTGGGATACGCACTACGGTATTTTCGAAGGTTGTGGAACCAGCATGCCTTTCGATATGACACCAGCGGCGAATTCAGGCCAAAGTGATGGTGGCGCTTGCTGTTAGTGGCATCGCATTATCTGTCATGGTGTTTTATACAGAACTAGTGCTTTGTCGCTCATAGCTCTTTGATAAGGAGATGTTTAGAGCTTGCCTGACCTTTGGTTGCGTCATTGTTCCTGGTGTGGCTCTCTATTTTTGCGCTCGATATACGTAGGTTCTGGAATAAGCAAATTCAAAACATTGATCTTGCATTATTAGCTGTGGCGTTTCATGAGCTATGATTGGTGTCCAATCTTGAGCGGTAACCGTATGGAAATCTCAGCTTCTTTTTTATTGTTTGTATTCTCTGCGGCGTTTACGCCTGGGCCCAATAACATTATGTTAATGAGCTCTGGTCTTAATCATGGTGTTCGCGCAAGCTTGCCGCATTTGTTCGGCATTGTGTTGGGCGTACCGACTATGTTTTTGGCTGTTGGGTTTGGTTTTACATTCTTTTTAGAGCAGACTCCATCGCTTTATGCAGTCATAAAAATTCTCGGAATTTTGTATCTGCTCTACCTTGCTTGGTTGATTGCGAGTTCGGCACCGAGCTCCCTTGATAGTGATGCGGCGGCTCCGTTTACTTTCTTTCAAGCGGCGCTGTTTCAATGGGTAAACCCTAAAGCTTGGATGATGGGCACCGGCGCAATCGCTGCCTTTTCAAACGCTGATGCGGCTTTAGGCGGTCAGATATTCATAATGGCATTTGTCTTCATGCTAATGGCGATTCCAAGCGCTGGAGTGTGGCTTGTTTTGGGGTCTTGGTTGAAACGCTTTTTTAGAAATGCGCGATATCTGATCATCTTCAATAGAACGATGGCGATTATTCTGGTGTTGTCTGTGGCACCAATCGTGGTGGACTTAGTGGGTCAGTATATTGGCTGATGGCGTAGTAGTACTGAAATTTCACACTCACTGACTTGTCGTGTTTGGGCTAAATCATTAACATAGCGCTCGAATTGCTGCGCACCTAAGCATTTGGCTGAGGTGATTGTTTGAGTCGGCTTGTTTGAAATGGCCTGTATTAGTAAAAACTCAAACCAAAGGGTGGTGCAGTAAGCTGCGCGGTACCGTTGCGCTTTGGGGCGAAAATTCTTTATGAATACGCCTTAAAAAGAAATAAAATTAGGTCTTTAAAAAAGTCGTGGATTTTAGGGTGGAAAACACGACGGATTACCTTGACTTCGCATGTTTGAATGCCTAGAATCGCGACTCTTTTTCGCCTTCGGCAATTGCTGAGGGCTCATTTCACCTTGGCGAAATTGCGCAAAGGTGGTTTTGTCGCTCTGAGAATGGCTGTAAATCAGTGTTTTCATCGACTATTTTTAAATATAGACCGATATGCCAACCATTAATCAATTAGTTAGAAACCCGCGTAAGAAGCAGGTTCAAAAATCAAACGTACCGGCGTTGATGGCTTGCCCTCAGCGACGCGGTGTTTGTACTCGTGTTTACACTACCACTCCTAAGAAACCAAATTCGGCATTGCGTAAAGTTGCGCGTGTTCGTTTGACGAATGGTTTTGAAGTAACAAGCTACATTGGCGGTGAAGGTCACAACCTTCAAGAGCACAGTGTGGTATTGATTCGCGGCGGTCGTGTGAAAGATTTACCAGGTGTGCGTTATCACACCGTGCGTGGTGCTTTGGATACCTCTGGTGTTTCTGCGCGTCGCCAAGGTCGTTCTAAATACGGTGCTAAACGCCCTAAGTCTTAGACTTATTAAAAGTCTTAAGCTTATAAATCATTAATTAATGAGCCCTCAGCCGCCGACAATATCGGCACATAGGCAGAGAGCTTGACATAAGTATTAGTGGCTTGATGTAAATGCATTGATCCCTGGCCTCATAAAGAGGCGGAAAGCTTAGCCACTGAGAATAAACTGCAAACGAGATACAGTTATGCCTAGAAGAAGAGAAGTACCGAAACGCGAGATTTTACCTGATCCAAAGTTCGGAAACGTTACCCTAGCGAAATTTGTAAATATCCTGATGAAGGATGGCAAAAAATCGGTCGCCGAAAAAATCATTTATGATGCGCTAGATATTGTCGCTGAGCGTCGCTCAGAAGACCCGCTTGAAATTTTTGATCAAGCGCTGGAAAACGTTAAGCCAATGGTGGAAGTTAAGAGTCGTCGTGTTGGTGGTGCTACCTATCAAGTGCCGGTTGAAGTTCGTGCGTCACGTCGTACGGCCTTGGCGATGCGCTGGGTGGTTGAGTATGCTCGCCAACGTTCTGAAAAATCAATGACTCAGCGTTTGGCTGGTGAATTGATTGATGCGTTTGAAAAGCGTGGTGGTGCGGTTCGCAAAACTGAAGACGTGCATCGCATGGCTGAAGCGAACAAAGCATTCTCACACTTCAGGTTCTAATTCGCTAATACCGAGTTTCAGCGCTGGTTCTTTTAAGTTTCAGCGCTGATGCACTGAAAAGCCACAGGCGCTGGTTCTTTAAGTTTCAGAGCTGACGCACTGAAAAGCTGCAGGCGCTGATTTTTTAAGTATTAGTGCTGATGCACTGAAAAGCCGCAGACGCTTTCGTTTTGACGGGGCGTCTTGGCAAAGTCTTAGAGGCGAGACTTTAAACGCTTCACTTGAATTTCAGAGCAGTTGAAAATTCAGCTGTTTTAACAATGAAATGAGCTTTACGGTTCCAGTGAATCGAAAGCAATGCTCTTTTACAACCAGAAAGTTTGTTAGTCAGTATTTAATTACGTATTGAATTTATAGTATGGCACGTTCAACTCCAATTAATCGCTACCGTAATGTAGGCATTATGGCGCACATCGACGCGGGTAAAACCACGACGACCGAGCGCGTATTGTTCTATACCGGCATCAGCCATAAAATCGGCGAAGTGCACGACGGTGCCGCGACAATGGATTGGATGGAGCAAGAGCAGGAGCGTGGTATTACCATTACTTCTGCAGCGACGACAACTTTCTGGAGGGGTATGGATGCCTCATTTGAAGAACACCGCATTAATATTATTGATACCCCTGGACACGTAGACTTCACCATTGAGGTGGAGCGTTCTTTACGCGTGCTTGATGGCGCGGTGGCCGTATTTTGTGCCGTAGGTGGGGTTGAGCCGCAGTCTGAAACTGTTTGGCGTCAAGCTAATAAGTATGGCGTCCCGCGCTTGGCTTTCGTTAATAAAATGGATCGCTCCGGCGCAGATTTTTTGCGTGTGGTTGAGCAAATTAAGGCTCGATTAGGTGCCAATCCTTTGCCGCTTCAATTGGCGATCGGCGCAGAAGAAGAATTTGAGGGTGTCATAGATCTCATTAAAATGAAGGCCATATATTGGGATAAGGATTCCATGGGCGTTCAGTTTGAGGAAAAAGAAATTCCGGCTGACATGCAAGAGTTGGCTTCGGAATATCGAGAGATGATGCTTGAAGCCGCGGCCGAAAGTTCTGAAGAGCTGATGGATAAATACCTGGAAGAGGGTGATTTATCCGCTGAAGAAATAAAGGGCGCGTTGCGCGCGCTGACAATTTCGAATGAGATTGTGCCGGTCATGTGTGGCTCGGCGTTTAAGAATAAGGGTGTGCAAGCCATGCTCGACGGCATTGTTGAGTATTTGCCGTCGCCAGTTGATGTGCCAGCAATTCAGGGCATCGATGATAGCGAGAATGAAGTAGAACGTGCTTCTGACGATGATGAGCCGTTCTCTGCCTTGGCGTTTAAGATCGCTATGGATTCATTTGTTGGGCAATTGGTGTTCTTTCGGGTCTACTCTGGAGTGCTAAAGTCCGGTGATGCGGTGTACAACCCGATCAAGGGTAAAAAAGAACGCATTGGTCGTCTATTGCAAATGCATTCTAATAATCGCGAAGAAATTAAAGAGGTGCGTGCTGGCGATATTGCGGCCGCCGTTGGCCTGAAACTGGTTACTACCGGCGATACCTTATGCGACGCTAAAAACGTAGTTACCCTCGAGCGAATGGAGTTTCCAGAGCCAGTTATCTCTCAGGCTGTTGAGCCAAAAACCTTGGCTGACCAAGAGAAAATGGGCGTGGCTTTGGGTAAATTGGCGCAAGAAGATCCGTCCTTTAAGGTTCGAACTGATGAAGAGTCAGGGCAGACTATTATTTCTGGAATGGGTGAGCTGCATCTCGACATTATTATTGATCGCATGAAGCGCGAGTTTGGCGTTGAGTGTAATGTCGGTAAGCCTCAGGTTGCCTATCGTGAAGCGATCAGTAAATCGATTACGCACGAAACCAAATACGCCAAACAGTCTGGCGGTCGTGGGCAGTATGCGCACGTTAATCTGCGCATTGAGCCACTTGAGCGCGGTGCAGGTTTTGAGTTTGTAGATGAAATTAAAGGCGGCGTGGTACCTCGAGAGTTTATTCCTTCGGTCCAAAAGGGGGTTGAGGATTCGCTTGAGGGTGGTGTGCTTGCGGGCTATCCGGTGATTGATGTTCGCGTTACGTTGTTTGACGGCAGTTTTCATGATGTTGATTCTTCGGAATTCGCATTTAAGGCGGCGGCAGGCCAAGCCTTTAGAGAAGGTTGTCGTGAAGCTGGGGTGGATTTATTGGAGCCGGTGATGGATGTTGAAATCGTCACTCCTGAAGATTATATGGGTAACGTCAGTGGCGATATAAGTTCGCGTCGTGGGGTTATTTTGGGTATGGACGATACGCCTGCAGGTAAGGTTATTGAGTCTGAGGTGCCGTTGGCTGAAATGTTTGGTTATGCCACGTCTTTACGTAGCGCCACACAAGGGCGGGCGGCTTATACCATGCAATTTAAAAAGTATCAAAAAGCCCCGAAAGCGGTGGTTGATACGATTATTAATCGATATTGAATTATTGATTAATATTGGCTGCGCGCACCGTCTAGGTGTTGTGTGGCAATAGAATTTTCACGCTGTCTTCGTATGCAGGCGGTGTAAAAATACTCCCGGTTTTTAATGGGGGTTAATACGAACTAGAGGTCTTCGCACAAGAGCCATTATGGCTCAAAGCGAACTTTAAATCGTTCAATGTATTTGACAATACTTGAATGGTTGCGCATTGGGCTAGAAATGGCCTTGTGCAAAGGCCTCCGGCTAAAACAAGTTAACAATATAGGTATTTAGTTATGTCTAAGGAAAAATTTGAACGCACCAAGCCGCATGTCAATGTAGGCACCATCGGTCACGTTGACCACGGTAAAACCACATTGACCGCTGCGATTACTAAATGTTTGTCAGAAGCTTACGGCGGTGAAGCTGTAGATTTCGCAAACATCGATAACGCTCCAGAAGAGCGTGAGCGTGGTATCACGATCTCAACAGCACACGTTGAGTATGAAACTGAAGCTCGTCACTACGCGCACGTTGACTGCCCAGGTCACGCGGACTATGTAAAGAACATGATCACCGGTGCTGCACAAATGGACGGCGCTATTTTGGTTTGTTCTGCGGCTGATGGCCCTATGCCTCAAACGCGTGAGCACATCCTTCTTGCACGTCAAGTAGGCGTGCCTTACATCGTTGTGTTCTTGAACAAAGCGGACATGGTTGACGACGAAGAGTTGTTAGAGTTGGTTGAAATGGAAGTTCGTGAACTTCTAGACAGCTATGAGTTCCCTGGCGACGACACACCAATCGTAATTGGTTCGGCGTTGAAAGCCATCGAAGGCGAAGCTCAATACGTTGAGAAGATCATTGAGCTTGGTAAAGTTCTTGATTCATACATTCCAGAGCCAGAGCGTGCAATCGACGGTGCATTCATTATGCCAGTTGAAGACGTGTTCTCAATTTCTGGTCGTGGAACGGTTGCAACCGGTCGTGTAGAGCGCGGTATCGTGACTGTTGGTGAAGAGATCGAAATCGTTGGTATTAAAGATACGACTAAGACTACCGTTACCGGTGTTGAGATGTTCCGTAAGCTTTTAGACGAAGGTCGAGCTGGCGATAACGTTGGTATCCTTCTTCGTGGTACTAAGCGTGAAGACATCGAGCGTGGTCAAGTATTGGCGAAGCCGGGTTCAATTAACCCACACACTTCTTTCGAAGCTGAAGTATACGTACTAAGCAAAGAAGAAGGTGGTCGTCACACTCCTTTCTTTAAAGGTTACCGTCCACAGTTCTATTTCCGTACAACTGACGTAACAGGTGCTTGTGAGCTTCCTGATGGCGTTGAGATGGTAATGCCTGGCGACAACATCAAAATGAACGTTGAGTTGATTGCCCCAATCGCGATGGAAGAAGGTCTTCGATTTGCGATTCGTGAAGGTGG
>CAZEXS010000038.1:0-31594 GCA_964516915.1 uncultured Gammaproteobacteria bacterium
CTATCGGAAAGAAACCAGTATAGTATTTATCTCGTTTTTACACAGCCTCTGCCCTTAACGGACATTCGGGAATATTCGTTAGGATTATTCTCAACTAACTTTTTCAGAGGAATTTAGCGATCCTTCTCCAGCGCCAATTCATGCGCAACCGACAGTGCCTGATCTTCTGGTACTTTTACATCAGGTATGACTCCAACGCCTTCCCAATTGGTTCCCGTTATAGGATTAATAGCACGACCTGACGGTATCCAGACAAGAAAATCATCAGTTGCAACCTTCAACCCCCCTGGATGAGCTCCGCCTCCAGTCACCTGACCAACTATAGTTGCACGGTTTAAGTGTTTCAGATGATATGAAAATCCTTCTGCTGCCGAAAATGTCCTGTTTCCGACCAGCACATATATTTTCTTTTCAGCGTTTCTTTCACCAGGCACATATGGAAGCGTCCAAGACTGAACAGTTTCATTCGATTCTCGCGAATAAAAGTCATTTAAATGAATCGGCTCATCTTCAAAAAAATAACTACTAATTAGTTGGACCATAGACGGTGAGCCGCCACCGTTTTTTCGTAAATCTATAATAAGAGCATCAGTATTTTCTAAAAATGCCATTGCCGCCACAGCCGTTTTACCTGCATATTTTGTATCAAAGAATCCACGGAGTTCAAGATAACCGATATTGCCCTCTAATATTTTCACTTGGGTAAATCCATAATTACCCCTACGCATTCTATTTAGCCATTCATCGGGCAACTCTGAATTTAAATTATCTTTTAGCTCTCTTTCTCTTATCTGCGCAACTCTCTTTGGATCAAATATTACACGGAGGTGTTTATCTCCGTTTATTGAACGGGTATCGTTAGTTAAATGCTCTGCAAGTTCACGTGAAGTAAGTCCTTTATATTTGGAGCGATTGAAATTCGCCATTATGTATTCGGCTATTTCCGTACCTACTTCAGGAAAGACATAGCCTGATTTAATTGCCTGACCCACCGATTTTACTGTGGAGCCAATTTTCTTGTTGTTCAAACGTTTTCTTTTGGGAACGGCTTTTTTATCAATTTCTATTCCTGTGATACTTTGTGAATTAGATTCGTATAACACTTGTTTTTTCCCATCTTTAGTTTTTGAAAACAAGTAAGTCCTCAAACCTTTATCAAACGTAAAAGTGTCTTCTTTTAACGGGGTCATTTCTAACGCGCCAAGTCGGCCGCCTTCTTTACGGCTAAACAATTTTCCTTCTTTTAAAGTGACGCACCTAATATCACTTTCAGAAAATTGATAAATGCCGACCCACTTCATTAACTCTTCTTCTGACAAGCTGATTACATCTATTTTCTCCTCTAGGGTTTGCGCTGTGCCTTTAGCGGTTAAGCAAGCAAAAATACAAATGCAACAGAAGAAATATAAGCTTAGTTTTTTTTTCATATAAAATATTTTTAGGTTGATGGAGCGAGTTGAATGGGCTTAGAATTTGCCGTTTGTCTCGATTACCCAATGACCGCTCTGAGTATCTCAGGGACAATTGCCTAATTCAAACCACTGATGATAAAAGGCTTTAGATTGCCGTAAGCAGAAATCTAAGGTTTAACCGTGTTCTGTGC
The DNA here is from genome assembly GCA_964516915.1 of uncultured Gammaproteobacteria bacterium. Lineage (GTDB taxonomy): Bacteria > Pseudomonadota > Gammaproteobacteria > Arenicellales > Arenicellaceae > Arenicella. Next base: position 1,604 of record CAZEXS010000038.1, read on the forward strand.
GGGTTAATTCTGCCACCTTATTTTTGAAAATAGCGCCTTAATAAAACGGGGTAGTTTCTTCCGGGGGGCGAGTCTTAAATCGTTTATGTACCCAAAAATATTGCTCGGGCATAGTTCGGATCATCGCTTCTATGGCTTTGTTCATCGCCGCGGCATCGATCATATCGTCGCCGTGCGGGAAATTTTCCAGTGGTGCACCGAGGCTCACTTGGTAACCCCCACCTTTCGGTTTAATCCGTGTTTTCAGCGGAATCACCACCGCATTACTCATTTTTGCAAATTTTCCTAAAGCCGGTATGGTTGACGCTAATGGGTGAAAAAACGGCACAAAGACGCCTTTACGGCCGCCATCTTGGTCCGGTAAATAATAAAATGGCAGCCCTTTACGAATAGCTTTGACGATCTTCCTTAACGGCGCCTTGCGTTCAATCATCACTCCGCCAAAACGACTTCTGCCCCGCTTGATCACTTCATCCATCAGTGCGTTTTTTGCGTACTGATACATTGATACACCGTCGCGCTCTAAATTCATTGCCAATCCGCCGATGTCTAAACCAACGAAATGTGGTGCGAGCAAAATTATATTTCGGCCATCGGCTAATGCTTGATCGTAGTGAGCACGTTCTACTACCTCAACCCTTTGCTGTAGGCGCTCTCGGCTGACCCACATATTAGACGGCACGGTAAAAACAGACTGGCCTACCAAACTAAAATGCTGACGGTTAACGCGCTGAGCTTCTTCCAGTGAAAACTCAGGGAAACACGATCGAATATTCTTTAGCGCTATATTGCGTCGTGATGCGCCAAGATAATACGCCAACATGCCCAGACCGTGCCCCATGGCCGACAGTACCCGAAACGGCAATAACGTTATCAGCCACACAAAGCCAAGAACCAACCACGTAGGCCAGAATTTGGGCGCTAAGAATTTCTTAATTGGAAAAGGTGGGTTCGAATTGCTCACTGGTGACAACACAGTCGTTTGAATGCCATAGAGAATAGCATATTGATCGCCATCAACACTTTAAAACCACTCAAAGCGGTTCTAACTCTGGCAATGAATTACTCAGTTTAATAGCGTATTATCAGCGCTAGAATTTGTCATTAACCTATTTGCTGCGTGTAACCCAATGGCTGCCATCCGCTCGTGAAAAAGAAGCTCATTTCAATTTTAATATACATATTTGTCGCGCCGCTGTTTTGGCTGTACCTACGAATGATCATGTGGTTTTCACGCGTCACCGTCATAGGCGAAGAGCAGACCGACCAACTATGTAATCAGGGGCAAGGTCATACCTTTGTGTTTTGGCACAATCAACAATTCATTCTGCCGCAATTGCGTAAGCAACGAAACATTCACCCACTAGTCTCAGACAGCCGAGACGGTGATTACATGGCGTGGTTGGCACGACGCTTTGGCAAAACCCCGATTCGTGGTTCGAGTTCTAAAAAAGGCGTACAGGCTTTAAAAAAAATGATACGCCTGCTTAAAAATGGCGCCGAATTGGCAATCGCGACAGACGGGCCGCGTGGGCCTGCATTTGAAGTAAAACCCGGCGCGGTGCAGTTAGCCCAAATGACTGGCTCGCCGATTGTTCCAGTGGCTTATTCGGCCACCAAAAAAAAGCAATTCAAGAGTTGGGATCAATCGTTTATACCTTATCTTTTTGGCCAGTTAGTCATTGTCTACGGTGAACCGGTTTATGTGGACCGTGCACTCAGCCTGGATGACGGTATCGCGCTGGTGAAAAGTGCCTTGGATGCGGCGAATCAAACCGCTCAAAATGAGATCGAGCAAATCCTAAACAGCTGACAAGCATTCATTTTGTCTAAAACCGTTCGCCGCGCCGAGCAATGGTCAATGCTAAGCACGCCACGGAAAACAGCATGCCAATTACCAGCACCGTCGGGGTGTAGTGGTCAACACCACTAAACCGGTTGATGACAAACGTATCGGCGATAATGCCATTCAAAAACAACCAATCAGCAATGGTTACCAATAGTGGCACGGCCAATGCCATTAGAAACGGATTTCTATTAGCCAACTGAGAGCACAATAAACACCAAGCAATGGTAGGCAACATCGACCATAACAAGCCTTTAGCCAGGCCGCTGAGTGACAAGGACAAATATGAGCCTAGATAGTCGATGGTCTGTGTGCCTAAAAAGATCAGTGCTACTAAACTTTGCATGATCAACACGATGATGGGGACTAAAACTAGCGCCACGGCCAGTTTAGCCAACACCGTCTCTGTGTCGGATATTGGCAATGAACGCCAAAACAGCACACTTTGATCTTTGCGCTCGTCATACAAACTCGATAACGCATAGAAAACCGCCACGATAAACATTACGGTGCTAATCAACCAATTCGTGTAGCTTAAAGCCTTTCCTACCGCGGACGCAAAAACCGAGTTAACGGTCGAGTCTAATTCAAAACTTTCTGGCACATCAAAATCAATCGATAAATTACCGAAAGTAAAACTCAACTTAATCAAAATCGCGATACCCAATAACACAGCCGGTACTTTCCAGAGGCTATTATGTTCAGAAATTTCTCGCTTAACTAACGCTATAAATATGTTCATGGTTTGCCCCCTTATGAATTTGTAGCAACGAATAAATCTTCTAGAGATGGCCTTACTACTTCGCCATAATCGCTCAATTGACTGGCCTCGACGCCTTCAAAAATCAATTCTGTGTGATCCGGTAATTGTCGTTGATAGATTGGCTTAAGATTGGCGTCAGAAAAGACAATATTGTCTTTAGCTAAGAGTTTTACGAACTTGGTTTTCAAGTCGGCTTTACTGATATCAAGCGTAATGCGTCCATCACGAATAAATAGCACTCGAGTGAGAATGCTTTCGACTTCGTCGATCTGATGAGTGGTGATTAAAATGCTGCGCTGTTGATTAAAATAGTCTTCTACTAAGCGATCTTGAAAATCTCTTCTGACCAAGACATCCAACCCCAAAGTCGGTTCATCTAGCACTAAAAAGTCCGTACTGATGGCCAAAATGATCGACAAATGTAAGCGCGTTTTCATGCCCTTCGATAGGTCTTGTACCTTAGACCCTAGCTGAATCGGCGTATCGGCAAGCAACTCACGTGCACGGCTTATATCAAATTTCGTGTGCGTGTCAGCGACAAACTGCAATAACTGATTCACTTTCATCCAGCCCGGCAATGAGGCGACATCGGCGATATAACTCATTTGAGAGAGCAATTTTTTACGATTGGCCATCGGGTTTTGCCCAAAGACGGTCAGATCACCTTCGAATTTTAAGAGACCCATCATCGCTTTCAATAGAGTCGACTTGCCCGCCCCGTTAGGGCCAATCAGACCCACGATTTCGCCGGCACCTATATTCAAATTTATATTGTCAAGAGCCAAGGTGTTGCCGAAACGCTTGCTAACATTACTCACATCAACAAACGTTTGCTGTATGGCTAATGGCTCAGTTGCTTGATCGGTCATAGGGTTGGTCCTCTTGTTAATCTAATTATTTGGTCTCGATCGAAAACTGATCGAAATATTTATTCACGCAGGTCTTGATATGGCGAAACCGATCACCACCCAAATGCACGCCGCCATACCAACGCGTGACTATGAGCACGTGATCACAACAGTGCTTTTCTTCTAACATTCTCAAAATAATAGCGCCAGCACCCGATTCGCCATCATCATTTTTTATTTTTGTGCCGTCCGCTTGCAATAAAGCCCACGTATTGTGCGTTGCTTTGGCAAACTTCTTCTTCGCACACAGTCGTTTAATCGCGTTACGAGCGGCTGCCTTATCAAGTGCCGGAAAACCAGTTACGGCATACTTTGATCCGCGATCAGTTAATACATGCTCAATCTGGTTCATTCGCCTTGCAAAACCACCGTATCATCGGACGAAGCCCATTCAGACCACGCGCCATCGTACAATTTATGCATTGCAAACCCGGCCTCAACAAGCGCCAAGCTGATAATAGCCGCGGTGATGCCTGAACCACAGCTTGTAATCAGAGCTTGCTGATCAATTTTGGCATCAAGGCCATATTCGGCAAAGACACTGCGTAAGCTCGACTCTGGTTTCAAATATCCATCGTCCACCAACAAATCAAAAGGCAGCGATTTGGAGTGTGGCATATGCCCTGACGGCAAGCCCGCTCGGGGTTCGGGCTGGGCGCCGCTAAAACGACCTTTTGACCTTGCATCCAACACCATGTACTCACCTGATTGGCAATTCCTAATTAAGACGTCTTTATTAGCCAAAAAGGTTTCATTAATATTAGCTTTATAGATTTCTAGCCTGTGTTTATTAGACTGTGGCTCTTTAGTCCTAGTTTCACCGCCGCTCTCGGTTTCTCCACCACTGGCAATCCACGCCGGCAAACCACCGTTCAATACCCGAATATTTTTGTGACCAAACACCTTAAACATCCACCATACACGCGCTGCTGAAAACAATCCGGCGCTATCGTAGACCACAATGGCCGTCTCGTTATTGACGCCCATATTTGTTACCGACTCGGAAAATTGACTCGTCGAAGGCAACATATGCGGCAAGGTAGAGCTGATGTCACAGACTTGATCTATATCAAAAAATTGCGCACCTTTAATACGCTCAGCTTGAAATTGAGCAAAGCAATCAACATTTTGCGCGGGCATATACCAAGAAGCATCGATTACACAGATGTTTTGCGAGTCTAGGACAGGTTTAAGTTCTTCTACGCTGCACAACTGGCTTATGTTGGTGGTCACTTTCGCTCCCAAACTTTTATTCACTTAAGCGCGTGCCCAAACCAGACATTGGTTATTGGCAGGCATATTGTGATCTTCAAGCAACCTTAGGCCTTGATGAGATGCCAGTTCATTAATCCATTCAAAGTCTCGAATGGCGCTACCCACATTTCGACTTCGTAAACTTGCATCAAAGCTGGCATTGCCTTGACTGGTGAACTCACCCTGGTACTTAAATGGGCCATAGATAATAAGCTTAGCGTTTGATTGCATTACTTTAGTCACGCCAGCAAAAAAAGCCTCCACATCGGGCTTTGCCATAATATGAAACGTATTTGCACTAAAGACCAAATCAAATTCGCTGTTATCGGGTATCCAGACAGGCTGATTCACATCAATTTCTATCGGCCGCCTGACATTAGCGACTTTAGCCACATCCAGCTGTGTGTTGATGCCCTCAAGATACTCAAGCTGATCACTGGTTTGCCACTGTAAATGCGGTTTTAGAGAACTAAAATGCACGGCATGTTGAGCGGTTCCTGAACCAATCTCAAGGACCGATGTTGCCTCATCAAAGTGTGCACCTACGGCGTTGATAATTGGGCCTTTATTGCGCTCACAGGCTTCAGAATACGGTATTTTCATGTCACGTCTTAGTCTGAGCCAAGTAATAAATCATAGATTGGGGCAAGAGCAGAAGAATTAGAGTTGGCGCTCTCTTGTATCGCTTCGAACCAAATTTCGGCCACTAATGCGTTGCCGGCATCATTAAAATGAACCGTGTCAGCCGAGAACGTATTAGGCCAACCCGATATAACTTGATTGTAAATTTCCGCTATGACCAAACTCGAATACTGGGAAGGCAATTCACGAATCAATTGATTAAGCTGTATTACACGGGCATTAGCACTTGCTCGACTGCCGCCTATCAGCGGCGGCAAGGTAGCAACAATCGGCTTACGACCAGCATTCAAAGTGGTCTCAACTAAGGAGCTTATATTGGCAACTGTCTCGTCAACGTTATTGCCAAAAATCATGTCGTTAGTCCCAGCCAAAATTAATACAAATTCGCTATCTCGCTCGTTGAGGTGCCCGGGGAATCGACTGATCATCTCTGCTGTTGTCTCACCGGTATTACCATAATTGTATATTCGCGCCCCACTGAGATTCTTTAAACTGGGCTGCCAACCTCCCACTCCTTCTTGACCATTACCCTTACAGCTGCGTTGATCGGTAGCCGGCACGATACGGTTCCCTTGCGCCGCACAAACGATACCCACACCAGCGATGCGTGCTAAACCCGCAGTAAGGCTGTCACCTAAGGTAAGCGAATCGCCCAACTCATTAGAATACACTCTTTCGATAAGGATCACTTTCACGACCACTACCAACATAAAAATAACGACTGCTTTCTTCATTTTTAATAACCTGTGCCCACAAGAAATACAAAGTTGACGAGCTCAATTTAAACCGATTTATCAGACCAGACGGCGGCAATTACTGTCCGAAAACACCATCATAACAAAGCAGACGTATCCAAAAACAAGAAAAATCACTCGTTTGGGTGAAGATGCGGCGCTATTAAAAACATAGAATTTCAAAACAGTAGAATTTTAGATTTTAAATAGACCAGAGTTTTGAATCTCAATATATTGCTCTGAGACGATATTTAGCCCAATGCATGTTTACTAAATCGGAAATCGGAAATATAAACGGAAAGGCGGTCCTATGAAAATTTTAGACAACCCTGACGGCGAAAACATGATTTGCGTATTACCCAATGGCGATACGGTAGAAGTTACGTCAATAAGCTTATCAGGTAGCAAAGCCACCTCAAATCAAGACCCCAGCCATATTAAAGACGTAGTTGAAAGTCTGCCTGCGTCCATACTCAAAGGTAGTCAAAACTGCATGAAATAATCAAGCGATGGTAGTATGAGAGCTGAGTAATTTTTCTAGGCCCTCAATATGATTCTATTTTTCGATAAGAACGCCTCTAAAGCAGGCATTCTAGCCTTCATACTTACGTTTCAAATTACATTCTATCCGGCGAATGCAGTCACCATAAACAGCGTCAAAAACAACGCTGCCTCTTCCGACCACGAACAAGCCGAGCAAACGTTCAAACAGCTACTTTCAGATCATTGGGAAAACCAATTGGCCGAGAACCCGACCTTTGCAACAAGTTTGGGCGCTCGAGATTACGACACGCAACTCTCCGACCCCTCGATTAAAGCTTATGAACGCTCAATCGACAAAGCAAAGGGCTTTTTGGCACGATTGAATGAAATAGACACCGCCTCACTCACTAAAGCAAGCCAACTGAACCATTCCTTACTGCAACTTGATCTGGAAACAAACATTGAAGCCTCTAGGCATAATGGCAAGTTCATGATTATGACTAACCGCGGCGGCCCGCACCTCAACCTAACCTCAATGGTTGGTCGGCTGCCGTTTTTCAATCGAGCTGACTACGCAAGTTATCTAGCGCGATTACAACAAATACCAATTTACCTGGAGCGAGCCGCAGGCCGTATCAGAGCCGGCCTTGAAGTCGGTTGGTCACAACCTTGTGTTCCGATGAACGGATATGAAGCATCGATTGAATCACACATTGTGGATGATAGTAGCGACAGTGTTTTTATGCAGCCGTTTACTAAACGGCCATCCGTAATTGAAAAATCAGAATTTAGTCAAATGCGAAGCCAGGCTCAGCAGATCGTTGAAAACAAGATCGTACCAGCCTTCACCAACTTCAAAAATTTTTACAATGAAGAGTACGCACCGCGGTGCAATCAGAAAGTAGGCGTCGATTCACTCAAAGGCGGCAAACAGTATTACGAACACCGCGTAAGAATGTTCACCACCACCGACCTTAGCGCCGATGAGGTTCATGAAATTGGTCTGCAGGAAGTTGCCCGCATTAGGTCTGAAATGGATGATGTAATCAAACAGTCAGGCTTTGATGGTGATTTTAGCGATTGGCTTGAATACCTTAAAACCAACCCCGATTTCTATCCGAAGACAGCAAAAGAACGCATGCAAGCGGTGGCGACGATCACCAAGAAAATGGATGGTGAACTGCCCAAACTATTTGGTAAATTACCTCGCATGCCATACGGCCTAAAGGAAATACCCTCGGATATCGCTGAAAAGACCACCACAGCTTACTATCAGCGACCAGCCGGAGATGGCTCACGAGCTGGCTTTTACTTTGTGAACACCACTCTCCTAGATACCCGCCCCCTATATCAACTTGAAGCGCTGTCATTGCACGAAGCGGTGCCGGGTCATCATTTGCAGCTGGCGTTAGCCCAAGAATTAGAACTTCCAAATTTCAGAAAATACGGCGGTCAAACGGTTTTCGTTGAGGGTTGGGGCTTATACAGTGAACGTCTTGGTTTGGAAGTGGGTTTCTATCAAACGCCGTACACCAACTTTGGCAGACTGTCTTACGAAATGTGGCGAGCCTGTCGACTTGTTGTTGACACTGGTCTACACAGCAAGAGCTGGACGCGTCAACAAGCCATCAATTACATGGCTGAAAACTCTGGCCTCTCGATGAACAATGTGGTTTCCGAAGTTGATCGTTACATCACTTGGCCCGGTCAAGCGTTGGCTTATAAGATTGGAGAGTTGAAAATTAGAGAGTTACGTAGTAAAGCCGAGAAACATCTAGGCAAGCAATTTGATATAAGAGAGTTCCACGACAAAATTTTAGAAAACGGTGCTTTACCCTTATCGATTCTTGAAGGTGTTGTGAACGACTGGCTAGACAGAAAATAGCATGCTTGCCTGCCCAAACTGTAAGGCGCGAGGTCTAAGCTTAATAGGCGTGATATTTATGATTCACGACGAGCGCGTCGTTTGCCGTGAGTGTGGTACCGTATTCACTATCCCAAAAAGCCGAAAGAGTTTAGTGATTGGCATAGAGTACACACTTTTATTAGCCTCAGTCGCCCTGTCGCTATTTCTAAAAACTCTGCTGCCGTGCGGCATTTTGCTTGTGGCTTTGGCCATTGTGAGAGCGGTTTTACTACCTAAAATGGCCGTTGAACATAAACTTAGCTTAAACCGACTGCGAAAATATCGACGTCCAGGCAAACACTAAAAGACAAAAATGAGTAATATCTAAAACGTGCAGGCAACAAAAAACGCCATGCAAAATAGCTTTGCATGGCGTTTGAGAAACAGCTTCTGTTGTATCTTATCGTTTCATTGATCCGAAAAACTCAGAATTGGCTTTTGTTGCTTTCAGCTTATCTAACAAGAACTCGATTGCTTCAACTTCGTTCATTGGGTGCAATAATTTGCGTAGTATCCAGATTTTTTGCAACTCTTCTGGATCAATCAACAACTCTTCTCGACGCGTGGATGATTTATTAACCACAATCGATGGGTAGACGCGCTTTTCAGCGATTTTTCGCTCAAGGTGCACTTCCATATTACCCGTGCCTTTGAATTCTTCGTAAATCACCTCGTCCATTTTAGAACCGGTTTCAATTAGCGCGGTGGCTAAAATAGTGAGACTGCCGCCTTCTTCGATATTTCTTGCCGCACCAAAAAAGCGTTTTGGGCGCTGCAATGCATTGGCATCCACACCACCGGTCAGAACCTTGCCCGAAGCCGGCGCAACGGTATTATATGCGCGAGCTAAACGAGTGATAGAGTCCAGTAAAATAACCACGTCTTTTTTATGTTCGACCAAACGTTTGGCTTTTTCGATGACCATTTCAGCTACTTGTACGTGCCGCGCAGCTGGCTCATCAAAAGTCGATGAAATAACTTCACCGCGCACAGAACGCTGCATTTCTGTGACTTCTTCAGGGCGCTCGTCAATCAATAACACCATTAATTCAACATCGGGGTTATTAGTGGTGATGGCTTGCGCAATTTGTTGCAGCATCACCGTTTTACCACTTTTAGGCGAAGACACAATCAAACCACGCTGCCCTTTACCGAGCGGCGCAATTAAGTCAATAACACGACCAGTTAAATCTTCTGAGGTGCCGTTTTCCTGTTCAAGCTTCATGCGCTTATTCGGGTGCAACGGTGTTAAATTTTCAAACAGTATTTTGTTACGCGCTTCTTCAGGAGTCGAACCGTTAATAGTTGAGACTTTAAGCAAGGCAAAATAACGCTCTGAATCTTTCGGGGGCCGAATCAAGCCCGCCACCGTATCACCGGTTCTTAAATTAAAGCGGCGTATTTGACTTGGGCTGACATAAATATCGTCTGGCCCAGCCAGGTAAGAAGAGTCAGCGGAGCGAAGAAAGCCGAAGCCATCTTGTAATATTTCAACAACCCCTGCGCCTTCAATGTCTTCTCCTTTCTTAGCCATTGACTTTAGGATTGTGAAAATTTGGTCTTGCTTTCGCATACGGCCTAAGCCGTCAAGCTCCATTGAACGGCCAATTTCAGTTAATTCAGTTGGCGACTTCTTTTTAAGATCGGTTAAGGATGTTGGCATGATTTCGTGGAATTATTTACAGAGTTCTCGCACAGTTTTTTGTATGAGTTATCTGAATTTTATTGGATAAATGGTTGTTGGTTTAACAATATTTTATGTGTTTCGCAGTTTTCGTTCTCAGAGTTGGCCGACGATTTTGCAATAGCAACATAAACAGCGCCTCATGACTTTCTAACGATTTCTTTCTAACGATTTCTTTCTAACGATTACTGTCTGGCGATTAAATGAAAGATGTAACCCAAAATAATCTGAATTAGCAGGAAGTAAAAAGTATTCGCCCCTTATTTAAAATTTCTCGATTTAGCGCCTTTTAACCCAAGACACAGAGTCAGGAAATAATTAAATATGACTAAAAAACTCATTGAGAATTAGTTTACAAATGAGATAAACATTAAATCGACCTTTACTTGCTTATAACTATAAAGTTTTTAAAAAAAATTTAAAAAGGTCTTTGATTCTGAGAATTGCGACTCGGCGATTGCGAATCTTTGGCTACATTACCATGGCTATATGTGACTGTCTAGCCTTTAGCCTTATGGATATTTCAATCTAACTTGTTTTAGAACCACTTCTTAAAACCGCAAACCAGGGCACTTGTGACAGAGCCTTAGCCAGCTCCATAGTGTTAGCTAGCTAAACAGCCTTCGCTAGTTAAATAGCCTTCGTTGAAATCAAACAAACAACGAAGGCTAAAACATCCATTTAGAATAAATAATCTTACTTCATTAGCAGCCTAAACTAGATCAACCAGCGACTGGTGTTAATACAGTGAAACTAGATGTTTTCGTCAATAAAGGCGGTTAGCTGAGACTTTGACATAGCACCCACTTTTTGGGCAGCCACATTGCCACCCTTAAACAACATTAAGGTAGGGATACCGCGCACACTGTATTTAGGAGGTGTATTCGGGTTTTGATCTATATCTAACTTTGCAATTGTCAATTTTTCGCCGTATTCGGCCGCCACTTCGTCTAAAATCGGCGCTAACATTTTACAAGGGCCGCACCATTCTGCCCAGTAATCGACAAGCACGGGCTTATCAGCGCCGAGAACGTCGGTTTCAAAGCTAGCATCGGTAATTTCTAGAGTGTTTTGAGACATAGTATTCGCCTTTTAGGTTCTTAATTAGGGTATAGTGTGCGGATTATTTCGCATAATGCAACTTTACGAATAAACCGTCAACCGACGTCTCGAAAATGGTTTTAAATTTACACCGAAATAACAAAATTTATCAAAGTTTAATAGGCATACCAACTGTTCCATGCTTAAAGAATATCGGCATTCAAGAACCAACGATTATTGCTGAAATACTGAACCCATTACGAGTAAAACGAACACCAATATAAGCTTCGAAACTAGAAATTCGGCACTAAAAGTTAGAAACTAGAAATTCGAAACTAACGCTTATTTGAAGACGATTCACCAACGGTCAACATTCCATGACAGAAACACATTTAAGTGACACCAAATTCGAAGAACTGGACATTCACAGCGACGTTCAAAAAGGCATAAAAGAAATAGGCTTCGAATTCTGCACACCTATTCAGGCAATGGCATTGCCTGTTGCGCTAAAAGGTAAAGACGTAAGCGGTCAGGCTCAAACCGGCACCGGTAAAACCGCGGCATTTTTAATCGCATGTTTACACAAGCTATTGAATAGTGAACCCAAAGAAAGCACTAAGAAAAACCCGATTCGCGCATTGGTCGTCGCCCCCACACGCGAACTTGCGATTCAAATCCACGAAGATGGCAAGCCACTTATCCAGCATACCAACCTAAAGATGGGGCTCGCCTATGGCGGCACAGACTACGATAAACAACGTAGCGTTATTGAAGGCGGCGTCGATATTCTGATTGGTACTCCCGGGCGTATTATCGATTATTTCAAGCAAGGAGTATTTGCTCTTGATGCACTTGAAGTCATCATCTTAGATGAAGCTGACCGCATGTTCGATCTCGGCTTTATCGCTGATATTCGCTACTTGTTTCGGGCCATGCCAGAGCCGAGTGATCGGCTAAACTTGTTGTTCTCAGCTACGTTATCACACCGAGTGGCCGAACTTGCTTATGAACATATGAGCGAGCCTGAAGTGGTTAAAATTGAAGCCGAGGTTACCGCCGATCGTGTAGAAGAAATCGCGTACATGCCGGCTAACGAAGAAAAAATTCCATTATTAATGGGTCTGCTAAAAAAAGCCGGCGACGAACGTTCAGTTGTGTTTATCAACACCAAACACATGGCCGAAAAAATTGAAGCATGGTTGAATGCCAACGAATTCAAATGCGCTCTTTTGTCTGGCGATGTGCCACAAAAGAAGCGCGAAAAACTACTGCAACAATTCAAAGATGGGGATGTGAATGTTCTGATTGCTACCGACGTGGCAGCGCGTGGCCTGCATATTCCGAACGTGAATTTCGTATTCAACTTCGACCTGCCAACCGATGCCGAAGACTATGTTCACCGAATCGGGCGAACCGGACGTGCCGGAGCCAGTGGCACAGCCATGAGTTTAATCTGCGAAACGTATGCGATGAACATAATGGACATCGAAGAGTTCATCGAACACCGTATTCCAGTTGAACGTGAAATCGCTGACTTACTATTCAAAGACCCAGTTCAGCCTGATTTGAGCAAACTCCGTTCGAATAGAAAGCGGGACAGTCGTGACAAGAAACCCAACCCAAGAGACCGTAAAGACAAGAGCGGCAACTTCAAAAATCAGAAGCACTCAGACTCAAAAACACCAAACGAACGTGCCCGACGCGAGAAAGGCAATCCAAACCGCATGCCACGTAAAGATCGGCATGACAAGAAACAAGGTACCACCAAAACCCCTGAGCAACGCGAAGCTGAGAAATTGGCAGCGCTTGAAAAACGCAAAAGTCAGCCAAGTCAAAAACGCAGAATACCATTGCGCGGCCGTCGTGATATCGAAGTCCCTGCGATCGGCTAACGCGTCGCTTTTTGATAACACGTTTGTTTCGAGATGACGGGAAACACAGAAAATAAGCCAATACAGCGTACCGCCCTACTGTTGGGAGGCGGCGGTGCCAGAGCGGCATATCAGGTCGGAGTTCTAAAAGCCCTGGCCGAAATTGTACCGACAGATGCGCCAAACCCCTTTCCCATCGTCTGCGGCACATCCGCTGGCTCAATCAACACGATTGCAATGGCCTCGAACGCTAAGAACTTTCATCAGGGGGTTGAGCGTATCAGCCAAGTATGGAGCAACTTTACCTTAAACCAAGTATTTTATGCCGATGCCAGGAATCTGGCCAAAAGAATTTCACATTGGTTTTGGAGTAACCTTGGGCCTGGAGACTGGAAAAAGGGGCCGGCGTCACTGCTCGATAATGCGCCACTCAGAGGTCTGCTTAGCGAATATGTGGATTTCAATAGAATCGATGAATCAATAAAAAGTGGTGACCTTCATGGCTACAGCGTCACGGCTTGCAGTTACACATCGGGGGAATCCATCACATTTTTCGATGGCGCTGACAGCATAGAAAATTGGGATCGCAGTCGACGCGAAGGTATTCGCTGCAAGCTAACCATTGATCATTTGATGGCTTCGTCAGCCATACCGGTTATCTTCCCATCGGTGAAGATAGGCGATGAACACTATGGCGATGGATCGATGCGTCAAAGTTCACCTATCAGCCCTGCGATTCATCTAGGAGCCCATAAAATCCTAATTGTGGGGCTTCGTATCAGCGAAGAAGACGAGGCACACGAACAAGCAAAGCCGCCAATACATCGCCCTACTTTAGGCCAAATTTCCGGTTATGTTCTAGACACCCTGTTTCTAAATGGTCTGCAATCGGATATTGAACGCATGGATCGCACCAATAGGGTATTGGATGAAGACAATACAGCCAATATCAAAAAAATAGATTACATGGTCATATCTCCATCAAAAGATATTGCCAACATCGCCCAAGAACATTACGACGACTTACCTAAGAGCTTTCGAGTTGCACTAAAACTACTCGGCATGGGTAAAAGCAACAGCCGCCGGCTGGTCAGCTATTTAATGTTTGATGGTAAGTTCTGTAAGCGCTTAATCGATTTGGGATATAGCGACGCAATGAAACAACATGCTCGTCTTAATGATTTTTTAGCTGAAAACGATATTAGCTAAGAATTCGGAAAACTTAGAATTCAAACAGCTTAGAACTCAAAAAGCTTAGCATTCAAGACCAGGAAATAGAGCCAGCAACTCAGGTTGCCCCTGCCAATTTTTCATAAATCGTCGCTTATCCTTTAAATGGCTCTTGCTCCAAGTCAACGACCATTTTGAGTGTTTTTGTGCAGCGTCCAGGTCGATAAAAAACAGTTCGCCGTTTACCCAAAGCAAGTTGGTGGCTTTCATATCGCCGTGAGATATTCTTGACTCTTCTAACTTTTTAAACGCTTGCATAACCGCTTGCTTAACCAATTCACGCTCACTGTCGGGCATATTCGGTAAGGCGGTGAGCAACTCGTCGCCGGCTAAAAATTTATTGACGAAATACGCATTCATGCGAATCAACGCATAACGATCTTCAAACATCATCACTGGCGGCGAAACGTTCAGCCCGCTGCGCTTAAACTCAAAACTCATTTCCCAACAGCGACGTGCACGCGACTTTCGTAAAGCGCGCTTAAGCTTATGCCATTGGTTCCTTGGGTTATAGCGTTTAAGAATGAATGTTTTCTCTGATACTGACAATTTAACAACAGTCGTCGTTCGATCATCTTTTAAGATATGTTCGGGTTCTGCGCTATCAAGCAAGGCGTTCAAACCGGTCGCTGTGCTCGGCAACAAGGCCGCCGATTTAGCACCGGTCCGTAATACATATCTCGGTTTGCGTACAACGGTGGCAGCTTGATCTACCCAATGCTCAGCATTCATTCGATCAAAACCGACTATTTACCAACATTATTTCGAATCAGCAACTTACTTGGCTTTACCACATCGTCAGGAAGCGAGTCTTGTAAACGTTCTTGAGCTCGCTGACGTTGCAAGCTCTCTTGCATTTTGGCTTTACGTTTTTCTGACTCGTATAATTTATTGCCGCGGCTCACTACTTTTCGCCAAAAGGGCATTTCGGTGCGGAAAATTTCTCGCAACGGTTTACCACGATACAATTTCATAAAGCGATATAAGTCACGTTTAGTCAGTCCGATATCCTTACTTGAATAGTACAAACCCGCGATATCTTTAACGGCCCAACGCTCGGGGGTTTTTCGTCGCATTTGAATTCGATGCAAATCAATCAAATACAACTTACTTTCGGCTGATACATCTTCGTTTTCAAAATGCGCATCTAATAAAAAGTGACAAAGATAGAAATCACGATGGTTTGCACCATTCTCATGAATGACTCGGGCGGTTTCGACAACTTTGTTGAGTATCCATCGCTTAAGTCGAATTTCTTTTAATGTGGTTGGCGGGTTCGCTAGCCACTCTCCACAAAAGTCTTCCAAACTGGTTTCAGTAGGCAATGCTTCGGTAACAATAAACGAATGCTTGGTCGCTGGATTACGGCCGCGTATGCCATAGGCCGACACCGTCATGGTGTCAATTTCCAAGTCCTTTAGTCGATGAACGCCATGCCACTCATTTAAGGCACCCACTACGGGTGCACGCAGGTACACGATGTTTTTAAAAATTTCACCCCAACCTACGCCAGTGTGCATCTTTAAAAAGTAATCTTTGTTGCCTCTGGTGAATCTTAGCGTTCTTCGACCTAAGGCTTCGCGATAAACTTTTCCATCGATGTTCATCATTTGATAAAACGAGTCTTCGCCACGCAGTGACTGGCGCAACTCGTTGGTTATATAAAGCTGCTCATCGCTGTCCTTCATTTCTTGGCGACTTAAATACAGGCTTTGTTGTGCGCAAGTTTGCTCAATGAAATCGACCGCGCGCTGTGGCATCACGTACAAACTTGGGTTTTGACCATATTTCAAGCCATTCTGTCGCCAGGCTTCTTTTTCATCAGAAAGCAGCATTTCATGCAACTTTTGATTAAGTTCTTCTTGTGAAAAGCGCTTGCGCAACACGTGGCCAGCATCGGCTAATTTAATATGCGGTGCATAACCGCACACCGGCGTTGCCAAAACAGGCAGGCCAGACACGATAGCCTCTAACAGCACTCCGCCTGTGGTTTCAGCGTACGCTGGGTGCAACAGCATATCACCGGCTTTCATTAGCGAAGGCACATCTTTGCGTCCGCCCAGAAAATGTAACTGATCAGCAACGCCGTATTTTTTGGCAATTCTATGAAAATTGTCTATTTTATCTTGTCCAACAACAAACAATTTGGTCTTATTTAACAACTCCTCAGGCAAGGCAGACAGCGCCACAATCGCGCGATCTAAGCCTTTTGTTTGAAAGCCTGAGCCAATTAACAGCACCAAGTTTTCGTCACTTTTTATTCCCAATGAAGTACGCAGCGCTTCACGGTTTGGCAGTTTGTCCAAATTGGCCCAGCGCGCCTTTTCTAAGGTTGGCGGCAAGCACAAAAATCGAGAGTCTTGGGTTAGGTAGTATTGTTGATAAATAAGACGCTCTCGGTCCGAAAGCGACAAAATATTGGTCTTAGACGAAGCGTCGAACACTCCTCGTTCAAAATTTGAGAAATACAAAAAGCGCGGCGTAAATCGGTAGAACCAAGAGTGCCGTAAGAATGAGCGGCCAACGTAGCAATAATCACCGCAGTAATAAATGTCCATACCCGGGATTTTATTAAAGCCAACGACCACATCGAATTCATGATCATCTAACTGAGTCCGCAACTTCCGATGGAAAGCTTGCGCCCGTGTGTGATTGGTCATGCCAAAGTGCTTGATAATCACAACCTCAACACCTTCTGGTACGTCTCCCTCCCAACTGCCGGTGAATACGGTAGCCTTATGGCCACGCTGGATACATTCGTTGGCAATCCTCAGCATATCCAAGGATAGGCCGCTGTACGGAAAATGTTTATATAGACAGAACGCGAAATGCATGACGGTAGATAGCGGTTGAATTATTCGTGATTATACGCCCAATTGGTCAGAAAACAGGCAATTTTGTGCGATTGTCGAATCAGCCGACAATTCTTATGAGTGTTAAGCACACCAAACGGCGTTAATTATCAGATGAGCAATATCATATTTGTTCACGCTATACGTTCGTACAGAGCTTGCCAAATTTCCGCTGCGTCCATTTCTTGGTAACACGGCGGCTGCGTCACCTGCTCGGTCATTTTTGGGCATGTTTTTAACAAACAAGGCGAGCAAGGGTACGCGCTCTGCCGCCATTGCTGATTTTCGCCTAGAGCACCGGTGAGCTTAGAATTAGTCGATCCGTAAATGGACACACAAGGTAAACCTAAACCAGCCGCAAGATGCCCTAGCCCAGTATCCACGGCGACCGCACCGCTGGCAGCCGCCATTCGGTCTTTTAACTTTGACAGACTTAGCTTAGGCAAGACCTCAGCTTCGCTAAGTCCATCAGCGATCCACTCCGCGCGTTGCTTCTCTTGTTCATTACCCCATGACAAAGCCACTCGATAACCGTCGTCTATAATTAACCTTGCCAAGTTACGCCAAATATCGCGAGGTAAATGCTTGGTATCCCAGGTTGTGCCATGTAATAAAAACACTGTTGGAATATCACGAGAATTCGCGCGCCGACTGCTTAACAGGTAGTTCGGCTTTGAAGTGGGTAAAGCATAGCCGAAACCACCGGCAAACAATTGTCTTAGCCGATCAATGGCATGCTGTTCACGTGGGACATCTATCTTGTTTCGATAAAATTTGGCGGCGGGCGTTTCTTTAATCGAACTACCCGAAAAGCCAATACGCTGACCCTGTTTATTGGTCTTAGCAAAACGGCTAAACACCGCACTTTTAATCAATCCTTGAGCATCCACAATCGCATCATAACGCTGGCTACGCAGTAAACACCAAAATTGAAAAAATTCTTTAATGTAAGCCCATCGAAACTTTCGCCAGCGTCGCGTTGCCACCGGAATTACTCTGTTCACCGACGGGTGCCAGCTGGGGATCTCGTCAAAGCTTTCTTCAACCATCCAATCGACCGCCACTTCAGGATATTGCGCTTGTAAATCACTGAGCGCCGGCATCAGATGTAGTACGTCTCCCATCGACGTTAACTTAACGACCAAGACCTTCATAGTATCTTTTCGGCCATTTCAATAACCGACTCAGGAAGTAACTTATTCAAACAATCAAGGTGCTGTAAAGGGCATTCACGTTCAAAGCATGGGCTGCATTCAAGCCCTAGGCGAGCGATTGAATGGTTGTCACTCAAGGGCGGAGTATGCCCCGGATCAGTGGAGCCATACACCGCTACTAATGGCACTTGAAGCGCCGCAGCGATGTGCATCAACCCAGAATCATTACTCACCACTAAGGAGGTCATCGAGATTAAATCAATGGCTTCAGGCAAGGATGTTTTACCCGCCAGAATCTCGCATTGATCATTGGTCAGCTGATTAACTTGTTCACTTAAGGCCACGTCGTTTCCCGAACCAAAAAGCCAAACCTGCCAGCCTTTATTAAGATAATAATTTGCAAGCTCGGCATAGTGCTTAGCTGGCCATTGTTTCGAGGCACCAAACTCCGCGCCTGGGCATAACCCCAGAACCCTACTGTCAACACTAAGAGCATTCGCTGTGAGTGCCGTTTTAGCTGACGATGAGTCAGCCACCAACTTCGGTGCGGGGATCGAGTTTAATGATCTGGGCTCGGCACCTTTCACCATGCCTAGGGCGATAAAACGTTGCACCGTCATCGGCAGAGCTTGTTTATCAAGCTTGCGGATATCATTTAAAAAACCCCAACGTTGCTCACCGATAAAACCGGTTCTGGTCGGTATTTTCGCAACCGTTGGCACCAGCGCAGACTTCAAAGAGTTTGGCAACAAAATAGCATTGGTGTAACCCATGCCACGCAGTGACTTGCCAAGACGAATTCGTTCGCCGAAGCTCAGCTTCCCATGATTAAAATTGCCTGCAACCAACTCAGTTACCTCAGGCATTCGGTCGACCATGGCGGCGGTCCAGGCTGGCGCTAATACATCTATCTGGGCATTCGGTTCACGCTGCTTAATATCGATGAATAAACTCTGTGCCATCACCATATCACCAACCCAAGAAGGGCCAATAATCAGGTATTTTTTAGTCGCGTAGGTCATCTGGCTTAAATATTAGGTTCAAACGCCGACAGGTAAATAAATTCGGAGTCAATCACGGCGAGCCTACTTAACACGACTCCTTTGGCATTGACCGTTTAACATCTATAGGTAGGTCAACCAGTTCTCGCGTGACGCATCTCGGCCGTAGACAATATCGAAGTACCGTTTTTGCACTTCAGCCGTGATATCCCCACGTTTACCGTCACCTATTTCACGATCATCAAGTGACGCGATAGGCGTAACTTCAGCGGCGGTACCGGTGAAAAGCACCTCATCGGCGGTGTAGACTTCGTCACGAGTGATTTGTTTTTCGACAACTTCAAGCCCCATATCCCTAGTCAATACATCAAACACTGTATCACGGGTGATGCCTTCTAAAGCTGAAGTTAACTCGGGCGTATAAACCTTACCGCGACGTATAACAAAAATATTTTCACCGGCGCCTTCGGCCACATAACCGTTAGTATCAAGTAATAGGGCTTCGTCATAGCCTGAATTTGCGGCTTCTTGGGTGGCCAAAATAGAGTTCGTATAGTGGCCATTGGTTTTCGCTTTGGCCATGGTGCTATTCACATGATGACGATTGAATGAGGATGTTTTAACTCGAATGCCTTTTTCCAAAGCATCATCGCCTAAATAAGTACCCCACTCCCATGCGGCCACCATTAAATGACACTTCAAGCTGCTCGCGTGCAAGCCCATGCCTTCAGCACCGTAATACGCCATTGGCCTGAGATAAGCCGACTTCAAGTTATTTTTACGCACAATTTCACATTGAGCTTGGTCTATTTGATCGGCCGAAAATGGGATTTTCATGCCCATTATTTTGGCAGACTGTTGTAAGCGCTCGGTGTGTCGATCTAAGCGAAAAATAGCCGGGCCTTTATCGGTTGCGTAAGCTCGCACGCCCTCAAAAACGCCTACACCGTAGTGCAGTGTATGCGTTAGCACATGTACTTTGGCATCGCGCCAATCAACAAATTCCCCATCCATCCAGATGAAACCATCACGATCATCAAACGACATTGTATTTTCCTCGCCTAAGCAAATTTTAAATTTAATAAGCTAATCTATGAATAAAGACAGCAAGCTGACTAAAGGTCGGATTATAGGGCTTTGAGTTCGGTTTGACGCGCAATTTGAACATTTAACAGAAATTTATTGCGTCGGCCATGTCGGCATATAAAGCAATATGAAGATTGCCAAAGGTATTATTTGCCGCTACCTCCTCTATCTACCAACACCTACCAATGATTACGCAACTCTCGCAGCCGCAAAAATACCGTCTCTTGAGATGGGCTGTCAGCCAAATCGGGAAACTTCTTACGTAACTGATCGATAATTTCATCGCTGTCTAAGCGAAAAAACGCATTCACCAACTTCTCCATGGCTATATTTGAAATAAAGTGTTTTTCACCGGACCATTGTTGCATTGCCAATAATAAACTCTGCGCCGCTGCGTTGTTTGGCTCACGGTCTAGGCTGAATTCCAGGTTATTGACTATGTAGTCGTGTCCTGGAAAGATGCGCGTGTAATCCGGCAATAAGAACAATTGCTCTTTAAAGGTTTGATAAAGGGTTTCCGGTTTACCGCCATTATGGCAATTACCCACACCCGCATTGAACAGTGTGTCGCCACTGAATATTGCGGGTAACTCGGCGTCGGTCTTAGCACTGGCTTTGCCAATATAATAAAGACAGGTATGACAAAAGGTGTGGCCTGGGGTGTCTAAGGCAATCAGTTCCACTGATGTGCCAATTTGAACGGCATCCCCGGCTTTGAGGCCTTCGTCGACATTTGGGATTTTATCCATCGCATTATGATGCGCAAATAAAGTGGCACCGGTTGCCTCAATCACCGCCTCATTACCTCCAATGTGGTCATGATGTTCATGCGTATTGATAACACCTCGAATTTGCCAACCTAGCTCTTTAGCGCGCTGCAAAACGACTTGATGGTCCAGAGGGTCAATGGCAACAGCCTCACGGGTCTCCGGGCATGCGACCAGATACATATAATTACGCAGGTTATTATTAACCGCTATTTGTTCAACTAACATGGATTACAAACCTCATAGTGATAGACTTCACGCCGCTGTTTTTAAATTTTTGCAGTAAACATTTTTGATACCTTCAACCTCAATCACACTTATATGGCACTGATTACTCTAAAGGATGTAAACGTTAGCTTCGGCGCAGACCCCATTCTAGACCAAGCAAACCTGATAATCGAACCTAACGAGCGTATTGGCCTGATTGGGCGAAATGGCGCAGGCAAATCAACCTTATTGAAAATGATTGACGGGGAACTTCTGCCCGATGAAGGTGAGCTGATACGCCAACAGGGAACCATCACTGGGCGCTTAATTCAGGAAGTACC
Organism: uncultured Gammaproteobacteria bacterium; assembly: GCA_964516915.1. Classification (GTDB taxonomy): domain Bacteria; phylum Pseudomonadota; class Gammaproteobacteria; order Arenicellales; family Arenicellaceae; genus Arenicella. The sequence goes on from CAZEXS010000038.1 coordinate 23,374, forward strand.
GCTGGACATAGATTATGACATTCGCAGTGTAATAGCACTGGGCGATCAGGACAGGGGGCCGGCGCTGGCGCAATTCTATTTAGATGGTGATGAGTCTGTCGAGTTGCAACACACCTTGAATGAGGTAGACGCCTGGTCACTTGACCGCCAAGTTAAAACGCTGTGTTCAAAATTTAACTTAGAACCAGAGCAGAACTTTAAGGATTTATCGGGAGGCATGAAGCGTCGAGTTTTAATGGCTCGAGCCTTAGTCAAAGACCCGGACATTGTGCTGCTTGACGAACCCACTAACCACCTGGATATCGACACCATATTATGGCTCGAGAATCTGCTCATGGGTCTTAATGTCACGTTGATTATTGTTTCGCATGACCGCAGTTTCATCGACAAGCTTTGCACACGCATCATCGAAATTGATCGCGGCGTTATTAGCTCCTACCCTGGTAATTTTCAAAGTTACATCACCGGCAAAGCCAAAGCATTGGAAGAAGAAGAACGCCACCACGCCAAGTTCGATAAAAAACTAGCCCAGGAAGAAGTATGGATCAGGCAAGGTATTCAAGCACGCCGCACACGTAACGAAGGCCGAGTTCGCGCATTGAAAAAAATGCGTGAAGAACGAAGGCACCGCCGCGACCGGCAAGGTACCGCCAATATCAACCTAAACCAAGGTGGCAAATCCGGCAAGGTCGTTATCGAGGCCAAGAATTTACACGCTAGTTTTGACGACAAAACGATCATCAATGACTTTTCTTGCCGAATCATGCGCGGCGACAAAGTCGGCATCATCGGGCCAAACGGTTGCGGAAAGTCCACTCTAATCAAAATGCTAACCGGCGAAAACCAACCTCAAAGCGGTGAGATAAAAATTGGTACGTCGTTGCAAATTGCCTACTTAGACCAACATCGCTCGGCAATCCGAGACGATCTCAGTGTGCAAGACAATGTTTCTGGAAATACAGAAATCGAAATAAATGGGCAGCGAAAACACATCATGGGCTATTTGCAAGATTTCTTGTTCAGCCCAGCGAGAGCGCGCGCGCCTGCCGCAAAACTGTCGGGTGGCGAACGTAACCGCCTGATGTTGGCAAAGCTGTTCACTCAACCGTTTAACTTTTTAGTGTTGGATGAACCCACTAATGATTTAGATTACGAAACCTTGGAATTGTTAGAACAACTTTTAATGGATTACAGTGGCACCCTGCTGTTAGTAAGCCATGATCGCACATTTTTAGACAATGTGGTTACCAGCACCATCGCGTTTGAAGGCCAAGGAAACGTATTTGAATACATAGGTGGCTACGCTGATTGGCTGCGGCAAAAGCGCGATCAAAGTAAATTAGATAAAGCAGCCGTTAGCGCAGAAGCCAACCCATCGGCCGTCAACTCAACAAAGGCTGGCGCAGCAGCGAAATCAAAAAAGTTAAGCTACAAACTACAGCGCGAACTAGATCAAATGCCAAAAACAATTGATGATCTAGAGACTGAGATAGAAACTCTGACTCAGACAATGGCGGCGCCGGAATTTTACCAACAAACAGCAGATATCATTGCCGACACAGGCACTCAATTAAAAGATCTGCAAGACCAGCTTGAGACCTGCTTCGCACGCTGGGAAGAGCTCGAAGCCATGTAAGTACGGCGTTACCACATGCAAACCATTATCTACATTGTCGGCTTTTTTATCTTAGGCTATATAGCGAGACGATTTACTACCCGGCCCACCCACGTGGCTGCTTGGCTAAACAGCTACATAATCTATGTGGCGATGCCAAGTATAATTTTGCTCAAAATTCCCGCGCTGGAATTCAACCCTAGCATGCTAATACCGGCTGGTTTTGCGTGGCTTTGGGCATTGATTGGCGGATGCATGATCATCGCCCTTTGTCGTTTTTTTCGTATCGCTAAACCATTGGAGGGCGCCGCGCTACTGCTCACCATTCTTGGCAACACCTCATTTTTAGGCTACCCAATGGTGCAGGCGTTTTTCAATGACACCGTTTTAAGCTACGCCATATTTTACGATCAACTTGGCAGCTTCTTAATACTAAGCACCGCGGGAATCATCACTATTGCTGTTTACGCGCCCAACGGCTCTGAACAAGCAATTAATGCGACGCGCATTGCCAAGCGCGTTATGAGCTTTCCGCCATTCTTGGCGCTATTGATAGCAAGCTTTATGCCGATCGAAGATCTAATAATAGACCTTCAACCTTTACTTAAGTTATTCAGCGCCACACTTATGCCTATAGCATTACTGGTGATCGGCCTGCAGTTTCAACCACAACTTTTACCAGAGCACCGTCTGCCGCTACTCTCTGCGATCAGCCTCAAAATGATCATGGCACCACTGTTGGCCTACTTAGCACTGACTGCCACCAGTGCGGCCACCCCGATTACACAAGCAACCGTTTTCGAAGCGGCGATGCCGTGCATGATTACCCCCGGCATTATGGCGATTCAGGCAGGTTTATCGCCACGTTTTTGCGCGACCTTGATTGGCTACAGCACTCTATTTTCGTTTTTGTGGCTGCCGCTGATTGCCGTTCTTATCGGCTAAGCCATCACTGACAATACAATAGCTTAAGTCATCGCTAGGCCCATCACCAGGTATGCCAATATGGTAAATAGCCCGCAACTTAACGCGTAAGGTAATTGCGTTTTAACGTGATCGAGAAGATCGCAACCCGCCGCTAATGATGACACCGCCGTGGTATCGGATACCGGTGAACAATGGTCTCCAAACACACCACCGCCAAGCACCGCTGCCAACATCAATTCTGGCGAGATTCCCAAATTAATTGAGATAGGCATGGCAATTGGCACCATCAATGCAAAAGTGCCCCACGAGGTTCCGGTAGTAAACGAGGCAAACGCGCCAGCTACGAATACCACCGCAGGCACTATCCACAACGGCAGATGATCCGCCACAAGACCCGATATAAATTCGCCGGTTCCAAGCTCGCGTACGCTGGCGCCCAAACAAATTGACACAAATAAAATGGCCACTAAAGGCAATAGCTCAGCCATGCCTTTAAAACCCTCAGACATTAGCTGTTGGTGCGTAAACCTTGGTTGAAAAATCAACATGAAGAACGAAACGAGTGTAGCCAGAATGGTTGCGTATAAAACCGACTTGCCACCGCTGCCAGACAATATCGCTTGGCCAGTGGTGAACGTGTCGCCGCTGGCCATCAATGCATCGTGACCCGTCATATACATAAAACAAACCATACTGACAACCAATATGGCTAGCGGCACAAGCATGTCGCGCGCTCGGCCTTCGCTTGTCATTACCTCTTGAGCCACATCGTTAGGTGCTGCCGATTCACACCGTGCCAAAGGCCCGTACACTTTGCCTGTCCATACCGTAAAAAACACCACAACCAAGGTAGAGAGCGCATATACATTAAGTGCAGCGGCACCCAACATTAGCGATGCTGGAGCCTGGCCAATATCGTAAGGCGTGACTAAACCCATCACGAAAGCGCCCCAACCATTTAGAAAAATCAATATACAGATTGGTGCAGAAGTACTGTCGATTATGTAGGCCAACCGTTCACGACTCATATTGAATTTATCAAACAAGCCGCGCGAGACAATACCGGCGGTCAATACGCTTAAGTTCGATTCTAAGAAAACCACCACGCCAGTACCGAATGTCATCAAACCCGTACGACGAGCATTGCTTGCTAAGCCAAGGTTGACCAATTTATGAACCGTCGCCGAAACGCCGCCCGAGAAACGCATATAGCCGAGTAAAGCGCCAATCAATAGGCTAAATAAAATCAGTCGTGCATTCCCCGGCTCAGACAACTTGCTGATGGCCCGTTCAATTGTCGCGATAAAACTGCCCAACACGCTGAAATTGCCACCTTGGATTCCAAGCAAAATTTCAGAGGTTAGCAAGCCAAGCATCAACCCTGACACCACCTCTTTACGCCATAAAACGAATAACAGCGCCACTATGGGTGGCAACAAACTAAGCCATTCAGGAAAATTACTCATACAATTTCATCGCCATATTTATCCGAATTGAGCTGCTAGTTTGACCGAATTTGCCGCCTAGTTACCTAGGTGTGTTTGATAAACGCTTAGACCTTGCATCAGGTCATCGCGTAAGTCTTCAATATCCTCTAAGCCGATATGTAGACGAACGGTGGAACCCGCCGCCACCCATTTGGTCGCGGTTCTACAATTCGAAAAGCCGGCAGACCCCAATACCAAGCTTTCATATCCGCCCCATGAAAAGCCCATTTTAAAGTGTGTGAAACTGTCGAGCATTGCGTCTAATGCGGTTTGGTTAAATTGCTTAAGTACAAATGAAAATAAGCCATTTCCGCCGGCAAAATCTCTCAAGAAAAATTCGTTACCCGGGCAGCTTGCCAGCGCTGGGTGGCGCACATGATCAACCAGTGAGTGTTTCGACAACCAATGAGCCAACTCGAGTGCACTGTGAGAGTGCTGAGCCATGCGTACCGGCAAAGTGCGTAGCCCACGTAACGTGGTGTAGCAATCGTCCACCGACGCACATTGACCAAGTTGATAACTGTTAGCTTGTAATTGCTTCCAAGTGTCTTGATTGGCGCTGGCCAAGCCAAGCATCGTGTCAGAATGACCGCTCAAGTATTTAGTGGCCGAATGAATGGAGATATCTACGCCGACGTCTAGTGGCTTAAAATTAAAAGGCGTGGCATAGGTGTTATCAATCATGCTAACGATTTTATGCCGTCGTGTGATTTCCACGATAGTGGGAACATCCTGCACTTCCATAGTCCAACTACCGGGGGACTCTAAAAATATCACTTTGGTATTGGGTCGTATTAAACCTTCAATTGCGGCACCGATCATTGGGTCGTAATAGGTGGTTTTAACGCCGATACGAGCCAGAGTACCGTCAACAAATTCTCGCGTTGGCTGATAAACCGAATCGACCATCAATAAATGGTCGCCGGCCGATAAGAAGGACAACAAGCTAGCCGTAATGGCGGCCGTTCCACAAGGGTAAACATAACAGCCTGCGGCACTCTCAAGTTCACACATGGCTTCTGTTAATGCGAATGTCGTACTGGTTCCGCGACGGCCATAATATTCAACATTTTCGTCACAAGACAGTGTGGCCATGTTCATTTCCTCCACTGAATCAAACACCACTGTCGAGGTCCGCATTAGTTTAGGGTTAACGCCAGCTCCGGTGAATTGTTTGCTTCTACCAGCGTTAATTATCTTAGTGTTTTTTTTCATCAGAAGACACGGCTAAGGCCTGTTGCACTAATAGACCCGCGACAATCATGACGAGCCCGATTAAGGTACTGAATAATATTGTTTCACCCAAAAATACGGATATAAACAATAACGAAAGAAACGGTGAAATAAAAATAAGATTGGCCAAACGTGCGGTGTTTTCAGCGCTTTTCATGGCCACTAACCATAAAACGAATGCCAAGCCCATTTCAAAGATTCCCACGTAGGCACCGCCCAACAAACCTTGCCAAGCACCACTGAGAAAATTCAGCTCACCTCGCCACGCGACTAAGGCAATCAGGATTGGCAATGCAGTAATAAAGTTCAAGGCCAAGCCTAGCAAAGGCTCACGCTGATCTCTTTGATTAAATATCCAATACGTTGACCAGACGACGGTACTCAGCACGGCTAAACTAACGCCTAGACCACTTGCAAACTCCATGCTGAGTAAATTACCCCGGGTGGCAATGACACATACCCCAAGATAACAAAATAGTGCCGCTATATAATCGTACCAATGAAGCTTTTGCTTTAGTAGCGGCACAGCCATAAAGGTCATTACAATCGCCCAGCTGTAATTGATCGCCTGAGCTTCTTGGGCCGGCAAAATATCATAGGCAGAAAACAGTAAATAGTAATATAGACAGGGGTTCAAAAAACCGAAAAAAAACGAAAGCCGATACACTCTCATCGGTTGTTGCCATAGTTCAGAAACGCGATCTTGCCAGCATAGAACCAATATTAAAAACAAAGTGGATGCGGTAGAGGCGACTAGAATAAGCTGAAGCGGGGTAAGATAAACCAGACTAAGTTTGAAGGCAGTAGCCACCGTAGACCAGCACAAGACCGCTGACAAGCCTAATAGGCTTGCTCGCTTTTGATCGATGACATTCGAATTCATATACGAATATTAGGCCATATCGCGCTTTGAATCCAAATCAAAATTGATCGGCAGTTAGCAGTTTTAATTTCTGAAGTACTGGAGAGACCTTTTACAAACACACGAAAGCTATAATGCCGTTCTGCGCACGAATTGGAATACAAAAATCATCCGAAACTGTAACGCCTTGTGCCGTGGTACTTCCTAATGCAGGACACATACCGCCAGACGCAAGAGGCGTGAAATTGGAGAGCAAAAGATCATTTGAAACCGTGTACGAAAATGGCTCTACGCTACAATTTTGATTGGCAGGTAAATTAGACCAGCCTAATACCGATTGCACAGCACTAAACATGTTGACTCTGCCATACCCGTAAAACTGCGAGCGCGTACTACCATTGCCATCCGGTGCATAGCCACTGGCACCCAAACGGCCGATTTTATCAGCAGTCGCTTGAAGAGTTCGCTCAACGTCGGCGGCAGATATCATTGTATCTGTTGCGATCAACGTTGCCGCAATACCGGCGACAATCGGCGCAGATGCAGAAGTACCGCCAAAGTCGCTGGTATATCGACCCGGATTCGCTTCATCTGCGATCGCTTGACCATTATTGAAGCCGTTACCGCTGGTGTAACGATCAGTGGTAACGATACCAAGATGCTGGTCACTTCCGGGCGCTAGAACGTCTAATCCAGAGCCATATTGACTATATGAAGTTCTTTCTTGTGCCAACAGACTGGGGGTCGAATCGCCGGACAGGTCACCAGAATCGCTCGCTCCAACCGCAATCACTTTTGTTAAACTGGCGGGATAGGCCACTGAGTTATCTACAAACCTGGCTAAATCTCCAAAACTAATGGCTTCTTCACCATCCACGAGAAATTCCACCTTATCGGCAAATTGTTGCAGATCAGTAGATACCCAAATCCAAAACGAAATTTCACCCGCCGGCCCGTCTTTAGTAATACTTAAATAGCTGTTATTACAGGGCGACAAATTGGCACTGTGATTGATGGTCGCTGAGTTGCCGGATCGTGAAAAGTTTGGGTCGGTATTGATTTCCCACAAACGGCATTGCTCGCCGGCCAGCAGGGAGATACCAGCGCACTCATCATTGCATTCATTAATTTCGCACCCCAGCCTGAACTGATCAGGGCCTTGTGGAATACCCGTTTCAAACTGTTCCATCGACCCGTCAGGAAAATTGATGTCATCAAGCCAAGCACTGTCATCGAGTGCTTGGTTGTTGGCTGCCCCTCCGCTGATATCCAGCGTTCTCAGAAAACGCCACTCATAATCATGTTCGCCTTCGGCTACTGGTACCGTCACCCTGACCCAGCCAGACGCATTATTACCCGCCGAAAATATCACCGGCGAGCCTAAACCGGCGCGCTTAGAAATATTCGTCATGCTGCTCTGCACCAATTGATTTGACGCATTCACCGAATTCTCAGTCAGGTCACCATCGACCACCAAGCTAATAACTTCATCGAGCGCTGGGCAGGTGCCATCATCAGTTGTCCAACTGTTATTAATAACATCGGCATAGCGCCCAGCATAAGTGAATGCCTCGACGGCTCGAGCGCAAAAGTCATCGTTCACATCGCCATCAAAATCAGAAATTAATCTAATTGGCAAAACTTGTGCTGAGTAAGCCGTACCCGCAACACCAATATTGTTATTGCCTATGGCCGCAGCCAAACCTGCGACCGCCGTTCCGTGATCATCTTGCTCTGCGACGACTTGATCATTAAAGTCTAGACAAGTAGAACTGGCCTGAGGGCTAGGGTCCCCGTCAGGCCCAAGAATACCGTCATTATCTTGGCAGCGACACTTATTACCCGCGCCGTCGACCGGGTCTCCTCCATTGATCAAAGCACTGCTACAAAAACTTAAGTCTGCCGCCGGATTTAAGAGATCAGATAGAGTATCGTCGACAAAGTCGCAACCATTAACATCGTCGATACAGCCATTACCATCGTCGTCAATGCCATTAGTTTCTCTGCCCTCACCAACCTCACCTGGGTTCACCCATATATTTAGGTCTTCATGATCGAGTTGCACGCCGTCATCAATAATGGCGATCACAGTACCCG